>NZ_BAABIM010000001.1:0-1028651 GCF_039542785.1 Nocardioides nanhaiensis
CTTCGTGGAAAGGGAAGAGATGACCTTCCAGGTCGGGCGGACAAAACAGTGATGAGACTGTGCAGACCAAGGTCCTATGAGGTCACACCCGCCCGGCCTGGTCATCAGATCGAGCACCCGGTCCAGGAGCCGACAGGTCCCTGTGAAGGACAGCCACCAGGGGTGTCAGTTTCGACATAGGTCAGACCCCTGGACCGGGTGCCTACATCCTCACTGTTTCGACACGGGCTCGCTGGCGCTCGCCCGGCTCAACCAGCGGTGAGGCCGGCCCACCAGCGGTGGTGACGGCTCACCAGCGGATCCACCCGATTGTCGACAAACCGATACCTCGACTCGTCGACAGGTCGATGAACCGACGAATCTACGAGTCGCCGGACGCGCGCTTCTCCTCGGCACGCAGACGACGCCGCTCGGCGCGCTGGCGCTTCTCCTCCTCGTCGAGTCGCTCGGCCTCCTCGGGGGTGGGGGCCGAACCACCGAAGCGCGCGGGGAGCCACCAGGAGCCCGGGGGCTGCTCGGCGGCGGGGTAGGCCGCGATCGTGTCGTCGAGCATCTGCGACATCCGGTCCTTCAACTCGGCGGTCTCGGCCACCGGGTCCGCGCCGGTGGGGTGCAGCGGCTCGCCGACGCGGATGGCGATGGTCTTGCCGCGCGAGAAGTCCTTGGGGTGGTCCTTGGTGAGCATCCGCTGGGTGCCCCACAGGATCACCGGCACCAGCGGGACGCCGGCCTGGGCGGCGATGCGGACGGCCCCGGTCTTGAACTCCTTCAGCTCGAAGGAGCGGGAGATGGTGGCCTCCGGGAAGATGCCGACCGCCTCGCCGCGCCTGAGGTAGTCGATCGCGGTCGCGAAGGAGGCGGTGCCGGCTCCGCGGTCGACCTCGATGTGGTGCAGCGAGCGCATCAGCGGGCCGGAGAGCTGGTGGTCGAACAGCTCCCGCTTGGCCATGAACCGCACCTTGCGACCCGAGGGGTTGGCGGCGAGCCCGCCGTACACGAAGTCGACGTAGCCGATGTGGTTGACGGCGAGCAGGACACCGCCCTTGCGGGGCACGTGCTCGGTGCCCGTCATGTCGAAGCGCTGGCCGAGGGCGCGGAAGCCCAGCTTGGCGGTGACGATGATCGGGGGGTAGGTGAGGTCGAGCATCGTGGGCGTCTCCTGGGAGGGGGCGGACCGTGTCGCTGCCGATCCAACCAGCCGCCCGGGCGGGGCTCTACCGACGGGTGGCCAGGAAGTCCGCGATCCGGCCGATCGCCTCCTCGAGCACGTCGACGTCGGGGAGCGTGACGAGCCGGAAGTGGTCGGGCTCGAACCAATTGAAGCCGGTGCCGTGGGTGACCAGGATCTTCTTGGCGCGGAGCAGGTCGATCACGAACTGCTGGTCGTCGTCGATGGGGTAGATCTCGGGGTCCAGGCGGGGGAAGCAGTACAGCGCGCCACGCGGCTTCACCGAGGAGACGCCGGGGATCTCGTTGAGCAGCCGGTGGGCGAGCATGCTCTGCTCGTAGAACCGACCTCCCGGCACGATCAGCTCGTTGACCGACTGGTAACCGCCGAGCGCGGTCTGGATCGCGTGCTGGGCCGGCACGTTGGCGCACATGCGCATGTTGGCCACCAGGGTGAGCCCCTCGAGGAAGTCGCTGGCGAGCTCCTTGGGACCCGAGATCATCACCCAGCCGGCGCGGTAGCCGCACACGCGGTAGCTCTTGGAGAGCCCGCTGAAGGTCAGGCACAGCACGTCGCTGCCGGCCGCGGCCGCCGCGTGGTGGTGCACGGCGTCGTCGAAGAGGATCTTCTCGTAGATCTCGTCGGCCATGACGACCAGGTCGTGGCGCCGCGCGATGTCGACCAACCCCCGCACGATCTCGGGTGAGTAGACCGCACCCGTGGGGTTGTTGGGGTTGATGATGACGATGGCGTGGGTGTTCTCGGTGATCTTGGCCTCGACGTCGGCCAGGTCGGGGTTCCAGTCGTCGGCCTCGTCGCAGCGGTAGTGCACGGGCACCCCACCCGAGAGCGTGACCGCGCCGGTCCACAGCGGGTAGTCGGGCGCCGGCACCAGGATCTCGTTGCCGTCGTCGACGAAGGCCTGCAGCACCATCGAGATCAGCTCGCTGACCCCGTTGCCGATGAAGACGTCCTCGACGTCGACCTCGCGCAGACCGCGGCCCTGGTAGTACTGCGCGACGGCGGTGCGCGCGGAGTAGATGCCCTGGCTGTCGCTGTAGCCCTGCGAGGCGGGCAGGTGGTGGATGACGTCGGCGAGGATCGCGTCGGGCGCCTCGAAGCCGAACGGCGCCGGGTTGCCGATGTTGAGCTTCAGGATGCGGTGGCCCTCGACCTCCAGCCGCTGGGCCTCCACGAGGATGGGACCCCGCACGTCGTAGCGGACGTCGTGCAGCTTGCGGCTCTGCTTGATCTGGCGCACCCGCCGATCTTCCCAGGTGCGCCCCGGGGCGCGACACTGGATTCCATGGGACGCCGCATCGAGCGGCTCACGCTCGACCACCTCGGTGCGCTGGAGGACGCCCTGCCCGCGTGCCGCAGCTGCCTGTTCTGGGAGCTGGACCCGGTGCGGGCCGGGCGGCTCGCGGAGGACCGAGGGGCCCGTTGCGAGGAGAAGGACGCCTGGCTGAGCGAGGTGCTGCGCGAGTGGGGCTCCTGCGGGAGGGTCGCGCTGGTGGGGGAGAGGCCGGTGGGGTTGGTGGTCTACGCACCGCCGGCGCACGTGCCGGGCGCCGCGGGGTTCGCCACGGCCCCCGTCTCGGGCGACGCGGTGCTGATGACGACGCTGCGTGTCGCGCCCGAGCACGCCGGCGGCGGGCTGGGCCGCATGCTGGTGCAGGGCATGGCCAAGGACCTGATCGGGCGGGGCGGCGTGCGCGCCGTCGAGGCGTTCGGCAGCCGGGGTCCGGGGCGGGCCTGCACGGTCCCCGCGGCGTTCCTGGACGCCGTCGGGTTCCGCACCCAGCGCCCCCATCCCACGACACCGCGGATGCGGATGGACCTGCGGTCGCTGCTGACCTGGCGCGACGAGGTGGAGGCGGCGCTCGAGCGTCTGCTCGGGGTGGTACGACCGAAGCCCGCCCCGGCCCCCGAGACGGGGGTGGGACGGGCTCCAGGGTCTGCGCGGCGGGCCGGCGAGGAGCCGGACGCGCCAGTGGGGTGCTGGGTCAGCCGATGAACTCGGAGAGCTCGTTGAGCAGCGCGGCCTTGGGCTTGGCGCCGACGATCGAGCGGACGACCTCGCCGTTCTGGTAGACGTTGATCGTCGGGATGCCGGTGACCCGGTAGGAGGACGGCGTCACCGGGTTCTCGTCGACGTTCATCTTGACGAAGGTGATCTTGTCGCCGTGGGCGGTGGCGATCTCGTCGAGGATCGGGGCCACCTGGCGGCACGGGCCGCACCACTCGGCCCAGAAGTCCACGAGGACGGGCTTCTCGGACTGGAGGACCGTCGACTCGAACTCGGCGTCGGTGACGGCTGCGATGTTGGCCATGCTGTGCTCCTAGGGGTCTGTTCGCGGATGTCGCGGATGTGCGTGGGTGATGCGCGGGTCGTGGTGGGAGAACACGCCGGGTCGGCGCGGTGTTCCCGCCGGGCCGGCTGCCTCAGGCGACGCCGTCGGCGTGCAGCTGCTCGGCCATCTCGGCGGCCAGCTCGCGGGTCTGCTCCGGGGTGCCCGCGGTCGAGGCGGCGTGGTCCAGCGCCGCGAGGTAGCGCTCGGCGTCGAGGGCGGCCGCGCAGCCGGTGCCCGCGGCGGTGATGGCCTGGCGGTAGTGGTGGTCGACCAGGTCGCCGCAGGCGAAGACGCCGGTGAGGTTCGTGGCCGTCGAGGGGTGCTCGACGAGCACGTAGCCCTCGTCGTCGAGGTCGACCTGGCCCGTGAGCAGCTCCGAGCGGGGGTCGTGGCCGATGGCGATGAACAGGCCGGTGGCGTCCAGCTGGCGGGTCTCGCCGGTGACGGTGTCGCGCAGCGTGACTCCCTCGAGCCGGTCCTCGCCGTTCAGCTCGGCGACCTCGGAGTTCCAGATGATGTCGAGCTTGGGGTCGGCGAGCGCGCGCTCCTGCATGATCTTGGAGGCGCGCAGCTCGTCGCGGCGCACGATCATCGACACCTTCGAGCCGAACCGGGTCAGGAAGGTGGCCTCCTCGACGGCGGAGTCGCCGCCGCCGACCACGGCGATGTGCTGCTCGCGGAAGAAGAAGCCGTCGCAGGTGGCGCACCACGAGACGCCGCGACCCGAGAGCTCCTCCTCGCGGGGCAGGCCCAGCTTGCGGTAGCCGGAGCCCGTGGCCAGGATCACCGCACGCGCGGTGTGGGTGCCGGTGGCGGTCTTCACGACCTTGGTCTCACCGGTCAGGTCGACCTCGACGGCGTCGTCGGGCACCAGCTCGGCGCCGAAGCGCTCGGCCTGGGCGCGCATCTCGTCCATGAGGGCCGGGCCCTGGATGCCGTTCTGGAAGCCGGGGAAGTTCTCGACCTCGGTGGTGTTCATGAGCGCCCCGCCGGCGGTGACGGAGCCCTCGAAGACGAGGGGCTTCAGGCCGGCGCGGGCCGCGTACACGGCGGCGGTGTAGCCGGCCGGGCCGGAGCCGATCACGATGACCTCGCGGGGGTCGCTGCCGGTGGTGCCGGGGCTGTCCTGGGACATGACGCTGTGCCTCGCTCTGCGCCCGTCGCGGGCGCGGTCGGTGGTGGGACTGGTGACGGCGACCTCGCCGTCATCGTGCTCAACCGATCGTAGGGCAGGCGTGTTCCCGCCCCACGGGTCAGGAGCGAGGGGTGGCGAGCGTGGTGGAGCGCAGCGTGCGCCCGGTGCCGCACTGGAGCAGGTCGACGACCTGGGCGTCCTCGCTGGCGGGTCGGAAGACCAGCAGCCCGGGCGTGGAGTCCAGCAGCACCAGCAGCGCGGCGCCCTCGCCGACCACCGTCGCGCGGCACTCCACGACGCGCCGGGCACGCAGCGGAGCCGGCACCGCGGCGCGCGGCAGTCGGGCGCGCGCGACGTCGAGCCGGGGCAGTGAGCGCTGCAGCAGCCGGACGTCGTCGACGAACTGCGCGGAGCGCACCCGCACCTGGGCGACGGGCGCAGCGGCCGCCGTCGGGGGCGGCTGCACGCGGGGACCGTCGGGGACGGCGGTGGGGGAGGGGGCCTGCGGCGGGGGCACGGACTCGGACCCCTCGCCCTGGTCGAGGTCGCCCCCGGAGGCTCCGGGAGCCGACTCGGGGGCCGCCTCCGCCGCGGTGTCACCCTCCTCGGCGCGACGCTGCGCGCCGTCGCCGGAGTCGACGCTCTCGGAGGCGACGCTGCCGGCACCGGTGTCGTCCCCGCGGTCGACGACCTGGCTGACGCCGACGCCCGCGACCACCACGGCGGCCGCGGCCAGCAGCAGCGCCCCGCGGCGGCGTCGCGTGTGGGCGAGGTCCCGCACGGGAGCCACGCTCTCGGCCCCGGACGACGAGGCGGGCTGGCCGGTGGGTCGGCCGGGGGGCTGGCCGGTGGGTTGGCCGGTGGTCTCGTCCGTGCCCCGGTGGGCCACCAGGTCGGCCAGCGTGGCGTCGAGGCGGGAGGCCACCTGCGGCGGCAGCCCCTCGGTGGCCGGGTCGACCCGGGCCTGGCCCAGCAGCCGGCGCACCTGCGCCTCGCGAGCCGGCGCGAGCGGCGCGGGCTCGCCCGGCTCACCGGGCCCGGTGGGCTCGGCTGCGTCGGGCTGGTCGGGCTGGTCGGTCACGAAGGGGCTCCGGTGCGTGGTGGGAGGGGCGGGCGGCGTGCGGGTGAGGGCGGCTCAGCCGGCCGGTGGCCCGCGCGGCGGCGTCGCGGATCCGACGTGCCCGCCCGCCGGGCGGTTCCCCGCCGCGGGTGCGGGGTCCCCGACGTCCTCGCTCTGCATCAGGGGTGCCAGCAGCGGTGCCAGCCGCGCGCGACCGCGCGAGCACCGCGACTTCACCGTGCCCTCGGCGCACTCGAGCACCGCGGCCGCCTCGGCCACCGAGTGCCCCTCCAGGTCGACGAGCACCAGCGCCGCCCGCTGCTCGGGCGGCAGCGTCCGCAGCGCGGCCACCACCTGGTCGCGGCGCTCGCGCCGCACGCTGGCCAGGGCCGGGTCGCCGTCATCGGGGGAGGCATCGGTGCCTGCGGGGCCCACCAGGGTCAGGCCGCGGTCCTCGAGGTCCTCGGGCAGGGCCTCGGCGCGGCGCACCTTCGCGGCCCGCAGCCGGTCCAGGCAGGCGTTGACGACGACGCGGTGCAGCCATGTGGTCACCTGCGCCTCGCCGCGGAAGGAGCCGGCGCGTCGGAACGCCGCGACGAGGGCGTCCTGGAGCCCGTCGGCGGCGTCCTCGGGGTTGCCCATGGTGCGCAGCGCCACCGCCCACAGGCGCTCGCGGTGCCGGGTGAACAACACCCCGAAGGCGGCGGCGTCCCCCGCGACGTGGGCGGCCAGCAGCGCGGCGTCGTCGAGCTCCTCCAGCGGGACCGAGGTCACGGTGCGGTGCTCTCCCCGTCAGCCCCGTCGGCCCCGTCGAGCACCGCCTCGACGGCGACCTCGGCCACGGTGCCGCGCCACCCCGACCCGTCGTTGGGCAGCGACGTCAGCCACACCACGAGGTAGCGGCCGGTCGCAGGCTCCTCGAGCGAGAGCTGCAGCCGCTCGTCCTCTGCGGTGGCGCCGGCCACGGGGGTCAGGCCCTCGACGTCGGTGGGCTCCTCGGAGGTCAGATACAGGGCGACGCCGGTGGGGCTGCCGACCAGGGTCAGGTCGGCGGCGGTGACCTCGCGCTCGGCACCCAGGTCGACCACCAGGCCGACGCCGGTCTTCAACCCGCCCGGACCGAGCTGCTGCTCGTAGGTGGAGGTGGACCAGGAGGTGGTGGGGTCGCCGTCGACGGCCAGCGGTGCGTCGTCACCGTTCTCGTCGCCGTCCTCGCCCTGGGGGTCGAGGTCGGTGGCCACCAGTCCGGTGAGCGGGCCGGTCTCGGGCGGCGCCTCCGGCTGCTCGGTGGCCGAGGCGCTCGACTCCGGTGCGGCCGGCTCGGCCCCCAGGGGGGTGCGACCGCGGCCGAGGTTGTAGGCCACCACGACGGCGACCAGCAGCAGCACGGCGGCGCCGATGATGCCCGCCACCCGCAGCGCGGTGCGCCCGGGCACCTCCTCCTCGGCCGGTACCGCCCGGGTCGAGCCCGTGCCGGTGTGCACCGCAGAGACCCGTGAGTCGCCGGTGGCGCCGGCGCCGGTGGCCTCCCAGGGCCAGTAGCCGTCGGGGTCCCGCTCGGGCGGCGGGGCCGCGCCGGGGCGACGACGGCGGTGGGGCTCGCCGTCGTCGGGCTCCGGGGCGAAGAGCGGGCGCTCCGGCGGCTCCTCGAAGGGCGGCGGCGGGGGCACCGGCTGGCTGCGCTTGGACAACCACGAGACGTCGTCGGGTTCCTCGCCGAAGATCGGCAGGCCGGCCTCGGTGGGCAGCTCGGTCGCGACCTCGGGGGCCGGCACCGGCTCGGTCTCGGGCTCGGTGGCCGGGGTGGGCGGGATGGGCGAGGTGGCCGGCGGCGAGACCGTGCCCACGGTCCGGGTGGGTGCGTCGGGATCCGCCTGCGTGCCGGCGTCGGGCGCGGGCTCCGTGGGGAGGGCCAGGGGGGCGGTGACCGCCTCCGTGGGTGGGAGCTCGGGCTCGGGCGTGGGATCGGGCTCGGCGTCGTGCGGCGCGGGGTCGGGGGGCAGCGGCGGCAGCGCGGTGGTGCGGCTGCCGGGCAGCAGTGCCGGCACGACGGCACGCCAGCTCTCGGCCATCCCGGCGGGGCTGCCCACGTAGTCGGCGAGCAGGTCGGCGATGCCGCGCGCCGAGCCGAGGCCCTCGGCGCGGTGGGTGTGGTGCTGGGCGCGCAGCACCTCGTCGCACAGCGCGTCGAGCTGCCCGGGGATGCCGGCGCGGACCCGGCGCGGGCGCAGCGCGTGGCCGTGGTGCTCGGGTGCCGCGGGCACCGCGGAGCCGCCGCCACCGGGCCAGCGGCCGGTCAGCGCGCAGTAGAGCAGCCCGGCCAGGTCGGCCACGTCGGCCGCGGCGCGGTCGCCGGCGCGACCGTGCATGGCGGCGTCGACGCAGAGCCCGATGATCTTGACCTCGCCGTGCCGGTCGACCAGGACGTTCTCGGGCACCAGCCGGCCGTGCGCCACCCCGGCGGCGTGGGCGGTGGCGATGCCCTCGGCCACCTGCCCCACCAGCCAGGCGCTCTGCCGGGCGGCGACGGGCCCGCGGGAGGCCACCAGGATGTCGAGCGAGACGCCGTCGCCCCACTCGTTGACCACGTAGCAGATCGCCTCGTCCCGCTCGGCGTCGAGCACGCGCAGCAGCCGCGGGTCGAGGACCGTCGCCGAGCGGCGGGCGGCCTCGAGCAGCGCGGAGGAGCGCTCGTCGTCGGCGGGGATCACGTGCAGCGCCACGTAGCGCTGCAGGATCCGGTCGTGCGCGCGCCAGAACCGGGCCCCGCCGCTCTCGTCCAGCAGGTCCACGAGCCGGTAGCGACCGGCCAGCACGTCGCCCGAGCGGGTCGAGTGCGGCACGTCGGGGGACCTCTCTTCCTCTGGCTGGTCTGGCCGGCTGGCCTCGGTTGCGGGAGCGCGGCCCCCATCGTAGGGCGGGTCAGCGCCCCCGCAGGACCGGAACCCGGCGGGCGACCAGCGCGAGGACCGAGGTGACCTCGCGCAGGCGCAGCCAGCGGGCCACGAGCACGAAGACGACGACTCCCACCAGCGCGAGGCCGGCGCCGCGCACGGCGGCCACCGACCAGTGCGGGTCGGGCAGCCAGGTGCCCAGCAGCCAGCCCAGGGGGAGCACGACGGCGGCCGCGGCCGCGGTGCACAGCAGCAGCACGACGCCGAAGCCCACCAGCGCCGGGGTCTCCAGACCCCCGAGGCGGTGGCGCAGCACCTGGTAGGAGATCGCCGACCCGACCACGTAGGAGGTGGTGTAGGCCAGCACCAGGGCCGGGGCGGTGTCGGCCGCGTCGGCCATCGCGACCAGCACCAGCGCGGCCACCACGTTGGTGGTGCTCACCGCGCACTGGATCAGGAACACCGTGCGGGTCTGCTCGAGCGCGTAGAACCCGCGCAGCATCAGGTAGTGGACGGTGAAGAAGACCAGGCCGGCGCCGAACAGCGTCAGGGTCGGCACCGCGTTGCGGTAGGTCTGCGCCGCCGCGCCGTGGCCCCACACCACGTTGGCGATGTCGGGCGCCAGCGCCGGCAGCAGTGCCGCGAACGGCACCACCACCACGAGCGCGGTGCGCAGCGTGCCGGCCAGGTCGCGCGCCAGCGCCGGCAGCTCGTCGGCGGCGGCCCGCCGCGAGAGCTGGGGCAGCACCGCGGTGGTGAGCGAGACGGTGATGATCGAGTGCGGCACCATCACGATGAGGAACGCCGCGGCGTAGACGGCGTAGCCGGTGCCCTCGGTGCCGCCGCCGGTGGTGCCGCTCGAGGCCAGCCGCACCACCACGGTGTAGGCGACCTGGTTGACCACGACGAACAGCAGCGACCACACGCCCAGCCGGGCGGTGTGGCCCAGGCCGGCGCCGCGCAGGTCGAGACGGGGGCGGAAGCGGAACCCGGCGCTGCGCAGGTAGGGCAGCAGGATGAGCAGCTGGGCGGCGATGCCGACGGTGGCACCGAGCCCCAGCAGCGCCTCCTGCCCGGAGGTGAACGCACCCTCGGCGTCCGCGCCCCGTGCCGGTCCGAACACCACCAGGTAGACGACGAGCACGACCACCGAGATCACGTTGTTGGCGATCGGCGCCCACATCATCGGGCCGAACCTGCCCCGGGCGTTGAGGATCTGCCCGACCAGCACGAACATCCCGTAGAAGAAGACCTGGGGCAGGCAGAACCGCGCGAAGTCGATCACCGACTGCCGCTGCTCGGCCAGCGCCGGGTCGTTCCACGACCCGTCGAGGTAGACCGCCATCACCAGCGGTGCCGCGGCCACCAGCAGCACGGTGACCACCAGCAGGAACAGCCCGGCGACGGTGACCACGCGCTGCGTGTAGGCCTCGCCGCCGTCGGGGTCGTTCTTCTGGGCGCGCACCAGCTGGGGCACCAGCACCGCGTTCAGGACGCCGCCGGCCAGCAGGATGTAGAGCATGTTCGGCACGGTGTTGCCGATGTTGAAGATGTCGGCGTGCAGCGAGAGCCCGAGCGCCGCGGCCAGCAGCGCGGAGCGGACGAAGCCGCTCAGCCGCGAGACCACGGTGCCGGCCGCCATCACGGCGCTGTTGGCCAGGATGCCGGCCTGGGTGTCCTCGGGGGGCACCGCCGGGCCGGACGCCGGGGGTGCGGGGTCGGTGGGGGGCCGGTCGGTCAGGGGGCGGTCGGTCACGGGGTGCTCCCCACCGGCCGGCTGTCGGGAGCCGGCTCGACGGTGGGCAGGGCCTGGCCGGTGGCCCGCCGCACGCGGCGCACGAGGCGCACGGCGATCGCCAGGAACAGCAGGCCCAGGCCGGTGCCGATGATCAGCCAGATGACCTCGCTCACCTGCGCCGAGCGCACGGGAAGCCGGTCGGTGGCACCGAGCGGGTTGCCCTCGACGTCGACCAGGCTCAGCGTCACGTTGGTGACGCCGGCGGTCTCGGCGTGCGCGTCGAAGAGCACGGTGGCGCGGCTGCGCGGCCCCATCTCGAGCGGTTCGACCGGGTCGACGCTCACGCCGCCGTCCTCGGAGGTGGTGGTGGCCAGGATGCCGACGGTGATCGGCTGGTCGAGGTCGTTGGTCACCACGGCGTTGAACTGGCCGTCGCTGCCCGAGAGCGTGACCCCCGGGCCGGCGTCGATGCCGACCTGGCCGAGCTCGGCCCGCACCTGGTCGGTCGTCCGCGCCAGCGTGGTGCGAGCGGTGACCGCGGAGGAGCGAGCGCCGTAGGAGAGAGAGGTGAGCCCCTCGTCGGTGACCAGGCTCGCCACCTCGCTGTTGCGGGTCAGGAGGTTCTGCAGCGTCTCCCCGGCGCGCAGCAGATCGGCGAAGGAGGTGAAGACGCTCTCGTCGAGCTCGCGTCGCGCCTGGCGCGCCGGGTAGACCAGCTCGTCGGCCGCCACCTCGCGCCCCTCCCGGTCGGTGGCCGCCTCGAGGTCGCTGAGGTCGAGCCACGGCACGTCGTCGAGGCCGGCGAAGAAGCCGGTCGGGTCCTCACCCGCCCACTGCTGGGGCATGACGACGACCAGCGGCGGGCGGCCTGGCTCCACGGACCGGGCGAGCGCCTCGGCGAGCAGGCGCTGGCGCAGTTGCAGGGAGGTGAAGCGGTCGCCGGGGCCGGGGCCGCCGGCCGCGACCGCGGAGGAGGTGACGACGCCGCGGCGGCCCTCGAGGTCGGCGACGCCGGGAGCCTCCTCGCGGAACGCCTCGTCGGTGACGAGCGCGGTGGCGCCGGGCTCGAGCAGCCGCACCGCGGCGGCGTCGAGGTACCCCGACGGCGCCCCGGCCACGGGCAGCAGCGTCGCGGGCGCCCCCTCGGGCGGGGCGACGGAGGTCTCGGGTGAGGCGTCCCCCTCGTCCCCGGCGTCCCCCTCCTCGGGGTCGACGGCGTCGTCAGGTGTCGTCTCGCGCACGGGGGCGGTGCCGGCCAGCTCGGCGAGCACCCGGCCCGTGCGCGCGCGGGCGAGGTCGTAGGCCAGCGGGTCGTGCGCGGCCGCGGCGGGCAGGTCCAGGTCGCCGTACGGCAGCACCAGCACCTCGCGGTCCTCGACCGCGGCCGCGAACCGGCCCAGCCACGCGGTCGCCGCCTCCGAGGTGGCGCGCTGCTCCTCGGTGAGCTCGGGCGCCTCGCCCGCCTCGCCGGCCTCGTCTCCCCCGCCTGCCTCGTCTCCCTCGTCGGAGGGGGTGGACCCCTCGCCGGCGGTCGGCTCCTCCTGGGGGGCGGCCGTGGGCTCGCCGGACGGCGCGGCGTCCGGGTCGTCGGGGGTGGGGTCGGTGGGCGCCAGGGAGCGTGGCGGGTTGCCACGCGAGAGGCGGCGGACGGCGTCGGGGAGCGCGGGGTCCACCATCACCGAGACCGGCCGGTCGCCGGCGGCTGCGGCGAAGTCGACCAGTGCCCGCAGGCGGCCCTCGGCGCCGAGGGTCTCGCCCAGCTGCTCGGGCTGGTCGAGCGACCCGTCCTCGGCGTAGGCGAGCTCGCGGCGCAGCGGCAGGACCAGCGAGGTCCTGACCGCACCGGCGCCGCCGGTGCTCGCCCCACCCGGGTCGCGGTAGGGCAGGAACGTCCGGGCCCGGCCGTCGGAGAGGTCGTCGCGACCGTCGAGCTCGGTCTCGCCGAGCGCCTGGACGCCGAGCCAGTACGTGCCCGACCCGGCCAGCACGATCCGCTCCCGCGGGAGGCTGAGGGAGTAGGGCTGCGACTCCCCGGGCGCGAGCTCCTCGAGGGTGTCGTAGGGGCCCGGGTCGGTGATGCGCTCGCCCAGGTAGAGCTCGGGGTCCGAGGCGGCGGCCGCGGCCAGCTCGGCCCGGGTCGTCATCGGCGCCTCGGAGACCACCGGGTAGAGGTTGACCCCCCGCCACGGCACGTCGTCGACGTTGGTGACGGTGCCGGTGATCCGCACCGGGGGCGCGCCGCGCGTCTGCGCGGTGAGCGTCGAGGGGCTGAGCGTGTCGATGGTCAGCTCCAGCGCGGGGTCGTAGCGCGCCGCGGCGGGGGCCGCCACGGGTGCGGCCGCGAGGGATGCCGGCGCCGCGCCGGCCGGGGTGGCCGGGGTGCCGAGCACGAGGGTGCCGGCGGCCACCGCCGTCGTCAGGCCCGCCGCGAGGGCAGGCAGGAGACGACGACGGACCACGGCACGAGGGTAACGGTGCCGGGCCCGCCTTCTCGTAGACTCCTCCGCCGTGCCCGCCCCCCTCAACATGGCCTCCGCCCAGCAGGCCGTCGCCGCCGAGCTCGCCCGCATCGAGCCCGTCACCGGCGAGCTCGGCCGCCTCTTCGCCGCGGCCGGCCACGAGCTGGCGCTGGTGGGTGGCCCGGTGCGCGACGCGATGCTCGGCCGCAAGCACAACGACCTCGACCTGACCACCTCGGCCACCCCCGAGGAGACCGAGAGGATCCTCGGGCCCTGGGGCGACGCGCTGTGGGACATGGGCCGCGACTTCGGCACCATCGGCTGCCGCAAGGGCCCGTGGGTCGTGGAGGTCACCACCTACCGCACCGACGCCTACGACCCGTCCTCCCGCAAGCCCGCGGTGGCGTTCGGCGACTCGCTCGAGGGCGACCTGGTGCGGCGCGACTTCACCGTCAACGCGATGGCGGTGCGGCTGCCCGGCCAGGAGCTCGAGGACCCCCACGGCGGTGTCGTCGACCTGGCCCACGGCGTGCTGCGCACCCCCGGGCGCCCCGAGGACTCCTTCTCCGACGACCCGCTGCGGATGATGCGCGCCGCCCGCTTCGCCGCCCAGCTCGACTTCGAGGTCGACGAGGCCGCGGTGGCCGCCATGACGGCGATGGCCGAGCGCATCGACATCATCTCCGCCGAGCGGGTACGCGACGAGCTGGTCAAGCTGGTCTGCGCGCCGCACCCGCGCCGCGGCCTCGCGCTGCTCGTGCAGACCGGCCTGGCCGAGCGGGTGCTGCCCGAGCTGCCGGCGCTCAAGCTCGAGCGCGACGAGCACCACCGCCACAAGGACGTCTACGAGCACACGCTCACCGTGCTCGAGCAGGCCATCGACCTCGAGCCGCGCCTGGGCGGCGAGGGCCCCGACTTCGTCTCGCGGTTCGCGGCGCTGATGCACGACGTCGGCAAGCCCCGCACCCGCCGCTTCGTCGGCGACGGCACGGTCACCTTCCACCACCACGACGTCGTCGGCGCCAAGATCACCCGCAAGCGGATGCAGGCGCTGCGCTTCTCCAAGGACGAGACCGAGGCGGTCTCACAGCTGGTAGCGCTGCACCTGCGCTTCCACGGCTACGGCTCGGGGGAGTGGACCGACTCCGCGGTGCGGCGCTACGTGCGCGACGCCGGCGACCAGCTGGAGCGGCTGCACGTGCTGACCCGCGCCGACTGCACCACCCGCAACCAGCGCAAGGCCGACCGGCTGCGCCGCACCTACGACGACCTCGAGGAGCGGATCGAGCGGCTGCGGGAGGCCGAGGGTCGGGCGGCCGTCCGGCCCGATCTCGACGGCAACCAGATCATGGAGATCCTCGGCATCCCGGCCGGCCGTGAGGTGGGCGAGGCCTACCGGTGGCTGCTGGAGAAGCGGCTGGACGACGGCCCGATGAGCGAGGAGGCCGCGCGCGAGGCGCTGCTGGGGTGGTGGGCCGAGCGGGCCGACGGGGCCGACGGAGCCGAGACGTCCGAGGGGTCCGAGTCCGGGTGAGCGAGCTGGCGTCGCGGACCTCGCTGCCGCACCTGCGGCTGGGCAGCGCCCCGACGCCGGTGCGGCGCCTGGACGCCGACCTCGACCTGCCGGTGGAGACCTGGCTCAAGGACGAGTCGGCCTTCGGCGACGGCGCCTGGGGCGGCAACAAGGTGCGCAAGCTGGAGTGGATCATCCCGGCCGCGCACGCTCGCGGCGCCTCCACGCTCTTCACCGTCGGTGGCATCGGCACGCACTGGGGGCTGGCGTGCGCGCTCTACGGCGCCGAGCACGGGCTGCGCACCGTGCTGGGGCTGGTCGACCAGCCCGTCGACGACCACGTGCGCGCCCAGCTGGCGCGGCTGGAACGGTCCGGGGCGCGGCTGCACCGCTACCCGAGCACGACCCGCCTCAAGCTCGCCGCGCCGTGGCTGCTGGCCCGCTACCACCCCTGGTACCTGCCGGCGGGCGGGTCCAACGCCGTCGGCACGCTGGCCTATGTCGACGTCGCGCTCGAGGTGGCGGCGCAGGTGGCCGCCGGTGAGCTGCCGGCCCCGGCGTCGGTGGTGGTGCCGGTCGGCTCCGGCGGCACGGTGGCCGGCCTGGCGCTGGGCTTCGCGCTCGCCGGCCTGCCGGTGCGGGTGCTCGGCGTCGTCGTCAACGACATGGTCCGGCTCGACGCGCCGACGCTGGTGCGGCTCGCGGGCCGCACCAGCGACCGCCTCGCCGCGCACGGGCTGGCCGACCCGCCGCGGCTCACCGAGCGCGACCTCGACCTGCGCACCGACTGGCTCGGCCGCACCTACGGGGACCCGACGCCGGCCTCGGTGGCCGAGGTGGAGCGGGCCGCGACGGCCGGGCTCGAGCTGGAGCCCGTCTACACCGGCAAGGCGCTGGCCGCGGTGCGCGACCTCGGTGCGCGCGGTGGGCTGGCCGGCCCCGTGCTGTGGCTGCAGACGCACGGCCCGCGGTGATCACCGTCACGCTGCACTGACAAGCCCGATACCCGTCGGTATCGTCCCGGCATGGCCCAGACCCAGCACGCCCAGCTCGAGTCCACCGTCGAGATCGACGCCCCGCCCGCCGAGGTGTGGAAGCTCGTGAGCGACCTGCCGCGGATGGCGCAGTGGAGCCCCCAGGTGGTCCGCTCCAAGGTGAAGGGCGGGCAGGTGCGCCAGGGCGCGAAGTTCAGCAACCTCAACCGCCGCGGTCCGCTGTTCTGGCCCACCAACGGCAAGGTCGTGCGCTTCGAGCCGCACCGCGACCTCGCCTTCCGGATCGCGGAGAACAAGACCATCTGGAGCTTCGAGCTCACCCCGCTCGACGGCGGCACCCGCACCAGGGTCGTGCAGCGCCGCGAGCTGCCCGACGGCATCTCGCAGGTCTCGCTGGTGCTCACCAAGTACGTGCTCGGCGGTACCGACAAGTTCGCCGGGGAGCTGCGCGAGGGCATGGCCCAGACGCTGCAGCGGATCAAGTCCGAGGTCGAGGCCGGCCCCGCCCGAGCCGCCTGACGACGAGCCTCGGCTCAGCCGCCGGTGCCGTCGCGGTAGAACTGCGTGAACCCGCCCGCCTCCATGGCCTCCCACCAGTCGGTGTCGTAGACGTCCTCGGACTGCTCGGCCTCCAGGGTCTGCTCGCCCGAGGGCAGCGCGTAGGAGTACACCGGACCGGCGGCGTCCACGTAGGCGCGCTCCTCGGTGACCGCGAAGACGGTGGGGTCGGACTCCGCGTACACGGCCTCGAGGTCCTGGCCGGCCTCGCCCATGCCGTCGGGGCTGCGCACCACCTCGGTGCCCTCGGTCAGGTCGACCACGACCGCGTCCGCGGGCTCGGCGTACGGGTCCTCGCCGAGGTCGATGAAGCCGAGGTAGCGCCCGTCGGGAGAGGTGCGCAGCGACTCCGGCAGGGGGTGGGCGCCGGTGCCCCCGACGCCGTCGGTGGTGGCCAGCACCAGCTCGGCGAACCGGTCGTCGTCCGCGCCGCCGTCGAGCCCCGGCAGCACCGGCACGGCGTAGACGCCCTCGCCCGCGACGACGAAGGTCTCGGGCGGCTCGCCCAGGTCGACCACGGTGCCGTCGGCGAGCTCGACCTCGGTCCCGTCCAGGCTGGCCTCGCCCATCACGACGTCCTCGTCGAGGGGGTCGGTGGCGATCGCCCAGCCGTCGGGCCCGGTGCCGTCACCCCCGTCACTCCCGTCGGTCGGGTCGTCGCCACACGCTGGCAGCAGCAGCGCGATCAGCAGCGCGGCACCGAGGGGCGCCCTGGTCGGCGGAGTCACGTCAGCCCCAGCAGGTCGGAGAAGTCGTCCTGCGAGCGGTGGTCGCTCTCGTCGTAGCCGGCGGCGGCGGAGAGCAGCCCGTCGACGGTGAGGTGGGCGCTGAGGTGGCCGTTGCGCAGCCACCGGGCCGTCTGGTCCAGGTGACAGTCCAGCTGGGAGGCCACGTGCCCGGCCGAGGGCACCTCGCCCAGGGCGGACGCCGGGAGCGTGAGCGCACGGATGCGCTGCTCGCTCCCCTCCAGTCGCTGCTGCGCCTCTGCGAACCGCTGGGCCGCCTGCTGCAGGGTGTACGTCTCGACCTCGACCTCTCCCGCCGGCCCTTCCGTGCCCAGCTCGGAGTAGGGGGTGACGGTCATCGAGGGGGAGGGGAACAGGTCGCCGAACTCCGCGTCGCCCTGCTGGTCGTACATGTCCGAGCCGGACTCGTAGGTGACCACGATGCCCTGGTCGGTGAGCGCGAGTCCCTCCGCCATGTGCGGCAGCGGCACGGTCTCGAGCGGCTCACCCGTGGTGGCGTCGACGGCGTGCAGGGTGCTGGCACCCGGACTGTTGCCCCGGCCCAGCGAGGAGGTGAAGTACATGGTGTCGCCGTCGACGCCGATCCCCTGCGCGTACCGCGGCGCGGGGATGCGCGGCCCGTTCTCGACCCACTCCCCACCGCGGCGCACGTAGGGCTGCACGAAGCCCTCGCCCTCCTTGTTGTGCGTGCCGACGTAGAGCACCCCGTCGGAGATGGTGGAGTAGGCGCCCGCGTCGAGGCCCTCGGTGACGTGCTGGACCGGCACGGTCTCGCCGGGGGCGGCACCCCGGACGTCGTCGAGCGAGTACTCGTACATCGAGGGGGGCTCGGTGGAGGACATGACGTACACGGTGTCGCCGTCCACCATCACCCCGCCGGCGTGGTCGGGGGCCTGCGTCACCGGCATGCCGTCGTGGAGCACGGTGCCCTCGCCGAGGTTGACGGTGCTGATCACCTCGCCCGTGTCGGTGTCGATCACCGACAGCACCGCCTCGCCGTCGTCGTTGTAGCTGGTCTGCAGCAGGTTGCCGTCACCGTCGACGCCGAGACCCTGCGCGGCGTGCCCACCCTCGTCGTCGCCGCCCAGCAGGGAGTCGGGGATCGGCGGCCCGAGGTTGGTGGGGAACTGCTGGTCGAACTGCATGAGCTTGAGCAGGCCCATCCCGAACCACGCCTCCTGGTACTCGGTGAGCTCGTCGCTGTCGGCGAGCTCCAGCGCGTCCGGCAGGCCCTGGTCGTAGTCGTCCTTGATGTCCCCCAGCGCAGAGATCGCCGCCGTGCGGAGCAGCTGGTAGAGCAGCGGGATCGGCTGGTACTGCGGCTTGAGGGTGCGCCAGGTCGTGATCACCTGCTCCGCCCGCCCGTGGGCGTCCTCCTGCTCGGCGAGCATCCGCTCGACGCCGAGCTTGGCGCGGTCGCAGCGCACCCCCGCCACCTGGGCCGTCGCCTCCGTGGCCCAGCAGCGACGTCCGAACGACTGCGCGCCGAGCCCGAACCACGAGGGCACCTCGGTGGCCTGCACGATGTGGTCCACGCACCAGTCGAGCCCGCGGACGGCGTCGCGCAGGTCGGAGACCAGCGTGCGCAGCGTGCCCGGGTTGCCGCTGATGATCTGCGCGTGCAGCGCCTCGGGCCCGGTCATGGGAGCCAGGTTGCCCGGCACGCCGCGGGCTCAAACGCCGGCTCGAGCGCAGACCGGACGCACGCGACCCCGGGCGGCCTGGCGGCTGCCCGGGGTCGGGTGGGTGGTGCTGGGGTGCGCCTACTCGTCCCCGGCAATGAAGGCCTCGACGCGGCGGTGACCCTCGTCGTCGGGCAGCTGCACCGGCGGGCTCTTCATCAGGTAGGAGGAGGCGGAGATGATCGGGCCGCCCAGGCCGCGGTCCTTGGCGATCTTCGCGGCGCGCACGGCGTCGATGATGATGCCGGCGGAGTTGGGGGAGTCCCAGACCTCGAGCTTGTACTCCAGGTTGAGGGGGACGTCGCCGAACGCGCGACCCTCGAGGCGCACGTAGGCCCACTTGCGGTCGTCGAGCCACGCGACGTGGTCGGAGGGACCGATGTGCACGTTGTGGTCGGAGACCTTGTTGGCCAGCTCGCCCTGCAGGTTGGAGGTGACGGCCTGGGTCTTGGAGATCTTCTTGGACTCCAGGCGCTCGCGCTCGAGCATGTTCTTGAAGTCCATGTTGCCGCCGACGTTGAGCTGGTAGGTGCGGTCCAGCGCGACGCCGCGGTCCTCGAACAGCTTGGCCATCACGCGGTGGGTGATGGTGGCGCCGACCTGGCTCTTGATGTCATCACCGATGATCGGGACGCCGGCGGCGCGGAACTTCTCGGCCCACTCGGGGTCGGAGGCGATGAAGACGGGCAGGGCGTTGACGAAGGCCACGCCGGCGTCGATCGCGCACTGGGCGTAGAACTTGTCGGCCTGCTCCGAGCCCACCGGGAGGTAGGAGACCAGGACGTCGGCCTGGGTCTCCTTGAGCACCTGGACGACGTCGACCGGCTCGGCGGCCGACTCCTCGATCATCTCGCGGTAGTACTTGCCGAGGCCGTCCATGGTCGGGCCGCGCTGCACCTCGATGCCGAGCGTGGGCACGTCGGCGATCTTGATGGTGTTGTTCTGGGAGGCGTTGATGGCCTCGGAGAGGTCCTTGCCGACCTTCTTGTCGTCGACGTCGAACGCGGCGACGAACTCGACGTCACCGACGTGGTACTCGCCGAACGCGACGTGCATCAACCCGGGGACGGTGCCCGCCGGGTCGGCGTCTCGGTAGTACTCGACGCCCTGGATGAGCGACGTGGCGCAGTTGCCGACGCCGACGATTGCTACTCGAACCGAACCCATCGGGGTTTCCTTCCTGCTGGTTCCCCGGGGTGGGGAGCTTCTGTGGTGGTGCGGCGGCGAGCGGGAGCTACGCGCCGCTGGTCTGGCTGGTGGTGCTGGTGCCCTCCTCGCGGGGGGCGGGTGGTACTGGTGGTGTGGGTGCCGCGGGCGCTGCCTGCCGCTCGGAGTTGATCAGGTCCGAGAGCCAGCGGACCTCGCGCTCGACCGACTCCACGCCGTGGCGCTGCAGCTCGGCCGCGTAGCGGTCGACCTCCGCCTCGGTCATGGAGAGCTGGCTCTGCACGCGGTCCAGGCGCTCCTGCAGACGCATCCGACGGCCCTCGAGCACCCGCAGGCGGATCTCCATGTCGGTGCGGCCGAAGAAGGCGAACCGGATGTCGAAGGTGTCGTCCTCCCAGGCGGCCGGGCCGACCTCGGACATCAGCCGCTCGAACTCGGCGGTGCCGGCCTCGGTGACCTGGTAGACGATCTTGGGGCGCCGGGAGACCGGCGTCTTGGTGGGCGCGGTCTCCTCGATGAGCTGCTGGCGCAGCATCTTCTTCAGCGCCGGGTACAGGGAGCCGTAGGAGAGGACCCGGCTCCAGCCGAGCATCAGGTTGAGCCGCTTGCGCAGCTCGTAGCCGTGCATGGGTCCCTCGTGCAGCAGTCCGAGGACTGCCAGCTCGATGGTCTCTCCACGACGTGCCACGCGACCTATCGTAGCGATATATCCGCCGGATCCGAATCGCCGCGCGTGTGACGTGGCGCGCGGGCTGCGGCGGGACGGGGGTCGCGACGGCGTGGCGTCCCGGGTGCCGGTGCGTACCCTGGGGGGTCGCGTGGCGTGCACACCCAGCGGTGTGCCGCGCCCGCACGTGCGCGTCCACCCGGCCTCGGGTGCTCCGCACGGTCCCCGTCCCCGATCCAGGAGCATCCAGGGTGGTAGGCAAGCGCAGGGCGGCCGGTCCGGCCAGCACCAAGACCCCGGCCAAGGGCCCGGGCAAGGGCTCGGGCAAGGGTTCAGGCAAGGGGAAGATCAAGAAGACCCCCAAGCAGCGGGTGCTCGCCCTCCTGAAGTGGAGCACCGTCACCGGCGTCGTGCTCGCGCTGATCGGCGTCGGCGCCTTCGTCGTGGTCTACAACATGGTCGAGATCCCCTCGCCCAACGAGGAGTTCCAGACCGCGCGCACCGAGGTGTACTACGCCGACGGCAAGTCCGAGCTCGGCGGCTTCGCCATCCAGAACCGCGAGCCGCTGGCGCTAGCGGACATGCCGGACTCCATCAAGGACGCCGTCGTCGCCGCGGAGAACCGCTCCTTCTACGAGGACGAGGGCATCGACCCCCGCGGCATCATCCGCGCGGCCTTCAGCAACGCCTCGGGCAACGCCACCCAGGGCGCCAGCACGATCACCCAGCAGTACGTGAAGATCCTCTACCTCACCCAGGAGCGCTCCTACACGCGCAAGATCAAGGAGGCGATCCTCAGCCTCAAGATCCAGCGCAAGCTCAGCAAGGACGAGGTCCTCGAGGGCTACCTCAACACCATCTACTTCGGGCGCGGCGCCTACGGCATCGAGACCGCCGCCCAGGCCTTCTTCTCCAAGCCGGCCGCCCGGCTGGACCTGCGCGAGTCCGCGGTGCTGGCCAGCGTGCTGAACAACCCCAGCGGCTTCGACCCCGCCAACGGCCGCGCCGCGCGGCAGAACCTGCGCGAGCGCTACGACTACGTGCTGCGCAGCATGGCCGAGATCGGGTCGATCACCTCCGAGGAGGCCGAGCAGGCGCAGAAGCGGTTGCCGAAGTTCCCGAAGCCGGACGCCGAGGACGCCTACGGCGGGCAGCGGGGCCACGTGCTCAAGCTGGTGCGCCAGGAGCTCGAGCGCCTGGGCTTCAGCAGCCAGGAGATCGACGGCGGCGGGCTGCAGGTCACCACCACCTTCACCCAGCAGGCCATGGACGCTGCCGAGCAGGGCGTCGTCGAGGGCCGCCCCGAGGGCTTCGGTGACAAGGAGCTGCACGTGGGCGTGGCCAGCGTCGAGCCCGGCACCGGCGCGGTGCGCGGCATGTACGGCGGCCAGGACTACCTGCAGTCGGAGATCAACTGGGCCGTCGCCGGCGGGCTGGCCGGCTCCACGCTCAAGGCCTTCGCGGTGGCCGCGGCACTGAACGCCGGCTTCGAGTTGCGTGACTCCTTCGACGGCGACAGCCCCTACACCATCCCCGGCTCGGACCGCCCGGTCGAGAACCAGGGCAACGAGAGCTACGGCCGCGTCGACATGGTGAAGGCCACCGAGAGCTCCATCAACACCGCCTTCATCGACATGACGCTCGGGATGGGCGACGAGGGCCCCCAGCAGATCGTCGACATGATGAACAAGATGGGCATCCCGCCGGCCGAGGCCCCGGGCCGCAGGGCCCCGGGGTTCCCCAGCAGCACGCCCGGCCTGCAGCCCAACGTCGGCGTCTCGCTGGGCTCGGGCACGGTGAGCCCCATCAACATGGCCAACGCCTACGCGACCATCGCCAACGGCGGGGTCTACATGCGGCCCTACATCATCGAGAAGGTCGTCGACGCCGACGGCGAGGTGCGCTACAACCACAAGGCCGGCAAGGGGGAGCGCGCCGTCAGCGAGGACATCGCGGCCGACACCTCCTACGCGCTGCAGCAGGTGGTCTCCGCCGGCACCGGCACCGGCGCCCTCGCGCTGGGCCGCCCGGCCGCCGGCAAGACCGGCACCGCCACCAACGACGACGGCGACGTCGTCTCGGCGTGGTTCACCGGCTACACCCCGCAGCTCTCGACGTCGGTGATGTACGTGCGCGGCAACGGCACCGGCAAGCTCGACGACTGGCTGCCCTCGTTCTTCGGCAGCGGCTACCCCCTCGACACCTGGCTGCTCACCATGCAGGGCGCGATGGAGGGCCTGCCCGAGGAGGACTTCCCCGAGCCGGTCTTCGTCGACGGCGAGGCGCCCTCCGACGGTTACGAGCCCTACACCCCGCCCCCGCCCCCGCCGCCGCCGAGCTCGCGGCCGCCGCGGCCCAGCGACCCGCCGCCCTCGTTCACCACCGACCCGCCCTCGGCGGAGCCGAGCGAGGAGCCCGAGCCGTCCGAGGAGCCCGAGCCCACGCAGCCGCCTGAGCCGAGCCAGCCGCCGGTGTCCGAGCCGCCCGCGCCCGAGCCGTCCGAGCCCGCGCCCACCGGTGGCGGTGGCGGCGGTGGCGGCGGTGGCGGCGGCCCGGGTGGCGGCGGCATCGTCCCGCCGGGCCGTGAGGCCGGGTCGACCGAGCAGTGAGTCGGTGAGCCGGCCGGGGGCAGGTGACCCCCCCGGGGAGGGCCAGGTCCACCCGACGCTCGACGACCCCGTGGTGGCCTCGCTCAGCGAGGGCGTCGGCGGTCCGATGGGGTCACGCGCCGGGCGGCACCGGTGGTGGACGCCGGCTGCCGTGCTGCTGGTGCTCACCGGCGTCGCGATGGCGCTGGGCATGCTGCAGAAGACGCCCTGCTACACCGACACGTGGTCCGACGGCCAGGTGCGCTACAGCGCCATGTGCTACTCCGACCTGCCCTACCTCTACACCGGGCGCGGCATGGTGGAGCGCACCTGGCCCTACTCCGACGACCCCCAGGTGCGCGACCGCTTCGAGGTGATGGAGTACCCGGTCGGGATCTCCTACTGGGCGTGGGGCACGGCGTGGGTCACCCACGCCCTGGTCGGGATGCCCGACCTGGAGGACCGCTACGACCGCGACCCCGGCGCGCTGTTCAGCGACCCCGCCGTCCAGCGCGAGATCCGCGGCTACGTGATCGTCAACGCGCTCGGCTTCGCGCTGCTGGCGCTGCTCGCGGTGTGGCTGCTGGCGCGGGTCAACCCGGGCCGGCCCTGGGACGCCGCCGCGGTCGCCGTCAGCCCGGCGCTGGTGCTCACCGGGTTGGTCAACTGGGACCTGCTCGCCGTCGCGTGCGTGGCCGGCGCCCTGTGGGCGTGGTCGCGGGACCGGCCGGTGCTCACCGGCGTCCTGATCGGTCTGGGCACCGCCGCCAAGCTGTACCCGCTGTTCCTGCTCGGCGGGGTGCTGGTGCTCTGCGCCCGACGGCGGCGCTGGCGCGAGCTGGCGCTGGCCTCGGCGGCCGCGGCCGTCGCGTGGCTGGTCACCAACGCCCCCGCCTACCTCTCCGGGCGTGACGAGTGGCTGGTCTTCTGGGGATTCAACTCCGACCGCGGCGCCGACCTCGGCTCGATCTGGCTGGTGGTCTCCCAGGCCACCGACACCGTCATCGACCCCGGCACCATCAACGACGTCAGCGCCGTCTTCTTCCTGGCCTGGTGCCTGGGCGTCGCGGTGATCGGGTGGCTCGCGCCCTCACCGCCGCGGCTGGCGCAGCTGGGGTTCCTGGTCGTCGTCGGCTTCCTGCTGGTCAACAAGGTCTACTCGCCGCAGTACGTGCTGTGGCTGCTGCCGCTCGCCGTCCTGGCCCGCCCCCGCTGGCGCGACCAGCTGGTCTGGCAGGGCACCGAGGTGCTGTACGTGGCGAGTGTGTGGTGGTACCTCGGCGGCTACCTGGCCCCCGGCTCCGGCGACGACGCCGGCTTCTACTGGCTGGCCATCGTCGTGCGGATGCTCGGCGAGCTCTACCTCGTCGTCCTCGTGGTCCGCGACGTGCTCCGCCCCGCGCACGACCCCGTGCCCCGGGAGGCGTCGTGGGAGGTGGACCCGGGTCAACCTCGCGGTGCACCGGTACCGCCTGTCGGGGCGACGCCGGGCGGGCGAGTCAGCTGACGACGACGCGGTCCACGACGGTGGTGGTGAACCGGACCCGCACGCCCACCTGCTCGCCCACCTCGGGCACGCGCGCTCCCGCGGGGAGGAAGAGCATCGACGCCTGCATGTGCGGCGGCTCGGCGAAGAGGCGCTGCTTGCCGTCGATGGTGAACGGCGAGCGCACGAACCCGGCGGCGTCGAGGCCGCCGCGGGCGAGGGTGGCGGCGCGGGCGCGCAGCGAGGAGTCACCGGTGGGGGACTCCAGCCCGATGCCGTGCGCGGTGCCGCCGCTCACGATCAGCAGGTGGCCGGCCTTGGGCACGGTGCGCGAGCGGTAGCCGAAGTCGTCGCCGCGCTCGACGGGGTGCACGTCGAGCACGGTCGAGGTCACCTCGAGGGCGTCGCGGTCGCCCAGCCACAGCGCGGTGCCGGTGCGCGGGCGGATGGTGAAGTCGGGGTAGGCGGCGCGCAGGGACGCGAGCTCGCCGCCGGTGAGGTGGCTGACCCACACCGTGAACGGCCGCTCCGCGGTGGGCCCCAGCCCGGCACCGACGACGTCGTTGAGCAGCCGGGTGGCCTCGGCCAGGTGTCCGCCGTGCTGCAGGGGCAGGTGCAGCGCCACCCCCTCGAGCCGGCCGCCGCCCGAGCCCCCGCGCGTGCGGGGAGCGAGGTCCCAGAGCTCGCGCGCGGAGAGACCGTGACGACGCATGCTCGTCATCCGCTCCAGCACGTACCGGGCTCCGGGCTGCTGGGCGAGCAGGCCGGCGAGGTCCTCGGGCCGGCTGACGGTGTGGATCACCCGGTCGCGCAGCGACTCCTCCAGCGGCGGCGTGAACGGCCGCCACGGCGTCAGCACCAGCAGCCGACCGCCGTAGCGGGTGGCCAGCTCGGGCAGCTCGGCGTAGGTGCCCACGGCGATCGTGTCGACGCCGAGCCAGGCGGCCCGCCGGGCGAGTCGGCCCAGGGTGAGGCCGTAGCCGTTGCCCTTGCACACGGGCACCAGCGCGGGCTCGGCGTCCAGGGTGGCGCGCAGGTGACGGCGCCAGCGCTCGCCGTCGACGGTCAGGGTCAGGCTCATCGCGCAGTCACCAGCCTCATCGTCGGGTCATGTAGAGGTCGAAGGCCTTGTACAGCAGCCGGTTGAGCGGCAGGTCCCACTCGCCGGCCAGCTCGACGGCCTCGCCGCCGGTGCCCACCTTGAACTGGATCAGCCCCACGTGGGAGTCCTCGGAGTCGAGGGTGTCGGTGATGCCGCGCAGGTCGTAGACGACGGCGCCCTGCGCCAGCGCGTCGCGCATCATCTCCCACTGGACGGCGTTCGAGCCCCGCACCTCGCGCTTCTCGGTGGAGCTGGCACCGTAGGAGTACCAGGCGTGCTCGCCCACGCGGACGGCGATCGTGCTGGCCACCAGCGTGCCCTCGTGGCGCGCGAACCACAGGGTGATCCGGCCGGGGTCCTCGGCGCCGAGCGCTGCGAGCATGGTGCGGAAGTAGCCGAGCGGACGCGGGGTGAAGTGGTCGCGCTCGGCGGTGTGCACGTACAGGTCGTGGAACTCGCGCAGCGCGGCCTCGTCGACCCCGCCGGCGGCACCGCGGACGGAGGTGACCTCGACGCCCTCCTTGGCGGCCTTCTTGATGTTGCGCCGCCACAGCTGGTTCATCCCCTTGAGCACCGCCTCCTCGGTGAGCGGCTCGCCCGTGGCGCGGTCGGCGAGCGGCACCTGGAAGACGTACTGCGGCTGACCGGCCGCGAAACCGCCCTCGCCGGCGCCCTGCTGCTGCCAGCCGAGCTCGGTCAGCTGGGCGACGACGCGCGCCCCCAGCGGGTCGCGGTCGGTGGGGGGCAGGTCACCCAGGCGTGCGACGGCGTCGTCGGCGATGCCCTCCTTGACCTGCGCTGCGCTCCAGCGGCGGCACACAACCGGCGGGCCCATCCGGACGCCGAACGCGCCCTGCGCCTTGAGGTGGCGGGTCATCGGGGTGAGCCAGTCGGCGAGCCGCTCGGCGTCCCAGTCGATCACCGGACCCTCGGGCAGGTAGGCCAGGTAGCGCTTGACCTTCGGCACCTGGCGGTAGAGCACCAGCGCCGCGCCCACCAGCTGCTCACCCTCGAACCACCCCAGTGACTCGCGGCGCCACTCGCTCTTGACCTGCCCCCACGCCGGGGTCTGCAGGAAGCTCGCCGACGGCTGGCGCTGCAGGTGGGCGAGGTGCTCGGGCTCGGTGATCGGGCGGCAGGTCAGCACCCGCCCACGCTAGCGGCCCGGCCCCCCGCTCACCGCCGCCGGGCGAACACCCAGGTGCGCAGGGCCACGAACCGCAGCACCGTGACGCCGAGGTTGACGCCGGTCAGGACGGCGACCTCCACCCCGCGGTGCCCGGTCCCCGCACCGTCCAGCAGCCACAGCGCCGCCGAGGTGAGCGCCAGCCCGACGGCGAGCACCACCAGCCCCTGGGCCTGGTGGGTGAGCGCCCGCGCCCGGCCGCGCACGCCGAAGGTGAGGCGCCGGTTGGCGGCGGTGTTCGCCACGGTGGTGACCAGCAGCGCCGTCGCGTTGGCCCACAGCGGATCCATCGGCCCGCGCAGCGCGAGGTAGAGCAGGGCGTAGGCCACCGTGGAGCAGACGCCGACGACGGCGAACAGCCCCAGCTGCATGCCCAGGCGCCCACCCCCGGCGTCGGCGGAGGCGCGGCCGAGCCGCTCGCCGACCTCGGTCAGCGGCAGCCGGCCGCTGACCAGGCTGCGGCCCACCCGGGCGAGCCCGCGGACGTCGTCGATCGCAGTCCGCACGATGGCCACCCGGCTGTCGGGGTCGTCGACCCAGTCCACCGGCACCTCGTGGATGCGCAGACCGGCACGCTCGGCGAGCACCAGCAGCTCGGTGTCGAAGAACCACGCCTCGTCCTGCACGTGGGGCAGCAGCTCGCGGGCCACGTCGGCGCGGATCGCCTTGAAGCCGCACTGGGCGTCACTGAACCGTGAGCGCAGTGCCCCCCGCACCAGCAGGTTGTAGCCGCGTGAGATCACCTCCCGCTTCGGGCCACGCTGCACCCGCGCGGCGTGCTGCAGCCGGCTGCCGATCGCCAGGTCGGAGTGCCCCGAGAGCAGCGGTGCCACCAGCGGCAGCAGCGCGTTGAGGTCGGTGGAGAGGTCGACGTCCATGTAGACGAGCACCGCCGAGGCCGACTCGCTCCACGCCCGGCGCAGCGCGCGGCCGCGCCCCTTCTCGGCCAGGTGCACCACCCGGACGCCGGGCAGGCGGTGGGCCAGCCGCCGTGCCACCACCGCGGTGCCGTCGGTGCTGGCGTTGTCGGCGATGGTGATCGTCGCCGACCACGGCAGCCCGGCCAGGTGGGCGTGCACCCGCTCCACCGAGGCCTCGAGCACCGCCTCCTCGTTGTAGACGGGGATGACGACGTCGAGCGTGGTGGCGGTAGCGGGCAGCACCCCCGCCGCGGGCTCCCACGAGGCCGCGCTCATGTGGCGGTCCCGGTCGAGCCGGTGGTGACCGACGTCGGAGCCGTCAGGTCGTAGAGCGTGACGCCGTCGACGGTGGTGGCGGTGAAGTTCTCCGCCACCCAGGCCGCGATCTCGCTGCTGGCGTTGCTCCCGCCGTTCTGGCCCGTCTGGCCGCCGAACCCGCCACCGCCGACGAACCAGTGCACCTCGCCGTCGGCGACGTAGGCCTGGAACTGGGCCAGGGTCGGGGAGGGGTCGGAGCCGTTGAAGCCGCCGATCGCCATCACCGGCTCCTCGGTGGCCAGCTGGTAGCCGCTCGCCTGGTTGGAGCCGACGGCCGCGGCGACCCAGGTGTAGGAGGAGGCGTCGGCCTCCAGCAGCGCCGTCAGCTCCGCCGAGGGCTCGCTGCCGGTGAGCAGGCCACCCATCCCGCCGGTGCCACCCGGCATCCCACCCGGCATCCCGCCCGCTGTCCCGCCCGCTGTCCCGCCCGGTGTCCCACCCGGCATCCCGCCCGGCGGGGCCTGACCGGGCGCGGGCAACCCGCCGGCGCCGGGGAAGCCCTGTCCGGGCCGACCGCCGGGCTGACCACCCGGGACGCCACCGGGGATCCGACCACCCGGCCCACCACCGAGCCCCGTCCCCGTGCTGGGCCCGGCGGTCACGATCGACCCGGTGTGCGGAGTGGCAGCGGTCTGCACGGCGTAGGCGCTCGGCCCGGCCAGCGTGGCGATCAGCGTGGCCGCCGCGACGGCCAGCACCGCGCGGCGGGGCAGCAGCCGCAGCACCGCCCAGGCGAGCGCGGCCCCGAGGCCGAGCACCAGCACGACCCAGCGCAGCCAGGGCAGGAAGTCGGCGCTGCGACCCAGCAGCACGAAGGACCAGGTGGCGGTGACGGCGACCCCGAGCGCGGCCGCGCCGGCGGCGACCGGCGTCGAGCGGTGCTCCCACAGCAGCCAGCCGCCGATGCCCACGAGTGCCGCGACCGCGGGGGCGAGCGCCACGGAGTAGTAGGCGTGGAAGATGCCGGCCATCAGGCTGAAGGTCAGGGCGGTGACGACGAGCCAGCCACCCCAGGCCACCAGCGCGGCCCGGGTGCGGTCGGTGCGGGGGGCGCGGCGGGTGAGCCACACCCCGGCCCCGAGCAGCAGCAGGGCGAGCGGGATCAGCCAGGAGGCCTGTCCGCCGTTCTCGGCGTCGAACAGCCGCAGCAGACCGGTCTCACCCCAGCCGCCACCTCCGCCGACCGAGCCCACCTGCTCGCCGGTCAGCCGACCCAGCCCGTTGTAGCCCAGGGTCAGCTCGAGCACCGAGTTGGTCTGCGAGCCACCGATGTAGGGGCGGTCGGCGGCGGGCCAGAGCTCGACCAGCGCGACCCACCAGCCGGCGCTGGCCACCAGGGCGGCGAGGGCCACGAGCAGGTGTCCCAGCCGGCGCAGCAGCGGGGCGCCGGCGGCCAGCAGGTAGACCAGTGCCAGGGCCGGCACCACCAGGAAGGCCTGCAGCATCTTGGTCAGGAACGCCAGCCCCACCAGCGCACCGGCCAGGGCCAGCCAGCGTACCGGGTGCCGGGTCGGCTCGACGGCGCGCAGGGTCGCCGCGGTGGCGCCCACGAGCAGCAGCACCAGCAGCGCGTCGGGGTTGTCGAAACGGAACATCAGCACCGCGACCGGGGTCAGCGCGAGCACAGCTCCGGCCACCAGCCCGGCGGCCGCCGAGCCGGTGCTGCGCCGCACCGTGCGGTGCAGCAGCGCCACCGTGGCGACACCGATCAGCGCCTGCGGCACCAGCAGGCTCCACGAGGAGAGCCCGAAGACGCGGATCGAGAGCGCCATCGGCCACATCGAGAGGGGGGTCTTGTCGACGGTGATGGCGTTGGCGGCGTCGGAGGAGCCGAACAGGAAGGCCTTCCACGACTCCGAGCCCGCCTGCGCGGCGGCGGCGTAGAAGCTGTTTGCCCAGCCCGACTCGCCCAGGCCCCACAGGTAGAGCAGGGCGGTGGCGCCCAGCAGGACGGCCAGCGCCGGGCGCTCCCAGCGGGGGCGGGCGGGTCGTGGTGGGGGTGCCGTACGGGGGTCGGGGGTGGCGGCGTCGGCCGGTCGGTCGTGCAGCGTCGTCATGCGGGCCACGCTGCGCCGCGACGCCGTCCGTGGGCCGTGGTCGGGCTGTGCGTGACCTGTGGATGCGCGCCGAGCGCCCTCGCGGCCGGCGCCCGCGGTCAGCTCAGAGGCGCTCGCGCAGCCACGCGAAGTCGGCGGTGTGCTCATCGGCCCCGCCGGGGGTCTCGCACACCACCGGGGCGCCTGCCTCGCGCACCACGGCGGCGAGCAGCTCGGGGTCGATCTGGCCGGCGCCGAAGTTGGCGTGCCTGTCGGCGCCGGAGTCGAAGGCGTCGCGGCTGTCGTTGGCGTGCACCAGGTCGATGCGGCCGGTGATGGCGAGCACGTCGCCCACGACCGTCTCCATCGCGTTGCCGCCGGCGTGCGCGTGGCAGGTGTCGAGGCAGAAGCCCACCATGTCGGCCCCCTCGGCGGAGGAGATCGCGTCCCACACCCGCGCGATGCGCTCGAGGTAGCGGGTCATCGCGTTGTCGCCGCCCGCGGTGTTCTCGATCAGCAGCGGCAGCGTCAGGTCGGTGGCCTCGATCGCCTTGCGCCAGTTGTCGAAGCCCTTCTCGGGGTCGTCGGACTTGTTGACATGGCCGCCGTGGACGATCAGGCCCTTGGCACCGATCTCGGTGGCGGCGTCGACGTGCTTCTGCAGCAGCTTGCGGCTCGGGATCCGGATCCGGTTGTTCGTGGTGGCCACGTTGACGATGTACGGCGCGTGGACGTACAGGTCGACGCCGGCCTCCTCGGCGTCGCGACGCAGCGCCTCGGCACCGCCGGCGTAGGCGATCTCGGGGCCCTGGTAGCCCTGCGGGTCGCCGAGGAAGAACTGCATCAGAGGCGCCTGGCGCGCCCTCGCCTCGGCGATCGGGTCGGTCTGGTCGACGTGTGCGCCGATGGCGAGTGCGGTGCCGGTGCTCATGGCCGTCATCGTAGGAGGGGCCGCCGACGGGGCATGTTACTGACCGTTGCGACTAGTTCATGGGGTCTCCGCGACCCCATGAACTAGTTCCCGGGGTCAGTAACATGCGCCGGGGCCGGCTTCGATTCACGCGCCACCCCGGCCCGCTGCTAACCTGCCGTGTCCTTCCGCGCCCGCCCACCGACGGGATCCCGGTCGCGCAGGACATGCAGAGCCCTCCTGCCACGGAGATGCCGTGGCCGCCGAGTCCGAAGGAGGTGGAGACCGCTTTGCGCGCTTACGAAGTCATGGTCATCCTCGACCCCAGCCTTGAGGAGCGGACCATCGAGCCGTCCCTCGACAAGTACCTCAACGTCATCCGCAAGGACGGCGGGAGCGTCGACAAGGTCGACGTGTGGGGTCGCCGTCGCCTGGCCTACGAGATCAGGAAGAACGCCGAGGGCATCTACGCCATCGTCTCCCTGCAGGCCGAGCCGGCCACGGTCAAGGAGTTCGACCGCCAGCTCACCCTGAACGAGTCCGTGCTGCGCACCAAGGTCATCCGGCCCGACGCACGCTGACCCCGGGCCCGCCCCGGCGGCACCGGCTGGCCCGTCCCTGTGGACGGGCACTGGCCGATGTCGGTGGTGCGGGCTTTGATGGGGCCACCGCGACGTCGCACCCGCGCGTCGCCCGCCCCGTCCACCACCGGCCCCCGCGGGCCGCACCGCCCCACCCGAGGAGATCCCCATGGCAGGCGAGACCGTCATCACCGTCGTCGGCAACCTCGTCGACGACCCCGAGCTGCGCTTCACCCCCTCGGGGGCGGCCGTGGCCAACTTCCGGATCGCCTCGACGCCGCGCATCTTCGACCGCCAGAGCAACGAGTGGAAGGACGGCGAAGGCCTGTTCCTCTCCTGCGCGGTCTGGCGCCAGGCGGCGGAGAACGTCGCCGAGTCGCTCCAGAAGGGCATGCGCGTCGTCGTGCAGGGCCGCCTCAAGCAGCGCCAGTACGAGACCCGCGAGGGCGAGAAGCGCACCGTCATCGAGCTCGAGGTCGAGGAGGTGGGCCCCTCGCTGAAGTACGCGACGGCGAAGGTCGCTCGCGTCTCCCGCAGCGGCGGCGGTGGCGGTGGCGGCTACAACGCCGGCGGCGGTGGCGGTGGCGGCTACAACGCCGGCGGCGGCGGCGGCGGCGGCTACAACAGCGGCGGTGGCGGCGGCGCTCCGGCCGAGGACCCCTGGGCCACCGGCCCCGCGGGCGGCGGCCAGTCCTCCGGCGGGGGTCGCCCCCCGCAGCAGGGTGGCGGCGCCCCGGCGAACGACCCGTGGGGAGCCCCCGGCGTCGGCAGCGACGAACCGCCGTTCTGAGTCGCAGCCGACCACCTCGGCTCCACCCGGAGCCACCAGCGGTACCAGCACCACCCGCTCGACCTGCACCACCCGTCCCAGACACCCCCCGACCATTCCGGCCACGCTCACGCGGGCCGGGCTCTTGAGAGGAGAGCACCACAATGGCCAAGGCAGTGATCCGCAAGCCCAAGAAGAAGGTCTGCCAGTTCTGCAAGGAGAAGTCGACCACGGTCGACTACAAGGACACCGCGCTGCTGCGCAAGTTCATCTCCGACCGCGGCAAGATCCGTGCCCGCCGCGTCACCGGCAACTGCGTCCAGCACCAGCGTGACGTCGCCATCGCGGTCAAGAACGCCCGCGAGGTGGCCCTGCTGCCCTACACGTCCACCGGTCGCTGACCCGAGAGCCGAGAGGAGCACACCATGAAGCTCATCCTGACCCAGGAGGTCGACGGCCTCGGTGCCGCCGGCGACGTGGTCGAGGTCAAGGACGGCTACGGCCGCAACTACCTCGTGCCCCGCGGCGTCGCGGTCCGCTGGACCCGCGGCGGCCAGAAGCAGGTCGACCAGATCAAGTCGGCCCGCAGCAGCCGTGCCGTGCGCGACACCGACCACGCCAAGCAGGTCAAGTCCGCGCTCGAGCAGGGCACGGTCGACGTCAAGGTCCGCGCCGGTGAGGGTGGCCGACTGTTCGGCGCCGTCACCGTCACCGACATCGCCGAGGCCATCTCCGGCGTCACCGGCGAGAAGATCGACAAGCGCACGATCGTGGTCACCAACCCGATCAAGTCGCTCGGCGCCCACCAGGTCGCCGTCCGGCTGCACGACGACGTCGACGCCTCGGTGTCGCTCAACGTCATCCCCAGCTGAGCACCAGCAGCTCTGCACCGTCGCGAGCCGTCCTCCCCTCGGGGAGGGCGGCTCGTGGCGTTCCCGGGCTCGCCCGGTCGCCGGGTGGGCGGGTCAGCCGGTCTGCTCGGCCGCTGCCTGCACGGGGTCGGCCCACGGGCGGGTGCCGTACCAGAACAGCACGCCCACGAACGTGATCGGACCGAGCAGCACCAGCACCGAGGCCAGCCCGTCGAGGCTCACGATGCCGGCGCCGAAGACCAGCACCGGCAGCACCACGATGCCGACGGCGACCGCCAGCAGGGTGCGGAACCACGCGGCGGGCACCAGCTCGCCGGCGCTGCGCGCGGCGTTGCCCGCCGCCCAGCAGAACAGCGCGAGCCACCCGAACTGCGGCAGGTTGGCGGCCCACGCGACGGCGGGGTCCTGGTCGCGCAGCCAGGAGTCGACGCTGGGCAGCCACAGCAGCACCGCGGTGGTGCCGGCCACGCCGCCGAGGGTGAGCAGGGCGCTGCGCGAGGGGAAGGCGGCCGGGAGCAGCCGCACCCCCAGCATCACCAGCAGCCACCCCAGCGGGTCGGCGTAGAGGTCGAACCCGTTGACGTCGGCCCGCAGCGCCAGCAGGATCCATCCCAGGGCCACGGCCCACAGCGGCTTCACCCGGGTGAGGATGTCACCGCGTCGCGCCGGTGACCAACCAGGCCTCCCCACGCGCCCGGTGCAGCAGGGCCACGAGGCGGGCACCCATGAACACCGCGCAGAACGACACCCAGACGCCGACCAGGCCGGTGCCCAGCGCGGCCAGCAGCAGCGCCACGGGCGCGTAGGCCACCAGCACGAACGCACCTGCCCAGGCCAGGTAGCGTCCGTCGCCGGCGCCGATCAGCACGCCGTCGAGCACGAAGACCACGCCCGCCACCGGTTGGCCGAGCGCCGCGACGAGCAGCACCGGCACCAGTGCTTGCTGCACGGCCGGGTCGGGGCTGAACAGCGGGCCCAGCACGGGCGAGGCGGCTGCCAGGAGCACGCCGGTGACCACGCCGGTCAGCACGCCCCAGCGCACCATCCGCCGGGTCAGCGCACGCGTGCCCGCCACGTCGCCGGCCCCCAGGTAGCGCCCGGTGATCGCCTGGGCGGCGATGGCGACGGCGTCGAGCACGAAGGCCAGGAAGGTCCACAGGGTCATCGCCAGCTGGTGGGTGGCGACATCGATGGTGCGTCCCTCACCGGTGTCGACGCCGGTGGCCACGGCGTAGGCGGTCACCAGCAGGGCGGCGCGCAGGGTCAGGGTGCGCACCACGAGCGGGACGGCGGCCGCACCCGCGGCCCGGATGCCGGGCAGGTCCGGGCGCAGGGAGGCCTCCTCGCGGCGGGCCGCGCGCACCACCACCCACAGCAGGGCGGCGGCGCTGCCCACCTGCGCGATCACCGAGCCGAGCGCGGAGCCGGCGATGCCGAGGTCGAGGCCGAAGACCAGCACCACGTTGAGCACGATGTTGGCGCCGTTGCCCACGATCGCGACCACGAGGGGCGTGCGGGTGTCCTGCAGGCCGCGCAGGACGCCGGTGGTGGCGAGCATGACCAGCAGCGGCGTGACGCCGAGCAGCGCGATGCGCAGGTAGGTCGTGGCGTGGCCCGCGACCTCCTCCCCGACGCCGAAGAGCGCCACCACGGGGTCGGTGAGCACCAGTCCGGCGGCAGTGGCCAGCACGCCGATGACCACGGCGAGCCAGACGCCGTCGATGCCCTGGGCCAGCGCGCCGCGCAGGTCGCCGGCGCCGAGGTGGCGGGCCACCGAGGCGGTGGTGCCGTAGGCCAGGAAGACGCAGAGCCCGACGACGGTCTGCAGCACCACTGCCGCGACCCCGAGACCGGCGAGCTCGGGCGTGCCGAGGTGACCCACCACCGCGGCGTCGCTGAGCAGGAAGAGCGGCTCGGCCACCAGCGCCAGGAAGGCCGGCCAGGCCAGCCGCAGGATCTCGCGGTCGCGCTGGCGCGAGCTGCTGGGACCGGTCGACGGGTCGCACGTCTCGGCACCGGCGGCGGTCTCACGGGGCTCCGTCGCACTCACGCCACCATTCTCGTCCCGGGTCCTCCCGTGGCCGCTCCGGGTGGTCCCACCTGGCCCGTCCGGACCATTTCGCTGCGCCGATCGCAAAGTCCGTGCAGAACCCTCGCGCGGGCCGGCGGAGGCAGGTAGCCTCCCTGCGGCGCCAGGTGTGGTGAGGATCCCCAGCCTGTGGATAGAGCGGGGGACAACTCGCCTCCGCGGCGCAGGTGCCGCCCTGTCGGGCGTGTCGGACCGCGCGGGTGCCCCGCGATCGAGAAACCTGTCAGGTATTTCCTGTCCACACCGGTGGAACCGCGTTGTGCCAGGTCAGCGACCTGATGGCGAGCCGTGTCCGCGACTTCTCCACAGGCTTCTCCCCACCCTGTGCACAGGTGCTGGGCGCGTCGTCCACCTGTCACTCCGAGTTATCCACAGAGCCTGTGCACAACGGGCTGTCCCCGGGGGCCGCCGGGCACCTACGGTCACGGCCTGACCTTGGCACGACCCTGCCCCCACCGGCGGCCAGCACGACCAGATCGCACTGTCGGTGGTCGCGCCTAGCGTCAGCGGCACGACCAGACCCCCCACCCACCGACCAGCCCGGGAGTGCCCCACCGTGAGCGTCGCCGACTCCGACACCCGCTTCCCTCCGCCCGAGGAGGGTCCGGCCTACGACGCCTCCCTCGACGGCTGGGGCGACGGGCCGGCGGCGTACGCACCGGGCGAGGCGCCGCGAGGCGGTCCGGGCGACCGCACCCCGCCGCAGGACATGGCCGCCGAGCAGTCGGTGATCGGCTCGATGCTCATCTCCAAGGACGCCATCGCCGACGTCTCCGAGGTGCTGCGCGGCAACGACTTCTACCGCCCCGCGCACGAGACCGTCCACGACGTGATCATCGACCTGTTCGGTCGCGGCGAGCCGGTCGACATGATCACCGTCGCGGCCGAGCTGCAGCGGCGTGGCAGCCTGGACAAGATCGGCGGGGCGCCGTACCTGCACACGCTGGCCGCCAACGTGCCGATCGCGGCCAACGCGGAGTTCTACGCCCACATCGTGCGCGAGAAGGCGATCCTGCGTCGCCTGGTCGACGCCGGCACCAAGATCGCCCAGTTCGGCTACGCGGGGGAGGGTCAGGTCGACGACATCGTCGACCGGGCCTCGGCCGAGATCTACCAGATCACCGACCGCCGCTCCTCGGAGGACTACGTCCCGCTCTCCGACATCATGGACGGCGTCCTCGACGAGATCGAGGCCATCGGCAACCGAGAGGCCGGCCTCTACGGCGTCCCCACCGGCTTCGCCGACCTCGACGACCTCACCAACGGTCTGCACTCGGGCCAGATGGTGATCGTGGCGGCGCGCCCGGCCATGGGTAAGTCGACTCTGGCACTCGACTTATGTCGAGCAGCCTCGATCCAGAACAACCTGACCAGCGCGTTCTTCAGCCTGGAGATGACGCGCTCGGAGATCACCATGCGCCTGCTCTCCGCCGAGGCGAAGGTGCCGCTCAACCACATCCGCAACGGCAAGATGGACGATGCCGACTGGGAGAAGATGGCCCGCCACATGGCCAAGGTCTCCGGGGCGCCGATGTTCATCGACGACTCGCCCAACATGACGATGATGGAGATCCGCGCGAAGGCACGGCGCCTCAAGCAGCGCCACGACCTCAAGCTCATGGTGATCGACTACCTGCAGCTGATGAGCTCGGGCAAGAAGGTCGAGTCCCGCCAGCTGGAGGTCTCGGAGTTCTCCCGCCAGATCAAGCTGCTGGCCAAGGAGCTGGAGATCCCGATCATCGCGCTCTCCCAGCTCAACCGTGGCCCCGAGCAGCGCGGCGACAAGCGGCCGATGATGAGCGACCTGCGCGAATCGGGTTGCCTGAGTGCGGACACGCGCCTCATGCGTGCGGACACCAACGCGGAGATCACCCTCGGCGAGCTCATGGCCCAGGACGTCCGTGAGATTCCTGTGTGGTCCCTCGACGACCGGCTCAAGCTCGTGCCCCGCACGCTGACCCACGCCTTCCCCTCCGGCACCAAGCCGGTCTTCGACCTCACGCTCGCATCCGGCCGGCGCATCCGAGCCACGTCGAACCACAAGTTCCTGACCTACGACGGATGGGTCCCGCTGGCAGAGCTCACTTCAGGCTCACGGATCGGGTCGCTGCGACACGTCCCGCCGCCGCTCCAGGTCGCGCAGCGCGACGACGACGAGGTGGTCCTGCTCGCGCACATGCTGGGCGACGGCTCCTTCGTCAAGCGCCAGCCGATCCGCTACGCGTCCATCGACGAGGAGAACCTGGCGGCGGTCGGAGGTGCCGCCGAACGCCTCTTCGGGATCACACCGGTGCGCGACGAGTACCCCGCGGCACGGGTGACGACGCTGCGGCTGCCGGCTCCCTTCCGGCTCACTCACGGCAAGCGCAACCCCATCGCCGCGTGGCTGGACCAGGACGCGCTCTTCGGCCTGCGAAGCCACGAGAAGTTCGTCCCCGACTGGGTCTTCGGCCTCTCGAAGAAGCAGGTCGCCCTGTTCGTGCGTCACATCTGGGCCACTGACGGCAGTGTGTACATCGACGAGAAGCGACGCGGCGGTCGGGTCTACTACGCCTCCACGAGCCGACGTCTGGTGGACGACCTGGCGCGACTCCTGCTGCGCTTCAACGTCTTCACCCGGATCAAGCGCACGACCAAGGAGGGTTACCGCGACGGGTGGCACCTCGATGTGGTCGGGTCGGAGAACCAGCTGCGGTTCCTGGATGACATCGGTGTCCACGGCGCACGCGGCCGCAAGGCGGAGCGCCTGGCCGAGGTGCTGCGCGACGTGCGGCCCAACACGAACCTCGACACGATCCCCGTGGAGGTCTGGACCCGCGTGAAGTCGCTGCTCTCCGACCAGGGGGTCACTCACCGTGAGTTGCCCTCGCGCATGGGCACCTCCTTCGGTGGCAGCACCATGTGGAAGCACGCCCCGAGCCGCCAGCGGCTGTCGCGCGTGGCCGAGGTGCTCGACGACGCCGACCTCGACGTGCTGGCCACCAACGACGTCTTCTGGGACGCCATCGTGTCGGTGGAGCCAGCCGGTGAGGAGGCCGTCTACGACGCGACAGTGCTGGGGACGCACAACTTCGTCGTCGACGGGATCGCCGCGCACAACTCGATCGAGCAGGACGCGGACATGGTGATCCTGCTGCACCGCGACGACGTCTACGAGAAGGAGTCGACCCGCCCCGGCGAGGCCGACCTGATCGTGGCCAAGCACCGCAACGGCGCCACCCGCGACATCGTGGTGGCCTTCCAGGGTCACTACTCGCGCTTCGTCGACATGGCGCACTAGGGGCACGCGTCCGCGGCTGCGCCTCATCGGCGCCGGCCTCCCGCGCACCGGTACGTCGTCGTTGCGGGAGGGTCTGCGTCATCTGCTCGACGCCCCGACCTACCACATGAGCGAGGTCTTCGCGCACCCGGAGCACGCGGCCACCTGGGTGGACGCGATCGCCGGGAGGCCGCCGGACTGGGAGTCGTTCCTCGCCGGGTACGCGGCCGGTGTGGACGCCCCGTTCTCCCTGTGCTGGCGCGAGCTGGCCGATGCCTACCCCGACGCTCCCGTCCTGCTCTCGCACCGGGGCGACGCCGAGCTCTGGTACCGCAGCATGGCGGCGACCGTCCTCCCGCGCACGCGCGAGCTGCGGCGGCGCAGCCGGGCGGACCCCCTGGTCGCGCTGTTCGAGGTGCTCTTCGACCGGGTCTGCCCCGACATCGACGACCACGACCAGCTCGTGTCCGGCTACGACCGGTGGCTGGCACAGGTGCGCGAGGGGGTGGCGCCGGGCCGCCTGGTCGAGTGGCAGCCCGGGGACGCGTGGGCGCCCGTCTGTCGTGCCCTGGGGCTGCCCGTCCCCGCCGTGCCCTTCCCGCACGAGAACAGCAGCGCCTCCTACCGTGCGCGGCAGGGCGAGCGGACCCGCAGGGACCGGGCGCGACTCGCCACGGCCTCCGGCGAGCCACCGACGCCGGCGATCGGTGGTCCCGGTGACCGCGAGGCATCGCCCCGCCGTCGCGGCCCGGTCCGGACCACCAGGATTGACGGCGCGTGACCGGGGCACGATCCGAGCCATGTCGCTCCCGCAGTCGCCCGACCAGACGCCCCGCCGCGCCGAGGTGACCGGCGCACCCACGGTCGCGCAGGTCGGCCGAGCACTCGTCGCGGCCCTCGCCACCCTGACCCTGCTGGTGCTGGGGTTCTCGCTGGTGATCCCGGTGATGGTCATCCAGACGTCGACCGGCACCGTGACCGAGACCCCCGGCACGCTCTGGCAGGAGGGCATCGACCACGGGTTCACCGACGGCGGTGGCGCGAACGCCTTGGTGCCAGCCGCGATGCTGACCGTCGTCGTGCTCGCCACCGTGACGGCGATGTACCTGTGCGCGCTCCTGATGGGTGGGTCGCTCGGGCGGCGCGGTGCCCTCGCGCTGCGGATCTCCTCGGTCGTGCTGCTGCTGGGCGGGGCCTGGATGGCGCTCCGCACGACCTGGCTGGTCGAGCTGGCCGAGGGGTGGAACGAGCGTGACCAGGCGGCGACCGGGGGGCCCGGAGCCTGGTGGGTGCTCGCCGGCGCGGTCGTCCTGGCTGCGCTCTGCTGGCCCCGACCCGTGCGCGAGCTGTGGACGGCGCGCCCCCGCGGGACAGTGCTGACCGAGGGCTGAGCAAGGCTGGGCGATGGCGGAGCCCGAGGATCGAGGGCGCCGCACCACCGCGGGCAGGGTGTCCGCCGTGCCGCGCCGCAGGACCCTGGTCGTGACCGCCGCGCTCGCCGTGTCCCCGACGTGGTGCGCGAGCCGGAGCTCGGCGGCGTGCCCCTCGACGACTTCAACGAGTACCGCAGTCTCTCGGCGAGCTCGACCGCGGCAGGTCCTAGCCGGCTAGCGCCCAGCCGCCAGCTCGGCTCGCACCGCGGTCGACGCAGCCTCGTAGGCGGCTAGCAGGTCGAGGTGCTCGTCCCGCTCGGCGGCCGTGGCCCACCGGTCCAGGGCGTGACGCACCACGGCACTGCCCAGCTCGACGACGAGCCGGACGTCGTCGTCGGGCCGTCCGGTGATCTGGGCCAGGCGTGACGCCAGCGCCGACACCCGCTCCTCGTCGAGCTGCAGACCGGCCAGGCGCAGCGAGGGCTCGTGCTGCATCAGCCGGCGCACGCGCAGCAGCCGGGTGCCCTCCTCGCCCTCGGCGATGACGCGGAGGACCTCGCGCCAGATCACCTCCAGCTGCGGCAGCAACGGCTGCTCGGGGCGGGTCGCCTCGACCATCGTGCCCACCCGCTCCTCGAGGTCGGCATTGCCCAGCAGCGCCGCGCTCTCCTTGGTGGCGAAGTAGCGGAAGAAGGTCCGCGGCGAGACACCGACCCGGCCCGCGATCTCGTCGACGGTGGTGTGGTCCAGGCCCCGCGACTCGAACAGGTCCAGGGCGACGTCGCTGATCTCGCGCTCGGTCTGACGACGGCGCCGCTCGCGCAGGCCCGGCTCGGCGGGCCCGGCGGACGGCGCGACGGACGGCACGGCGGTCTCAGGCACGTCGTCGATCCTAGACCGGCGGACGGGAATAGCGGCGGACACCGCCGTGTTGGCAGTCACTGTCACGATGGCGCAGGCTGTCCCACGCAGCAGCAGCGCCGTCGATCCGCCCGTCCGTCCCGAGCACCCCCAGGAGCACGCGTGTCCAGCCCCGCCACGAGCACCAGCCCGGCCAGCCCGACCAGCCCGCCGACCGCGGACGCCCCCGGGGCATCGCGCGGCCCCGTCGTCGAGCGGCCGGGTCGCCTGATCGCCCTGCTCGTGGGCGCAGCGTTCGTCGTCATCCTCAACGAGACGATCATGGGCGTGGCGCTGCCCCAGCTCATGGCGGAGTTCGGCGTCACCGCCGCCACCGCGCAGTGGCTCACCACGGCCTTCCTGCTCACGATGGCCGTCGTCATCCCGATCAGCGGGTTCCTGCTCACCCGACTGCCGCTGCGCACCGTCTTCGTGCTCGCGATGAGCAGCTTCACGCTCGGCACGCTGACCGCCGCCACCGCGCCGGTCTTCGAGGTCCTGGTGGCCGGCCGGGTGATCCAGGCCGTGGGCACCGCCCTGATGATGCCGCTGCTGATGACCACGATCCTCACCATCGTCCCGGCCGAGCGCCGCGGGCAGATGATGGGCACGATCTCGATCGTCATCTCCGTCGCGCCGGCCGTCGGGCCGACCATCTCCGGCATCGTGCTCGACCAGCTCAGCTGGCGCTGGATCTTCTGGCTCGTGCTGCCGATCGCCGTGCTCGCCCTCGCGCTGGGCGCCACCTGGGTGCGCAACGTGACCGAGCCGCAGCGCGTGCCGATCGACGTGCCCTCGGTGCTGCTCTCCGCCGTCGCGTTCAGCGGCCTGATCTACGGCCTGTCCAGCATCGGCGAGGCTGCCGCTGGCGAGACCCCGGTCGCGCCGTGGGTGCCCGTCGCGGTCGGCGCCGTCGCCCTGGCCCTGTTCGTGCGGCGTCAGCTGCGGCTGCGCTCCGCGGCCCTGCTCGACCTGCGCGCCTTCGGCACACCCACCTTCAGCGTGGCGGTGCTGCTCGTGGCCGTGAGCATGATGGCGCTCTTCGGCACGCTGATCCTGCTGCCCATCTACCTGCAGGACGTGCTGGGCCTCTCGACGCTGCGCACCGGTCTGCTGCTCCTGCCAGGCGGTCTGACCATGGGCGTGCTGGCGCCGTTCGTCGGCCGGCTCTTCGACCGGGTGGGCCCTCGTCCGCTGGTCGCACCCGGCGCCGCCCTCGCCAGCGTGGCGCTCTGGCTCATGGCGACCAACCTCGACGCCCAGACCACGAGCGGCACGGTCATCGCCGTCCACGTGCTGCTGAGCATCGGCCTGGCCTTCATGTTCACCCCGCTGCTCACCAGCGCTCTCGGCTCCCTGCCCCAGCACCTCTACTCCCACGGGAGCGCCATCGTCGGCACCGTGCAGCAGGTGGCCGGCGCCGCCGGCACCGCCCTGTTCGTGACCGTGATGACGCGCCAGTCCACCGCGGCGATCTCCTCGGGCACCAACCCCGTGCAGGGTCTGGCCGAGGGCGTCCACGCGGCGTTCCTGTGGGGCGGGGTCATCTCCGCCGCCGCGGTGCTGGTGGCGCTGATGGTGCGCCGACCGCGCGAGGTGCAGGTCGCGGGCTGACCGGGCGGGCTGCCGGCGTCAGCGGGTGGACGACGTGAGCACCGGCGCCGGCGCGCAGCAGCCCCCGCCCTCCGAGCCACCCTCGACGCCGACCGCCGGGTCGCCGTCGAAGGTGCCGGATCCACCGCAGACGCCGGACTCCGGCAGCACCAGCTCCACGCGGGCCGCGGCCTCATGGTCGCCGGCGACCGCGGCCACCACGCTGCGCACCTGCTCGAAGCCGGTCATCGCCAGGAACGAGGTGGCCCGGCCGTAGCTCTTTATCCCGGCCAGGTAGAGCCCCTCCTCGGGCTGCGCCAGCTCAGCGGCACCGTGCGGGTAGACGGTGCCGCAGGAGTGCACGTTGGGGTCGATCAGCGGAGCCAGCCGGCTGGGCGCGGAGAGCACGGGGTCCAGGTCGAGGCGGACCTCGCCCAGCATCGTCAGGTCGGGGCGGTAGCCGGTGACCACCACGACCTCGTCGACCCCGGTGAGCACCTGCCCGCCGAGGTCGGTCAGCCGCAGCGTGCTCCCCGGCTCGGAGTCCACGGCGGCGGTGCGGAACGAGGTGACGACGCGCACTGGCCCGCTCTCGACAGCCTCGCGGGCGTGGCTCCCGAGCGCGCCGCGGGCGGCCAGCTGGTCGGCGTCGCCGCCCCCGAAGGCGTCGTCGGCAGCGGCGCGACGCACCAGCCAGGAGACGGTGGTGCCCTCCCCGGCGAGCCCGGCCAGGCCGACCAGCACGTTCTGCGCCGAGGCGCCGGTGCCGGCCACGGCCACGTGCCGGCCGGCGAAGCGGGCCCGGACGACGGGGTCGGCCAGGTCGGGGATGCCGTAGGTGATCCGCGCGGCGTGCTCGGCCTCGCCGACGGCGGGCAGCCCGTCGCCTCCCAGGGGGCTGGGCGTGCCCCAGGTGCCGGAGGCGTCGACGACGGCGGAGGCCGGGTGGCGCTCCAGACCGGCGGACGTCTGCACCAGCACGGTGAACGGTGCCTGCTCGCGACCGGAGTCGACCAGCCGGTCACGGCCGGCGCGGGTCACCCCCACCACCCGGTGGCCGTGGCGCACCTGCACCTGGCCGGTCTCCTGCAGCGCCGCCGCGAGCGGCGTCAGGTACCGATCGGCCCAGTCGTGGCCGGTGGGGTAGGACGACGGCTCGGGGGCCGTCCAGCCGGTGGTGGCCAGCAGCGCGGCGGCCGCGGGGTCGACCACCTCCGACCACGGCGAGAACAGGTGCACGTGGCCCCACGCGCGCACGGTGGAGCCGGCGTCCGGGCCGGCCTCGAGCACCAGGGTGGGCAGGCCCCGGGCCTGGGCGTGCGCGGCGGCGGCCAGGCCGACGGGGCCGGCGCCGATGACCACCAGGGGTTGTTCGGGCGTGGGGGTCAGCGTCATCTCAGAACCTTTCATCGATGGCGGTCGATCAAGTGGCCCGACCGTAGGGCACCGGATCGTCACCGCGCAACCATCGACGCAGATCGATGTAGCCGCGGTAGTCTGCCCGGGTGCCGATCGCGACCACAGACACCACCGACACCGCCGACACCGCCCCGCAGCCCGCCGTCCTCGACGGCGACGCCGCCGCCACCTACGCCGCCTGGTTCGCCACCCTGGCCGACACCACCCGTGTGCGGCTGCTGCACGCCGTGGCCACGGCGCCGTCTGGCAGCCTGCGCATCGGCGACCTCGCCCAGCTGCTCGGCATCGGCCAGGCCACCGCCTCCCACCACGTGCGCCGCTTGGCCGAGGTGGGCTTCGTGGCCGTCGACAAGGTCGGGACGGCGTCGGTGGTCTCGGTCAACGCCGCCTGCTGCACGGGCCTGCCGCACGCCGCCGACGTGGTGATGGGCGCGCTCGCCACGCCGCCGTGCTGCCCCGAGGACCTCCCGGCCGACGTCAGCACCCGCGCCATGACCGAGGCCGATCGCCCCCGCGTGCGCGAGATCTACGCCGAGGGCATCGCCACCCGCAACGCCACCTTCGAGACCCAGGTGCCCGCGCTCGCCGACCTCGGCCGCAGCTGGCTGCCCGAGCACCGTTGGGTTGCCGAGCGCGCGGGCGAGCTGGTCGGCTGGACGACGCTCTCACCGGTGAGCCCTCGCGCCTGCTACGCCGGCGTCGTGGAGAACGCGCTCTACGTGGCGGCCGAGGCCCGCGGCAGCGGCGTCGGCAAGGCCCTGCTGCACCGCCAGGTCACCGAGGCCGACGCCGGTGGGCTCTGGACGCTGCAGAGCACGATCTTCCCGGAGAACCGCGCGTCCCTCGCGCTGCACCACGCCGCCGGGTACCGCACCCTCGCCGTGCGCTCGCGGATCGCGCAGCTCGACGGCGTGTGGCGCGACACCGTGCTGCTCGAGCGACGCCGCCCCGACAACGCGTGAGCACCGCTCTCGTAGAATCACACGAGGTGTCGGAAGACCTGCCGGTCGTCGTCATCGGGGGCGGCCAGGCGGGCCTGTCGGCAGGGTTCTACCTGCAGCGTGCCGGGCTGGAGCCGGCTCGTGACTTCGTCATCCTCGACGCTGGTGAGGAGCCGGGTGGGGCCTGGCCGCGCATGTGGCCGAGCCTGCGCCTGTTCTCCCCGGCGGGCTACTCCTCCCTGCCCGGGTGGCAGATGCCGCCGACCCAGGGCTACCCCAGCGCCGCGCACGTGCGCGACTACCTGGGCGAGTACGAGCAGCGCTACCGCCTCCCGCTGGTGCGACCGGCGCGCGTGGTGGCCGTGCGGTCCGACGGCGAGGGTCCCGACAGACCCCTGCTGGTCGAGACGGCAGAGCGCACCTACCGCGCGAGAGCAGTGATCTCGGCAACCGGTACCTGGGACCGGCCGTTCTGGCCGGCCGTCCCCGGCATGCGCGAGTTCGCCGGCGAGCAGCTGCACGCCGCGCAGTACCGCGAGCCCGGGCCGTTCGTCGACCGGCGCGTGCTGGTGGTGGGCGGCGGCAACACCGCCGCCCAGCTGCTGGCCGAGGTCTCCACCGTGGCCGAGACCACCTGGGTCACCCGCCGTCCGCCGCGGTTCATGGCCGACGACGTGGACGGGCGGGTGTTGTTCCAGGCGGCCACCCGGCGCACGCGCGCCGTGCAGCAGGGTGGGCGGTGGGACGAGGGCGCGGAGGCCGGCGTCGGTGGGCTCGGCGACATCGTGATGGTGGCCTCGGTGCTGGAGGCGCGCGAGCGCGGCGTGCTGCACGCCGAGCCGATGATCGAGCGGCTGACCCCCGAGGGAGCCGTCTGGCCGGACGGAACACGGCGTGAGCTCGACGTCGTCCTGTGGTGCACGGGCTTCCGCCCGGCCCTGGCCCACCTGGCACCGCTGCAGCTGCGCGGTGGACGCCACCCGGTACGCACGGAGCCACCCGGCGGGACCCGCAGCGCCGAGGAGCCGCGGCTGCACCTGCTGGGCTACGGGGACTGGACCGGCCCGGCGTCGGCCACCCTGATCGGCGTCGGCCGGACCGCCCGCGACGCCGTCGCCGAGGTGCTCGACGACCTCGGGCTGGCATGAGCGGGGCGGTGGCGTCCCCTGCCGTCGCCTGGCTGGAGCGCCACCAGGTGGCGCTCTACGTGCTGGCGATCGCCGCCGGCCTGGCGATCGGCGTCGGGGTGCCCGGCGCCCACCGGCTCGAGGTCGCCATCACGCCGGTGCTCGCCGCGCTGCTGCACGCGACCTTCCTGGCCGTCCCCTTCCACCGCCTCGGATCCGCCCTGCGCGACCTACGTTTCCTGACGGCGCTGCTGGTGCTCAACCTGGCGGTGGTGCCGCTCGTGGTGCTGGCGCTCAGCCGCGTGGTGGCCGGCGAGCCGGCGCTGCTCGTGGGGGTGCTGCTGGTGCTGCTCGCACCGTGCATCGACTACGTGATCGTCTTCGCCGGGCTCGCCGGCGGTGCCGCCGAGCGTCTGCTGGCCGCCGCCCCGCTGCTGATGCTCCTGCAGCTGGTGCTGCTGCCCCCCGCCCTGGTGCTGCTGCTCGGTCCCCAGCTGAGCGAGGTCGTGAGCACCGGTGCGCTGGCCGGCCCGCTCGTCGAGGCGCTGGTGCTGCTGGTGCTCGCGCCGCTCGCGCTGGCCGTGCTCGTGCAGGTGCTCTCCGCGCGCGAGGGGTCCGCGGCCCGCGCGTCCCGCCGCTGGGAGGGGTGGTCGGGCGCGGCGATGGTCCCCCTCATGGTGGCGACACTCGCCGTCGTCGTGGCCTCCCAGGCGGGGGCGGTCGACGACCGGCTGCCCGAGCTGCTGCCGGTGGTGCCGATCTACGCGGGCTTCCTGGTGGTGATGGCGCCGCTCGGCCTGCTGGTCGCGCGCCTGGCGCGGCTCGACGTCGGCGCCGGTCGCGCGCTCGTCTTCAGCGGCGCCACCCGCAACTCGCTCGTGGTGCTGCCGATCGCGCTCGCCCTGCCCGCGGAGCTGGCCCTGGTGCCGCTCGTCGTCGTCACCCAGACCCTGGTCGAGCTCGTGGGAATGCTCGTCTACCTGCGCGTCGTGCCGCGGCTGCTGCCCCATCCTCGCCGATAGTCCGCAGCAAACTGGTCGTCATCCGGGCCTCGCGACGACCACTTTGCTGCGGACTATCGGCCCTGGTTGCGTATAGAGATAGATACCTGTCAATATCGACGCATGTCGATGTCTGCCGGAGCCGGGTGCGACCCGGACGACCCGCTGGCCTGCTGCACCCCGCTCGCCCGCGAGCCGATGAGTGCCGCCGACGCCGAGCAGGTGGCGCCGCTGCTCAAGGCCGTCGCCGACCCCGTGAGGCTGCGGCTGCTCTCGCTGGTGCTGAGCCACGAGGGCGGCGAGGCGTGCGTCTGCGACCTGCTGCCCGCCTTCGACCTCTCCCAGCCCACGATCAGTCACCACCTCAAGGTGCTCCACGACGCCGGTCTGCTCGACCGAGAGAAGCGCGGGGTCTGGGTCTACTACCGTGCCCGCCCCGCCGCGATGGCCGCCATGCTCTCGCTCTTCGCCGACGCCGGGGTGCCCGCGTGAGCGCCCCGACCCAGGCCTCCCAGCACCCGCAGGACGCGGCGGTCCTGCAGCGGCTCTCGACCCTCGACCGCTTCCTGCCCGTCTGGATCATCGTCGCGATGGTCGGGGGTCTGCTCCTCGGCCGCCTGGTCCCGGGCCTCGACGAGGCGCTCGCCGCCGTCGAGGTGGGGTCGGTGTCGCTGCCGATCGCCATCGGCCTGCTGGTGATGATGTACCCGGTGCTCGCCAAGGTGCGCTACGACGAGCTGGGCAACGTCACCGCCGACCGACGCCTGCTCGTGGCCTCCATCGTCCTGAACTGGGTGCTCGGCCCCGCACTGATGTTCGCGCTGGCCTGGCTGATGCTCCCCGACCTCCCCGAGTACCGCACCGGCCTGATCATCGTCGGGCTCGCGCGCTGCATCGCGATGGTCCTGATCTGGAACGACCTCGCCTGCGGCGACCGCGAGGCGGCGGCCATCCTGGTGGCCATCAACTCGGTCTTCCAGATCATCGCCTTCGCCGGCCTCGGCTGGTTCTACCTCGAGCTGCTGCCCGGCTGGCTCGGCCTGGAGGACGACGCCGCCGGCGGCGGGCTGGACATCTCGGTGTGGCAGATCGCCGTCTCGGTGCTGATCTTCCTCGGCATCCCCCTGCTGGCGGGCTTCCTGACCCGCACGCTCGGCGAGAGGGCGCGCGGTCGGGAGTGGTACGAGGGCACGTTCCTGCCCAAGATCGGTCCCACCGCCCTCTACGGCCTGCTGTTCACCATCGTGGTGCTCTTCGCGCTCCAGGGCGACACCATCACCAACCAGCCCCTCGACGTCGCTCGCATCGCCCTGCCCCTGCTGGCCTACTTCGGCCTCATGTGGGCCGGCTCCTTCGCCCTCGGCATGGCGCTGCGGATGAGCTACGAGCGCACCACCACGCTGGCCTTCACCGCCGCCGGAAACAACTTCGAGCTCGCCATCGCGGTGGCGATCGGCGTCTTCGGGGTCACCTCCGGCCAGGCGCTGGCCGGCGTGGTCGGCCCGCTGATCGAGGTGCCGGTGCTCGTGGCGCTGGTCTACGTCTCGCTGTGGGCCCGCCGTCGCTTCTACGCCGACGGCTCCACCCGCAGCCGCACCTGACCCCTCATCCCGCTGGCCCGCCGACCGAGAGGCACGACCGTGACCACCCACGACACCCCGCCCGCCACCCGGGTCCCGCGCCCGCCGGGCGTGGACTCGCTGCTCGACAGCATCGCCGCCGACCTCGCCCCGATGTTCGCCGGCGTCTTCGGCCCCGAGACCGTGCGGGCCCACGTGGGCGACGCGTTCGACCGGATCAGCGACCAGGCCCGCATCCAGACCTACCTGCCCATCCTCACCGGGCGCATCGCCCGCGACCAGCTCGTCCGCCTCGCTGCCGAACAGGAGAACATCCGCGTGACCACCACCCCCGAGGTCCTCTTCGTGTGCGTCCACAACCAGGGCCGCTCCCAGATGGCCGCCGCGCTGCTGCACCACCACGCCCAGGGTCGCGTCCACGTGCGCTCGGCCGGCTCCGCACCTGCCGACTCGGTCAACCCGGCCGTGGTAGAGGTGATGGCCGAGCTCGACATCGACATCAGCCAGAACCTCCCCAAGAAGCTGCTCACCGAGGACGTCGCCGCCTCCGACGTCGTCATCACCATGGGCTGCGGCGACGCCTGCCCGATCTTCCCCGGCAAGCGCTACGAGGACTGGGCGCTCGCCGACCCCTCGGGCCAGGGCGCCGACGCCGTGCGCGCCATCCGCGACGAGATCGACCAGCGGGTGCGAGCACTGCTCTCCGAACTGGTGCCCGACGCTGCCTCTGCCTGACCGGAGCGCCGCTACGCTCGAGGCGTGAGGTCTCGACGCTGGCCGGTGCTGCTGCTGGCCGCACTCGGTGTGCTGGCGGGCGGGGCTGTCGTGGTCTCGAACCTCGTCGTCGTGCTGCGCACCGGCGACCAGGTGGTGCGTGAGCCGGACGCCGTCCGGCCCGCGCAGGTGGCGATCGTGCCGGGGTCGCTGGTGCGGCCCGACGGCTCGCTCGGCGACGTCGTGCAGGAGCGCCTCGACGCCGCCGTCGCGCTGCACGAGGCCGGCACCGTGGAGAAGATCCTGGTCTCCGGCGACAACGGGGATCCCTCCTACAACGAGCCCGACGCGATGCGTGACGCCGCACTCGCGGCCGGGGTGCCGGCCGAGGACGTGTTCACCGACTACGCCGGGTTCAGCACCTGGCACACGATGCGCCGCGCCCGCGAGGTCTTCGAGGTCGAGTCCGCGGTGGTGGTGACGCAGGGCTTCCACACCGCCCGGGCCGTCGACCTCGGCGTGGCCGCCGGCCTGGAGGTGCAGGGACTCGCCACCGACGACGGCAGCCACACCGCCCGCGAGCTGCTCGCGCGTGTGCGGGGACTCTGGGAGGCCACCGTGGAGCCCCGGGTGACCCCGGGCGATCCGCTTCCGATCACCGGCGACGGCCGCACCTCCTGGGCGCAGTAGCCCTCACCAGCTCCAGCGCAGACCGAGCGTGCCCGGCCCGAAGCCGTGCCGGATCGTGCTGAGGGAGCACAGGCCGTGGACGTCGAGCGGCGTGGCGGTCTCCTCGCCGTCGTTCACCTCGTACACCTCCGCCGAGGCGGGCGGTCGCCGTGCGTCGAAGCGCGCCCACAGCATCAGCTCGCGCACGGGCTGCTCGGCGTAGTACTCCACGTGCTGGTGCCGGGTGGGCGGCAGGCGCAGCGCGTGCTCGATGACGTGGCTCTCACCGACGCGCAGCGGGCGGTCGAGGTCGAGCAGCCAGGCCTGGACGCCGAGTGAGGACAGGTGGGCCTCCCGGCCGACGCGCGCCCCGTGCACCTCCAGCAGCGCGGCGGTCTCTCCCTCGGTCAGACCGCCGAGGCCCATCGAGTAGCTCTCCAGTCCCTCGACGATGGCTCGGATCGCGGTGCGGGCGCTGATCCGCACGTCGTCACCGTGCTCGTCGACGTCGACGACCAGGTGCGCGAGCGTCACGCGCTGTCGGCGGTGCGCGCCCTCGAACCCGAAGGTGGCCAGCGTGGCGGACTCCTCGGCGGTGGGGTCCTGGGGTGGGTCCACCAGGTCCACGAAGTCGACCAGCGGTCCGGGCGGCCCCGGTCTGCGCACCGCCGGGAGAGCGGAGAGCAGGTGGTCGGCCGGCAGGCCGAGCAGGCTCTCCATCGCACGCACGGCGTCGAGCGAGGGTTGCCGCTCGGGGACCCGTTGCCCGCTGCGCCAGTAGGAGAGGGAGGTGAGGCTCGTGCGGTGGCCCTCGGCGGCGAGCCGGTCCCGGACCCAGGTGAGCGTCACCGCGCGAGCCCGCAGCGCCTCGTCCAGCAGCTCACTGAAGGCCGTCGTGGGCGCACGGCGCTCGCCCGCCCGCGGCCGCACGGGCCGGGCGTCCGCGAAGGGAGGCGTCATCTGGGCCACCAGTGAACTTTCACATCTGGACCGTCCGGTAGGTGAAGGGCCGAACCGTACCGTGAGGCGACGCCTGCCAGTGGACGACGGAAGGATCACCGATGACCGCGTGCCACCGCGTGCCACCGCCGTCGAGCGAGGGTGCCGCTCCCGACGCGGATCCCCCGGAGCTCCCGGAGCTCCCGGAGCTCCCGGAGCTCCCGGAGCCGGTGGTACGACGCAGCTCCCGCCGTCCTCCCACGCGCTCGTGGGCTGCGAGGCCGGCGTCACCGTGGGAGGCCGAGCACCTCGGGCTGGCCCACGAGCCGGGCAACCGGGTCATGGCGGTCTCCGCCCAGCTCCAGCTGGTGGCCGGTGGAGGCCAGCTGGCGCAGGAGCAGGTCGACGCGGTGCGTGCCGCGGAGCGCGCGCTGGAGGCGCTCGTCGCCACCGGCGAGCGTCTGGTCGCGCTGGCCGGGCTGGCACCACCGGCCGTCCCCGAGGTGGTGGACCTGCAGCGACTGGCTCGCGACGTCGTGACCGAGGCGGAGTCCGTCGCCGCGGCGGGGAGATCGCGGGTCACGGTGCTCGGCTCCCGGCCCGCCCCGGTGCTGGCGGTGCGCTCGCAGCTGCGCCTGCTGGTCGACAACCTCGTCGAGAACGCACTGAAGTACTCCCCGGCCGGCTCCCCCGTCGTGGTGGAGGTGCGGCCGCACCGCGGCGGCGTCGTCCTGCGCGTGCTCGACCGTGGTGTGGGGATCGCGGCGCGCGACCTGCCGCACGTCCAGGAGCCCTACTTCCGCTCACCGGAGGCGCAGGAGTCCGACCGGCAGGGAGCGGGGATGGGCCTGGCCATCGCCCGCGCGCTGGTCGAGCGGCACGGCGGTCACCTGGGCATCGACTCGCGCCTCGGCCTCGGAACCCGGGTCACGGTGCTGCTGCCGCCGCACCTGCCGGGGTCCGACGTCGAGCAGGGCTGACCGCATCGGCGTCCCGTCAGCCGATCACGGGCCTCACGCGCGCCCCGTGAGCTTCTGGAACAAGCCGGCGCTCGGGTCGGGCTCGTGCCCGCCGCACCACTCGCCGGCGGGCACCCGGGCCTTGACCTGCGCCACGTGCTGGCCGCAACCGGCCCAGGTGGTCTTCTGGCACTTCTTGCAACGGACGGGACGGCACATCGGGTTCTCCTCGGTGTCGGGTTCGGATCGGGTGGGTAGGACGGACCGGAGGGGTCAGCCGTGGCTGAAGGTGATGGTGGGCAGCACCCGGCGTAGCCAGGCGGGGCTCCACCAGGCGGCGTGGCCGGTGAGGCGCAGCAGCACCGGCAGCAGCACCAGGCGCACCAGGAAGGCGTCGAGCAGCACGGCGATGCCCAGGATGATGCCCATCTCCTTGGGCGGCAGCGGGCCGGAGAGCGCGAAGGTGAAGAACACCGCCACCATCACCGCGCCGGCGGCGAAGATCACCCGACCGGAGTGGGCCAGCGAGCCCACCATGGCCTCGCGCGGGTCGCCGCTGCGCTCGTAGTGCTCCTTGGCCGAGGCCAGCAGGAAGACGGTGTAGTCCATGGCGATGGCGAAGATCATGGCGAAGAAGAAGATCGGCGCCCATGCGTCCAGGAAGCCCTGGGACTCGAAGCCGAAGAACCCGGCACCCCAGCCCTCCTGGAAGATCAGCCGGGCGACGCCGAACGCGGCCGCGGTGGAGAGCAGGCTCGCCAGCGTGCCGAGCAGCGAGATCAGCGGTGCCTGCAGCGCCACGAGCAGCAGCAGGAAGCCGAGCACCAGGATGATGCCGATCGCGAGCGGCGTCGAGTCGTCCAGCTGCGTCTTGAGGTCGAGGTTCTCGACGGCCGCGCCGCCCACGAGGGCCGACTCGGGCAGCTCGGCACGCAGCCGGTCGACGGTCGTGGAGAGCTCGGGGTCGGAGGGGTCCACGGTCGGCACGGCCTGGATGAGCACCTGGTCGGCTCCCGCGCCGGAGCCCTCGCTCGAGGGCTGGGGCGGCATGGCGCCCGCGATGCCGGGGTCGGCGGCGAGGGCCTGCGCGACGGCGGGGGCGTCGCCGCTGTCGGTGATCACCTGCAGGGTGCCGGGGGCACCCTCGCCGAAGGCTGCCTGCACCTGGTCGTAGCCCTGGCGGGCGCTGGCGTCCTCGGGGAGCACCTTGATCGAGGGCATGGCGGTGGAGAGGCCGATGATCGGGGCGGCGAGCGCCACGAGCAGCACCAGCGAGCCGGCACCGAACAGCACGGGCCGGCGCCACAGACGCTCACCCCAGGCGGCGAACCGGGCAGAGCGGTGCTCTCCGGTCTTCACCCAGGGCAGCGCCAGCTTGTTGATCCGCAGGTCCAGCTTCAGCAGCACCAGTGGCAGGAGGGTGAGTGTGGCGGCCAGCACGAACACCACCGCGAGCATGATCCCGCCCGCCATCGACCGGAAGGACGGTGAGGGCACCACCATCACGGCCGAGAGCGAGATCAGCACGGTCAGGCCGGAGAGCAGCACCGCCTTGCCGGCGGTGTCCATGGTCTCGGCGATCGCCGCGCGTGGCGCCAGCCCACGGCCCATCCGCGCGGCGCGGTAGCGCACCACGAGGAAGAGGGCGTAGTCGATGCCGAGCGCCAGCGCGAACATCATCGCGAAGTTCATCGCCCAGATGGAGACCGGGACGAGCTCGTTGATGAGCACCAGCGAACCGGCGGAGGCGACGAGGCCGGCCAGGGTCAGCAGCAGCGGCAGGCCCGCGGCCACGAGGGCGCCGAAGGCCAGCACCAGGATGGCCATCGTCACCGGCCACGACATCATCTCGGACTTGAGCATGGCGTCGAGGTTGGCCTCGTTGAAGTCCGACCAGAGCAGCGAGGCTCCGGTGGGGTTGACCTCGACGCCGTCGCCGGAGAGCTCGCCGAGCGGGCCCTTGAGATCGTCGGCGGCACGGACCATCTCGTTGGTGTCGGCCCCCGCGCCGGCCAGCACGACCGCCGTGCGGAGATCCTCGGTCACCGTGACACCCGGCTGCGGTGCGAAGACCTGGGCGATGCGCGGGTCGGCCTCGAGGGTGGTCATGACCTCCGCGAGCACCTCCTGACCGCGGGCGCTCGTCAGCGGCTCGTCGGCCTGCACGACTACCTGGATGGCGGAGCTGGCGTTGCCGCCGAAGTAGGTCTGGGCGGCCTCGCGGACGGCGACGGACTCGGAGCCGTCGGCCTGCCAGCCGGCTCCCGAGAGGTTGTGCTCGACCTTGGGCGCGAAGATCCCGAGTCCCACCACCAGCAGCACCCAGACGGCGGCGGTGAGGCGGCGGTGGTCGTCGACCCAGAGACCCAGGCGGCCCAGCGGGCCGGAGCGACCGGGCTGGTGGGAGCGGTGCGGGGCGGCGTCGGGGCCGTGGTCGGCCGCGCGCTCGGCGGTGGTGGTCATTGTTCTCCTCTGCGAATAACCCCCAGGGGGGTTCCATGAATGAAGGTTAACAACCCCCTGGGGGGTTATGGCAAGTCGTCGGTGGATCGTGGTCGGCGTGCTGCGCCGCCCACGTGGCGAGACGTGGTCGGGGGCGCCCCGGCCGGCGGGTTCTCATGGACGGGTGAGCAGCACCGACGCGCTCCCGCCGCACCTCGAGCAGGCCGAGGACGGGGAGCAGCCCGAGGAGCCCCCCGCACCCGCGCGGCGTGGGCGGTGGTCGCGACTGCTGGATGCCGGCGCCCTCGCCGACCGCAGCGGCGTTCCGTTCTAGCTCGGCTCGGCGACGAGGCCCAGCTCCTCCGCGGCCGAGAAATCGTCGGCGACCAGCACGACCTCGTGGCCGGCGCGTGTCAGCAGGCTGGCGGCGATCGAGGCGCGGTAGCCGCTCGCGCAGTGGACCCACAGCGGTCCGTCGGGCACCTCGTCGAGCCGCTCGAGGAGCGCGTGCAGGGGGATGTGAGCCGAGCCGGGGATCGCGCCCTGGGCGCGCTCGTCGTCGCGACGGGTGTCGAGCACGGTGAACCCGGCTCGCTCCGCGTCCGGGACGGCGGCGAGGTCCTCGAAGGACACGACGCGGTAGGACGCGAGGTCGGCGGGTCCGGTCGCGAGCTCTCGCGGGGTGCCCACGGCCGCGCCGTCGGGCCGGTCGAGGCCGATGCGCACCAGCTGACGCTGGGCCTGGGCCACCTGCTCGGCGCTGTCACCCACCAGGGTCAGCGAGGAGCCCCAGGGGATGAGCCAGCCGAGGTAGGTCGAGAACTGGGTGCCGAGCTCGATGCCGATGCTGCCGCGCAGGTGCTCGGCCGCGTAGGCCGTGCGGGTGCGCAGGTCGACGACCCACTCGTGGGCGTCGATGCGCCGGCGCAGCTGCTGGGGGTCGACCGGCTCGGGGGCGCTGAGGTCGACGGGGCCGGGGCCTGCGAGGTTCCGCGGCCCCATGTGCGCGTAGTAGGCCGGGTAGGCGGTCAGGTTGGCGATCAGCGTCTCGACGAAGGCGTCCTCGTCGGTCGCGGTGAGCGCGTCGTTGCGGGTGCGCTCCTGCGCAATGGTCGACGCCTCGCCCCCGGAGGCGGAGCCCGAGGAGCAGAAGCTCCCGAAGCCGTGGGTGGGGAACAGCCGCGTCTCGCCCGGGAGCTCGGCCAGTCGCCGGGCGGAGTGGTACTGCGCCCGGGTCAGCTCCTCGGTGCGGTCGGCGTCGACCAGGTCGGTGCGGCCCACGGACCCGAAGAGCAGTGACCCGCCGGAGAACAGCGCGGGGTCCGTCTCGCCCGCGGTGTCCTCCAGGTAGTAGGCCAGGTGCGTCACCGTGTGGCCGGGCGTGGCCAGTGCGGTGATGCGCATCCGGCCGTGGGTGAGTACTTGGCCGTCGGTCACCGGCTCGCGCTCGAAGGCCACCGGGTCGGCGGCGTTGACGACGTAGGCGGCGTCGGTGCGCCGGGCCAGCTCGTGGCCGCCGGTGACGTAGTCGTTGTGGATGTGTGTCTCCAGCACCGCCACGCAGCGCAGCCCGCGCTCGGCGAGCACTGCCTCCACACGGTCGATGTCGCGCTGGGGGTCGACGACGACGGCCTGCGCGCCGTCGTGGGCCACGTAGCTGCGGTCGCCCAGGTCGCTGGTGTCGAGGACCTCGATGGTGAGCACGTTCTCTCCTTGTCCGTACGGATGTCCGTACATTTCGTGGGACCGTACGCCTCCGGGGGGCGCACGGCAAGCCTCAACGCTTGCCAGTCACGGTTTATGTCCGTACATTTCGAGCCATGCCTCCCGCAGACCTTCCGCCCGCCGCCGGCATCGACCGGCGCTCGGCCCTGCCGCTGTGGGCCCAGGTGCGGGCCGACGTCGAGCGGCGCCTGCGCCGTGGCGAGTTCGCCAGCGCCTTCCCGGGCGAGATGGCGCTGGTCGCCGAGTACGGCGTCAGCCGGCACACCGTGCGCCAGGCGCTGCGCTCGCTGCGCGAGTCCGGCCTGGTCGAGGCGGGCCGCGGGCGGGCCCCGCGGGTGAGTGCCGACGAGATCGCCCAGCCGCACGGCGCTCTCTACAGCCTCTTCTCCTCGGTCCGAGACTCCGGGCACGCCCAGCGCAGCCTGGTGCGGGCGCTGGACGCCCGCGCCGACGGCACGGTCGCCACGAGGCTCGGCCTGGAGGAGTCGACGCCGCTGGTCTACCTCGAGCGGATCCGCCTGGCCGACGACGAGCCGCTGGCCATGGACCGCGTCTGGCTGCCCGCCCGGCTCGCGGCGCCGCTGCTCGAGGCCGACTTCACCGAGACCTCCCTCTACGACGAGCTGGATCGGCGCTGCGGGGTGCGCCTCACGGGAGGTCGCGAGCGCGTCCGGGCCGTGGTGCCGACCCCCGCCGAGCGGGTCCTGCTCGGCATCGGCCAGGACACCGCGGCCCTGGCCATGGAACGCACCGGCGAGCTGCGCGGACGGCCTGTGGAGTGGCGCCAGACCCTCGTGCGCGGCGACCGCTTCAGCCTGCTCACCGAGTTCGCCGGCGGCGACCGGGTCTCCCTCACCGTCTCCGACCGCGCGACCGCGGGGGCCGACCGATGAGCGCGGCCCACTCGTCCACCCCGCCCCAGGGGCCGCCCGCCGTGCCGGAGATCGACGTCCACCGGGCGGCACGGCTGGCTGCCGAGGGCGTGCTGCTGCTCGACGTCCGCGAGGACGCCGAGTGGGAGGCCGGGCACGCGCCCGGGGCGCGCCACGTGCCACTGGCTGAGCTGGACCCCGCGTCGCTGCCCGTGGGGGAGCCGATCGTGGCCGTGTGCCGCTCGGGCAACCGCTCGGGCAAGGCCTCGACCGTCCTGGCCGCGGCGGGGCACGACGTCGTCAACATGACCGGTGGCATGCAGGCCTGGCAGGCGGCGGGGCTTCCGGTGCAGGCGCCCGGTGGCGGCCCGGGGAGCGTGTGATGGACCTGCTCCTGGTGCTGGCGCTCGGCCTGCTGATCGGCGCGGTCCTCGGCGGGCTAGGGGGCGGCGGCGCGATCCTCACCGTCCCGGCCCTGGTCTACGTGGTCGGCCAGCCGGCGCAGACCGCCACGACCGGCAGCCTGGTGATCGTCGGGCTGACGGCGCTCGTGGGCGCCGCCTCCTACCTCGCCGCCGGCCGGGTGCGCCGGGGCACCGGCCTGGTCTTCGGGCTGGTCGGGCTGCCCGCCGCACTCCTGGGCAGCTGGGCCAACCACCGCGTCGACGCCGACCTGCTGCTGCTCGGCTTCGCGGCGCTGATGCTCGTGGCTGCCGCGGCGATGCTCGGTGGTCGCCCGACGCCCGCGGACGACGTGCCGGGCGGTGCCACCCCGGTCCCGCACCCGGCCGCCGGCGGTGCGGGTCCGCGTGGTGCCGTCGCCCCGGTCCTCGAGCGCACCGAGGTGCAGTCCGGGTCCCGGACCCGGGCCTCGCGGACCGCGGTCGTGGCCGCGGCGGCCGGCGTCGGCCTGCTCACCGGCTTCTTCGGCGTCGGCGGCGGTTTCGTGATCCTGCCCGCGCTCGTGCTGGTGCTCCGCCTGCCCATGCAGGTGGCGGTCGGCACCTCGCTCCTGGTGGTCGCCCTCAACTCCGCCAGCTCCCTGCTGGCGCGCGTCGGCGCGGGCATCCACCTGGACTGGGGCGTGGTCGTGCCGTTCACCCTGGCGGCCATGATCGCCACCCTGGTCGGCAAGCGGGTGGCCGACCGGCTGCCCGCCCGGCAGCTCACGCGCGGGTTCGCGGTGCTGCTGGTGCTGGTGGCCGCCTACACCACGTGGCAGAGCGCCTCCGGGCTGCTGGGTGGTGGCGACGAGGCGGGCACCGCCACGGCCAGCAGCCCCGCCGCCGACGGCGCGGCTGTCGTCGTCACGCCGGCGCAGGCCGCCGCGGCGGTGGCCGACGGCGCCGTGCTGCTCGACGTCCGCACCCCCGAGGAGTTCGCGGCGGGGCACCTGGCCGAAGCGGTGAACATCGACTCGGCCTCCACCGACCTCACGGTCCGGCTGGACGCCCTGGACCCCGAGGCCGCCTACGTCGTCTACTGCGCCTCCGGACGGCGCGCGGCAGGTGTGGTGCAGCAGCTGGCTGACCTCGGCGTCACCGACGTGGTCAACGGCGGCGGCTTCACCGACCTCGCGCCGGTGCTGCCCACCAGCTGACCCCACCCCGCCCTCATCAGCCCGCATCGCCGCGCACCGGCCGGGATGCGTCGTAGAAGTGGGGACACGTCTGCCTCCGGGGGACAGGAGCCAGGCGTGGCGCGGTGGCTCGCGGACCGAACGTGTCCCCACTTCTACGGACGACCGAGCCGACCGAGCCCAGCCTGCCGCCGACGCCGTGCGTGGCGATGACACCGGCGCCTGGTCCTGGGAGAGTGCCGGGCATGCCGTCCACGCCCCGGCGCCGACCGACACCGCGCCAGCTCTCCGAGGCGACCGAGAAACAGCGCGAGGTCTGGGACGCCGCGGCACCGCGCTACGACCGCTCGATGGCGCTCCTCGAGCGCCGCCTCTTCGACGGCGGCCGCCCGTGGCTGGCGCAGCGTGCTCGCGGCCGGGTGCTCGAGGTGGCCGTGGGCACCGGCGCCAACCTGCCGCTCTACCCCGGCGACGTGCAGCTGGTCGGCGTCGACCTCAGCCCACGGATGCTGGGGCTCGCGCGCGAGCGTGCCGCCGAGCTCGGCCGCGAGGTCGAGCTGCTCGAGGGTGACGCGGCTGCGCTGCCGCTGCCCGACGCCAGCGTCGACACCGCGGTGTGCGCGCTGGGCCTGTGCAGCATCCCCGACCCGGCGGCGGCCCTGGCCGAGATGCACCGGGTACTGCGCCCGGGCGGCAGCCTGCTGCTGCTCGACCACGTCGTCAGCACCTGGCCGCCGGTGCGCGCGGTGCAGTGGCTCGTGGAGCGGGTCACCGTGCGGGTGGCCGGCGAGTGGTTCACCCGCCGCCAGCTGCCGCTGGTGCGCGCCGCCGGCTTCGAGGTCGTGGAGACCGAGCGCCTGCGCCTGGGCATCGTCGAGCGCGTGCACGCCCGTCGTCCGGCACCCTGACGGCGTTTCCACCGGTCCGCTGACGGGCACACCAGGGGGCATGGCCACCCTGCGAGCACGGACCGCGTGCAGCGCCCTGCTGACGGCGCTGCTGACTGCGTGCAGCGGAGGACCCGACGCCACCACCACCGCCCCCGGTGAGGTTGCCGTGCCGACCCCCGGCGAGGTGCTGGACCCCGCCGGCGCCTCGGTCGACGCCGCAGGCTTCCGGGTGGCCGTGCCCTGCCACACCGAGTGGGTCTGCCTGTGGCGCAACGACGATCTCGAGGGCGTGCTGCCCGGCAGCACTGCCACGGCGTGGGTTCCACGCGGCGCCGACCACCTGCTGGTCACGCCCACGTCGCCCTCCGACGACGAGCAGGGCCTGCTGCTGCAGGACCCCGACACGGGTCGCGAGGTCGAGCGGCTGCGCACCGAGGCCCCCGTGGAGTCGCTCGCGACGTCCGCGGACGGCTCGACGCTCGTGGTCGTCACCGCCGACGCGACGCTGGTGCTGGAGGCCCGCACCCTGGCGCAGCGGCACGCGGTCGTCTCGCCGGGCGAGGTCCTCGACGTCGCGGTCTCCCCTGACGGCGCGCAACTGCTGGTCGCCGCCGAGGGGTCGGCCCCGACGCTGGTGGACGTGCGGACCGGGCGCACCGTGCTCGTGCTGGGCGAGGAGCCGGCCACCGAGGACGAGCAGGTGAGCCGGGTGGCGTGGTCACCGGCGGGCACGCGCGTGGTGACCGTGAGCGCGGAGCAGGTGCAGGTCCGGGAGGCGGGGGACGGGACGCTCTCGGCCGAGCGTCCCGTGCCGGCTCGGCCGACCGCGCTCACCTACGGGCCGGACGAGGTGAGGCTCGCGCTCGCCGCCGAGCCGGGCGAGGCCGTGCTGGTGTGGAGCTGGGCGGGCGACGGAGAGCTGGTCCTCGACGAGCACGCCACCTATCCGGCCGAGCGGTTGCTGTGGAACGACGGCGCCCCGGGGTGGCTGTACGCCGTCGGCTCCACCGAGCTGCGGCTGTTCGACCTCGACGTCCCCACCGAGCAGGCCGTGGACGACCCCCCGTTCCCCGAGGAGCTGCCCGACCTCGACCTGCGCCGCTGAGCCTGGATCCGCCGATTCTCGCCTGCTGCGCGCCACCATGAGGGCGCGCTGACGGCGTTGCCACCGCTTGAGAGACGCCCAGTCTGCCGAGCGCGATGGCGCCTTGCCATCACACCCTCCTGGCGGCGCTCGCGACGCCGACAATCGGTGGATCCCGGCTGAGTCGACGCCCACATCGATGGCGCGCGATGAATCACCGCCGCACCGGGTAACGGCCCACCATGACGACGATCGCGATCATCGGTGCCGGCAAGGGTCTGGGAGCCGCCGTGGCACGGCGCTTCGGAAAGGAGGGCTTCGCCGTGGCGCTGCTCTCGCGCCACCAGGGGCGACTCGACGCGCTGGCAGCCGACCTGGAGGCCGACGGCGTCCAGGCGCGCGGCTTCGCGGCCGACGTGCGCGACCCCGACTCGCTCGCGCGGGCGCTGGAGCGCGCCACCCAGGAGCTCGGCCCGATCGAGGTGCTGCAGTACAGCCCGCTCCCCCAGAAGGACTTCATGCGGCCGGTGCTGGAGACCACGCCCGCCGACCTGGTGGGCCCGGTGGAGTTCTCCATCTACGGCCCGGTTGCGGCCGTGCACGCCGTCGTGCCCGGCATGCGCTTCCTGGGCGAGAACCGCGGGACCATCCTGTTCGTCAACGGCGGCTCGGCCGTCACGCCGGGCCGCAACGTCACCGGCACGTCGATCGCCTTCGCCGGCCAGGCCGCCTACGCCGAGCTGCTGCACGAGGTGCTGGGCGAGGAGGGCATCGCCGTCTCGCAGCTGATCATCGGCGGGCAGATCATCGAGGGCGACGACGAGAAGGACCCCGCCGTGCTGGCCGACCACCTGTGGGAGCTGCACGAGAAGCGCACCGAGTTCCGCCGCCAGATCTCTGCGGACTGAGCGCGGGCCGAGCCGAGGAACGGGCCGAGGAGCCTGACACCCGGGCACCCCGACAGACCAATCCACGAGGCTCCGGCGACGGATGGTCTAGCCCACCCTGATCATTTTGTGCCCCCCGGGTAGCCATTTCGCAAGATCTGGCGCGAAGCGTCGCGCGCCATGCACTAGACACCTGCCCCGGGGGGCATCGCGCCAGGCGAGGTCCGGGGAAGGAACTCGTGAGCAGCGGCATCGCCCGTCGTGGTCGTCGCGCCGTCATCGGCGCGCTCAGCGGAGCACTCGTGGTGGTCGGCGTGGTGGGCAGTGGCGGCACTGCGGCCGTCGCAGCCCCCGCCGCGGCCGCCGCCCCGGTGAGCGACGCGACCGCCATGCGGCAGGGCGTCATCGCCCTGGCCGGCGCCATCTCCGCGGTCGGCCAGACCCCGCAGCTGGCCTCGCGGCTGCCGCTCACCACCGTCTCGCCCGCCGACGTGCTCGACCTCGAGGGCACCCTCGTGGAGGGCGTCGACGCGGCGCTGAGCGGCACCGGCGACCTGCGCTCCGCGCTGGACCGGATCGAGGGCGTCACCGTCGCCCCCGGCAGCACCGCCCAGCGCATCAAGTTCTCCTTCGAGGCCGAGGGCGAGCGGGACCTGACCCTCACCCATGACGACGGCGACCTGCGCCTGGGCGGGGGCGCCTCGGCCGGGCGCCTCACGGTCTCGTTGCGCACCACGAAGCCCTTCGTCGTCTCGGTCGACCCCAGCCAGGACGACCCGCTGCTGCGCACCGCGCTCACCAGCCAGCCCGTCATGGAGCTCGTCGTCGACGTGCGCAAGCCCGAGGTGGACCCGTTCGGTGCCCGCAAGGGCTTCACCGAGCTCGAGGTCACGGGCGGCACCTACGCGGTGCACCGCGAGCAGACGATCACGATGCGCGACCCCGATGGCCGCAGCCTGCTGACCCTCGAGGACCTGCGCTACTCCACGCTCCCCGACCTCTTCCGCGTCGAGACCGACGCCGACGCCGACCGTCTGGACGTCGACCTCGACGTCGAGCTGCCGGACTCCCTCCCGAGCCCCGACAGCCCGGACGCCGCCCGCACCGGCACCCTGACCACCGAGACCGACCCGGCCGACCCCGGCCAGGCGTGGCCCGCCAAGCCCGTGCTCGAGGACGCCGGCGCTGCGCTGACCCAGGCGACGAGCCTGACCGTCGTGGACGGTATCTCGGCGCTGGCGCAGTACACCGGCACCGTGCTGGCCCTCCAAGACGCTGCCGACGTGCCCTTCCCCTCGGTCTCGGGCGGCACCTCGGACGTGTTCGCCCCCGGCGACCGGCTGCTCGAGGTGCTGACGTCGGCCGCGGCCGCCCAGGTGACCTGCGGTGTCTCGCCCGGAAGCCCGCCCAGCGGCGTGGCCGCGCCCGGCGACACCGTCTACTGCCAGGCCGTCACCGCGCCGGGTACCTCACCCACCAACGTCGACTGGACGCTGCTCGACGGCGGCGACCTCGCCTCCACCCCGGCCGGCGCGATCGGCCCCGAGCCCACCGACTCGGTCGTGGTCACGGGCGGCGACGGCGAGCCGGACCTGCAGGTCACCTTCGACCTCAAGAGGCAGCCGATGGCCGGGCGCACGCTGCCCCGCACGGTCCAGGACGTGGTGCGCCGCCTCGACGGCCTGGCCGACTCCGAGGCCTCCGCCTCGCTCGAGACCGGTCAGCTGCGGGTCGCCGTCGACATCTCCGACGACTCCGCCACCGCCCGGCTCCCGATCGGCAACCCCGGCACCGTGGGCGCGCTCGTGGGCCTCACCGGCCTGGACGCCGAGCCCCCGACCGCGCCGGGTGCCCCCGAGCCCGAGCCGGTGCGCGCCGAGGTCGAGGCCACCGACGCCTCCTTCGACGTCGGCTTCGGCATCAGCACCGACACCCCCGCGCCCGGCGAGCCGCGCGAGACCGTGCTGCTGCCCGCCGACGCCTCCCTGCTGCGCATCGGCGGCCTGGGCGCCACGCCCCCTGCCACCGTCACCGACCTGCCCGCCCGCGTGGGCTTCCTCGGCGTCGAGGCCGACCTCACCGAGCTGGACCTGGGCGTTGCCTCCGGCGGCCCCGCCGTCGAGCTGACCCGCGTCGTGCCCGGCGGCGGCTCGCCCACCGCGGCGTTGCCGCTGGGCGACCTGGTGGCCGAGGACGGCACCGTCGACGCCGACCAGCTGAGCCTGGACTCCCGCGTCACCGGCGCCCTGGGCCTGGAGGCCACCGAGCAGCCGCTGCCCGACGGCGGCTTCGCCGTCAGCACGGGCACCGAGGGGGCCTCCGGCACCGTCAGCGTGCGCTGGGGACCCGCCGGCCTGCCCACCGTGGAGGCCGACGCCGGCTACACCGCGCTGCGCGTCTTCGACCCCGTGCCCGCGGGCTTCGTCTCCGGCACCGCGCGCGTCACCGGCAGCGGCGACACCACCCAGGTGCACCTCGACGTCGCCGGGCTCGGCGGCACCACCCTCTACGAGCTCCTCAACGCCGCCGCCCCGCAGAACGCCGGCGACCCCGTCGAGGTGCTGCGCCAGGTCACCGGCCAGGGCGCCGCGTGCCCCTCGGTCGTGATCGAGGACACCGACACCCTCACCTGCACCGGCCTGGTGGCCGACGGCACGCCGATCTGGGCCGACGGCGAGCAGGTGCAGGCCGTCGTCGACGGCGACCCGTACGCCGTCCGCGACTCCGTGGTGGAGGGCTTCGCCTCCGCCCTCTCGCGCCTGGACCGCCAGGCCGACGACGGCCTCACCGGCCAGCGCGCGCTGGACGCCGACCAGCTGACCACCAGCCTGCCGCTGGTCGACCTCGTCCCCGCCCAGCTCTCGACCGAGCGCGAGGCGCTGCGCCAGGGCGTCGCCGCGCTCGACGCGGCGGCGACCGAGGACGAGCAGCTGCAGGGCGGCGGCACCCTGCCTCCCGTCTCGAGCGCGCAGGAGATGAGCCGCGCCGTCGGCTCCCTCGTCAAGACCGGCGACGGCCGCAGCTGGGCGCCCGCGCTGGGCTTCGAGCTGGGCGACCAGCTGGAGGTCTCGCTCGGTGCCACGAGGCCCGGCGGCACGCAGGAGGCCGGCCTGCGTCTCGACGACGACACCCGTGGCCTCGTCGCCAGCGGCACCAACGCCGCCGGCAAGCAGGACACCCTCGACGTCACCGTCGGGTCCACCACCGTCCTCGGCGTCGAGATCGACCCCGCCACCGCCCGCAGCGCGCTGGGCACCGACACCGGCACCACCTCCACCGCGACCCTCGACCTCGGCCCCGCCGGCGTCGAGAACCGCCCGCTGCAGGCCGGCGTCGCCGCGCTGCGCGTGCAGGCCGACGACGCCGGCGACCCCGCCACCACCAGCGAGGCCCGCCTGGGCGTCCAGGTCACCACGACCACGAACGACGACGGCACCCTCGAGACCATCCGCACCGGCACCCGCGGCCAGCAGAAGGCCGCCGTGGCCGTGCTCGCCGTCGGCACCGACGACGTCATCACCTACGAGGCCGACGCCACCGAGACCTCCGGCGGCGCGGGCACCGCCGCAGCCGCTCCGGACCCGATGCAAGTGCGCTTCCTGGCCGAGGGCCTCGACGGCCTGGCCGCGGCGATCGGCTCGGCGCAGGACGGCGCCGCGGTGCGCAACCTCGACCCGGTCGAGCGCACCCCGATCTCCGCCCCGCTCATCGGCACCGACCTCGACGCCGGCGCCGAGGTGCCCGAGACGCTCACCACCCTGACCAGCGAGCTGCGCACCAGCCTGCGCGCCATCCCCGCCACCGTGACCGAGGGCGACAAGCTGGACGAGGCGCTCCAGGGCGCCGTCGTGACCGCCGTGAACAAGACCGACGAGCTCGTGGATGTCGCGGTCGCCGACGTGACGGCCGAGGTCACCTGCAACGGCGTCGCGTGCGTGCCTTGCCCCGCCCCGGCCGCCGGCGCCCCGGCGACGCCCTGCCTCACCGACACCAGCACCGGCTGGGACCAGGTGCGCGTCGACGTCACCCTGACCGGCGAGCGCGTCGAGGGCTCCGTGCCCTTCCAGACCGGCCTGGCCGGCCTCGAGGTGCGCTCGGACAAGCCGATCGCGACGGTCGTCCCCGAGTGGACGCTGCCGATCAGCCTGCAGCTGACCCGCGGCGTCGGGCCGCAGGTCGTCGTCGAGGCCGGAGACACGCTCTCCACCACCGTCGAGGCCGAGATGCCCAGCGCCGGCATCGAGGCGATCGTCGGCTACCTGCCCGCGACCATCAAGCCCACCAGTGCCGCCGCGGGCTCGCTGAACACCACCATCGAGATCGCGCCCGCCGAGGGCACCTACGACCTCTTCCAGCTCTACGACGGGGAGCTCACCGCCACGCCGTCCTTCGCCGACACCCCCGGCCAGGACCCCGAGGAGGGCCTGGAGCTCACCTTCGAGACCCTCGACCTCGACGGCCTGCTCGGCCTCGACGGCGCCCTCGGCCTGCCCTGGACGCCCGGGGCCGACGGCGGTGGCGAGTTCGACACCGTCACCTACGGCGAGGTCCGGCTCGACGTCGGCAAGGTGCTCTCCACGATCGCCACGCCGTTCGCCGTCGTCGACCCCTACCTGGCGCCGGTGCGCGACGTCGTCGACGTGCTGCGCAGCCCGATCCCGGTGATCTCCGACCTCTCCGAGCTCGCGGGCGGGGGCGAGGTCTCGCTGCTGACCCTGCTCGAGACCGCCTCGAAGGCCACCAAGAAGCCCCAGCTGGAGCTGGCGCACCGCGTGATCGGCCTGATCGGCGGCGCCACCGACGTGATCTCCGGCGTCGCGGGCCTCGCCCAGCCCGAGGGCAAGGTCCCGCTCGAGGCGGTGGCCGGCGCGGCCTCGCTGATCGAGGTCGAGCCCGAGGACGTGGCGCTCTACGAGAAGTGCACCCAGGTCACCCGCACCACCACCTCGCGGCCCACCGGCTCCACCACCACGGTCGGCAAGCCGCAGCCGTGCGAGGACGAGGACGAGGCCGCCGGCGGCGGCGCCGCCGGCCAGACCGCGCAGGAGACCCAGCAGGGCAAGCGCAACAACAAGAAGTCGGTCAACATCAGCCAGACCACCAAGAGCGTGACCGGTCAGCTGCCGGGCTTCTCGCTGCCCTTCCTCACCGACACCGACCAGATCATGAACCTGCTGACCGGCGAGGGCGAGGCCTCCTACTTCCGGCTCGACCTCGGCACCCTGACCGCGTCGGTCTCCTACAGCCGCAAGTTCGGCCCGATCATGGCCGGCCCCGTGCCGATCGTCCCGTTCGTCGGCGGGTCCATCTCGCTCGAGGGCCGCCTGGCCATGGGCTTCGACTCCTACCCCCAGACCCTCGCCGCGCAGGGCGTCAACCCCGGCGACGTCAAGGCGCTCAAGACCGCCTACGGCGACTTCGACGGCGGCGTCATCACCGAGGGCTTCTACCTCGACGACCTCGACGCGGACGGCGAGGACGTGCCCGAGGTCCAGCTGGTCACCACCATCGAGGCCGGCGCGAGCGTCTCGATCGGCATCGTCTCGGCCGGGCTCAAGGGCGGCGTCACGCTCACGATCGGGCTCGACCTCAACGACCCCGACGACAGCGGGCGCCTGCGCACCGCCGAGATCCGCGACCGCCTCAACGGCGACGCCTCCTGCATCTTCGACGCCAGCGGCGACATCGAGGCCTTCATCGCGGTCTTCGTGGAGATCGAGCTGCTCTTCACCTCCCTCGAGTACGAGTTCGACATCCTGCGGCTGGGCCCCTACGCCCTGTTCCGCTACGGCTGCGAGGACGTCACCCCCGCGCTGGTGACGGCGAACGGCGACGGCTCGGTGCTCACGCTCACCAGCGGTGAGGCGGCCGGCAGCCGGTACGCCGGCGCGAGCGACGTGGCCGACGAGTACGAGGTGCGCCAGTTCAAGCGTGGCGGCACCACCCGCTACGAGGTGAGCGCCTTCGGCCGCGTGCAGAACGTCGACGTGACGCCGAGCGGCGGGAGCTGGCAGGTGCAGGTCTACGACTCCGCCACCGGTGCCTCCGCGACGCCGAAGGGTCTCCCGCTCTCCTCGCCGACGCGACCCGTCTTCCGGGCCGACGGCGGCGAGCTGGACGACACCCTCTCCTTCCTCACCGGCGAGGACTTCGCCGAGAACGCCCAGGGCGAGCTCGAGCTCGAGACGACGCCCTTCGACACCGACGTCGCCCTGCTCACCGGCGGCCCCGGCAAGGACGTGCTGGTCACCGGTGCCGGTGACGACTCCGGCGTCGACGGCGAGGGCGAGGCCGACAGCATCGACGTCGGCGCGGGCGACGACTCCGCCACCGGCGGAGCCGGCGACGACTCCGTGGTCGGAGGCAGCGGTAGCGACGACGTGCTCGGCGGCGAGGGTGCCGACGACGTCTCCGGTGGCGCGGGCCCCGACCGGGTGCGCGGGGAGGGCGGCGCCGACCGGTTGGCCGGCGGCCCCGGGATCGACGTCCGCAAGCTGCTGGTGCAGACCAGGGCGGGCGGCGAGGCCGACGTCCTGCGCCAGGCGCGCGAGGGCTTCGACAGCGGCGACGTCGTGATCGGCGGCGCCGACGCCGACCTGGTCGACGGCGGCGACGGCTCCGACACCGTCGTGGGCGGTGAGCCCACCGCAGCGCTCACCGGCCCCATGGCCGACCTGTTCGTCGACGGCACCCGCACGGTGGACGTCCTCGTCCAGGGCGACGCCGTCGGCCAGGCGCCCACGTTCGTGACGCGCGACCTGACGCTGCCCACGGCCCGGGTGCCCGGCGAGGCGCAGCTCGACGCGCTGTGCACCTCCGGCACCGAGCTCACCGGTGCCGCGCAGACCGACGTCGTGACCGGCGGCCCCGAGGCCGACGTGGTCGTGGGCAGCAACGGTGCCGACGTCCTGGACGGCGGCGCCGGCCCGGACGAGGTCTGCGGCCGCGCGGGCGACGACGCCATCTCCGGCGACGGCCCGGGCGCCGAGCTGCTCGGCGAGGACCAGACCGCACCGGTCGAGCCCGTGGACGGCGCCGAGAACGCCGACGTGGTGCGCGGCGGCAGCGGCGACGACCAGGTCGACGCGGGCCTGGGCGACGACGTCGTCTTCGGTGACGACGTCGACCTCGCGGCGGCGAGCGGACCGCGGGTCCTCGACGGCTCGCTGCGCGGCTCCGGCAGCACCGCTGCCGAGGGTGCCGGCGACGACTTCCTCGACGGCGCCGAGGGCGACGACGTGCTCGCCGGCGGCGACGGCTCGGACCTGCTCGTGGGCAGCGAGGGCGACGACCTGGCCTACGGCGAGGGCCGCGACACCCCGGCCTCCGGCGGCACCGCCCCCTCGGTCTCCGAGCGGCTGCTGGCCTGCAACCCCACCACGCGTGCGGTGCGCGGCCTGGTCGACCTCAACGGCGACCTCGCCGTGGCCGACACCACCACCACCGAGGCGCTCGACCCCGACACCGGCCAGCTGGCCGGCCTGCGGGTGGTCGAGGGTCGGGTGCGGGCGCTCGGCTCGAGCGACTTCTTCACCGGCCTCGTGGCGGGCGAGGTCGTCGTCAAGGACGGCTACCTCGACCTCGACCGCGACGGCGTGGTGGGCGGCGACGCCGACGACACCGGCCCGGTGCCGCTGGCCTCGATGATCGACGACGCGGGCAACGCCGACGGCGACTGCGTGTTGGCCGGCGACGGCGACGACGACGTGCGCGGCGGCAACGGCTCGGACCACCTGGCGCTGGGCGACGGCGTCGACCTGGCCGACGGCGGCGACGGCAACGACCTGGTGCTGGGCGACGGCGGCACCGACGTGCTGCTCGGCGGCCCGCACCACGACGTGCTGGTGGGCGGCCTGGGCGCCGACCACCTGGCCGGGGGCGACGGCGACGACCGCCTGCGCGGCAACGAGGGCGCCGACGACCTGGTCGGCGGCGGCGAGACCCCGGGTGCCACCGACGGGCAGGACGTGCTTCTCGGTGGCCCCTCCTCCGACGTGCTGGTCGCCGAGAACGGCGTGGCGGTCTCCACGGAGGTCGTCGGTGCCGTGGCCGGCGCGACGCCCTCGTGGGCGGGCGACCCCGTGCTGCCGCAGGCCGTCGAGGCCGGCACGGGCAGCACGTGGCGCTTCGCCGGCAGCGCGATGCTGTGCGGCGTCGCCGCCGGTGCGGAGCCCACCCGCTGGGTGACCCTGGCCCGCGAGGACGGCGCCCCGGGCACCCCCGTGGCCTCGCCCGGCACCCCCCTCGCCTACGACGAGCTCTACGGTGGCGCGGACTGCGACCTGGTGCTCGGCTCCCAGGGTGACGACGTGGTGCGCGGCGGGCCGGACGACGACCTGGTGGAGGGCGGCCCCGGTGCCGACCTCGGCTGGGGCGACGACGGCGACGACGTCGTGGTCGGTGGCTCCAGCTACGACCGCACGGCGCGGCTCGTGCCGTTCACGACCACCCGCACCGGCGGCGCCGGGCAGCCCGACGGCGCCGACGCGCTGCGCGGTGACGGGGGTCCGGACGCCGTCGACGGCGACGACCTGGTGTCGGGCGACAACGCGCTGCCCACCTACGTCCCCGCTCGCGGGGACTACGAGCTGACCCTCCACGACGTCGCGAGTGCCACCTCGACGCCCGCGGCCGGCACCAGCGCCGGCGACACGATCAGCGGCGACGGCGGCGACGACCTCCTCTTCGGGCAGGGCGGCGGCGACGTGGTCGGCGGCGGCACGGGTGAGGACTACCTCGAGGGCGGCAGCGGCGCGGACCGGATGGCCGGCTCCGACGGCGACGACGACCTCGTCGGCGGCTCCTCCTCGCAGGGGCGCCCGCAGGGCACCGACGGCCTGCGTCTCACCCAGACGCTGGCTGCCGGCCCGGTGGACTCCTCGGCAGCCGGTCTGCTCGACGGTGCCGACGAGATCGACGGCGGCAGCGGCGCGGACTGGGCGCTCGGCGACAACGGCCGGATCACCCGGCCCACGGGCCAGCGGCACCTCGCGCGGGCCGCGGAGGCGACCGCCAGCGGCGCCGGGGTCTTCGGCGACGACGACCTCACGGGCGGCAGCGGTGAGGACCGACTCCTCGGCCAGCTGGGCGAGGACGACCTCGCCGGTGACGCCGGCGCGGACCACCTCGAGGGCAACGAGGGCGACGACGACCTGGTCGGCGGCTCCGCGGCCGACGTCGTCATCGGCGGATCCTCGCTGAGCCCCGACGGTCGTGGCACGCTCGCGGGCCTGCTCGACCTCGGCCGCACGCAGCCCGACGGCGACGACGTCATCGACGGTGACGACGCCTCCGCCTCCTCGGCGTCGCCCGACCTGCTGCTGGGCGACAACGCCACCGTGCTGGTGGTCGCGGGCCGACCGGTCGTGCAGCTGCACGACCTGGCCACGACCCTGGGCGACCCGGCGGCCGGCACGAGCGGTGACGACGAGATCGTCGGTGGCCCCGCCACCGGCAGCGCCGAGGGCACCGGCGACCGGGTCTTCGGCCAGGGCGGCGACGACGAGGTCGTGACCGGTCCCGGCGAGGACCACCTCGAGGGCGGCGCGGGTGGCGACACCCTGACCGCGGGCGGGGGCGACGACGACGTGCTGGGCGGCGGCTCCGCGGTCGACGGCCGGCCCCTGGGTGCCGACGGCACCCGCCTGGTCGGTTCCGGCCAGCTGGTGTTCTCCCTCGGGGTGCGCCTGCTCGACGGCACCGACCGGATCGAGGGCGCCGAGGGCGACGACGTCCTGCTCGGCGACAACGGCGTGCTGACCCGGCCGGCCGATGCGCCGGACGAGCGTGCCGACGGCACCACCCTGCGCACGGTGCGCCTGCTCGACCCGGTCACCGGGGAGGGCCAGGTGCCCGTCACGGTGGGCGCCGGCGACACGATCCTGGCCGGCGAGGGCCGCGACCTGGCGTTCGGCCAGGCCGGCGACGACGAGCTGCAGGGTCAGGACGGCGAGGACTACCTCGAGGGCAACGTGGGCGCCGACCTGCTCGACGGCGGCGCCGACGAGGACGACCTCGTGGGTGGCGGCTCGGTGGCCGACGGCGTCGTGGTCTCCAGCTCGGGCGGCGGCACGGTCACCGACCGGATCTCCACCCCGCTCGCCGGGATGCTCGACCGCAGCGCGGCGGGCCTGCTCGACGGCGGCGACACGCTGCGCGGCGGAGACGCCCGCGACGTCGTGCTCGGCGACAACGGCCGGATCACCCGCGAGGGGATCGGCCGCGTGCTCGACGGCGGCGCCTCCGGCCCGCACCGGGTGCGCCAGGTGGCGATGGCCGACGAGGTGCCCGGCCCCTGGGCCGGCAGCGACGCGATCTCCGGCGGCGCCGGCGACGACGACCTGTACGGGCAGCTCGACAGCACCCTGAGCAGGCGCCCCCAGCAGCTGTGGCAGGGCACCCGCGTGCCCGGCGACGTGCTCGAGGGCGGCGCCGGCGACGACGCGCTGGTGGGCGACCAGGGCCGCAGCGTCCCGACCCCGGTGGCGCTGCTCGGTGCCCCCGACCGGGTGGTGCGCGCCGACGGCGGCTTCTTCGCCGAGCGGGTGCGCCCGCGGGGCACGCTGGTGCGCGTGGTCACCCTGACCCAGTCGGGCGTGGGCGGCGACGACCTGCTGCTGGCCGGCGACGGCCTCGACGCCGTCCACGCCGGTGCCGGCAAGGACGTCGTCGACGCCGGTGCCGGTGACGACGCCGTCTTCGGCGGCGACGGCAGCGACGCCCTGTGGGGCGGGGTCGGTCACGACCGCGTCTTCGGTGGTGCGGGGGCGGACTCCCTCGACACCAAGCGCCGCCGGACCGACCCGGCGCTGTGGCAGCTGGCCGCTCCCCGGGTCGACACCGACGGGCTGCGCCGCACCCTCAACGGGCGCGACCTGCTCTACGGCGGCTCGGGCACCGACGCCCTGCAGGCCGACCAGGGCGACCGCGGTGGCCAGCGCCGGGTGCAGGGCGACCGGCTGGTCGACTGGACCGCGCGGACCAGCTACTTCAAGGTCTGCTCCTCCGGCTACGGGCCCGGCCGGGTGCGCGACCGCGTCACCTCGCCGATGGTCGCGGCGCTGCGCGAGCTGGCCCGGGCCAGCGGCTCGGTGGGCTCCGCGGAGCTGGCGATCCCCGTGAACGAGCGCCTCACCTCCTACCCGGGGCCGCGCAGCCTCGTCTGCGAGTCGCGATGAGCGGCCGCCGGCAGCACTGCTCGCACCTGTTCCACTCCACCACCCGCTCCATCCGGAAGGACCCCATGACCACCATCCCGACGCCGCGCTACCTGCCCCTGGCGGTCGCTGCCACGCTCTCCCTCGGCCTGGCCGGCGCGGTGCTGCCCGCCGTGGCGGCCGGCGCCGCCGAGCCGCCTGCCGGCACCACCGTGACGGTCACCGGTCTCGGCACCGGCACGCCGGGCGTGCTGCAGACGGCCACCGTGCTGGTCGAGGCGCCCGACGGCGACGACGCCGGCTCGGCACCGGACCCGGTGGCCGGCCAGGAGGTCGTGCTGAGCCTCGACCACGGCTTCTTCTCCACCGGCGCGCCCGCCGAGGCGCCGGTGGTCGGCGAGCAGGCCGGCGTGTGGGAGCAGCAGGGTGCCGAGCTGACCGTCACCACCGACGCGCAGGGCCGGGCCACCGCCCTGGTGGGCATCGAGCGCGACGAGGAGTTCGACGACGACGGCGCGGCCACCGCCCTGCTCACGGCCACCGCCGGGTCCACCACCCCGGTGAGCGGTGAGGACGAGGCGAGCTGGAGCACCGCGAACCCGCTCAACGGCGGCGTACGGGTCGAGCTGTCCCCGGCCGGCGAGCAGGTGGGCCCCACCTCGCCGTCCCTGGCCGGCAACCGCACCTACTTCGAGGTGCTCGCCACCGACCAGTTCGGCAACCCCGTGGACGGCCAGACCCTCGACCTGGCCTACGACGGCGACCTCGACGACTGGGACTACAGCGACGACGTCGTCGACCCGAGCGACCTCGACGACAACGGCGACATCTGGGTGGTCTCCTTCGAGCCCGGCACGATCGAGGTCTCGGCGGCCTGGACCGACGCCCCCACCTACCTCTACACCGACACCGCGGGCACGGCGGTCGCCGGCACCGCGGAGGCCACCGGACGTGCGGATGCGGAGTTCTACGCCGTCGACTTCGCCCGCTCCCGGGTCACCATGGCGTCCTCGGCCACCGACACCGTGCTCGCCGGTTCCACGGTGACGCAGACGGTGACCGTCGTCGACCAGCTCGGCAACCCCGTGCCCGGCCTGCAGGTGCAGTTCCTGCGGTTCGGCCCGGACAGCGGAGGCGGCGAGGCCCGGGTCACGCGCACCACCAGCGCGCGCGGCCAGGCCAGCTACACGTTCGTGGGCTCCCAGGTGGGCACGGCGCGGGTCACCGCCCGGGTGAGCGACGCCGTCGACGGCCGCTCGGTCGCCGGTGTGGTCCGCTTCGGCTCCCGGGTGACCTCCCGGCTCACCGAGGCCGAGGGCGGCGCCCGCAACGACACCCTCCAGGTGCGCGCGCAGAAGGCCGCCGCCGGCGCGAAGGTCGTGCTCTACAAGGTGAAGGGCGAGCGCCGCGTGGCTGTCTCCACCCGCCGCCTGGACAAGACCGGCACCGCCACGCTCTCGGTGCGCGACCGCAACCGCGACAAGCGCACCAGCTACGTGGCCCTCGTCCGCTCCACCGCCACCACGGTCGCGGACGAGACCCCCGTGGTGCGCGTCCGCTAGTCCTCGGCTGAGAGCACTGCTCCCGGAGCAGTGCTCTCAGCAAGGTCCGCTGGTTGAGCCGTGGGGAGCGCCAGCGACGAGCGTGTCGACACCCCCGCACCGGCTCGCCCGTCGGTGACCACCACGGCTCACCCGAGCGGCGCAGCCCCGCCGATCGTCCGCGCCAGCTCGGCGAGCGCCAGCGCACCGTAGGCCTCGTTGGCGTGGTGGTGGTCGGGGGTGCCGCGCGGGGTCGTGCGCGCCGCCAGCTCGGGCAGCAGGAAGCCCTCGTCGTCGGCGGTGCCGGCGGGCCGCGGCACGAGCGGCACGCCCTCGGCCGCGAGCCACCGCTCCCAGAGCCGGTAGGCGGTCGTGTCGAGGTGCGCGACGACGGCGGCGGGGGTGCCGTCGGTGATCGCCCGGTGGTCGCGGCGCGGCGGTGGCGCGCTGAGCGCGACGACCTGCAGGCCCGCGGCCAGGGCGTCGCGGTAGAGCGCGCGCAGCCCGCGCTGGTCGCGCTCGAGCAGTGCGGTGAGCAGGCCGTCGCTCACCGGCTCGACCCCGGGCAGGCGCAGGGCCGCCGGTGCGTGGGTGCGCCAGGTGGGGTCGCGGAAGGTGCGGGCGGCGTGACCCGGGCCGAGCACGACCCAGTGCCGGTCGGGGCGCAGGTGCGGGTGGCCGGTGTGGCGTTCGGTGGCCGTGGCGTACTGCGGCACGGTGAGCGCAACGCCGTCGCCCTCACGACGGGTGAACACCTCGCTCTCGTGCCGCCCGTTGCCCCAGGGGTACACCAGCACCTCACCCAGCGCCTGGGTGAGCGCGGCCGGCCGCTCGGCGCGGGCCAGCGCGATCACGTGCGAGTTGCCGGTGATCGTCACCGGGGCGTGGTCGGGGAGGTCGGCCACCTCAGGCACCGAACGTGTCGAGGATGGCCTCGTCGCAGACGACGTCGTCCTCGTGCGGCACGGGGACCTGTGCCGGGCGGCCAGTCGACGCAGGCGTCGGCGCCGCGGTCGCCGTCCCCTCGTGGGCCTCGAAGAACGTGCTCATCACGTGGGCGACGCCGCGCGGCGCGACGGTGCGCAGGTTGGGGTCGAAGAACATCGCGCGCATCGGGTGGGAGGTGACCAGCTCGTAGGAGGGGAAGTAGTCCACGTGCTCGTGGCGGGCCACCAGCTCGGCGCACACCGCGCGCAGGATCGACTTCGACGCCACCGAGGCGGTGAGCACGTGCTGGCCGGAGGCGGTCGCCGTCAGGGGCACGGGGGAGACGGTCACCAGGAAGCGCATGGTCGGGTTGACCTCGCGCGCCAGCCGCATGAACTCCTCGAAGTCGCCCATCACCTCGGGCCAGGAGAAGTTGTGGAACGCGTGCTGCTCGGGGTCGAAGGTGCCGTGCGCGGTGCCGGGGCACAGTGGCAGCACGGCGCCGTCGCGGGTGTCGATCCACGCCTCGGTCAGGCCGAAGGTGAAGACGAAGACGTCGGCCTGCTCCAGCAGCGAGCGGACGGCGCCCAGGTGGTGCTCGCGCACGGCCCGCAGCTCCTCCAGCGAGGCGAACCCGTCGGGCTCGATCGTGGGCCGGAACGGGTCGAACCAGCGCCCGCCCTCCTCCCAGGCCTCGTCGAGCGGGGTGAAGGTTCCTTGGGCGCGCTGCACCAGCTGCAGCAGCTGCCGCGCGCTGTACAGGTTGCCGTAACGCGCCGAGTACATGTCGTAGCCGAAGCGCCCGCGCTCACCGGCCTCGAGCAGCGGCGGCGCCGGCTCGGCGTCCAGGAAGGCGTAGCCGCGCTCCTTGAACTGGCGCCCGATGTGCTGCGCGAAGCAGCTGCCGGCCGCGGCGATCCGGGTCTCGCGGCCCAGCGGGAACCGTGGCCGGTAGAGGTGCTCGAGGTGCAGCGGGCTGCGCTCGGCGACGGCGCGCCGCCACAGCGCCTCCGGGGGCAGGTCGCGGTAGGGGTGGTCGGCCACCGACGCACGCTAGCAAGCGAGCCGGTGGCCAGCGGCACGCGCGCCGCTACATCCTCCGGCAGCCGGGCGTGGGGCCCTGCTGCCGGAACGCGAAGGTGTCGGCCGCTGGACGGGTCAGGCTGCGACCGAGCACCGAGTACGTCACCCGGGGCCACCCGCGGACGCTGAAGGTCCCGCCCCCGCCTCCGCTGCAGCCCTCGGGGTGGTGCTCGAGCTCGATCGCGAAGGTGCGCGTGGCGCCAGGCTCCACCACCTGGTCGAGCAGGTCGATCCGCACGTCCAGCTGGAAGCCGGACGTGTCGTCGGGGCCCGGACCGGTCGTCGGTTCCTCGCCCGGGCTGGTCATCTCGGGCCTCATCGCCACGACCGTCCCGGTGTCCTGGCCGACGAACGAGGCATCCGCGTGCTGCAGCGTGAGAGTGCGCTCGGAGCCGTTGACCACCTCGACGGTCACGGTGCACTGCATCCCCTCCCGGGCGACGATGCGCGCCGGCAGCCACTCGTCGCTGCCGTCCGGGTCCGGCGCCGCCGGCAGCACCTCGGTGCCGCGACACGCACGGTCGCCCGCGAACCGGATGAGCACCTCGTTCGAGGCGGCCTCGCTCGCCGTCCACCACCAGCCGCCGCCGAGGACCGCAGCCAGGGCGAGCACACCGGCGATCCGCCACCACCATTCCCGCGGTCGGCCGCGAGGCGCATCGGCCTCCTGGGGCACCTCCTGCGGGGAGGCATCGGCGATCTGGGTCATGCGCGTGCCTCCGAGAAGCGGGACGGGGCGTCAGGCCAAGCGACGCGATGGGTCGGCGGAACCAGATCGCCCGACCGGGTCAGGTCGGTCGCAGCACCAGGTTGCCGACCTTGCGGCCGGAGTCGACGCGCGCGTGGGCGGCCACCACGTCGTCCAGGCCGTAGGTCTGCTCGACGATGGCGCGCAGGTGTCCGGCGGCCACCAGGCCCAGCAGCTCGGCTACGTCGGCGGGTCTCTCGGGCGCAGGCCCGGCCTGCACCCGACCCCGGGCACCCAGGGTCTGCCCCAGGCTGGCGACGGCCAGCAGCAGCCGTCCCTCGGGCGTCAGGAGCACGCGCCCCGAGGCGGGCGTGAGCACGCCGACGGCGTCCAGCACCACGTCGTAGGCGCCGCTGCCGGGCACCTGGTGGATCACCTCGGTCGCACCCAGGCCCGCTACCAGGTCGGCGTTGCGGGGGCTGCAGACCCCGGTGACCTCGGCCCCGAGGTGCCGCGCCAGCTGCACCGCGTTGGTGCCGACCGCGCCGGAGGCGCCGATCACCAGCACCCGGTGACCGGCCACCAGCCGACCCTTGTCGCGCAGGTAGGGCAGCGCGGTGGTGCCGCCGAAGAGCATGGCCGCGGCGTCGTCGTGGCTCACACCGGCCGGCACCGGGACGGCGTGGTCGGTCCTCACGACCACCTGCTCGGCGTGCGCGCCCATGCGCACCCCGGTCATGCCGCAGACGGCCTGGCCCACGGCCGGTGCCGTGCTGTCGGTGCCGGGGCCGACGGCGTCGACGACGCCGGAGAAGCAGACGCCCAGCACCGGGCGTCGGGGTGCGCGCAGGCCGAGCGCGAGCCGGGCGGGCACGGCGAAGCCGGGAGGGAAGCGTGCGCCGCGGATGCGGGCGTCGCCGGAGGTGACCGGGGTGGCGTGCACCCGCACGCGCAGCTGGCCCCGTCTGGGCTCCGGCGCCGGTACCTCCTGCACCGCGACCACCTCGGGCGGCCCGTACCGCTGCACCACTGCTGCGCGCATCCGCGTCTCCTTACACCTGTAAGCCTGGGCGTGCAGCGTAGCCTTACGGGCGTAAGAAAGCGAGGGGGATCCGAGTGAGCGACAGCAGACGCCCGGCCTTGAGCGCCCACGCGGTCGTCGAGGCGGCGGTGCGCGTGGCCGACGCGGGCGGCCTCGGCGCCGTCAGCATGCGCGGGGTGGGCCGCGAGCTCGGCGTCGAGGCGATGTCGCTCTACCACCACGTGCGCAACAAGGAGCACCTGCTCGACGCCCTCACCGACTGGATCTTCACCCAGGTGGAGCTGCCCCTGCCCGAGGAGGCGTGGCGCCCCGCCATGGAGCGCCGCGCCACCTCGGCGCGCGCGGCGCTGGCTGCCCACCCGTGGGCGCTGGGCCTGGTGGAGTCGCGGCGCACCCCGGGCCCCGCACTGCTGCGCCACCACGACGCCGTCCTGGGGTGCCTGCGCACGCAGGGCTTCGGCGCGCGCCTCGCCGCCCACGCGTTCTCGGCCATCGACGCCTACGTCTACGGCTTCGTGCTCGTCGAGCAGACCCTCCCCTTCGAGGCGGGCGAGAGCGCCGGCGACTTCGCGGCGGCACTCGAGCTGCCCGACGGGGAGTACCCCCACCTCGCCGAGAGCGCCCGCACGCTGACCGCCGAGGGCGACTACGACTACGCCGACGAGTTCGGCTACGGGCTCGACCTGCTGCTCGAGGGTCTCGCCGGGCGTCTCGACGCCGAGCGGTCGCGCCGATGAGTACGGCGGCCGGCGGCGGTCGGAGCAGCATGACCAGCACACACACCCACACCCTCGAGCGCGACGGCGCCCTCCTGGCCTACGACGTCCACGATCCGGCGGGACCCCTCGCGCCCGACCCCGGCCGGCCTCCGCTGCTGCTGGTGGGCTCGCCGATGAGCGCGGAGGGCTTCACCTCGCTGCGTGCGCACTTCCCCGACCGCGTCGTGGTCACCTACGACCCGCGCGGAGCCGGACGCAGCACCCTGGACCCCGCGGTCACCGCGACCACGCCGCAGGACCACGCGGCCGACGTCGCCGCCGTCCTCGACGCCCTCGGGCTGGCGCAGGTGCAGGCCTTCGGCAGCAGCGGCGGCGCCGTCAACCTGCTGGCGCTGGTGACGGCCCGCCCCGAGCTGGTGAGCACCCTGGTGGCGCACGAGCCCCCGATGGCGGCGTTCCTGCCCGACCGGGAGCTCTGGTTGGAGGTCAACACCGAGCTGGGTGCCACCTACCGGCGCGAGGGCTTCGGCCCGGCGACGGCCGCGTTCATCACCTACGTCTCGATCCAGGGCCCGATCACGGCCGAGCACCTGGCGGCGCCGGCCCCCGACCCCGCCGCCTTCGGCCTCGGCACCGACGACGACGGCACCCGTCGTGACCCGCTGTTCGGTCTCAACAACGCCAGCTGCGTGCCCTACGAGCCCGACCTCGAGGCCCTGCGCGCCGCGCCCACCCGAGTCCTCGTGGCGTGCGGGGTGGAGTCACGCCAGGGGTTCACCGGCCGCGCCGCCGCCGGGCTGGCCGAGGCGATGGGCAGCGAGCTGGTGGTATTTCCCAGCCACCACGCCGGGTTCCTCGGCGGCGAGTTCGGTCAGCAGGGTGAGCCGGAGGCGTTCGCGGCCCGGCTGCGCGAGGTGCTGGAGGGATCGGCTGCGGATCAGGGGCAGCCGGAGCCGGTGTAGCGGCGCGCCGAGCTGGTCTTGTCGCCGAAGTCGAACTCGTCGAGGTTCGTGGAGAAGCCGTTGCGCACCACGCACACGCTGCGGTCGGAGTAGCCGGCGTCGTCGTAGATGCGCCAGGCCACGCCGGAGGTGTTGCGCACCGAGGAGGTCTTGTCGCCGAAGCTGATGTCCTTCATGTCGTCCTCGGAGGCGGTCAGCCGCACGCGACGGTCCTGGTAGTTGTCGTCGTCGAACAGGCAGAGGTAGCCGGGCTGGCACTCGCCCTTGTAGAACGACGTCTGCGCCTGCCCGGCCTTGCGCACGGCGGCGTAGAACACCTGGGCGGCGCTCAGGCACCCGCTCGAGGTGCCGCAGGTGCGCCGCATGTCGGCCAGGAAGATCGAGTCGATCCGGTCCTTGGTGGCCGACGTCGAGGAGAGCGCCAGGTTCTTGGACGTGTAGTAGCCCCAGCCCATGTTGCGGTACCCGAAGTCGTGGCGCTCGCACGCGTTGCGGAAGCGGTCGGAGTAGCCGGCGCCGCCCGCGGGGGCGCTGCATCCGTCGTCGGACCAGTTGAACGTAGCGTCGATGCCGGTCTTGGTCCGGTTCTTGGCAGCCTGGAAGGTGGCCTGGGTGGTGTTCAGCAGCGCGTTGGCCCGGGTGGTGCGCTGGGTGCGGGTGTAGGCGCGCCGCTCGACGGTGGCGGGGGAGACGGCGACGGTCTGCTGCGGGGCGGCGGCGGTGGTGCCGACGTCGGGGGTGGGCGCGGAGGCGACTGCTCCGGGCGCCCAGGTGGCGGCGAGGAGGGCGGCGGTGGCGGCGGTGACGGCGAGCAGCCGTCGGGGGGAGGGAGTCATGTCCAGGTTCTTTCCCCGCCGGGCTGTGACCCACACCACGCGGTCGCGGGCGGACTGGTCCACCCGGTGTCGCGTTCTCCACCGCGCGCGAGCGTCGGGCACTAGCGTGCCGGTGACGCGGGGCCACGGCGGCCGGCGAGGCTGGGGGGCCGAGATGGATCAGCGACGGACGACCTCGACGAGTCGGTGGGCGGGTGCCATGGCGGGCGTGACGTGCCTTGCGCTGGGCCTGGGACTCGCGCCTGCCGGTGCGACGACGCCCGCGGGCCGGTCGGACGACGGTGCGGTCGCCCCCGGCGGCGAGCGCAGTGAGGCCGGCGCCCTGCGCGTCGTCGTCCTGGACGATCCGCTGTACCTGAACCGCCGGGCCCGCGTGCGCGTCCAGGTGACCAACCTGGGCGAGTCGACGGTGCGCAGCGTGGAGCTGCTCGCCCGGGGCCCCCGGATCGCCCAGCTGCGCACGGCGCCGATCGACGCCCTCGAGCCCGGTGAGACCACGCAGACGGCGATCGTGCTGCGCGCCGGAGGTGACGCCGTCGACCGGCGGATGACGGGCGCGCGCACCTACCTCCGGGTCACCGCGGTCGCGTTCGACGGATCCGACGCCTCCGGGTCGCGGACCCGCGGCATCGCGCTGCGGGTGCCGGGCGTCGTCGCTCCGGGCCGGTTCGCCGGCACCGGGCCCCGCGTCTCGCTGGTGGTGCGTGAGGGCCAGGTGCGGCGCTTCCGGATGCGGTTGCCCGGCGAGTGCTTCAGCGGCCCCGGCGGGGTCCAGTACCTCGACATGCGCCTGCCGGCGACCGACATCAACCGTTACGGCTGGGTCGACCGGACGATCGTCGACCCCGACGGCGGGTGGCGCACGGACGTCGTCACGAGCGTCGCGATGCGGCTCCAGCGTGACCGCATCATCGAGGGCAGCTTCGAGTACGACCAGGGCAACTGTCGCGGGACCACCGGGTTCACCCTGCGGAGGGTCAGGTGAGGCGCCGGCTGGTCGCGACGTGCGCTCGGCGTCCTTCCGCTTCGCGGGCGGCACCGGCACCGCGGTCGTGCAGCTGAGAGCCCGATGCCGGGAGCGCCGCGACCGTGCGCGTGCACCACGGCGCGTGGCAGCAGGGCATGTGCGTGCCCGAGGTGGCCTCGGTCCAGACCCTGGAGAGAGCCGGCTCCCGCGCATGTTACTGACTCCGGGGAGTAGTACACGGGGTCTCCACGACCGCTCCTACTAGTCCTGACAGTCAGTAACATGCGTCCGCTACAGCCCATCCACCTCCAGCCCTAGCCAGGCGGCGAGGTGGGCGACCTCGCGGCGGACGCGGGACTCCCGGGCGGCCGACCAGTCGCCGTCGCGGTGCAGTGCGTGCACGCGCAGGACGCCGTCGCGGCGGTCGGCGGTGGCGTCGAGCTTGCCGACCAGCTGGTCGCCGTCGAGCACGGGCAGCGCGTAGTAGCCCCAGCGACGCTTGGCGGCCGGCTTGTACATCTCCAGCACGTAGTCGAAGTCGAGCAGCTCGGCCATCCGCTTGCGGTCGTAGACCAGGCGGTCGAACGGCGAGAGCAGCGCGCAACGGCCGGGGAACGGCTCGTCGACCCTCTCGGCGAGCACAGGGTCCACGCGCCAACCGCCGATGCCGTCGACCTCCGCCGGGAGCCCGACATCGCCCACCGCCATCCGCTGCCCGTTCGCGACCGGCGCTCTCTCGTGCGCCACACCCAGCGAGGCGAGTCGACGGCGGTCGCGCTCGCGGGCCGCCTCCTCGAAGGGGACGGGTGCAACGTCGGGGTAGACCCGCTCGGCGAGGTCGTAGCGGCGGTCGCGGCCCCATCCGTCGGCGACGGCGACCTCGCCGCGCTGCACCAGCAGGTCGAGCATCCGGTTGAGGTTGCGGTCGTTGTTCCACCCCGAGGAGGCCCACGGCTCCACGCAGGTGTCCGGCAGCTCCGCGGCCGGCAGCGGGCCGTCCGAGCGCAGCGCGGCCAGCACGTCGTGGCGGAACGGTGCGTTGACCTCGACCCAGGCCACCAGCTGCTCCTGCCAGGGCCGCCACGGCTCGGGCCCGGGCCACAGCGCCATCTCGGCACGGAACAGCACCAGGTCCTCGGCCGGGCGCACGTCGCCCCGCAGCTGCACGAGCTGCTGGGTGTCCAGCGCCTCGCGCAGCTCCGCGGGGTCGTAGCCCGGGCCGAGCCGCGAGAAGAGCACCAGGTCGGCGCTCGGTGCGACGGCGTCGGTGGGGTCGTGCTGCAGCAGGGTCAGGTGCCGGACGACGGCGAGCAGGTCCGTGGGCCGGGGGCGGTCGAGCAGCTGGGCCCGCACACAGAGCCGCCGCGCCTGGCGGGTGGTCAGGCGCACCGGTGGCATGCCGGCAACCTACGCGTCCGCGCGGCGGACCGCGCCGGACCCAGCTCGGCAACGGATCGGCCACGACCCTTGACACCGCCACGCGAGAGGTCGAGATTGCGCACACCCCACTCGGAGAAGAGAGCGCCCATGCGTCGAGCCTCACCCCTGTTCGCCCTGTCCACGGCCGGAGCCCTCACCGCGGGCATCCTCACGGCCTTCACCCCTGGTTCCGTGGCCGCTCCGGCGGCTCCCGCCGCCGCGTTGGCGCCGGCCGGAGACCGGCTGGAGGTGTACACCGGCCAGGTCACCGCCAGCCAGGTGGAAGACCTCGTGGCCACCGGCATCGACCGTCACGAGCTCCAGCTGGAGCCCACCGAGGCGGAGGGTGGCACCAAGCAGGTCGAGGTCGAGGTGGTGCTCAGCGGCGAGCAGGCCGACGAGCTCGCCAAGCAGGGTGTCGACCTCGAGCTCAAGCGCATCGAGGGTCAGACGATCACCCAGCGCGCCGACGCCGCCGCGGCTGCGGGCTACGAGGTCTGGCAGAAGTACGCCGGCCCCGGCGGGCTCCAGGCCGAGCTGCGGGCGACCGCCAAGAAGTACCCGCGCTACACGAAGCTGGTCAGCATCGGCAAGAGCCTCAACGGCCAGGACATCTCGGCGATCAAGGTCACCAAGGACGCCCGCAAGGTGCGCGACGGTCGCCGTCCCTCGGTCCTCTACTTCTCCGCCCAGCACGCGCGCGAGTGGATCACCCCCGAGATGACCACGCGCCTGCTCCAGCACGTGCTCAAGGAGCTGCGCACCAAGCCCGCCATGCGCAAGCTGGTCAGCGACAACGAGCTGTGGTTCCTGCCGGTGGCCAACCCCGACGGCTACGACTTCACCTTCACCGAGGGCAACCGCCTGTGGCGCAAGAACCTGCGCGACAACAACGGCGACGGCCAGACGACGCCCGGCGACGGCGTCGACATCAACCGCAACTTCCCCGAGAAGTGGGGCTACGACAACGAGGGCTCCTCGCCGGTCCCGTCGGGCGAGACGTTCCGCGGCCGCGGGCCGGCTTCGGAGCCCGAGACCAAGGCCCTCGTCCGGTTCGCCAAGCGCGTGAAGTTCGACTTCGCCCTCAACTACCACTCGGCCGCCGAGCTGCTGCTCTACGGCACCGGCTTCCAGGTGGCCACGCCCAGCCCCGACGACCTCATCTACGAGGCGCTGGCGGGCAACGACGCCAAGCCGGCGGTGCCGGGCTACGACCCCGACCTCTCCGCCGAGCTCTACACCACCAACGGCGACACCAACGACACGCTCGCCGACCAGGCCGGCGTGCTCGCCTTCACCCCCGAGATGGCCACCTGCGAGTCGGCGTCGGACTCGGTGGAGGGTGACGAGTGGGAGCGCACCGACTGCGGCAGCGTCTTCGAGTTCCCCGACGACGAGCGCCTCGTGGAGGCGGAGTTCCGCAAGAACATCCCGTTCGCGCTCTCGCTCGCACGGTCGGCCGGTGACCCGGACGACCCGCGGTCGAGCGTCGGCAGGAACGTGCCCAACTTCAAGACCGACCCGTTCACCGTCTCGCTCGGCTCGCCCCAGACCGTCGCGGTGACCGCCAAGCGGGCGCTGAAGAAGCTCAAGCTCAAGTACCGCATCGGCGGCGCCAAGGCCAAGACCGTGCCCGCCAGAATCTGGCGCGGCGGTGAGCGCTACGGGCGCGAGAACGTCAACTACCTCGCCGAGTACCGCGGCGTCGTCCGCGGCGCCCGGGCGGGTCAGAACGTCCGCGTCTGGTTCACCGGCGAGAAGCGCATCCCCCGCAAGGGCAAGAAGGCGAAGTTCCGCACCGTCACCAGCAAGCCCTTCACCTACCGGGTGCAGGGGGGCACCGGTGGCGACGTGCTGATCGTGGCCAACGAGGACTACACCGGCGTCAACCCCACCTACCCGGAGGGCACGGACGCGCCCAAGTACCTCGACGCCCACGTCGCCGCCGTCGAGGCGGCCGGCTACGACGCCGACACCTGGGACGTCGACCAGAAGGGCGTGCCGCACCACCTCGGCGCTCTCTCGCACTACGACGCGGTGCTCTGGTACCTCGGTGACAACCGCATCACCCAGGACCCCGAGGACGAGCTGACCTCGACGCCGTTCGGCGACCTCCCCGACGTCTCGGTCGCCGAGCGTCAGCAGTACCTGACGATCGCGGTCCGCGACTACCTCAACGAGGGCGGCAAGCTGGTGCACGCCGGCGAGACCGCGCAGTACGAGGGCCTGCCCGGGATCAGCGACTCGGTCGGTGGTCTGTACTACGGTCTCAACGGCGACCCGACCGCCGAGTGCACGGTGGCCGAGCGGCCCGGCGGCGACTCCTCGGGCTTCTTCGAGGACTGCCTGATCATGGCCGACGACTTCCGCCAGTACTACCTCGGCGCGTTCAGCCGGGTCAGCACCGGCGGCCCCTCGGCCGTCGAGGGCACCGGCTCCCCGCTGGACGGCTACACCGGCGAGCTCGGCGGCCCCGTCGTCGAGGGTGCCAACCCGCTCGACGAGGTCGGCGTCTTCACGCCCACCAGCGAGGTGCTGCCGCGCGAGCAGTTCCCGCTGTTCGCCAGCAACGAGGCGGCGCAGTACGCCGTCGAGCCGGGCGGTCCGTACTCGCCGATCGAGGGCGAGCGGTACGCGGGGGTCCTGCACCAGGACAGCTCGTACTCGCGGCTGACCCGCACCGTGGACGTCCCCGCGGACGCCACCGCGGCGCAGCTGCAGTTCCAGGCCTCGTGGGTGATCGAGCCCGACTACGACTTCATGGTCGTGGAGGCCCGGACCGCCGGCGGCGAGGACTGGGTGACCCTGCCCGAGGCGGGCGGTGCCACCAGCACCGCGACTCCCGCCGAGTGCGAGGCCGGCAGCTTCCTGCTCACGCTGCACCCCTTCCTGGAGACCTACCTGGGCCAGGACTGCAGCAACCCCGAGCAGAAGTGGAACGCGCTCACCGGTGACAGCGACGGCTGGCAGCAGCTGGCCTTCGACCTCTCCGGCTTCGCGGGCAGCGAGGTGGAGCTCTCGATCACCTACGTCAGCGACCCCGGCACCGGCGGCATCGGTGCCTTCGTCGACGACACCCGCGTGGTGATCGACGGCGTCGAGGACGCCGACGGCTTCGAGGGCGAGACCAGCCAGTGGGCTCCGGGCGAGGCTCCGGCCTCGAGCCCCGCCGGTGGTGCGGAGTGGCAGATCGGGCCCAACCTGATCGAGAACATCGCCGCCACCTCCACCGACGACACGCTGCTGCTGGGCTTCGGCCTGGAGCAGCTGGCCTCCGACGCCGCCCGGGCCACGCTGCTCGAGCGGGCGCTGGACGACCTGATCGGCTGAGGACCAGCACGACCCAGCACGACCCAGCACGACCCAGGCGACGCCGCGTCGTCCAGGCTCCGGCCCGGACGGCGCGGCGTCGTCGCGTCCAGGGGTGGTGGACCTAGGTTCCGCTGGTGACCACCACCTCGCGCCGCGCGACGGCGACCTCGGCCCTGCTCGCCTCCCTGACCTCGCTCGCCCTGCTGGTGCCGGGGGCCGCACACGCCGAGCGAGCCGACCTGGCCGAGCCGCCGGGCGACACCGCCCCCGAGCTGGACATCCGCTACGTCACGATCGACAACCGTCCGACCCGCTTGAACGTGGCGGTCGACCTGGGGCGCTTCGACCGGCAGCGCACCTCGGTCTACGCGTTCGTGGGCGGCACCGGCGCCCGCCGCGACGACCTGTTCGTCGTCGGCTGGAGCTCGGTGCGCGGGGAGCGCCCGGGTCGGCTGCTCGGCCGGCTGACCGAGGACGGCGTGGAGAGGCGCACCTGCGAGGGTCTGCGGATCGACGTGGGTCGCCGCGGGCTCGACGTCTCGGTGCCCCAGCGCTGCCTGGGCCCCACCGCCGGCACCGTGAAGGTCGGCGTCCTCACCGAGAGGCGCACCGGCCGCGACGCCGACGAGGTCGGACCCACGCGCGTGCGCCGCGGCTGACGCTCAGCCCTCGAACATCGTCCCCGGGTTGAAGATGCCGGTCGGGTCGAGGGCGTCCTTGATGCGCTGGTTGAGCGCCATGGCGTCGTCGCCGAGCTGCGCACCGAGCCAGGGCTTCTTCAGCCGGCCGACGCCGTGCTCGCCGGTGATGGTGCCGCCGAGCTCGATCGCCAGGCTCATCACCTCGCCGTAGGCCTGCTGGGCGCGGGCGGCGTGGTCGGCGTCGGAGGGGTCGAAGACGATCAGCGGGTGGGTGTTGCCGTCGCCGGCGTGCGCCACCACGGCGATCTCCACCTGCCGGTTCGCGGCGATCGCGGCGATGCCGTCGACCAGCGCCGAGAGCTGGGGAAGCGGCACGCCGACGTCCTCGAGCAGCAGCGAGCCCTTGGCCTCGACGGCGGGGATCGCCATGCGACGGGCGGTCACGAACGCCTCGCCCTCCTCGGGGTCCTCGGTGGTGAAGACCTCGGTGGCGTGGTGCTTCTGGCAGATCGCCTCGATCGTGGCGAGCTCCTCGACGGCGGCCGCGGTGGACTCGTCGGACTGGATCACCAGCAGCGCCTCGGCCTCGCGGTCCAGGCCCATCTTGGTGAGGTCCTCGACGGCGTTGATGCATGCCTTGTCCATGAACTCCAGCATCGAGGGGCGCAGTCCGCGCTGGATCTCCGCGACGGCGTCGGTGGCGTTGTCGAGCTTGCCGAAGGTGGCGACCATCGTGCAGGGGGTGCGCTGCGCGGGGAGCAGCTTGAGCACGGCCTCGGTGACGATGCCCAGCGTGCCCTCGCTGCCCACGAACAGCTTGACCAGCGGCAGGCCGGCCTTGTCCTTGATGCGCGGGCCGCCCAGGGTCACGGCGGTGCCGTCGGCCAGCACCACGGTGAGGCCGAGCACGTAGTCGGTGGTGACGCCGTACTTGACGCAGCACAGGCCGCCGGCGTTGGTGGCCACGTTGCCGCCGATGGAGCAGATCTCGTAGGAGGAGGGGTCCGGCGGGTACCACAGACCCTCCTTGGCCACCTCGGCTTTGACCTCGGCGTTCATCAGGCCCGGCTGGACCCGCACGGTGCGGGTGCGGGGGTCGATGTCGATCTCGCGCATCCGCTCGGTGCTCACCATCAGGCAGCCCTCCAGCGCGGTCGCGCCGCCGGAGAGCCCGCTGCCGGCGCCGCGGGTGACGACCTTGAGGCCGTTCGCGACGGCGAACCGCACCGCGGCCTGCACGTCCTCGGTGCAGGTGGCGCGCACGACCGCGGCGGGCGTGCCGCCGTCGGGCGCGTTGGCGCGGTCCAGCAGGTAGCTGGCCATCCGGTCGGGGTCGGTGATCACCGCGTCCTGCGGCAGGGCGTCGAGCAGCGCGGTGAGGTCCAGCTGGGTGAGGGTCATCGATCCACCAATCTCCGAGGTTCTGGTGTGCAGGGTCGTGCGCGGGTGGTTGGTCAGGGGTCGGTCTGGGTGCTGGACGTCGGGTCGAGCGCGGCGGCGAGCCGGTCGGCGGCGGCCTGCAGCAGCGGCACCGCGCGAGCCACCACGTCCTCGCCCATCCGGGTGAGCGGGCCCGAGACCGAGAGAGCCATGCCGAGGCCGGGCGGATTGAGCGCGACGGCGACGCAGCGCACGCCGAGCTCCTGCTCCTGCTCGTCGAGGGCGTAGCCCTGCGCACGCACCTCGCGCAGCCGGGCCAGCAGGTCCTCGGGCGTGGTGAGGGTGTGCTCGGTGCGCCGCGTCATGCCGGCGCGGCGCACGGCTGCGCGGACGGCGTCGTCGTCGAGCTGGGCCAGCAGGGCCTTGCCGACGCCGGTGCTGTGCAGGTCGACGCGGCGGCCCACCTCGGTGAACATCCGCATGGCGAAGCGCGCCGGCGCCTGGGCGACGTACTCGGCCTGGTGCCCGGCCAGCACGGCCAGGTTGGCCGACTCGCCGAGCTCGGCGACCAGGTCGGCCAGGACCTGGTCGGCCTCGGCGCCCACCTGCAGCTGGGCCGTGGCGCCCAGCGGGACGAGCCGGAACCCCAACCCGTAGCGCCGGTCGGCCAGGCGGCGCAGGTAGCCGCGCTCCACCAGGGTGCCGGCGAGGCGGTGGATCGTGGGGGCCGGCAGCGCGGTGGCCTCGGCGATCTCCGCCAGGGAGCACCCCCGGCCTCCGGCCTGGGTGAGCGCGGCGACCGCCTCGACGACGTCGAGCGCCCGGTGCAGCGACTGCACACCGCCAGCGGCCGTCGAGGTGGCGGCCGGTGCGCTCGTCGGTGCGCTCGTCGGGGTACCGGGTGGTGCGGCGACCTCCGTTGACACGGTTCGTCTCCTCGCCCTAGGTTCGTTCCGTCAGGTGACATCGTCATTCCAGGATGCGAAAGAGTCAAGGGGTCAAACTGATGGAGTCCCGCGTCAACGTGGCCGGTCTGAGCGTCGCTCCCGAGCTGCACGCCTTCGTCCGCGAGGAGGCCCTGCCCGGCACCGGTCTCACCGAGGAGGCGTTCTGGGGCGGTGCGGCCGCCCTGATCGGCGACCTCGCACCCCGGGTGCGCGCCGCCGTCACCCGCCGCGAGGAGCTGCAGGCCGCGATCGACGGCTACCACGCGAACCCCGCGCACAGCCCGCTCGACCCCGAGCACTACGAGGAGTTCCTGCGCGAGATCGGCTACCTGGTGGAGGAGCCGGCGCAGGTCGCGATCACCACCGAGGGCACCGACGACGAGATCGCCCGGGTGCCCGGCCCGCAGCTGGTGGTGCCGCTGCTCAACGCGCGCTTCGCCGCCAACGCGGCCAACGCACGCTGGGGCTCGCTCTACGACGCGCTCTACGGCAGCGACGTCATCCCCGAGACCGAGGGTCGCGAGCAGGGCAGCTCCTACAACCCCACCCGCGGCGACGCCGTCATCGCCCACGCCCGGCAGCTGCTCGACGAGCACGCGCCGCTGGCGCAGGGCTCCCACGCCGATGCCACCGGCTACGCCGTCGACGACCAGGGCCTGGTGGTCACCCTCGCCGGCACCACCGCCCGGCTGGCCGACCCCGCGCAGTACGTGGGGCACCAGGGCCCGGCCGACGAGCCCACCGCGGTGCTGCTGCGCCACCACGGTCTGCACCTGGAGATCCAGGTCGACCCCACGCACCAGATCGGGCGCACCGACCGCGCCGGCGTCAAGGACGTCGTGCTCGAGGCCGCACTGACCTCGATCATGGACCTCGAGGACTCCGTCGCCGCCGTCGACGCCGCCGACAAGGTGCAGGGCTACCGCAACTGGCTGCAGCTCATGCAGCGCACCCTCACCGCAGACGTCAGCAAGGGCGGCGAGACCTTCACCCGCGGCCTCGCCGAGGACCGCACCTACACCGGCCCCGACGGCGAGGTGACCCTGCCGGGCCGTGCGCTGATGCTGATCCGCCAGGTCGGCCACCTGATGACCAGCGACGCCGTGCTCGACGCCGAGGGCCAGGAGGTGCCCGAGGGCATCCTCGACGCCCTGTTCACCGGCCTCGGGTCGGTGCACGACCTGCGCGGCGAGCACGCCGGCGGCAACTCCCGCGCCGGTGCGATGTACGTCGTCAAGCCCAAGATGCACGGACCCGACGAGGTGGCGCTGGGCTGCGAGATCCTCGCCCGCGCCGAGCAGGTGCTCGAGCTGCCCGCGCGCAGCATGAAGATCGGGATCATGGACGAGGAGCGCCGCACCTCGGCCAACCTCAAGGCCTGCATCGCCGCGGCCGCGGACCGGGTCGCGTTCATCAACACCGGCTTCCTGGACCGCACCGGCGACGAGATCCACACCGACAACGCCGCCGGGCCCGTCGTCCGCAAGGCCGCGATGAAGAGCACCGACTGGATCGCCGCCTACGAGGACAACAACGTCGACGTCGGCCTCGAGTGCGGCTTCCAGGGCCGCGCCCAGATCGGCAAGGGCATGTGGGCCGCGCCCGACGACCTCGCCGACATGGTGGAGCAGAAGATCGGCCACCCGAAGGCGGGCGCCAACTGCGCCTGGGTGCCCTCGCCCACCGCGGCCACGCTGCACGCCGTCCACTACCACCAGGTCGACGTGCTCGCGCGCCAGGACGAGCTGAAGGCCGGCGGGCGTCGCACCTCGCTGCGCCAGCTGCTCACGCTCCCGCTGGGCGACCCGGCCGCGTGGAGCGAGGAGGACCTGCGCGCCGAGCTCGACAACAACGTGCAGTCCACGCTCGGGTACGTGGTGCGCTGGGTCGACGCCGGCGTCGGCTGCTCGAAGGTGCCCGACCTCTCCGGCACCCCGCTGATGGAGGACCGCGCCACCTGCCGGATCTCCAGCCAGCACGTGGGCAACTGGCTGCGCCACGGCGTCGTCACCACCGACCAGGTGGAGGAGGCGCTGCGCCGCATGGCCGCCGTCGTCGACGAGCAGAACGCCGGCGACCCCACCTACGTGGCGATGGCGCCCGCCTTCGACGGCGAGGCGTTCCTGGCCGCACGCGACCTGCTGCTGCACGGCGCCGAGCAGCCCTCGGGCTACACCGAGCCGATCCTGCACCGGCGCCGCGCCGCCCGGAAGGCGCAGCTCGCCGGCGCCTGAACCGCGAGCACTGCTCTGCACCCCACACACCCGCATCCCGCCAGGAGGCACCGCATGACCCTCGACCTCGAGACCGCCCGCACCATCGTCTCGGCCGCCCGCGCCCACGGTCGCGACAACGGCTTCAAGCCGCTCACCGTCGTCGTCCTCGACGCCGGTGGCCACGTCGTCGCCGTCGAGCGCGAGGACGGCTCCAGCACCCGCCGGTTCGAGATCGCCCACGGCAAGGCGCACGGTGCGATCTCGCTGGGTCTCGGCTCCCGCGCGCTGATGGCGCGCGCCGAGCAGCAGCCCTACTTCATCGCTGCGGCCACCTCGGCCGTCGGCGGCTCGCTCGTGCCCGTGCCGGGTGGCGTGCTGGTGCGCGACCCCTCGGGCGCGCTGCTGGGCGCCGTCGGCGTCTCGGGCGAGACCTCCGACAACGACGAGGCCGCAGCGGTCGCCGGCGTCGAGGCCGCCGGCCTGACCCCGCAGGTCGACTGACGCACCCCCGCTGATCGAGTATCGCTGTCCCGAGCTCGCGAGGGACAGCGCGTGCTCGATCCGAGATCCCGTGACCCGACCGCCGACCTGAGCCCAGGGGCTCACGCACCGCCGGGCAGGATGGCGGCGTGCGCCGCGCCGTCGTCCCCCTGCTCGCCGTCACGGTCGGGCTGGTGCTGGCCGACTCGGCCATCGTGACGCTGGCGCTGCCCGAGATCCTGCTGGAGCTCGACACCACCGTCACCGCGGTGGCGTGGGTGCTGATCGCCTTCAACCTGGTGCTGGGTCTGGCCGCCGTGCCCGCAGCCGCGCTGTTCCGGCTGCGCGGCGGCAGCCCGCGGGTGCTGACGGCGATCGGCATCGCCGTCTTCGCCGCCACCTCGGCCTGGTGCGCGGTCGCCGGCTCGATCGACGTGCTCATCGCGGCGCGCTGCCTGCAGGCGCTGGGCGGCGCGCTGGCGCTCGTCGGTGCCCTCGAGCTGCTGGTGGCCGAGCGCGGTGAGCGCCGCGGTGTGGCCACCTGGGTCGTGGCCGGCGTCGTCGGCACGGCCACGGGCCCGGTGGCGGGCGGCCTGCTCACCGAGGCCATCTCGTGGGAGGCGATCTTCGTGGTGCAGGTGCCGTTCGCGGTGCTGGCGGTGCCCGCCGCGCTCGCCGTCCACGCCCTTCCCGAGATCCCGGAGACGGCGGCCGACCGCAGCCCGGTGGCGGTGCGCCCGAACCTGACGCTCGCGCTGCTCTCGGCGGCGCTGACGGCCGCGCTGTTCCTGCTGGTGCTGCTGCTGGTCAACGGCTGGCGGCAGTCGCCCGCCACGGCCGCCATCACCGTCTCGGTGGTGCCGCTGGCCGCGCTGGCGGCCGCTCCTCTGGCCAGGCTGACCCGGGCACCCCATGGCGTCCAGGTGGTGGCCGGCAGCGTGCTGATAGCCGGTGGGCTGGCCGCGCTGGCGCTGCTGCCCGCGGCGCACCTGGGCTGGACGGTGGCGCCGCAGGCGCTCGTGGGCCTGGGTCTCGGGCTGACCGTCGACCGGTTGACCGCGCAGGCGATGGACCTGCGGCTGCCGCGGGTGCGGCACGCCGGCTGGACGATCGGTGCGCGGCACCTCGGCGTCGTCGTCGGGCTGGCGATCCTGACGCCGATCTTCACCGCGGACCTGCGCGACGCCGAGCAGCCTGCCACCGAGGCGATCACGGCGCTGGTGCTCGACGCCCCGCTGGAGCCGCAGCTGCGCATCGACCTCGCGGAGGCCCTGGGCCGCGAGCTCGAGGGTCAGCGCGACCAGATCCCCGACCTCGGTCGTGCCTTCGACGCCCTCGACCTCACCGCCGCCGAGCAGCCGGTGGCCGACCAGCTGGAGCGCGACCTCGACGCGCAGCTGGAGCGCGCCGCCACCCGTGCGTTCCGCGACTCCTTCCTCGCCGGCGCCGGTCTGGCGCTGCTGGGGCTGCTGTCGGTGGCGCTCCCGGGCCGGCGTCAGCAGGCTCAGGTCCAGCAGGCGCGGCGGCAGGAGGCGGAGGCGTGAGGCGCGTGCTGCTGCCGGTGGTGGCGCTGCTCCTGGTGGCCGGCGTGCTAGCGGTCCAGCTGGCCAACGGGGGCGGCCGCTACGAGCCGCTGCAGCCGGCCGACCCGTGCCAGGAGCGAGCCGTGGACTCCCAGGCCGAAGGCATCGAGGCGCTCACCGAGCGACTCGTGCTGATCGGCGTCGACGACGCCGCGTGCCGCCTCGAGGTCACGCGGGAGGCGCTCGTGCTGCAGCTGGCCCAGCAGCAGGAGCCGACCGACGCCCAGGTGGAGGCGCTGCGCGCGGGGCTGCTCCAGGCGGTGCAGGAGATGGACGACGACGGCACCCTGCCGCCGGTCTCGGAGCTGCTCGACGAGGCCCTCGACCAGGCGGACCTCAACGGGTTCGTGGAGTCCCTGGTCCGCGCTCTGCCGGCCTCGGTGGTCGACGGCGCGCTGAGCACCGACGACGTCCTGACCCGCGCCATCGAGGACCTGGACCTGCGCGACCTGCTCGCCGACCTCACCGACCAGGGCGCGCTCGAGGCGCAGGTGGAGGCCGCCGTCACCCAGGCCGTCCGCGACGCCCTCACCGACCGGGTCCGCGACCTGCTCCCGTGAGTGTTACCGCTGGTTGAGCCGTGAGGAGCGCCAGCGACGAGCGTGCCGAAACCGCCGCACCCGACCGACGCCTCAGCCCCTCGCCGTGCTGAGCAGCGCCAGGTCCCGCTGGATGTAGCGCAGGTGCGCCCACTCCTCCTCGAGGATCACGCGCACGCAGTCGCCCACGGTGGGGCTCCAGTCCCCATCCGGTCCGCCCCAGGGGTCGGCCCGTTCCTCCGCGAGCTGCTCGGGTGCCACACCCGCCAGGAAGTCGGTGACCATCTGCTGCCGCTCGGCTCGCACCTCGAGCACTTCGGCGTACGGGATCGGCCCCGTCCGGAAGATCGAGCAGTCGAACCCCGCCTCCTCGGCGCCGTCGAAGATCTGGCCGATCTCGTGGAACGGCTGGTCGACGTCGAGGATGCTCTTGCGCAGCCAGGTGTCGGTGGCCAGCACCAGGTGGCGCAGGGTCTGTGCGAGCGACCACTCGTCGCGCACGTGCTCGTCGGCCCGCTCGGGCGGCGTGCTGGCCATCATCTCGGCCCACGCATCTTGCACGGCCATCCACGCCTCGTGCAGACCCTCGGGCGTCTGGGCGCTGCGCAGTTCCCGGCCCGGGTAGCGCCGGTCCAGCTCTGCCTCCACCAGCGGCACGACGTCGACGCCGTTGACGAGCAGCGTGCCGAACGCCAGGTCGTGGCTGTCGACGTCGAGCCCGTCGAGGAACACGCCGCGCATGGTCATGCCCCGGACGTCGGCCTGGCGGATGGCCGCGCCCCGCATGCTGAGGTCGAAGAAGGTGGCGCCCTGGAAGTCGTCGGTGTCCGAGTAGGTGGTCACGCACCCATCCTCACCCCGGTTCTCCCGGAGGGCCAGGGCCTCCGGGGGGCGGCAATGCGTTACCCCTACCTCGTGTCGGCGCTCCTCCTCGTGGTGGCGCCGTACAGACCCATGCCCGCAGCTGCGCCCAACAGCCCGATCAGAAGCATCACATCTCGGCGGTCATCCGACTCCTGCTGCTGAACGGACAGCAGATGTAAGTACTCGTTAGCCGTCCACCCATTGACCACTGCCTGCTGAGGTGCGCCATCGGTCATTGCGTTGTTCTGGTCGTCTGTGCTCTCGATCCCGGACCGCATCTCCTCGTAGGCGGTATCAGGTGCCATGCCGAACCAGATCGACAGAAGAGTCACTGCGACGACTGCTGCGAGCACCGGCAAGATCCACGGTATCGGCGCGGTGACCCGTGCAGGGGTATGCCGTGGCGGCTGCTGCATCGGAGCGCGCCAGTCCAGCCACTTGTCTCCGCTCCAGTAGCGCAGCGTGCCCGGCGTAGCGGGATCGGGATACCAGCCAGGGGCTGCCTTGCTTCCTGGCTGCGGTGCCGTTTGGGTCACTGTTGGGCTCCTCGAGCTTCGAGAACCTTGCGAAGGTGTCTCGCAAAAGTACGCACCGCGGACCGGCCTGTCTGCGATTCAGTCGACGACAGTGGCGGTGCAGCCGCACGTGCCTTTCGTGACCAGGGCGTCAGAGGCCCAACATCAGTGGCCAGCGTTTAGCACCAGGCGCGGAGCCGCTTCTTGAGATCCGTGAAGAGCACCGCTCTCAGCCCGGGCTCACCCGTGACCGCAGCGTCGCGAGACCCTCGCCCGAGAGCTCGTCGATCGCGATGCTCCGACCGGCGACCGCCATCAGCAGGGCCTCGCCTGGGCCGTGCACCTCGGGCCCGGAACCGTGGCGCCAGTCCATGTCGTCGGCGACGAGCGTGAGACCGCGCGCGTGCCCCTTGGCCGGCAGGGTGGGTGCGCCGAGGGCGACGTCGAGCGCGGGGCGCAGGCGCTCGGCGGGGATGGCGCGCGGCAGGCCGAGCGCACGGCGGATGTCCTGCTGGTGGATGGTGCCGTCGGTGAGCGCGATGGCGCCGCCCATCGCCGCCGTCAGGCCGGTGGGGTGCACGTGTCGCTCGACGAGCGTGAGCACGCCGTCGGCGTCGAGGTTGGCGTGCTGGTCGACGAGAGCCTGGTTGGCCCGCGAGACGCTGCCCCGCGCCCGCACCATGACGGCTCCGAGCTGACCCCACCCGAGCGCGTCGTAGCTGACGACGTGCACGGCGACGTCGCGGACGCTCCAGCCGTCGCAGAGCGACGGCGCGTGCCACTGCTGGGGATCGAGGCCGCGCAGCAGCTCGAGGAGCTCGCGTCGCTCCTGCCCGGCGAGCGGCATCAGGTCGGGCTTGGCCATAGGAAACACCCTCGCACGAGAGGCGTCCCTCTCCGTACCGTGCGTGCGTGACCAGCGCGAGAGTGATCGACGGCGACCGCACCCTGCCACCGGGCTTCGCGCACCCGCACGCGTCGGAGGAGGCCCGCCGGATCGCGGAGGAGGGGTTGATCCTGCGGGTGCAGGTGGGGTCGGGTGTGCACGGCACCTCGATCTCGGGCCAGGACGACCGCGACGAGATGGGTATCTGCCTGGAGCCGCCCGAGTTCGTGACGGGCCTGGCGCGCGTGCCGCGGGGCATCGACGGCGGCGACCGGCCCGACGGCTCGGGTGCGTGGGTCGATTTCGAGCAGTACCAGCGCCACACCGTGTGGGACCAGCCCGGAGGGCTGGCCAACCGTTCGGGCGCGGGCGACCTCGATGTCGTCGTGTACTCGGCGCGCAAGTGGTGCCGGCTGGCGCTCGAGGGCAACCCGACGGTGCTGCTGGCCCTGTTCGTGCCGGACGAGGAGGTGGTGTTCCGCAACGCGGTCGGCGCCGAGCTGGTGGACAACGCGCACCGCTTCGTCTCGAAGCTCGCGGCGGCACGGTTCCTCGGCTACCTGCAGTCGCAGCGCGCGGCGATGACCGGCGAGGTGGGTGCCCACACCAACCGCCCCGAGCTGGTGGCCGAGCACGGTTACGACACCAAGTTCGCCATGCACGCCCTGCGCCTGGGCGGGCAGGGCGTCGAGCTGCTCACCACTGGGCGCATCACCCTGCCCGTCCCCGAGCCCGACCGTGGCTACCTGCGCTCGGTGCGCCGTGGCGAGGTGCCGTTGGCCGACGTCATCATGGCCGTTGATGACGCCGAAGCGCGGCTGACGGGGCTGCGGGACTCCTCGGTGCTGCCCGACCAACCCGATCGGCCGTGGGTGGACGAGTGGCTGCACCGGTCGCACGTGGCGTACTGGCGTGAGAGGTCGACGTCAGGCTGACCTCGTGCACGGCTCGGGAGGCCCCGTTACCGGACTAGGCTGAGCTGCATGGCGGCCGGCGCGACGATGCACACGTTCGACGTCGAGTTGGCCGACACGGATCGTGGCGTCTACGAGGAGTTCACGCTGCGCGCGGCACGGCATCCCTCGGAGACCGAGGCATACCTCATGACGCGCGTGCTCGCCTATTGCCTCGAGCACGAAGAGGGCATCACCTTCAGCGAGGGCATCTCGGCGACCGACGCCCCGGCGGTGCTGGTGCGTGACCTGAGCGGGAAGCTGCTCGCCTGGATCGAGGTCGGCGCACCGGATGCCGCACGGCTCCACGCAGGCAGCAAGGCTGCCGAGCGCACGACGATCTACACGCACCGCGACCCGGCCAAGGTGCTCGCGCAGTGGGCAGGGGTGAGGATCCACGGCGCCGCCGAGATCGTGCTGCACAGCTTCGACCCCGGGTTCATCGATGCAGCGGTGGACACGATGGAGCGCCGCAACACGATCACGCTGACCGTGACGGAGCGGCAGCTCTACCTGGAGCTGAACGGCGTGCACCTCTCATCGGTGGTGCACGACCACCCGATCAGCTAGCGGGAGCGACGTTCCGTTGCCGATCCTGGTGCGCGACGTCCAGCTCGCGCCACTGCGATGCGCATGACGCACGGCGTGCGAGCGAGACGGGCGACCGACGACGACGTCGGCGAGACCGCCACCTAGTCCTCGATGACGTCCCGGCCCTCGGCACGCAGGTTCTCGAGGCTGGCCAGCATGGCCTGCACCTGCTCTGCCGGCAGCCGCTCCCAGTCGTCGAGCTCGGCGACGATGCGCAGGGGATGCTGGCTGCGGAACGACCTCGTCGGGTTGCCGGGGAACCGCTTGTTCGTGACGTTCGGATCGTCCTCGAAGGGACCGAGCGGCTCGACCTCGTAGACGTGACCGTCACCCTCCAACCCCGATAGCGCCATCGCCAGCTGGGCGCCGAGCGCTGCGGCGGGCACGACCTGCGAGGTGAAGTAGATGTGGTTCATCACCCGCCCCGACTGGAAGTTGGACACCTGCCCGGGCACGAGCTCGTCACCTGGTCGCAGGTGTGCCTTGGTGCCATGGAAGAACGGCCCGGCGAGCCGGTCGCAGTTCTCGTACGTCACCGGCGCCTGGTCGTCGCTGTGGCTCTCCACGCCGGGATCATCGCCGATCCGGCGTCCTGACGACAGGCCTCAGGCAGCCGGTCGGCGAGAGCGCACCTGACGGGCAGCGCGCTCCTCGGCGCTCATCCGGGCGACGACCCGGCGGTCGACGTCGGCAGGGAAGTACGCCGCGCGGCGACGCTCGAGCCCCCGGAGGTACCACCACGGCGGGCGCAGGTTCGACTTGGACCGGTTGTGGCTGCGGCACAGTGCCTGCCCGTTGCTGAGCACCGTCGGGCCGCTGCGCGACCACGGGTAGACGTGGTCGGCCTCGGTCGCAGGTGAGGGGCAGCGACCCCACACGATGAAGCGGGCGCCCTCGCAGCGGCCCTGGGCGCGCGCGAACACCGCCCGTCGCGGGGCGTACTTGAAGCCGCGCCACGGGTCGCGGCGCTGGAGTGGCCGAGGGCCACGGCCGGGCATCGGCATGGCGAGCACCAACATGAGCACCGCGATCGGGACGACGATCGGTGCCAGGGCGAGTGTCTGGCGGATCAGCTCGTCGGCGAGGTCGCTCGGCATCCGACAAGTGTGAGCGGCGCACGCGATCTGCGCGGCAGGAACAGACAAACAGGCGGCCTATTGGCGTCGGTGGAACCTGATCTGGTGGTCGGGGAGGCGGGTGTGGTCGTAGCCGGGGTGGTGGATGAGGTGGTGGTGGCGGGGGCAGAGGAGGTCGCCGTCCTTGTCGGTGCCGCCACCCTGGCTCCACGGGGTGGGGTGGTGGGCGTGGCACATGCCAGGTGGCCAGTCGCAGCCCTCGGCGCGGCACCCGCCCTGCTCGATGCCCATCGCGAGGCGTTGGGCGGGAGTGTGGAACCGGCGGCGTCGGCCGAGGTCCAGGACGCAGCTGGTGCCCGCCATGACGGCGGGCAGCACCCCGTGGCGACACGCGAGGCGGCGTGCGACCGAGGGGGCCAGGGGCTCGCCGGTGTCGAGGTGCCCGGCCTTGGCGAGGCCCTCGAGGATGACGGCCTGGTCGATGGTGAGCACGATGCTGGCGCTGGTGCCGCCGGCGTGGGGGAGGAGGTCGGTGGGGTAGTTCTCGATGTACTCGCAGAACGCCTCACCCATCCGCTTGTCGCTGGGGCGCCCCGGGACGGGTGCCTGGCCGTCGACGGCGGTCCGGTGCTTCGGCGCCATGATCGCCCGCAGAGCTTTGCGGAGCATCGCGGCGTACTCGGTGGGGATCGCGAAGGTGCCGCGGGTCAGGCCGTGGCCGTCGTCGCGCATGTTCATCCGGGTCTTCTCGCGTGCGGTGGCGTTCTCCTGCTCCAGCAGGTCGGCCTCGTGGGCGTCGGCGTGGGCGGGGTCGACGACGTGCAGGATCCTCTTGCCCAGGATCCGCAGCTCCTTCGCGTCGTGCTCGGCGGCGAGCTCGAGCAAGGCGGCCTCGGCGGCGGGCTTGACCCAGGGTTCGGCCTCCTGGGGCAGGGCGTCGACTGCGCGGACGATGACCTGGGCCTGGTCGGGGAGGATCTGGCCCCGGGCGAGGGCGCTTCGGGTGGGTTCGTGAGCGTCGAGATCGGTAGCGAGGCGGATCCTGCGGTGGGCCTCGGTGCGGGTTTGGCGGGTGGTGTGGGCCCACCAGGCGGCGGCGCTGGTGTGGCCGTGCTGGTCACCGACCCGGGCGGTGTGGACGTGGGCGGCGACGCGGAGCTCGAGCTCGGCCACGCGGGCGGCGAGGGTGGTGAGCTGGGTCAGGACGGTGCGGGTCTGCGCGGCGTCCAGGGACCAGGCGGGGGTGTGGAGGAGCGCGTCGAGGCGGGCGTGCATCTGGGCGGCCGCGACCTGGATCGGGTGGCCCGATCCGTGGGTGGTGGCGGTGCTGCTCATGGGTCCACCCAAGCAGGGACCACCGACATCTGATGGCCCGATCCCGGGGTTCTCCACAGGGCTTCGATCAACAGGTTGGTAACAGTTCAAACTCTCTGTTGATGGGTCTTGCTAGATGCGGTGGTGCTGCCGCCGAGACGATGGTGGGAGGGGTGGGTGGTGGGGGAGGGCGTTCGGCCTGCGGTGGTTTCGACGCGGCCGTCGCGGGTTCGTGCCTCACCCGCGGGCCAAGCTCGCCGCGTCTCGCTCCTGCCTGACCTCGTTCCTCGGTCAGCCAGGGCTCGCTCGATCGCTGGTGCTCCTCACGGCTCGACCAGCGGTCGTGACGGTGTGGTGGTGGGGTGCGGGGATCTCGGTACGCGCCGTCCCTCGCGAGCTCGGGATGGCGCTACTCGATCACCGGGGGGTGGCCGGTGGTGAGGAGGGCGGTCGGCTGGCGGGGATCTCGGTACGCGCCGTCCCTCGCGAGCTCGGGACGGTGCTACTCGATCAGCGGGGGTGAGCGGTGGTGCGGGTGGGCGGTCGGCTGGCGGAGGTTTCGACACGCTCGTCGCTGGCGCTCCTCACGGCTCAACCAGCGGTGAGGGGCCGAGGCTCAGGCGTGCTCGGGCTCGGAGTCGCGCAGGTTGCCGGTGAGCTCGTTGAGCTGGTCCTTGAGCTCCATCAGGTCGCCGCGGGTCATGCCCGAGCAGCGCTGGACCTCCACCTGCAGGCGGCCGAGCTCGGTACGCATGCTGCGACCCTGCGGGGTGAGCTGGACGAGGACCACCCGCTCGTCCTCGACGCTGCGGGTGCGGGTGACCAGGCCCTGGCTCTCCATGCGCTTGAGCAGCGGGGAGAGGGTGGCGCTGTCGAGGTGCAGCCGGCGGCCGACCTCGTGCATGGGCAGCAGGTGGTGCTCGAGGAGCAGGAGCACCACGATGTACTGCGTGTAGGTGAGGCCGAGCTCGGAGAGCCGGTCGCGATAGGCCGACGTCATCGCGCGGGAGGCGGCGTAGAGAGAGAAGCAGAGCTGCTCGTCGAGCTGCATCTCCTGGTCGTTGCGCGTTGCCATACCACTCAGCGTAGACGTCTTGGCGTCACGTTGCTGGCAGTGTGTCGACCGAGCGGTGGACACGCGTTGACTGAACCGGTGCCCTCGGGCAGTATCGAATTGGCCGCAGCCGGGGCAGGAGGGGGAAGTCCCGGGTGCTCTCTCGGGGCCACCCAGCTCTCCCGCGAGCCCCTGCGACGGGCTTCCCCGCACTCCGGAGCGCCGGCTAGCGCACCCGGTAACGCCTCTCGGGGCGACCCGCGGAACCGTACTGCAGCCGCACCCCCAGCCGCCCCAGGGTCACGTAGTGCTCCAGGTAGCGGCGCGCGGTCACCCGAGCGAGTCCCACGACCTCGCCGGCCTCGCTCGCCGAGACCTCACCGCGCTCGGTGACGACGGCCAGCACGAGGTCGGCCGTCTCCGGGCTGAGGCCCTTGGGCACCGACGCCGCCGGCGCGCCGCTGCTGGGGGTGCGCCCGAAGGCGCGGTCGATCGTGTGCTGGTCGGCCTCCTCGGCGTCGAGCAGGCCGACGGCGCGGGCCACCTCGCGCAGCCGCGCGGCCAGGTCGTCGTACTCGAACGGCTTGACCAGGTACTGCAACGCCCCACCGTGCCGCGCCGCGCGCACGGCGTCGGCCCCCCGCTCGGCCGTCACCATGACGACGGCGACCTCCGCGCCCGGGCCCTCGGAGGCGCGCAGCCGGGCGAGCACCTCGAGCCCGCCCAGGTCGGGCAGGTGCACGTCGAGCAGCAGCAGGTCGGGCGCCAGCTCGGCCACCTGCTCCAGCGCCGCGGCGCCGGTGTGCACGACACCCGCCACCTCGAAGCCCTCGGTGCGCTCCACGAACCGCGCGTGGATGCGCGCGACCATGAAGTCGTCGTCGACGACCAGCACCCGGATGCTCCGACTCACCGCGCCACCCCCTGCTGCTCCTGGTCCTGCTCCTGCCGCTCAGCGGCCCTACTCTGCCGCTCCTCGGCCGTCAGCGGGAGCACCACCTCGAACTCGGCCCCGCCGCCGGGGGCCTCGCCCACCGCGACCGAGCCCCCGCGCTGGGTGCTGATCAGCCGCACCAGCGGCAACCCGATGCCGCGTCCGCCCAGCGCGCCCGGCTTGGTGGAGTAGCCACGCACGAAGACCTCCTCGCGCAGGTGCGGCGCCACGCCGGGGCCGTGGTCACCCACCTGCAGGCTCACCTCGCCTCCGTCGTCGCGCACCAGCACCTCGACCCACGGGTCGGGCCGACCGGCGACGGCGTCGACGGCGTTGTCGACCAGGTTGCCGAGCACGGTGGTGACGTCGGCACCCAGCGACGCCGGCAGCGGGCCGAGCCGCGAGGCGTCGTCGATGCGCAGGGCGACGCCGCGCTCGGCGGCCACGCTGTGCTTGGCCACCAGCAGCGCCGCGACGGCGCGGTCGCCCACGCGGGCCGAGACCAGGCCCTCCACCTCGCTGCGCTGCCGGGTGATGTCGCCGATGACGGCGCGCACCTCGTCGTACTCACCCAGCTGGACCAGCCCCGAGATCACGTGCAGCTTGTTGTCGAACTCGTGGGTCTGGGCGCGCAGCGTGTCGGTGATGGTCAGGTTGGTGCTCAGCTGCTCCTGCACCGAGACCAGCTCGGTGCGGTCGCGCATCGTCGTGACGCTGCCGATGCCCGTGCCGCCGGCCTCCGCGCTGCGCCGGTTGAGCACCAGCACCCGGGTGCCCACCAGCGCGACGGCGTCGCGCGCCCGCTGCTGGGAGGCGCCGGTCAGCAGCTCGACGACGTGGGGCTCCAGGCCCAGCTCGTCCACCGGGCGGCCCAGCACCGCTGCTCCGCCACCGAGGCCGTCGAGACCGAGCAGGTCGAGCGCGGCGTCGTTGACCATGCTCACCCGCCCCTCGGTGTCGACGGCGACGACGCCCTCGCGGATGCTGTGCAGCAGCGCCTCGCGGTGGTCGGCCAGCCGGGCCAGCTCCGCGGCGCCGAGGCCCTGGGTGCGGCGTGCCAGCACGCGCGAGACCACCACGCTGCCCACGATGCCCAGCAGGGCGCCCAGGCCGAGGAACAGCGCGAGCTCGCTGCCGGCGTCACCCAGCTGGGCGCCGACGCTCGGGTAGGCCTGCTCGGCCACGACGATCCCGAGCAGCCGCACCGGCTCGCCGGTGCTCGTACCGTCCCGGCGGGTGGGCGGCACCGACAGCACCGGTGCGTGCGCGGCCAGCACCCGGCCCTCGGCGGTCTCCACCTCGCCGGTCCAGCGTCGTCCGCGCTCGAGCGCGTCGCTGGCGCCGAGCAGCGCCGGCTCGCCCAGGAGCGCGGGGTCGGAGGCCGAGAGCACCGATCCGTCCAGGCCGACCAGCAGGATCTCGTCGGCGCCGGAGAGGCTGAGGCCGCGGTCGACCGAGGGGGCGAGCAGCGCGTTGGCGGCGAGCGGGGACCCACCGGGCTCCTGGGCCTCCTCCAGGCCGTCGCGCACCGTCGCGAGGTTGGCCACGTACTCCGCGGTGGCACCCAGCTGCGAGCCGCGCTCGGTGGTGAAGGTGGCGTTGGACTGGCGCACGCTGACCACGCCGACGATGAGCAGCAGGACCGCGACGACGACGAGCTGGAGCACCAGGAACTGACGTGCCAGCGTCGGCTCCGAGCGCCGCTCGGCACGACGCGCCTCACGTGACCACAACGACCACAACCTCCTTTGCATCCGCAACGGTGACCCGCGCCACACGTGGACCCCATGCTCCTCGTGGCGGTGGTCACAGACGACCAGCGTCCCAGATCCACCGGAGGTGCCTCGTGCCCATGTTCCCCCGTCGAGCGGTCGCCGCGCTCGCGACGCTGCTGCTGGCCACCTCCGTGGCCGGTTGCGGTGTCACCCGCGGCGCCGACGACCCCGACAACCGCCGGCTGCGGATGATGATCCCCAACAGCCCCGGCGGTGGCTACGACCTCACCGGTCGCGCCGCGGCGAAGGCCCTGGAGGACAACGGCCTCACCGGCCGCTTCGAGGTCAACAACGTCCTCGGGGCCAGCGGCACCGTGGCCATGCAGCGCCTGATCAACGAGGAGGGCGCCGACGACGTCGTCATGACGATGGGCCTCGGCGTCGTCGGCGCGGTCTACACCAACGAGTCCGACGCCACCCCCACCGCCATGACGCCGATCGCGCGCCTCGTCGAGGAGCAGGAGGGCATCCTGGTGCCCGCCGACAGCCCCTTCGAGGACGTGCAGGACCTCGTGGACGCGTGGAAGGCCGACCCGGGCTCGGTCACCGTCGGCGGGGGCTCCTCGCCCGGCGGCCCCGACCACCTCTTCCCGATGCAGCTGGCCGCCGAGATCGGGATCGACCCCACCGAGGTCAACTTCATCACCTACGACGGCGGCGGCCCGCTCACCACCGCCCTGCTGGGCGAGAAGATCGACGTCGGCATGTCGGGCCTCGGCGAGTTCGAGGGCCAGATCGAGGAGGGCGCGCTGCGCGTGCTCGCCGTCTCGGGCGAGGAGCGCCTCGAGACCGTCGACGCGCCCACCCTCACCGAGGAGGGCGTGGACCTGGTCTTCACGAACTGGCGCGGCGTGCTGGCTCCGCCGGACATCTCCGAGGAGCAGCGCCAGTACCTGATCGACATCTTCACCGAGATGCACGCCACGCAGGAGTGGCAGGACGCGCTGGAGCGCAACGGCTGGAGCGACAACTTCGCCACCGGCGAGGAGTTCGCGACCTTCCTGCAGGAGCAGGACGAGCGCGTGGAGACGACCCTGAAGGAGCTGGGACTCGCATGACCGACCTGGACACCCGGCCCACCGAGGCCGGCACACCCCGACGGGCGGTCGACGTCGCCCAGTACGGCCTGGCCGCCTTCGTCGGCCTCGTCGGGGCCTACGTGCTCTACGACGCCTCCGGCCTGGAGGACGGCTTCGCCGACCAGCCCGTGCAGCCCTACGCGCTGCCCTACGTGGTGGGCGCCGTGCTGGTCGCGCTCGGCATCGCGCTGGCCGTGGCCACCGCCCGCGGCGACCGCCCCGAGGCCGAGGAGGGTGAGGACGTCGACCTCACCGAGCCCGCGGACTGGAAGACCGTCGGCGGCCTGGCCGGCGTCATGGTGGTCAACATCGCGCTGATCGACTGGCTCGGCTGGGCGATCACCGGAGCACTGCTCTTCACCGGCTGCGCCTACTTCCTGGGCGCCCGCTCGATCCTGCGCGCGGCCGCCATCGGCGTCGTGCTCTCGATCGGCACCTTCTACGGCTTCTACTCCGGCCTGGGCATCCCCATGCCCGCCGGCATCCTGGACGGGATCCTCTGAGATGGAACTGCTGCTCGAGGGCTTCCAGACAGCCCTGACACCCACCAACCTGCTCTTCGCCGTGCTCGGCGTGATGCTCGGCACCGCCGTCGGTGTGCTGCCCGGCATCGGCCCGGCCATGACCGTGGCGCTGCTGCTGCCGGTCACCTACAACGTCTCGCCCTCCAGCGCGATCATCCTGTTCGCCGGCATCTACTACGGCGGCATGTACGGCGGCTCCACCACCTCGATCCTGCTGAACACCCCGGGGGAGTCCTCCTCGGTGATCACCGCCATCGAGGGCAACAAGATGGCCAAGGCCGGGCGTGCCAGCCAGGCGCTGGCCACCGCCGCCATCGGCTCGTTCGTCGCCGGCACCATCGGCACGATCCTGCTGGTGCTGCTGGCGCCGAGCGTGGCCGAGGTCGTCGTCAAGCTCGGTGCGCCCTCGTACTTCGCGATCATGCTGGTGGCCCTCGCCGCCGTCACGCTCGTGCTCGGCGCCTCCAAGCTGCGCGGCATGATCGCGCTGTTCCTCGGCCTCACCGTGGGCCTCGTGGGCACCCAGACCGGCCAGGCCCGGATGACCTTCGACCAGCCGCTGCTCGCCGACGGCATCGACATCGTCGTGGTGGCCGTGGCCATCTTCGCCATCGGTGAGGCGCTCTGGGTGGCCGCGCACCTGCGCCGCCGTCCGCTCGACATCATCCCCGTGGGCCAGCCCTGGATGAGCAGGAGCGACCTGCGCCGCTCGTGGGGCCCGTGGCTGCGCGGCACCGCTTACGGCTTCCCGTTCGGCGCCCTGCCCGCCGGCGGCGCCGAGGTGCCGACCTTCCTCAGCTACGCCACCGAGCGCAAGCTCACCAAGCACCCCGAGGAGTTCGGCCACGGCGCCATCGAGGGCGTCGCCGGCCCCGAGGCCGCCAACAACGCCTCCGCCGCCGGCACCCTGGTGCCGCTGCTCGCCATCGGCCTGCCCACCACCGCCACCGCCGCGGTGATCCTGCTGGCCATGCAGAGCTACGGCATCCAGCCCGGCCCGCAGCTCTTCGACAACGAGCCGGAGCTGGTGTGGGGCCTGCTGGCCAGCCTCTTCATCGCCAACACCCTGCTGCTGGTCATCAACCTGCCGATGGCGCCGCTGTGGGCCAAGCTGCTGCAGATCCCGCGGCCCTACCTCTACGCGGGCATCCTGTTCTTCGCCTCGCTCGGCGCCTACAGCGTCAACTTCCAGGCCTTCGACCTCGCGCTGCTGCTCGGCTTCGGCGTCCTCGGACTGGCGATGCGACGCTTCGGCATCCCGGTGCTGCCGCTGATCATCGGCGTCATCCTCGGCCCCCGGCTCGAGGAGCAGCTGACCCAGGCGCTCGCACTCTCGCAGGGCGAGGTCTCCACGCTGTGGAGCGAGCCCGTGGCCGTGCTCTGCTACCTGCTGGTGGCCGTCGGCCTGGTCGGCTCGATCCTCGCCGGCGTGCGTCGTCGCCGCGGTGGCGACGGGGACGACGACGGTGGCCCGCACTACCCGAACCGGCCGCACGCCGGTGCCGAAGCGATGGAGGTGGGCTGATGAGCACGGAGACCGTTCCCACCATCGTGGTGGCCTACAGCGCCGACGAGTTCGGCCGTGCCGCGCTGCGGCAGGCCGCCGAGGAGGCCCGCCACCGCGGTGCCCGCCTGGTGGTCGTCAACGCCACCCGCGGCGACGCGCTGGTCGACCGGCGGTTCGCCGCCGACGACGAGGTGGTCGCGCTCGAGCAGCAGCTGACCGGCGAGGGCCTGGAGGTGGACGTGCGCCACGAGGTGGTGCGCGACGTCGCCGACGCCGTCGTCGAGGTGGCCACCCAGGAGCACGCGGCCCTGCTGGTCGTCGGGGTGCGGCACCGCACGCCCGTCGGCAAGGTGCTGCTGGGCAGCGTGGCGCAGCGGGTGATCCTCGACGCGCCGTGCCCGGTGCTCTCGGTCAAGCCTCCGCGCTGACCGCGAGGCGCCACGCCCGACCCACGAGCCCCGTCGTGCCGATCGGCACGGCGGGGCTCGTCGTGGGTACCGGGGGTGCATGAGCCAGAGCACGCCGACGCCTTCCCCCGCCGACCCCACGGGCACGCCCGCCGGGTCGACCGCCGCAGCGACCGAGCCCGGGTCGAAGGCTGCTCCCACGCCGGCCCCGTCCTCACGCCGTGGCGCTGCCGAGAAGGACCCGCTGCGCGGCTCGCGCACCGGCGGCATCTACGCCGCGCTGATCGCCTTCGGGCTGGTGCTGATCCTGCTGGTCATCTTCATCGCGCAGAACACCGAGAGCGTGCCCGTGCGCTTCCTGGGCTGGGAGGGGTCGGCGCCGCTCGCCGTCTCGTTGCTGATCGCCGTCGCGGCCGGGCTGCTGCTGGCCGGTGCGGCCGCCAGCGCGCGCATCGTGCAGCTGCGCCGCCGGGTCAAGCACGAGCGCAAGCACGCCTGATCCGCCGCTGAGGCGGGGCTAACTGAGGCTAGCCTCGCTTTCCTGGAATCATTCAAGAAAACGTGGTTGAGTCGGTGTCATCACGCACGACGACGACGGGAAGGACCCCTCGATGACCACCACGCACCACGCCACCACCCACTCCGCCCACCCCGCCTTCCGGGCCTCCGAGCAGCTCGGTGCCCACCTGCAGCAGCTCAGCGTCGACCTGATCGAGCTGCACCTGCAGGGCAAGCAGGCGCACTGGAACGTCGTCGGCAAGAACTTCCGCGACCTGCACCTGCAGCTCGACGAGATCGTCGACGCCGCCCGCGAGTTCTCCGACGAGGTCGCCGAGCGGATGCGTGCCCTCTACGTGGTGCCGGACGGCCGCTCCGCGAGCGTCGCGCACCAGACCTCGCTCGCCCCCTTCCCGCACGGCGAGGTCGACACCGCCGCCTGCGTGGACCTGATCGTGGCCGCCATGTACGGCGTGTCCGAGACCGCGCGCCGCATCCACGACGACGTCGACGCCGAGGACCCCACCACGGCCGACCTGCTCCACACGATCATCGAGCGCATCGAGCAGCTGGCCTGGATGGTCGACGCCGAGAACCGCGTCGCCGGCGCCTCGCTGCCCGCCAACGTGGTGCCCGGCGCCTGAGCCTGGATCCACCGCGCGTCACACGCCGGGCCGCCGACGAGGGAATGTCGGCGGCCCGGCGTTGTTGTGGGTGCATCCTGGTCGCGGGGCAGCCGCACCGCAGGAGCGACCCGAGGAGGGCCACATGAGCACCACGTTCGACGTCTACGAGCACTACCGGCGCTCCGAGCGCCTCTTCGAGCTGCGCGACTACACGGGAGCCGCCGACCTGCTCGAGCGCCTGCTCGCCGAGACCGCGCTCGACCCCGCGCTGGCCGGCCACGGCGTGCTCGAGGCCCGGCTGCTGCTGGCCCGCGCCTACTTCCACGCCGCCCGGCTGCACCGCGCCGAGGAGGCGGCCCGCGCCGTCCTGGCCGAGGACCCCACCGAGGCCTACGCCGCGCTGCTGCTGGCCCGCACGCTGCAACGCCTCTCGCGCCCCGAGGAGGCCGCCCGCGCGATGGCGCTCGCCACCGCCTTGGGCGCTCCGGGCACCGGCGACTGACCCCGGCCGGGCCCGACCGGACCTCAGACCACGGGCACCAGCGGGTGGATCGCCACCTCGCCGGCCAGCTGGTCGCCGACGGCGGCGAACGCGGCGGCCAGGTGCGGCGTCGTCATGTGGGCGTCCATCGCCGCCTGGTCGGCCCAGCGCTCGACGGTCACGAAGGTGCCGGGCGCGGCGGCCGACTCGAACAGGTCGTAGGAGACGCAGCCGGGCTCCTCGCGGGTGGCGGCCACCAGCGTCTGGAGGGCCTCGCGGACGGCCGGTGCGGACCCCCCGGCGGCGGGGATGGTGGCGACGACGTGCAGCTCGCTCATGGGACTCCTCGGTACGGGTGGATGGTGCTGGGAGCCTCCCACCGAGAGGGTGGGCGGGAGGCTGGTCGGGGAGCCGATCGGCCCCGGATCCGGCGAACGGAGCGCTGATCTGTTGGAATGGGGCCGTGGCCCTGAGCTCCCTCAAGCGCCGCTTGGGCTCGTACCTGCTGGCGCGGTCGACCCGGGGCGGCCTCGACCTGCGCAAGCTGAAGTACCTCCCCGACGCGGTGACGATGCCGTTGAAGCGCACCGGGCTGGACCCGCTGCCCGCGATGGCGACCACCCGCGAGACCGAGCCGGTGCACAAGCTGGCCGACGCGTTCGGGATGGGGATCTGGCTGGTCAGCGGCTACGAGGAGGCCCGCGCGGTGCTCGCCGCCGGCGCCGACTACAGCAACGACCTGGGGCGCTTCGTCTCCCAGGAGGGGCGCGACGCCAAGGACCAGATCGGCGGGCTCGGCATGACCGACCCGCCCGGCCACACCAAGCTGCGCAAGCTGCTCACCCCCGAGTTCACGATGCGCCGCCTGGCCCGGCTGGAGCCCCGCATCGAGCAGATCGTGGAGGCGCGCCTGGACGCCATGGAGGCCGCCGGACCCGAGGTCGACCTCGTGGAGCAGTTCGCGTTCCCGGTGCCGTTCGAGGTGATCTGCGAGCTGCTGGACCTGCCGGTCGAGGACCGCGCCCGCTTCCACAGCCTGGGCGCCGCACGCTTCGACCTCTCCCAGGGTGGGGCCGGCGTCTTCGGCGCCGCCGCCCACACCCGCGAGTTCCTCATCGAGGCCGTCGCCAAGCAGCGCGCCAACCCGGGCCAGGGGCTGATCGGTGGCCTGCTGGCCGAGCACGGCGACGAGCTCGACGACGTGGTGCTCGGCGGCCTGGCCGACGGCGTCTTCCTGGGCGGCTACGAGACCAGCGCCAGCATGCTGGCCCTGGGCGGCTTCCTGCTGGCCGAGCACCCCGAGGCGGTGCGGATGCTGCGCGAGCAGCCCGAGTCGGTCGACAAGGTCGTGGAGGAGCTGCTGCGCCACCTCACCGTCGTCCAGCTGGCCTTCCTGCGGTTCGCCCGCCGCGACCTCGAGGTGGGCGGCAAGCTGATCCGCGAGGGCGACTGCGTGGGCATCTCGCTCCTGGGCGCCAACCGGGACCCCGCGCTCACCGGCGACGGCAGCCACCCCGACACCTTCGACCCCACCCGTGAGCCCACCCGTCACCTGGCCTTCGGCCACGGCCTGCACCGGTGCGTGGGCTCCGAGCTGGCCCGCATGGAGCTGCGCATCGCGCTGCGCGGCCTGGCCCGCCGCTTCCCCGACCTCGCCGTCGCGGCCCCCGCCGACAAGCTCTCCTGGCGCCCGCTCTCGGCGGTCTACGGCGTGGAGTCCCTCCCGGTGCGGCTGCACGACGAGCAGCTCGCCACGCACTGAGCCCCCCCGGCCCGACGCGACCGGTCAGGGCAGGCGCGGCCCGGTGACGACGCGCAGCCGCAGGTACGTGCCAGGAGCGGCCTGGGCGGCCAGCCGCAGGTCCGCACGCACCACCGTGGCGATCACGGGGTAGCCGCCGGTGACCGGGTGGTCGGCCAGGAACAGCACCGGCTGCCCGTCGGCGGGCACCTGCAACGCGCCGGCCACGACGCCCTCGCTGGGCAGCTCGCGCACGCCGTCGGGCGCGCGCACCAGGTCGGGCCCGCGCAGCCGCAGCCCGACGCGGTCGCTGCTCGACGTCACCGCCCACGGTCCTGCGAGCGCCCGCAGCGCGACGGGGGCGAACCAGTCCGCGCGCGGCCCGGCCACCACCCGCAGCACCGGCAGGTCGACGACGGCGAGCGCCTGCGGTGCCTGGCCCACGGCAGGCACGGGGTGCAGCGGGGCCGGGCCCACGGGCAGCTCGTCGCCGTTGCGCAGCGCACGACCCAGCCCGCTCAGCACGTCGGTGCTGCGCGAGCCCAGCAGCGACGAGGTGGCCACGCCGCCACGCACCGCCAGCCACGTGCGCAGCCCACGGGCGGGCGCGTCGACCCGCACGAGCCCGCCATCCGGCACGGCGACGGCGACCCCGGGTCCGGCGTGGCGGGCGTCGCGATGTTCCACGTGCAACATCGCCGGCGCGCCGGCCAGCGCCACCGTGACGGCGCCGTGGGCGCGCAGCGCCAGACCGCCGAGCAGCACCTCGAGCCCGGCCAGGTGCTCGGGGTTGCCGACCAGCCGGTTGGCCAACCGCAGCGCGTCCGGGTCGAGCGCCCCCGAGGCAGGCACCCCCAGGTGGGCGTGCCCCGGGCGGCCGAGGTCCTGCACCAGCGTCAGGGGCCCGGGTTCCTCGACGACCAGGGCGCTGCCGCTCACGGTGCTCTCACCAGGCCTCTCACCGCGCCTCTCACCGGGCCTCCTCGAAGCGCACCAGCACGCCCGGCGCGAGCAGTGCCGGAGGCTCGGCGTCGGGCCGCCACACCGGTGTCCCGGTGCGCCCCACGAGCTGCCAGCCCCCGGGCGAGGCGCGCGGGTAGACCCCCGTGAACTCCGCGGCCAAGCCGACGGCGCCCGCCGGCACGCGGGTGCGCGGCTCACGCCGGCGCGGCACCGCGAGCGACCCGGGGCCGGCTTCTCCGGACGCGGCCACGAGGTAGCCGAAGCCGGGCGCGAAGCCGGTGAAGGCCACCTGCCACCGCGTGCCCGTGTGCCGGCGCACCACCTCGGCGGCGTCGACGTCGAGGAGCCGCGCGACCTCGGCGAGGTCCTCGCCGTCGTAGACGACCGGGATCCGCACCGGCTCGCCGCCGGGAGGCACACCCGGCGTGGTCGCTCCTGCTGCCGGGTCGTCGAGCGGCAGGGCCGCCACGTGCGCGGCTGCGTGCTCGAGCGCCGCCGCGTCGGTGCAGCGCAGCAGCAGGGTGCGCGCGGCCGGGACGATGTCGAGCACGCCCGGTAGCTCGCCGCGCTCGCGAGCAGCCTCCACCGCGGCCAGCAGCCGCTGCGCCGCGGCCAGGTCGGGCACCTCGGCGAGCGCGGCGGCATCGCCGCACGGCCGCCACCGGGCGGCCGTCACGACGCGGAACGGCCCGGCGGCGGCGCGAACGGGACCACGCTGACGCCCGCGATCTCCAGGCGCGCACGCACCGCCCGGCCCATCGCGACGGCGCCCGGCGTGTCGCCGTGCAGGCACACCGAGTCGGCACGCACCGCCACCTCGGTGCCGTCGACGGCCTCGACGACCCCCTCTGTCACCAGCCGCAGCACCCGCGCGGCCACCTGCTCGGCGTCCTCCAGCAGCGCCCCCGGCTGCCCGCGCGGCACCAGCCGGCCCTCCGGCGTGTAGCTGCGGTCGGCGAAGGCCTCGGTGCAGGTGCGCAGTCCTGCCTCCGCAGCCAGCGCCAGCCAGCGCGACCCCGGTGCCCCCAGCACCGCGAGGCCCGCGTCGTGGGCGAGCACCGCCTCCACCAGTGCCGCCGCCTGGGCCGGGTGCTCGGCGACCGCGTGGTAGAGCGCGCCGTGCGGCTTCACGTAGGTGACGTCGGTGCCGGCCGCGCGGGCCATCGCCCGCAGGGCGCCGAGCTGGTAGAGCACGTCGGCGGCCAGCTCGTCCGGGTCGGCGTCGAGGAACCTGCGGCCGAAGCCGGCGAGGTCGCGGTAGGAGACCTGCGCGCCCACCGCGACGCCGTGCTCCGCGGCGAGCTCGCAGGTGCGGCGCAGCGTCAGCGGGTCACCGGCGTGGAAGCCGCACGCCACGTTGGCGCTGCTGACCAGCGCGAGCATCGCGGCGTCGTCGCCCAGGCGCCACACCCCGAAGCTCTCGCCCAGGTCGGCGTTCAGGTCCACGCGCGGCATCCCCCGATCCTCGCAGGTGGGGGCAGGCGCTCGATGGATCCGGCACGGGATGTGGTCCGGCTTGTCACCATGGGGGCATGAGGCCCTCCCTGCGACGCTCCGCCCTCGCCTCGGCCGCGCTCGGCATGGCCGCCGCGCTCAGCAGCTGCTCCGAGGACGCCGAGAACAGCCCGAGCGAGGCGACGGTGACCGGCGACGCCGAGCCGGCGCCGGCCGCGCCCGAGGAGCCCGCGAGCACCCCCGCCCCTGCGAGCCCGGCGACGCCGGAGCCCGCGACCGGCACCCCGGTGAGCGCCAGCGACCTGGTGACCGGCCTGACCAGCCCGTGGGGCCTGCTCGTGATGCGCGACGGCACCATGCTCGTGAGCGAGCGCGACACCACCGAGATCAAGCGGGTCCCCGCCGACGGCGGCACCGCCGAGGTGGTGGCCACCGTGAGCGACGCCCGCCCCGCCGGCGAAGGTGGCCTGCTCGGCCTCGCGACCACCCCCGACGAGTCGCGGGTCTTCGTCTACTACACCTCCGAGACCGACAACCGGATCGTCTCGATGAGCTGGGACGGCCGCCGCCTCGGCGAGCCGGAGGTCGTCTTCGACGGCATCCCGCACGGCGACGGCGATCGGCACGAGGGTGGGCGGATGGTGGTCGGACCCGACGACCTGCTCTACGTGACCACCGGCGAGACCGGCGACACCCCCGAGATGGCCCAGGACCCCGACCAGCTCGGCGGCAAGATCCTGCGGCTCACCCTCGACGGCGAGCCGGCGCCCGGCAACCCGTTCGGCGACGCCATCTACAGCCTGGGCCACCGCAACATCGAGGGCCTCGCCTTCGACGACCGCGGCCGGCTGTGGGCCTCGGAGTTCGGCGACCAGACCTGGGACGAGCTCAACCTGATCACCCCCGGCGGCAACTACGGCTGGCCCGAGGTCGAGGGCTCCAGCGACCGCGACGAGTTCGTGGACCCCGCCGTCGTCTGGCGCACCGAGAACGCCTCGCCCGCCGGCGTCGCGTTCTGGGAGGGCTCGCTGTGGATGGCGGGCCTGCGCGGCGAGACGCTGTGGGAGGTCCCGCTCGCCCCCGGCGAGGCCGGCAGCCCCGAGGACCCGGGCGCCGCCGTCGAGCAGCCGGTGCCGCACCTGCAGGGTGAGCTGGGCCGACTGCGCACCGTCGAGGTGGCCGCGGACGGCGAGGGCCTGCTGCTGGCCACCTCGAACACCGACGGGCGTGGCGACCCCGCCGCGGACGACGACCGCATCCTGCGGGTCGCCCGCGACGGGGACGCGGGCTAGTGGTCCCTCAGCGGCTGGAGGAGCGGCGGTACTGCCGCACCGAGAGCGGCACGAAGATCACGAGGATGATCACCACCCAGATCAGGGTGTAGAGCACCGGGTTCTGGATCGACCAGTCGTCGGGCACCGGCACCGCCGGCGAGGTGTTGCCGAACAGCTCTCGCGAGGCCTGGGTGACCGTCGAGACCGGGTTCCACAGCACGATCGTCTCGAGCACGCCGCTGAAGGACTCCTGCGGGACGAACGCGTTGGAGAGGAAGGTGGCCGGGAAGATGACGATGAACGAGGCGTTGTTGACCACCTCGGGGCTCGGCACCAGCAGTCCCACGTAGGCCATGATCCAGCTGACGGCGTAGGCGAAGAGCAGCAGCAGCCCGAAGCCGAGCAGCATGTCGCCCAGCCCCTCGCGCACGCGCCAGCCCACCAGCAGGCCCGTGAGGGCCATGATGATCAGCGAGAGGACGTTGTAGATGACGTCCGAGGCCGTGCGTCCCACCAGCACCGCCGAGGGGGACATCGGCAGTGACCGGAACCGGTCGATGATCCCCTTCTGCATGTCCTCGGCGATGCCCGCGCCCGTGAACGTCGCCCCGAAGACGACGGTCTGGGCGAAGATGCCGCCGATCAGGAACTCCTTGTAGTCGACGTCGCCGGGCACGTCGATCGCCCCCGAGAAGACGTAGGCGAAGAGCAGCACGAACATGATCGGGCTGATCAGCACGAAGACGAGCACCTCGGGCACGCGCTTGATCTTGATGACGTTGCGCTGGGCGACCACCCAGCCGTCGGAGAGGGCCTTGGTGGTGCTGCTCATCGGGTCGCCTCCGTGGTCTGGTTCTCGTCGTGGTCCTCGGCGGCTCGACCGGTCAGGGAGAGGAAGACGTCGTCGAGGGTCGGGCGTCGCAGACCGATGTCGAGCACGCGGACCTGTTCGGACTCCAGCTGCTGCAGCACGCGCAGGAGGGAGGAGGAGCCGCCGTCGACGGCAGCGGTCAGCGCCCGGCCGTTGTCCTCGACCTGCACCTCGCCGACCGCCACGGAGGCCAGCGCCCGCGTGACGGTCTCGCGATCCGCGGCGTCGGGCAGGACGACCTCGATCCGCTCGCCGCCGGTCTGGGCCTTCAGCTCGTCGGCGGTGCCGCGCGCGATGGCTCGGCCGTGGTCGATGACCACGATGTCGTCGGCCAGCTTGTCGGCCTCCTCCAGGTACTGGGTGGTGAGCAGGAGCGTCGCACCCGAGGCGACCAGGTCGCGGATGACGTCCCACATCTGCTGGCGGCTGCGCACGTCGAGACCGGTGGTGGGCTCGTCGAGGATCAGCACCGGCGGCTCGGCCACCAGCGCGCCGGCCAGGTCGAGGCGGCGCCGCATGCCGCCGGAGTAGGTCTTGGAGGGTCTGTCGCCCGCCTCGGTGAGGGCGAACCGCTCCAGCAGCTCGCGGGCCCGCTCGCGCGACCGTGCTCGGCCCAGGCCGTACAGGCGGCCCACCATCACCAGGTTCTCGAAGCCGGTGAGGTTCTCGTCGACCGCGGCGTACTGGCCGGAGAGCCCGATGCGCGAGCGCACCCCCTCGGGGTCGGCCAGCACGTCGACCCCGGCCACCTCGGCGCTGCCGCCGTCGGGCTTGAGCAGGGTGGCCAGCACCCGCACCGCCGTGGTCTTGCCCGCGCCGTTGGGCCCGAGCAGGCCGAGCACCTTGCCCTCGGGCACCTCGAGGTCGAGACCGCTGAGCGCCTCGACCTCCTTGTAGCGCTTGACCAGCCCGCTGGCCCTGATCATGAGCGTCATATCCGTCGCCTCCTGCGATGCGTGTGCGTGCAGCGTAGGGACCGCCGCCGACATGCGTACTCATCGGTGAGCGGGGAGGTCTGGACCTGCGCGGACGCCGAGCACCCGCCGGACCCGGTGGGTCGGACGGCCGCTCGCGCCACCCGGGGTCGCCGGTGGGGCGGCTCAGGCGGGCGCGGCCGCCCGCAGCTTCTCCAGCAGCGGGCCGGCGGCCTCGTCGAGGAAGCGCTGCTGGTGCTCGTCGCCGACCTGCACCAGGGCGACGTCGGTGAACCCGGCCTCCCAGAAGGGCCGCACGGCCTCCACGATCGCGTCGAGGTCGGGGCCGCAGGGGATGTTCTCGGCGACGTCATCGGGTCGGACGAACTGGGTGGCACCGGCGAAGCCGGCGGGCGTGGGGAGGTCGGCGTTGACCTTCCAGCCGCCCGCGAACCAGCGGAACTGCTCGTGCGCGCGCTGCACGGCGGCGTCGCGGTCGGGGTCCCAGCAGATCGGGATCTGGCCGATCGCCCGGGCCCCGCCGTCGGCTCGCGGCTGCCCGATGGTGCCGGCGCCCTCGACGGCGTTCCACGACTCCACCAGGTCCGCCCGAGGCTCGACGGCGACCAGGTCGTCGGCCAGGGGGGCCAGCTGCGCGATGCCCCGGTCACCCGCGACGGCGACCGCGAGGCGCAGCGGGTCCTCGGGGAGGTCCCACAGCCGGGCGGACTCGACGTCGAAGTGCTGCCCGCGGTAGTCGAACGGCGTCTCGTCGCGGCCGGTGTCGAGCAGTCCGCGGATGATCTCGACCGCCTCGACGAGCATCTCCTGGCGCGCCCCGACGGCGGGCCAGCCGGCGCCGACGACGTGCTCGTTGAGGTTCTCGCCGCTGCCGAGCCCCAGGGTGAAGCGGCCCTCGGCCAGGATCTGCAGGGTCGCGGCCTTCTGCGCCACGACGGCGGGGTGGTAGCGCAGGGTCGGGCAGGTCACGTAGGTCATCAGCTCCACGCGCTCGGTCACCTGCGCCACCGCACCCAGCACGGTCCAGGCGTACGGGGCGTGGCCCTGCTCGGTCAGCCAGGGGGAGTAGTGGTCGCTGGAGACCTCGAAGTCGAAGCCGGTCTGCTCGGCGGCGGCCGCGTAGCGCACCAGCTCGCGCGGGCCGCTCTGCTCGGTCATCAGGGTGTAGCCGAATCGGGTCATGGTCGGCCTGTTCCCGGGTTACCGGCGCCTCATGACTCCCCTCGACGTGCTCCGCGACGCATTCGGCCGGATCCCCGACGGCGTGGCAGGCGTGCTCGAGGGCCTCGACGACGAGCAGCTGCACCACCGTCCGGCCCCGGACGCGAACCCGGTGGGGTGGCTCGTCTGGCACCTGCTGCGGGTGCAGGACGACCACGTGGCGCGCGGCGTCGAGCGCGAGCAGGTCTGGGACGAGCAGGGGTTCTTCGACCGCTTCGTCGAGGCCGGCCTGCCCTACGAGCGCCACGAGATCGGCTACGGCCACACCTCGGAGGAGGTCGGCGCGTTGCGGGTCGACCCGTCACTGCTGCGGGAGTACGCACAGGCGGTGCACGCCCGCACGCTGGAGGTGCTCGACGGCCTGGGCGCCACCGACCTGGACCGCGTCGTCGACGAGAACTGGGACCCGCCGGTCACGCTCGGCGTCCGGCTGGTCAGCGTCGTCGACGACGACGCCCAGCACCTCGGCCAGGCCGCCTACGTGCGCGGCCTGCTGCTCGGCCCCGACGCCTGATCCCGCGCCCCCAGCTGCACCCGGTACCGCACGAAGGACGGCACCGCCAGCGCCGCCACCACCGTGAGCACGACGACGAGCACGCCGCCGCCCGCGGCCGCCGTCGCCGTGCCGACCACCGCCGCGGCCGACCCGTGCGCGACGTCGGCGACCCGCGGGCCGCCGGCCACCACGACGATGAAGATGCCCTGCAGCCGCCCGCGGACGTCGTCGGAGGCCGCGCTCTGCAGCATCGAGGTGCGGAACGCCGCGGAGGCCATGTCGGCGGCACCGCCGACGGCGAGCAGCACCACGCACGCCACCAGCATCGGGCGCTGCCAGCCCTCGCCCAGCCCGGCCAGCCCGACGGCGATGCCGAAGCCGGTCATCGCCAGCCCCCACACGAGGATGCACGCGATCACGGCGCGCCCCTGCGCGGAGACGCGCGACACCCAGCCCGACAGCACGCCGCCGACCACCGCTCCCAGCGGGATCGCGGCGAAGAGCAGCGCGAAGGCCAGCCCGCCCTCCTCGGGTCCGCCGAGGTCGAGGTGCGCGATCTCGGGGAACAGCGCCCGCGGCATGCCGAACACCATCGCGATGATGTCGACGACGAAGCTCATCATCAGCACCGGGTGGCCGCGCAGGTAGCGGAAGCCGTCGACCACCGAGCGCAGGCCGGGCGTGCCCTTGGGCGCCCCCTCCACGGGCAGCAGGGGCAGCGCCAGCACCGCCGAGAGGGTGGCGAAGAGGGTGATCGTGTCGATCAGGTAGAGCCAGGAGAACCCGAGCACGGGGATGAGCACGCCGGCCACCAGCGGTCCCGCGATCGCCCCGGCCTGGAAGACGGTCATGTTCAGCGAGTTGGCGGCCGGCAGCAGCTCGGGCCCCACCAGCTTGGGCACCACCGCGCTGCGGGTGGGCTGGTTGACGGCGAAGAACGCCTGCTGCACCGCGAACAGGCACAGCAGCAGCCACACGTTGGTGGAGCCGGTGACCGCCTGCACCCAGAACAGCCCGCTGGTGACGATCAGGCCGACGGTCGAGACCACCAGCAGCGTGCGGCGGTCGAAGACGTCGGCCAGCGCCCCGCCCCACAGGCCGAACACCACCAGCGGCACCAGGCCGAAGACGCCCGTGAGCCCCACGTAGGCCGAGGAGCCGGTGTCGGCGTAGATCTGCGCGGGCACCGCGACGACGGTCAGCTGCGCGCCGACCACGGTGACGATGTTGGCCAGCCACAGCCGGCGGAAGGCCCGGTTGCGCAGCGGCCGCGTGTCGGCCAGCAGTCCCCGCACTCCCACGTCCGTGCACGTTACGCCCGGGCCGCGGGACCGGTGGTCGGGAGGTCGTCACCCGGGGTACCGGGGCAGGACGCAGCGAATCGACGAGCAAGAGGGAGCACGCGTGAGCGAGCACGAGCAGGGCGGGACGGCGGCGCTGGGCGACGTCGAGGCCGCCTACGGCCGGACCATCCCCGACTGGGCGCGGCTGGTGCGCGCGACGCCGGGCTACGGCGACGGCGGGGGCGCGCTGAGCCGGGAGGACCTGGTCTCGATGATGCGCAGCGACTACGGCATGACCGGTGAGCACGCCGAGGCGCTGATCGACCACCTGCTCACGCAGGACCGTGGCTGAGGTGGCCGGCCACCCCGCCCCGGACCCGGTGGGCCCGGGCCAGGAGTCGGTCTGGGACTACCCGCGCCCGCCGTCGCTGGTGGAGAGCGCCGAGCTGGTCGAGGTGGTGCTCGACGGCGTCACGGTGGCGCGCACCTCGCGCTCCTGGCGGGTGCTGGAGACCAGCCACCCGCCCACCTACTACCTGCCGAAGGAGAGCTTCAGCGAGGGCGTGCTGCGCCCCGCACCCGGCTCCAGCTACTGCGAGTGGAAGGGCGTGGCGGCCTACTTCGACCTGGTGACCGGCGACGTCGTCGCCTCGCGCGCCGGGTGGACCTATCCCGAGCCCACCCGCGGCTTCGAGCCGCTGGCCGGCGCGGTCGCCGTGATGCCCTCGGCGGTGGATCGCTGCCTGGTCGACGGCGAGGTGGTGCGACCGCAGGTCGGCGGCTTCTACGGTGGCTGGATCACCGACCGCGTCGTCGGCCCGTTCAAGGGCGGTCCGGGCAGCGCCTGGTGGTGACGCCGGTGGTGAGGGTGCGCCCGCGCACCTGGGTGCGCTAGAAAAAGATCCGAGAAAGTTCTCGGGCAGGTGTCGTATCGCGCCGACCTCGTTCGTGGACTGTGCGAGAGGCGGCCACGGGGCCGCCCACCCGTCCGAGAGGAAACGCCATGCCCCAGTACCTGCTCTCCGTGCACCACGACGAGGCCGGCACCGCCGAGATGGCCGAGATGACCATGGAGGACATGCAGCCGCTCTTCGAGGCGGTCGACGCCTTCAACACCCGCCTGCAGGAGCAGGGCTCCTGGGTGTTCGCCGGCGGCCTGATGCCGATCGAGCAGTCCACCTGCGTCGACGCCACCGGCGAGGGCGCTCCCGTCGTCACCGACGGCCCGTTCTCGGAGTCCAAGGAGTATCTCGGCGGGTTCTGGATCATCGAGGCCGCCGACCTCGACGCCGCCCTCGACTGGGCTTCGCAGGGCTCGGCCGCCTGCCAGGGCAAGGTCGAGGTGCGGCCGCTGCAGGGCGAGTGAGCTCGCGGGGCGACACGACGCCTGCAGCCCTCGACGTCGAGCGGGTCTTCCGGCGCGAGCACGGCCGCGTCGTCGCCCAGCTGGCGCGTCGCCTCGGCGACCTCGACCTCGCCGAGGACGCGGCCGCCGAGGCGCTCGTGGTCGCGCTCGAGCGCTGGCCCACGGACGGGCTGCCGCCCAACCCGGGCGCGTGGCTCACCACCACCGCGCAGCGCCGCGCCATCGACCGGATCCGGCGCGAGCGCCAGCGCGACGACAAGCACCGGGCGGCCCAGATGATCCTCGACGACACCCCGCACGAGGCCACCGGCGTCGTCGAGGACGACCGGCTGCGGCTGGTCTTCACCTGCTGCCACCCGGCGCTGGCGCCCGAGGCGCGCGTGGCGCTGACGCTGCGGCTGCTCGGCGGTCTCACGGTCCCGGAGATCGCGGCGGCGTTCCTGGTGCCCGAGACGACGATGGCCCAGCGGATCACCCGCGCCAAGGCCAAGATCAAGGGCGCGCACATCCCCTACCGGGTGCCGGCGGCGGCCGACCTGCCCGCACGGCTCGAGGCGGTGCTGGCCGTGCTGTACCTGGTGTTCAACGAGGGCTACCTGGCCACGGGGAGCGGCGAGCCGCTGCGCGCCGAGCTCACGCAGGAGGCGCTGCGACTGACCCGGGTGCTGCACGAGCTGCTGCCCGAGGAGCCCGAGGTGCAGGGCCTGCTGGCGCTGCAGCTGCTGGTGGAGGCGCGCCGTCCGGCCCGCCTCGACGATGCGGACGACGCCGCCCTGGTGCCGCTGGACCGGCAGGACCGCTCCCGCTGGGACGCCGCCCTGGTGGCCGAGGGGCACGCGCTGGTGCGCGGGTGCCTGGCCCGGGTGGCCGCCGGCGGCGCGCCGCCGGGTCGCTTCCAGGTGCTCGCCGCCGTCCAGGCCGTGCACACCGACGCCCCCACCTTCGCCGCCACCGACTGGCGCCAGGTGCTCGCGCTCTACGACCAGCTGCTCGCCCTGGACCCCTCACCGGTGGCGCGGCTCAACCGCGCCGTCGCGCTCGCCGAGCTCGACGGCCCCCAGGTGGGTCTCGCGGAGGTCGACCGGCTCGCGGAGCGGCTGGCCCGCTATCCCGCCTGGCACAGCACCCGCGCTGCGCTGCTGCGCCGGCTGGGTCGTGACGAGGAGGCGCGGGCTGGCGACCAGGCCGCCCTGGCGCTGACCGCCAACACCGCCGAGCGGGCCTTCCTGGAGCAGCGACTGGCGCATGTTACTGACCCGCCCGACTAGTAGGAGGGGTCATGGTGACGGGTCCTACTAGTGCCAGCGATCAGTAACATGCGCCCGCGCCCAGCCGCTGAGCTGCGCCCGAGGTCAGCCCCGGCAGGCGGTCCGGGCGTCGGCGCCGCGGGGCAGGGCGAGGTCGCGGGTGTTGGTCACGCGGCCCGCGGTCACGCTGACGCCGTCGAGGGTGCACTGGCCGAAGAGCTCGCGGTCGGGCTCGACGCCGAGGTAGCCGCCGCCCTCGTTCGGGTCGGGCCGGACGACCAGTCGCGCGCCGCGGATGCCGTCGTAGGCGCCGGCGATCCGGTAGCTGCCGTCGGCGCCGGTGGTGTCGCTGCCGATCGCCCGCCCGTCGGAGCCGTACAGCGTCACCATCGCGCCCTTGAGCGGCGTCCGCTCGGCCTTGCCGCCGTCCTTGACCGCGCCGACCACCGACCCGCCGCGCTTGGTCATCACGAAGTCGGTGAAGGTGACCTTGCCGGGGCGCACGCGCCCGCGCACGGGCCCGGTCTGGGTGAGGAAGTCACCGGCGCCGTTGACGACGAGCCGGTAGCCGCCGGGAGCGAGGCCGTCGAAGGTCACCGAGCCACCGCGTGCCTTGGCCACCCAGAACTGGCCGGTGCGACGGTTGACCGCGGTGGCGTAGGTGCTGGGGAAGGCGCGGCGGTCGGCGTCGTAGAGGTCGACGAGCATCCGGCCGGCGGGGGTGGCGAGCTTGACCGTGGTGTTGCGCACGACGCCGGGCTTGAGGTTCTTGAAGTAGCTGCTCTTGGCCGTGAACTTCTTGGCGCGGTCGTAGGTGAACAGGCTGTAGCTGCCCGACGGCAGGCCGCCGAGGGCGAACTGGCCGGCGGCGTTGGCCACCACCTCGAAGGTGCGCTCGTCGGGCAGGGCCGCCACCAGCCGGGCCTTCGAGGCGGGCTTGCCACCCGCGCGCACCGTGCCGACGATCGCCGCGCCGCGGCGGAGCTTGACGTTGCGCTGCGCGGTGCGGCCGGCGGTCACCGTGACGCCGACGTCGACCGGCGCGGCCTTGCCGACGTCGTAGGCCGGCCGGGTGTCGGTGAACTGCAGGCGGTAGCGACCGGGCGCCAGCGAGAGCGAGTACGCCCCGCCGCGCACGGTGCGCTTGCCGAGGTAGCGGTAGTCGGCGGTGAACCACTGCAGCAGCACCGACTTCGCGGCGCTCGGGGCCGAGACCGACCCGCGCACGCGACCGGGCGTCGCGCGCTCCGCGGAGGCGGGCGCGGAGGCAGGGGCAGCAGCAGGGGCAGCCACGGCGGAGGCCGCCTCGGGCAGCAGCAGCGCGAGGGGCAGCGCGAGCACGACGCCGAGCAGCGAGGCCAGGAGCCGGCGCACCAGCAGGGAGTGGGTCGTCATCACAGGTCTCGCGCTCAGTTCGAGGTGTAGGGGATCTTCTCCGCGACCGTGGGGGTCTCGGAGGCGAAGACGGAGATGGGGACGGTGCGCTTGACGACCTTGCGCTCGAACTCGTCCGAGCCCGGGGCGGTCTCGATCCAGGTGAGGATCGAGAACTTCAGGTCGATGCCGACGGTGCCCTGGGGCACCGAGCCGATCGCCTGGTTGCGCAGCTCGAGCGCACCCTTGGGCGAGGTGATCAGCATCCCGTAGCGGTTGGCCAGCGGCTCGGGGTCGAACGTGACGTCGCGCGCCTGGTCGTCGAGCTCGTAGGGCTGCTTGCCACCCTGCACCGGACCGTCGGCGTCGACGAGCGTGGAGGTCACCCGCACGCGACCGGCGTAGACCTCGCGCTTGGTGTCGAAGTCGTCGCGCAGCTCGCGGCGGAGGTCGTAGGCCTGGAAGGTGAAGGAGAAGTACTTGTCCCCGGCCGGGTACCACTCGTGGGTCCGCGGAGTCGCCTTGGTGGGGTAGAGCGTGAGCACCATGTCGAGTCCCTCGACCTTGGTGTGGGACTGGAAGGTGCCGTCGCGGGTGAAGACCGACTCGTAGGGCAGCACCTCCTCGGTGGCCGCCACCGGAGCCGTGGCGGCGGCGCTGGGAGCCGCGTCGCCGCTGAGTCCGAGGGCGTCGCCGACGCTGCTGCAGCCGCTGAGCAGGCCGGAGGCCAGGACGGCGCCGGCGAGCAGCAGGCTGCTGGTGCGGCGGGCGCGGTGGTTGCGGGGGGTGCGGGGGGTGGAGCCGAGCATGGTGGGCGCCTTCGCGGGTGTGGGGGTGAGGGAGTCGGGGAGGGGGTGGGGAGTGGCGGGCAGCCGGCGGGTGCTCATGCGCGGTAGCCCCGGTAGCGCTTGCCGATCTTCAGGAACATGAACGCGGTCTGCGCCAGCGTGACGACGCCGAGGATCGGCCAGCCCGCAGCGAGGATGTCGGAACGCACCGCGATGTCGATCTGCGCCCAGACGGCGACGAAGATCCCGACGATCACACCGAAGATCAGGAACGGGTAGAGGTAGGACCAGCCGCGACCGCGCTCGGCCTTGGCCTGGGCCGCCCAGTTGTCGGTCTGCTGACGGCTGAAGAACTTGGTCCACGCCCGCAGGAAGTGCCCGAACCGGATGATCATGTACAGCTCGGCCGGGAAGATCAGCAGCGCGAACAGGTAGTCGTTGCGACCACGATCCATCATGGAGTGGGCGACGCGGAAGTTCAGCAGGACCGCCGCCATCGGCGGCAGCACCCACCAGGCGTAGAAGACGAACGCGTCGATCATCAGCGCGCCGACGAGCAGCACGATGAACATGCCGCGGGTCAGCAGGTTGAGCACCATCGAGAGGTGCTCGAACCAGCGCAGCCGCAGGTTCGGGTGCAGCGGCTGGCCCTGGGTGTCGCCGCGCTGGCCGGGCCACATCAGGTCGATGGCGCCGAAGTTCCACTTGACCTGCTGGGCGTCGAGCGCGCGCAACGTCTCCATGCCGCCCACGTGGGCGCGGGCCTGCGCGCTGATCTTGGTGAGGTAGCCGGCGCTCTTGATCTGCAGCGAGAGCAGCGAGTCCTCCACCTCGCTGTCCTTGACCCACGGCGTGCGCTGGTGGGAGTCCTCCATCACGGCGCGCAGCGCCTCGGTGGAGAAGATCGAGAACTGGCCGCCGAGCACCGCCATGTTGCGGCCCTTCAGCAGGTTCTGCATGTTGAAGGCGGCGAACTGGGCGCGCTGCCCGGCGATGAGGAACTTCGCCATGGGGCCCTTGAGGGCGCTGTCGTCGATGCTGTAGATCGCCGAGATGCCGCCGATGCGGTTGTCGCTCTCGATCTCCTCCACCAGCCGCTCGACGGCGTCGGGCTGCGGTGTCGTGTCGCCGTCGACGCCGAGCAGGTAGTCGCAGCCCTCGACCAGCGCGTAGCCGTAGTTGAGCGCGCCGACCTTCTTGTCGGGGTTCTTGCCGATGTCGTGCACGAAGACCTCGGTGACCTGCGGACCGGACGGCGTCATCCGCACCTGCTCGCCCGAGTAGTGCGAGGCCACCTCGACGGTGTGGTCGGTGGTGTTGTTGACGACCACGTGGATCACGTCCGGCAGCCGGGTCTGCATGAGCAGGGAGTCCAGCACCGCGGCGATGCTCTCGCCCTCGTTGTAGGCCGGGACGACGCAGCCGACGGTAGGCCGGTAGACGACCGGGTCGAGCAGCTCGCCGAGCTCCAGGGCGAGCTCGTTGGTCTCGCCGAGGCCCGGGTGCGTGGGCACGTTGCCGTTCATGCGGGTGTTCCGTTCCGAGTGTCGTGGGGAGCGGCCCCTCGGACGTGCGGGGAGGGGCGCCACACCAGGATGTGGCCCCGACCTTGGCAGGGGGTCAGGCTCCGCGCAGGATCTCCCGTTGTTTGCCTCCGGTTCGGCTCAGGAAATGTCCGATCGGTTGCTCAGGATCTGCTCAAGACGGGTGGTGGGCCACCACGGGACGGTCATGATGGGGCGATCAGACTGGTTGCCTCGGGGCAGCGGGGTTCTCCCGCGCCGCGAGGTCGGGCGTGCGAGGAGGCGCAGGTGAGCGGGGTCCGACGGACTCTCCGCAGCGGCATCGCGCTCGCGGCGGGTCTGGCCCTGACGGCGCTGCTGGTGGCCGTCGTCGTCGGCGGGTGGCGTCCCTGGGCGGGGCCGAGCTCCCCGTTCGCGGGGCGCGCGCTGTTCGTGCCGCCCTCCTCGGCCACGCTCGACGCCGTCGACCAGCTGGCCGCCACCCAGCCCGAGCAGTCGCAGGCGCTGGCCCTGATCGGGTCGACGCCGCAGGGGGTGTGGCTCACGCCGGAGGCGCTGCCGCCGGGACGGGTGGGCGACCGGGTGGCCGAGCTCTCCGGGCAGGCGGCGGCGGCGGACGCCGTCGTGCTGCTGGTGCTCTACGGGCTCCCCGACCGTGACTGCTCCGGCGGGCTCTCGGCCGGCGGCCTGGACGCCGCCGACTACCCCGGCTGGGTGGCCGAGGTGGCCGGCGCCGCCGACCCCGACCACATGGCGGTGGTGCTGGAGCCCGACGCCGTCCCGCAGCTGATCACCTGCGGTGGCGGTGTCGACCGCGAGGAGCGCCTGGGTCTGCTGGCCGGCGCCGTCGGGGTGCTGGCCGAGGCCGAGGTTGCGACCTACCTCGACGCCGGCCACTCCAACTGGCTGCCCGCCGAGCAGGTGGCGCCCCTGCTCGAGCAGGCCGGCGTCGCCTCCGCGCGGGGTTTCGCCACGAACGTGAGCAACTACCAGCCCGAGTCCGACGAGCTGGCCTACGCGCAGCGCCTGCGCACCGCGCTCGGGCGGGCAGGCAGCGAGGCCCACTTCGTCGTCGACACGGGGCGCAACGGGGCCGGCGCGACGGCGGGCCAGGACTGGTGCAACCCGCCGGGCAGCGCCCTGGGGCGGCGACCCGTCGCCGTCGAGGACGGCCAGGGAGCGGCTGCGGGCCTGGACGCCTACCTGTGGGTCAAGCCGCCCGCGGAGTCCGACGGCGAGTGCGCCGGGGGACCCCCCGCGGGCGTCGTGTGGCCCGATCGGGCACTGGCCCTGACCCGTTCGGGTGGTGGGTGAGATGAACGTCTCGGTCGGCTTCGATCGACCTCGTGCGCGCACCGGCGGCGCTCGGTAGCCTCGAGCACGGGCTCCCCGGCCCCACCCCCACCCCACCATCGGAGCAGGCACCATGACGAACTGGAACGCGGTGGTCATCGAGGACGACCCCAGCGTGCGCGAGCTGCTGGAGATCGTGCTCACGCAGAGCGGGTTCTCGGTGGTGGCCACCGAGGACGGACCAGCCGGCCTGCAGGCCGTGCGCGACACGACGCCGCTCGTCACGACGTGCGACGTCTCGATGCCCGGCATGGACGGCCTGGCCGTGGCCCGCCGCATCCGCGACTTCAGCGACACCTACCTGGTGATGATCTCGGGCATGGGCGAGGAGATCGACGTCGTCCAGGGCCTGGAGGCCGGAGCCGACGACTACGTGGTCAAGCCGTTCAGCCCGCGCGAGGTGCGCGCCCGCATCGACGCCATGATCCGCCGGCTGCAGGTGCAGGGCCGGATCCCCGAGAAGTCCGACGACGCCTCCGCTCCGGCTCCCGCGGCGCCGGCCGAGCCCGCCGACTGGGTGGCCGAGGCCCGCCGTCGACTGGAGCAGGAGGCGCTGGCCTCGCAGCAGGGAGGGGTCCCCGCCCCGCCGTCACCCGCCCCGGCTCCGGCCCCCGCGCCGGCGGCGAGTGCTGCCCCGGGTACCTACGCGGCTCCGGCTCCCGCCGCCACCATGGCTCCTCCGGCGCCGGTCCCGGCCGCCGCCCACGGCGAGGTGCTCGAGTTCAACGGGCTGCGGGTCGACCTCGCCGCCCGCACCGTCAGCGGGCCGCAGGTGGGCTCCGAGCAGCTGACCCGTTCGGAGTTCGAGCTGCTGGCCACGCTGCTGCAGAGCGGACGTCGCGTGCGCAGCAAGGCTGACCTGGTGCTGGCGCTGCGCGGGCAGGGCCACGTGACCAGCTACTTCGTCAACGAGGCCGACAAGCGCTCGGTCGAGGTGCACATGGCCAACCTGCGTCGCAAGATCGGCGACAACGCCACCACCCCCGAGTTCATCGAGACCGTGCGCGGCGTCGGCTACCGGCTCGCCCCGCAGCGCTGAGCCCCTCGGGGCTGATGCTGCCCCGGACCGTGCAGACCTGCGGCTCCTCGGTGGCCCGGCGCAGCAGTTCGTAGGCTGACGACGTGAGCGAGTCCCCGCAGCCCCTGACCCTGCCCGACGCCGAGGAGTTCGAGGCCTGGGTGCGCGAGCGCGCAGCCGCGGGCATGGCGCAGGCGAGCGAGCTGGTCGCCGCCCTGAAGGCCGACCCGACCGCGAGCACGGTCACGGCGCTCGAGTCCTACGACCGGGCCGTGCAGCACCTGGGCGAGGTCGCCGCGATGGGCTCGCTGTTCAGCAACGTGCACCCCGACGCCGGGGTCCGGGCGGCCGCCGAGGAGGCCGAGTCCCAGGTGATGCGCGTGCTCACCGAGCTGGGCCTGGACCGCGAGCTGTTCGAGGTCGTCGCCGGACTCGACGGCGCCGGTCTCGACGACGCCGCCGCCCGGCTGCTTGCCCACGTGCGCCGCGACTTCACCCGCTCCGGCGTGGACCGTGACGACGCCACCCGGGCCCGCATCACCGCCGTCCGCGAGCGGCTCACCGAGCTCGACCAGGAGTTCTCCCGCCAGCTGCGCGAGGACGTGCGGTCCATCCGGGTCGCTCCGGAGCGGCTCGAGGGCCTGCCCGAGGACTGGCGCGCTGCCCACCCGCCGGAGGACGACGGCCTGGTCACCGTCACCACCGACTACCCCGACGCCGTCCCGACCCGGATGTACGCCCACGACGCGCAGGTGCGCCACGACATGGCCGTCGCGTTCCTCTCCAAGGGCTGGCCGCAGAACGACGCGGTGCTCAAGGAGATGTTCGCCCTGCGCCACGAGCTGGCGGGCCTGGTGGGCCACAGCGACTGGGCCTCCTACGACGCCGAGGTCAAGATGATCGGCTCCGGGCCTGCCATCCCCGCGTTCATCGACCGCATCGCCGACGCCGCCGAGGAGCCGATGCGCCGCGACCTCGCGGTCCTGCTCGAGCGCTACCGCGCCGACCACCCCGACGCCGAGGAGGTGCCGGCCGCCGACGCGCAGTACTACAGCGAGGCGGTGCGCCGCGAGCGCTACGAGGTCGACTCCCAGGAGGTGCGGCGCTACTTCGACTTCACCCGCGTGCGCGCGGGACTGCTCGAGGTCACCGCGCGTCTGTTCGGGCTGCGCTACGAGCCGGTGCCGGACGCCGTCACCTGGCACCCCGAGGTCACGGTGCACGACGTGCACGACGCCGACGCGCCCGCGGGCACCCCGCCGTTCGGCCGGATCTACCTCGACCTGCACCCGCGCGCGGGCAAGTACAGCCACGCCGCGCAGTTCACCCTCACCGACGGCGTCGCCGGTCGCCGTCTGCCCGAGGGGGTGCTGGTCTGCAACTTCTCGCGCGAGCTGATGGAGCACGACCACGTCGTCACGCTCTTCCACGAGTTCGGCCACCTGCTGCACCACGTGCTCGGCGGCCGCGGCCGGTGGGCGCGCTTCGCCGGCGTCGCCACCGAGTGGGACTTCGTCGAGGCGCCGAGCCAGATGCTCGAGGAGTGGGCCTGGAACCACGAGGTGCTGGCCACCTTCGCCCACGACGCCGCCGGCACCCCGATCCCGCCCGAGCTGGTGGAGCGGATGCGTGCCGGCGAGGAGTTCGGCAAAGGCGTCTACGCGCGCACCCAGATGTTCTACGCCGCGATGAGCTACTGGTTCCACACCGAGCGGCCCGAGGACCTCGAGGCCGCGATGCGGCGGCTGCAGGAGCGCTACGCGCCGTTCGGTTGGATCGAGGGCACCCGGATGTTCGCCAGCTTCGGGCACCTGGGCGGCTACTCCTCGGGCTACTACACCTACATGTGGTCGCTCGTGATCGCCAAGGACCTGTTCAGCGCCTTCGACGAGGACGACCTTTTCGACACCGAGGTCGCCCGACGCTACCGCGAGGCCGTGCTCGAGCCGGGCGGGCGCCGCGACGCCGCCGACCTGGTGGCCGACTTCCTGGGTCGTCCCTCCACCTTCGAGTCCTACGAGGCCTGGCTCGCCCGCTGACCCCGGGGCGCGCGTCACGCCGGTTCCACGCATCCCCTTGGCTGGCGAGGTTGCGCGGCGTACAGTCGCGATATATCGCGAAACGATCGCGACTGTGTCGACTGAAGGAGCACACCATGCATGACCACCACCGACGCCGGCCCGGCGGCTGGCGACCCGAGGACCTCGCCCGCACCTGGGCCCAGAACGCCGGCTCCGGCTGGGGCTCGTGGGGAGCCTGGGGAGGCGGCGCCGACGGCGGCGACGGCCCCTGGGGCGGCCCCGGGCGTCGCGGCCCGGGCGGACGCGGCGGCCCCGGCGGCCCGCCGCCCTGGCTCGCCGGCCTGTTCGGCGCCGTCCAGCCCGAGCGCGGCCGCGGCCCCCGTGTGCGTCGCGGCGACGTGCGCGCCGCGATCCTCGACGTGCTGGCCGAGGCCAACCGCCGCGAGGAGCCCATCAACGGCTACCAGGTGATCCAGCAGATCGCCCGCCGCAGCCACGATGCCTGGCGCCCCAGCCCCGGCTCGGTCTACCCGACCATCCAGCAGCTGCAGGACGAGGGCCTCGTGGTCGAGGACGAGGAGCGCGGTCGCCGCGCCCTGACCCTCACCACCGCCGGCCTGGCCTACGTGGGCGACCACGCCGACGAGCTGGCGGCCGTCTGGGCACCCTTCGAGCGCCCCGACGGCAGCAGCCGGGCAGAGGCCTCCGAGGGTCACGCGGGCGGCGGCGAGCGCGCCGACGTCAAGGCCGAGATCGGCCAGGTGATGAGCGCCGTGTGGCAGATCCTCACCCAGGGCTCGGAGCAGCAGCGACGCGCCGCCGTCAGCATCCTGGTCGAGACCCGGCGCAAGCTCTACGGCGTCCTCGCCGACGGCGACGAGCCGCGCGGCATCACCGCCGAGGAGGACGACGAGCAGGAGCGCTAGCTGGAGGCCGAGGTCAGATCCAGCCCATCCGGCGTGCGGTGGCGCAGGCGTCGTGCCGGTTGGCGGCGCCCAGCTTGGTCATCGCGTTGGAGAGGTAGTTGCGCACGGTGCCGGGGGAGAGCGAGGCGCGGGCGGCGATCTCCTCCACCGGAGCGCCCTCGGCGGCCAGCTCGAGCACGTCGGCCTCGCGCGGCGTGAGCGGGCTGTCGCCGGCGGCGATCGCCTCGGCGGCCAGCTCGGGGTCCACGTGGCGTCCGCCGGCGTGCACCCGGCGCACCACCTCGGCCAGCGTGCTCGCCGAGGTGGTCTTGGGCAGGAAGCCGCGCACGCCGGCCGCCAGGGCCCGCTTGAGGTGACCCGGTCGGCCGTGGCTGGTGACGATCACGCACCCGCAGCCCGGCAGGTCGGTGGCCAGCCGCTCGGCCACCCCGATGCCGTCCGGCGCGGGCATCTGCAGGTCGAGCACCGCCACGTCGACCCGCTCCTTGAGCGCCATCGCCACGGCCTCCTCGCCGCTCGCGGCCTGCGCGACGACGTGGAGGTCGTCCTCGAGGTCGAGCATCTGCGCGAGGGCGGTGCGGATCAGGTGCTCGTCGTCGGCCAGCAGCACCCGGATGCTCCCCGTGCTGCCCCGGGTGGTCATGCCCCCACCTGGCTCGCGCGCCGGCTGCTCAGCGGGCCGCTGCCCGGCAGGCTCGCGGTCACGGTCCACCCGTGCTCGCCGTCGGAGCCGGCCTCCAACCGGGCTCCGAGCGGGGCGAGCCGTTCGCGGATCCCCTGGAGCCCGGTCCCGGTCGCGCTGCCCGCGGATCCCACCGCCACCCCGTCGTTGTGCACCCGCAGCTCCTCGCTCTCGAAGGTCAGGCTCACCGAGCGCGCCGTCGAGTGGCGCAGCACGTTGGTCACGGCCTCGCGCACCACCCAGCCGGCCGCCTCGTGCCAGCCGCGCGGCACGTCGTCCACGGCCAGGTGCACCTCGATGCCGGCCGAGCGGAGCAGGGAGCGTGCCCCCTCGAGCTCCTGGGCGAGGTCGGTGGCTCGGTAGCCGCGCGCCAGCTCGCGTGCCTCGCGCAGCGCCTCGTGCGCGACGCCGCGCACCTCCAGCATCCGGGCGGCGGCGCGCTCGTCGCCGCGCTCGGCCAGGGTGGCGGCCAGCTCGGACTGGACGGCGATGGTCGAGAGGCGTCGACCCATGACGTCGTGCACGTCGCGGCTGAACCGCAGCCGCTCCTCGGCCACCGCCAGCGCCGACTGCGCGTTGCGGGCCTGGTCGAGCTCGGTGACGACGTCGAGCAGCCACAGCGAGGCGCGGACGGTGAAGAGGAAGAACACCGCGACGCCGGCGCCGGCGGCCGCGGCCAGGGGGTTGCCCACCGACAGGCCGAAGAGCGCAGCACCGAAGACGGTGATGGCGGCACTGACCCGGTTGTCGGGGACACCTCCGACCGCCCAGGCGACGTTGGCGAAGACCACCATCACCACCGCGCCCTGGATGCCGTCCTCGAACGCGACGCCGGCGGCCAGGTAGACCGCGGCCACCAGCAGGAACGGCACCAGCTCGGCGCGCGGCAGCGGACCGGTCGCGGGGTGCAGGGCGAAGACGGCACGCATGGCGCGGGTGCCGAGCACGGTGGTGACCAGCGCGCCGCCCAGGGCGACGGCGGTGCCCGTCGACGACGCGGACTCCGAGGTGCCGGAGACGAGGACGAACACGACGAAGGACCAGAGGATCAGGTAGAGCGACTGGCGCGTGTAGAGGTCGACGCGCTCGACCTCGGAGAGCTCCTCCCAGCGGCGCCAGCGCCAGCGCCGGCCGGAGGTCACGGACGCACCCATGGGGCCCAGCCTAGGGATCGGGCGAGGATCCCGGGTCGGGCCCGTGGGGGAGCGCAGCGTGCTGGTCAGGAGCGGGGCTCCCAGCGCATCGAGCGACGCATCAGGTCGAGGGCGATCGCCGTCCAGGCGACCAGCACCAGCAGCGGCTGGCCCGCGGCGGCCCAGGTGTCACCGAAGGCGAGCGACGGGTCGCTGGCCTCACCCTCGGCGAGCCCGAACCAGCCGACCCGCACCAGCTCGGTGATGGCGGCGCCCGGCGTAAAGGAGACGATCTCGCGCAGCGTGTCGGGGAAGGCGATGCTGACCTGGCCGATCACCGCCAGCATGATGATCGGGAGGCTGGTCAGCTGCGCGGCCTCCGCGTTGCGGGTCCAGGCCGCGGTCCAGTAGGCGAAAGCGGCGAACATCAGCACGGTCGCCAGCGCCATCACCGCGACCAGCAGCGGGTTGAGCGGCCACGGCTGGCCGAGGGCGGCCATGATCGGCACGCCCAGCGCGATGATGGCCAGCGCGACGACGACGCCGGGCAGCGCGATCGCGGCGAGCAGCTCGGAGTCGCGCACCTCGCCGGTCCGCATCCGCTTCAGCACCAGCTCGTCACGCCGGTTCACGAACTGCGAGAGCACGTTGTAGTAGACGGGGAACAGGCCGGCCACCAGCACGGAGCTGACGATGGCCGACGCGCCGGCGCCGGTGTCGCCGTCCGCGCCGGCCAGCACCAGCAGCAGCGGCGCCAGGGGCAGCGCGGTGGCGTAGAACAGCGCCAGCTTGTTGCGGGTCAGCAGCACCGCGTTCCAGCGGGCCATGTGCACCGTGCGGCGGGTCGAGAAGCCGCCGCCGCTGCCGCTGCTCGTGGTGGTGGCGGGTCGGGTGGGTGCGGACGTGCTCATCGGGTGGCTCCTTCCAGGAGGGCCGGGTCGGTGGTGCCGGAGTCGGGTGTGTCGTCGGGCTGCTCGACGGCGGGGTCGCGGCCGTCGGCGATCGCGAGGAAGACCGACTCCAGGCTGGCGGTGCGCGCCTCGAGCGACTCGAGCCGCAGGCTGCTGCGCTCGGCCCAGGTGAGCAGCGCGGTCAGCGAGGTCTGCAGGTCGGAGGTCTCGAGCGTGGTGCGGCCCTGCTCCTCGACGGCGCCGGTGACGGCGGCGAGGTCGCCGGGCAGCGGGGCGGAGGCGGCCGCGGGGGTGGTGAAGGCGATGGTGGAGGGGTGGCCCTCCGCGATCTCGGTGGGGGTTCCCGAGCGGACGATCCGCCCGGCGTGCATGATCTCCAGCCGGTCGGCCAGCGACTCGGCCTCGGCGAGGTAGTGGGTGGTCACCAGCACCGTGGCGCCGCCGTCGCGCAGGCGGCTGACCAGCTGCCAGACCTCGCGGCGGCTCTCGGGGTCCAGGCCCGTGGTCGGCTCGTCGAGGAACACCAGCTCGGGGCGTCCCATCAGGGTGCAGGCCAGGTCGAGGCGCCGGGTCTCACCGCCGGAGAGCGCCGAGACGCGGACGTCGGCGCGGTGGCCGAGCGAGAGGGCCTCGAGCAGGTCGTCGACGGGCTGGGGGTCGGTGATCGTGCCGTGCCACAGCCGCAGGGTCTCGCGCACGGTGAGGTCGCCGGAGAAGCCGCTCTTCTGCAGCAGCACCCCGGTGCGACGCCGCACCTCGGCGCGGTCGCGCACCGGGTCCAGGCCCAGGACGGCGACCTCGCCGGAGGAGGCGGTGGCCAGGCCCTCGATCATCTCCAGCGTGGAGGTCTTGCCGGCACCGTTGGTGCCGAGGAGGGCGGTGATCGATCCGGTACGCACGTCGAGGTCGACGCCGCGCACGGCCTCGAACGCCTGGGCGCCCTTGCCGTAGGTGCGGCGCAGCCCGCGCACCCGGATCGCGGTCTCGGAGAGGTGGTTCGTGGTCATGGCTCCACCCTGCCGCCGGTCGGGGCTCCGGGGCAGTCCGCTGCCTCACCGGCTGGTGATGACAGATGTCATCGCCCGGCCGTGAGCACGTGACGTCCCGTGGGTTACCCGTGGTTACAGTGACCGCGTGAGCAGCGACCCCACCGGCCCCGCCGGCCCCTCCTTCGACCTCGGCCCCGACCACCTCGAGCTGCGCTCGTGGGTGCACGACTTCGCCGCCGAGGTGATCCGCCCGGCCGCTGCCGAGTGGGACGAGCGCGAGGAGTTCCCCTGGCCCGTCGTCGAGGAGGCAGCCAAGATCGGCCTGTACTCCCTCGACTTCTTCGCCACCCAGAGCTTCGAGGAGTCCGGCCTGGGCATCCCGATCGCCATGGAGGAGCTCTTCTGGGGCGACGCCGGCATCGGGCTGGCCATCGTGGGCACCGCGCTGGCCGCCGCGGGCGTGCGCGCCAACGGCACCGACGAGCAGGTCATGGAGTGGGTGCCGCAGATGTTCGGCAGCCCGGGCGACCTCAAGCTGGGCGCCTTCTGCTCCTCCGAGCCCGACGCCGGCTCCGACGTCGGCGCCATGCGCACCCGTGCGGTCTACGACGAGGCCACCGACGAGTGGGTCCTGAAGGGCACCAAGACCTGGGCCACCAACGGCGGCATCGCCGACGTGCACGTGGTCACCGCCGTCGTCGACCCCGAGCTGCGCACCCGCGGCCAGGCCAGCTTCGTGGTCCCGCCCGGCACGCAGGGCCTCAGCCAGGGGCAGAAGTTCAGCAAGCACGGCATCCGCGCCTCGCACACCGCCGAGGTGGTGCTCGACGGCGTGCGCGTGCCCGGCCGCTGCCTGCTGGGCGGCAAGGAGAAGCTCGACGCCCGCCTGGCGAAGGCACGCGAGGGCGCTCGCGCGGGCACCACCGGTGGCGGCAACGCCAGCATGGCCACCTTCGAGCGCACCCGTCCCGCCGTCGGCGCGCAGGCGGTCGGCATCGCGCGCGCCGCCTACGAGGTGGCGCTGGACTACGCCCGCACCCGCGAGCAGTTCGGCAAGCCGATCATCGAGAACCAGGCGGTGGCCTTCATGCTCGCCGACATGGCCACCTCGATCGAGGCCGCCCGGCTGCTGGTGTGGCGCGCGGCGTGGATGGCGCGCCAGGGCAAGCGCTTCGAGAAGGCCGAGGGGTCGATGTCGAAGCTCGTCGCCGGCGAGGCGGCCGTCAACGTGACCACGCAGGCCATGCAGATCCTCGGTGGGAACGGCTTCACCCGGGAGTACCCCGTGGAGCGGATGAGCCGCGACGCCAAGATCTACACGATCTTCGAGGGCACCTCGGAGATCCAGCGGCTGGTCATCGCGCGCACGATCAGCGGCGCCCCGATCAGGTAGGGATCCGCACCGCGCGGTGCACCCAGTCCGAGGTCACCACCATGCCGAGGCGCTCGTAGAGGCCGAGCGCCCCGGTGCGGGAGTCGGTGGAGAGCTCCGCGCGGTCGTGGCCGTGACGCCGACCCTCGGCGAAGGCGTCGGCCAGCAGCGCCTGGGCCAGGCCGCGCCCGCGGTGCTCGGCCCGGACGGCGAGCTGGGCGACGAACACCGTGCGGCCGTCGTCGCCCCCGACGGTGAGCACGGCGACGCCGACCACCTGGTCGTCCTGGTCAGTGGCCACGCGCAGGTGCCAGGGTTCGAAGCCCGGCCGGCCGACCACGCCGGCGGCCCAGTCCTCGAGCGGCTGCCGCTCGCGGCGCGACCACTCGAGGAAGGCGTCCTCGACGACCTGCCAGCACGCGGCCAGCTCGTCGTCCCGGGCGGCGCGGACGGCGTGCCCGGGCGGGAGGGTGCGGGCGGGCACCTGCGCGTGCGCCGGCAGCGCGAGCACCCAGCTGCGCCAGCGCACGTGCCACCCCAGGTGCTCGAGCAGTCGGTCGGCGGGGGAGCCGGCGGGCACCGGAGTGCCGACGACGCTCGCGCCACCTGCTCGCGCGGTGCGCTCCAGCCACCCGGCCAGCCAGGTGCCCAGCCCCGAGCCACGGTGGTCGGGGTGCACGGCGAGGTCGCCTCGTTCGGCGTGCCCGAGCTCCCCGTAGGCCACGAGCGTGCCGGGGGCGGCCAGCGGCTCGACGCCGATCGTGCGCAGCGACGGGTCGAAGGACGGGCGCGACCAGTCGGCGGCCAGGTCGGCCTCCTCGACCAGCACGTGCCCCAGGTCGTGCCGCTCCTGCGCCGCGACCAGCGCGGTCACGGCCGGGAGGTCGTGCACGGTGAGCGGCCGGGCGCGGTGGCCCGGGGGCAGGGGCACGTCGGGATCCGGCACGCCACCGAGTGTGCGTCGGCCGGCCTCGCGCACGCCAGCCGTTTCCTGCGCCGCGCAGCACCGGGCCGACCCGTGGGGGTCGGCCCGGTGCGGTGGTGCGGTGCGGTGCGCCGCGGGGGTGCGGCTCAGGCGTTCTGGATGGCCGAGACGTCGAGGTCGAGCTTGATCTTCTCGGAGACGAGGACGCCGCCGGTCTCGAGCGCGGCGTTCCAGGTCAGGTTCCAGTCCTTGCGGTTGATCGTGACCGAGCCCTCGAAGCCCACGCGCAGGTTGCCGAACGGGTCGCGCGCCGAGCCGGTCTCCTCGAAGTCGATGGTCACCGGCTTGCTGGTGCCCTTGATGGTCAGGTCGCCGGTGATGCTCCAGGTGCTGCCGTCGCGCTCGACGCCGGTGGAGACGAAGGTCAGCTCGGGGTTGTTCTCGACGTCGAAGAAGTCGGGGGAGCGCAGGTGGCCGTCGCGGTCGGCGCTGCCGGTGTCGATGCTGGCGAGCTGGGCGGTGATGGTGACCGAGGAGGCGGCGGGGTTCGCGGCGTCGATGTGCGCGGTGCCGGCGAAGTCGGTGAACTGGCCGCGGACCTTGGTGACCATGGCGTGGCGGGCGGTGAAGCCCAGGCGGCTGTGGCTGGCGTCGATGGTGTAGTCGCCGGTGATGTCGGCCAGGGCGGTGGTGGGGGCGTCGAACTCGGACATGGGATCTCCTCGGAGGTAGGTGGTTGAAGAATCAACTGGCCTAACCGTACCGCAGTCCGCTTCTATTCCGCACCTGGCGATCTCCCCGGACGCACAGGAGGACCACGCCCGGCGGGCGTGGTCCTCCTGGGTGGCCGACGGGCGTCGGCCGGGGTGCTGCGTCCTCAGGCTGCGCGGTCGACGAGCACCGCGGCCTCGGCCGTCACGCTCGTGTCGATCCACCGCATCTCCAGGGACGGGCGACCGGACTGGTCGGTCGTCGTCACCCAGCGCATCTCGAGGGAGTTGGTCATCGGCGAGTTGGTCATGTGACACCTCCTGTTCACCTTGTGTTCACCAGAGTACCTGGTCCCCACAAGAGGTGTCGAACATTCGCGATTTCTCGCAGGATTCCCCCACCTGGGGACCGAACACGCCGGGCATCGATGGCGCGGCGCTCCACCGGGCCTCGCGGAGGAGGTCGTGGTCGAGCTGGAACGCGAGCTGGTTCCCCCTGAGGATCAGGTTCCTGCCCGATATCGGGCAGGAACTTGCCGAGTCACCTGCACGCCAGGCACAGTGCGCTGCGTGCCCGCCGACCCCGACCTCGTGGCCCACCTCGTGGCCACGACGCCGCTGAGTGCCGCCGAGGCCGCGCGCGTGGTCGCCGACGTGGTCGCGTTCCACGCCGAGCCGGTCGAGCACTACGTGCGACGCCGTCACGCGGCGCTGCAGACCCGCGGCGTGCGCAACGCCCAGATCTACGCCCGGCTGCGCGCCGAGCTGGCCGAGCGCGTCGTCGCCCCGCCCGAGCTCAGCGAGCGGCAGCTGCGCCGGATCGTCTACGGCTGAGCACCCGCGGATCCCCACCCCGGATCCCCACCCCGAGTCCCCTCACGTCCCCGGAAGAGAAGAGAACCCCTGCATGTGCGGCATCGTCGGCTACATCGGTCACCAGCCCACCGCCCCCCTGCTGCTGGAGGGGCTCGCTCGGCTGGAGCACCGGGGCTACGACTCGGCAGGCATCGCGGTCCTCGGATCGGGCGAGGGCCGGCTGCGGGTGGCCAAGCGCGCCGGGCGGGTGCGTGAGCTCGACGGCGCCATCGCGCCGCGCTACGCCGGGCGGATCGGGATCGGGCACACCCGGTGGGCCACCCACGGCCCGGCCACCGACGCCAACGCCCACCCCCACCTCGACGCCACCGGCCGCGTGGCGGTGGTCCACAACGGGATCATCGACAACGCCTCGGTGCTGCGCGAGAAGCTCATCGCCGAGGGCGTCGAGCTGGCCTCCGACACCGACTCCGAGGTCCTGGCCCACCTGGTGGCCCGCTCGGACGCCGAGACCCTGGAGGAGAAGGTCACCCAGGCCCTCTCCCACGTCGAGGGCACCTGGGGCCTCGCGGTCCTGCACGCCGACTTCCCCGACCGCATCGTCGCCGCCCGCAACGGCTCCCCGCTGCTGGTCGGGGTGGGGGAGAAGGAGATGCACGTGGCCTCCGACCTGGCCGCGATCGTGCGCTACACCACCACCGTGGCCCACCTCGAGGACGGCGAGCTGGCCACCGTCACCGCCAGCGGGTTCACCACCTTCCGCGCCGACCTGACCCGCACCGCCTCGGTCGCGACCACCCTCGACGTCGACCCCGCCTCCTACGACGCCGGCGAGCACGCCTCCTTCATGCGCAAGGAGATCCTCGAGCAGCCCGCCGCCGCCGAGCGCGTCCTGCGCGGACGCCTCGACGAGCGCTTCGGCACCGCCCACCTCGGCGGCCTCAACATGGACGCCCGCGAGTCCCGCGCGATCCGCCGCGTCAAGATCCTCGGCTGCGGCTCGGCCTACTACGTGGGCCAGATGGGCGCCGGCATGATCGAGGAGCTGGCCCGCATCCCCGCGAACGCCGAGGCGGCCTCGGAGTTCCGCTACCGCAACCCCGTCATCGAGCCCGACACCCTCTACGTCGCGGTCTCCCAGTCCGGGGAGACCATCGACACCCTCCTCGCGGTCCAGGAGATCCGCCGCAAGGGCGGGCGCGTCGTGGGCCTGGTCAACGTCGTGGGCTCCGCGATCGCCCGCGAGGTCGACGGCGGCATCTACCTCCACGCCGGCCCCGAGGTCGCCGTCGCCTCCACCAAGGCCCTCACCACCATGTACCTGGCCTTCGCGCTCCTGGCCATCCAGCTCGGCCGGGTGCGCGACCTCTCCATCTCCGAGGGCCGACGCCTGGTCACCGCGCTCCAGGCCCTGCCCGAGCAGATCCAGACCATCCTCGACACCGAGGAGGAGCTCGCGGCCGTGGCCCACCGGCTGGCCCAGGCCCGCTCCCTGTTCTTCGTCGGCCGCGTCCGCGGCTACCCCGTGGCCCGCGAGGGCGCCCAGAAGTTCAAGGAGATCAGCTACCGCCACGCCGAGGCCTACCAGACCAGCGAGCTCAAGCACGGCCCCCTGGCCCTCATCGACCCCGAGGTCCCCACCGTCGCCCTCGTGCCCCACGACGAGCTCACCGACCGCAACCTCGCCGCCCTGCACGAGATCGCCGCCCGCCGCGGCCCCCTGGTCGTCATCACCCACCCCGACGTCGACCTCGGCGACCTCGCCCAGCACCCCGAGGTCACCCGCATCGAGGTCCCCCGCTCCGAGCGCGAGCTGGACCCCATCCTGCTCACCATCCCCCTGCAGCTCCTGGCCTACCACGCCGCACTCACCCTCGACCTCGACGTCGACAAGCCCCGCAACCTCGCCAAGTCCGTCACCGTCGAGTAACGGGCACGGCCAGGGGCCACGGGGCCCGTGACCAGTCGCACCGCGACGGGGAATCCCCACGCGGCGCTCGGACCCCCTACCGTGGACGGGTGAACGACGACGCACCGGCCCCCCGCACCGACGAGGCCCCGGAGGCCCCGAGCCTGACCTTCGCCGACCTCGGCCTGGGCGAGGCCGTGCTGCGCAGCCTGCGCGACGTCGGCTACGAGACGCCGTCGGCGATCCAGGCCGAGACCATCCCGCACCTGCTGGCCGGGCGCGACCTGATGGGCCTGGCGCAGACCGGCACCGGCAAGACGGCGGCGTTCGCGCTGCCGATCCTCGACCGGCTCGACGTCTCCCAGAAGAGCCCGCAGGCGCTGGTGCTGGCGCCCACCCGCGAGCTGGCGCTGCAGGTGTGCGAGGCGTTCGAGCGTTACGCCGCCCGTACGCGCGGAGTGCACGTGCTGCCGGTCTACGGCGGTCAGGGCTACGGCGTCCAGCTCTCGGCGCTGCGGCGCGGCGTGCACATCGTCGTGGGCACGCCCGGCCGGATCATGGACCACCTCGACAAGGGCACGCTCGACCTCTCCCAGCTGCGCTTCCTGGTGCTCGACGAGGCCGACGAGATGCTCAACATGGGCTTCGCCGAGGACGTCGAGACGATCCTGGCCGACACGCCCGCGGAGAAGCAGGTGGCGCTGTTCTCGGCCACCATGCCCGCCCAGATCCGTCGGCTCTCGGCCAAGTACCTCAACGAGCCCGTCGAGATCCAGGTCAAGGGCAAGACGGCCACGGCCAGCAACATCACCCAGCGCTACCTGACCGTCAGCTACCCGCAGAAGGTCGACGCCCTCACCCGCATCCTCGAGACCGAAAACTTCGAGGGGATGATCGTCTTCGTCCGCACCAAGAACGAGACCGAGACGCTCGCCGAGAAGCTGCGGGCCCGCGGTTTCTCCGCCGAGGCGATCAACGGCGACGTCGCGCAGGTGCAGCGCGAGCGCACCGTCAACCGGCTCAAGTCCGGCAAGCTCGACATCCTCGTGGCCACCGACGTCGCCGCCCGCGGTCTCGACGTCGAGCGGATCAGCCACGTCGTCAACTACGACATCCCCACCGACACCGAGTCCTACGTGCACCGCATCGGCCGCACCGGCCGCGCCGGGCGCAGCGGCGACGCGATCTCGTTCGTGACGCCGCGCGAGCGCTACCTGCTCAAGCACATCGAGAAGGCCACCCGCCAGCCGCTGCAGCAGATGCAGATGCCGACCGTCGAGGACGTCAACACCACGCGGTTGAGCCGCTTCGACGACGCCATCACCACCGCGCTGCAGGCGACCGAGCGCATCGAGCGCTTCCGCGACATCATCGCCCACTACGTGCGCGAGCACGACGTGCCCGAGGTCGACGTCGCCGCGGCGCTGGCCGTGGTCGCGCAGGGGGAGACCCCGCTGCTGCTCGACCCCGCCGCGGAGCCGAAGCCGCGCCAGGAGCGCCCGGTCCGCGAGGAGCGCGGACCGCGCGGTGACCGGCCGGAGCGGCCGGCGCGCGAGCGGGGGCCCCGCCGGGGCGGCGCCGAGAAGCCGATGGCCAGCTACCGGATCGCGGTGGGCAAGCGCCACAAGGTGGAGCCGCGCCAGATCGTGGGTGCGATCGCCAACGAGGGCGGGCTGCAGCGCTCCGACTTCGGGCACATCTCCATCCGCCCGGACCACTCGATCGTGGAGCTGCCGGCCGACCTGGACCCGCAGATCTGGGAGAAGCTCAGCAGCACCCGGATCAGCGGCAAGCTGATCGAGCTCAGCCAGGACCAGGGCCCGCCGAACGCGCGTCGTCAGCAGGACGGCCCGCCCCGGCAGAAGAAGCCGCGGCACAAGAACGGCTGATCGAGGGTTTCCCCGCTACCGCGTGCCCGTGCGCGGTGGTGGGCTCAGCGCATGCGCCGCCTCGCCCTCGCCGTCACCACCGCCGCCACGGCGCTCAGCGCCCTGATCGCCCTGCCCGGGGCCGGTGCCACGGAACCGGCGGAGCGCACCGCCACGGCGGCGGCCGGCTCCTACGTGGCGCTGGGCGACTCCTACGCGTCCGGCCTGGGCACCCGCAGCTACCTGGCCGACGGCAGCCAGTGCCGCCGCTCGGCCCAGGCCTACCCCAGCCTGGTGGCCGCCCAGCAGGGCCTCGACCTGGACTTCCGGGCCTGCTCGGGTGCCACCATCCCCGACGTCACGAACGCCCAGCTCGGGGCGCTCGGCGCGTCCACCAGCCTGGTCACGGTCTCGGTGGGTGGCAACGACGCCGGCTTCGCCGACGTGCTCACCGAGTGCGCGACGCCGTTCTGGGCCGGCGACTGCGACGCCGCCGTCGACGGTGCCCAGGCCTTCATCGCGGGAACGCTGCCCGGCCGCCTGGGCACGCTGTACTCCGGCATCCGCAGCAGGGCGACGACGGCGCGGGTCGTCGTCGTCGGGTACCCCCGGGTGTTCATGGGCGAGGACTGCAACGCGCTCACCTGGTTCTCGCCGCAGGAGCAGACCCGGCTCAACCAGACCGCCGACCAGCTCAACGCCGTGCTCGCCGCGCGTGCCGCGGCGGCCGGCTTCGCGTTCGTGAACCCGACCAGCCGGTTCACCGGCCACGCCGTGTGTGACGACCCCGAGTGGCTCAACGGCCTCTCCAACCCGATCGAGGAGAGCTACCACCCCAACCTCGCCGGGCACAGCCAGGGCTACACGCCGATCGTGGGCTCGGCGCTCACCGGCAGCACCGTCCGCGTCACCACCGCCACGCGTTCCTTGGCTCGCGCCCAGGCGCCCGAGCTGGCCCGCGAGCAGCGTCGCAACGCCGGGCTCGACGCCGGCATCGAGCCCCGCACCTTCCGGGCTCCGCGCCTCGACAGCCCCCAGCTGCGCCGCGCCGCCGAGCGCGCCGGCGTCGACTTCGACCGCTGGCTCGCGCGGCAGCGTCGCTGATCGGTCGGAGGCGCCTGGTAGAACCGGGCGCATGCGAACTCGGTCGCGCCGCCTGCTCCCCCCGACAGCCGCACTCCTCACGCTCTGCCTGGTCGCCGCCGGCTGCACCGGCGGCGACGGCGAGGCCGAGGGCGAGGGGCCGCAGGCCGCCGCCGAACGGCTCGCGCAGGGCCTGGCCGACGGCGACCTGGCGCGGGTGGCGTTCACCCGCGAGACCGCCGAGGCGGTGACCGAGGAGCGCGCGGCCGTCGTCGAGGGGCTGGTGGCCCAGCTCGGGGAGGCCGAGGTCGCCGTCGAGGTGGTCGAGGTGGAGGAGCAGGAGGGCTCGGCGACGGCGACGCTGGCGTGGTCGTGGCCGCTCGGTCCCGCGGGTGAGCCGTGGGAGTACGAGAGCTCGGTGCGCCTGACCGAGGTCGAGGGTGCGTGGCAGGCGGTGTGGGAGCGCGCGGTGGTGGAGCCCAGCCTGCGGGGTGGCACGGTGCTCGACGCGACGCCGATCGGGGGCGCGCGCGGCGAGATCCTCGGCGCCCGCGGCCTGGCGCTGGTGGCCGACCGGCCCGTGGTGCGGGTCGGCCTCGACAAGGCGCGCATCCGGCCGGCGCAGCTCGAAGGCGCCGCCCGTGCGATGGCGCGGCTGGTGGGCATCGAGCCCGCCGGCTACCTGGAGCTCGCGCGGGCCGCGGGCGAGGAGGCGTTCGTCGAGGCCATCGTGCTGCGCTCCCAGGAGTTCCCCGAGCGGGTCGCGCTCGACTACGACACCATCCCCGGCGGCATGCTGATCAACGACGACCTGCCGCTCGCGCCCTCCCGCGAGTTCGCCGCACCGATCCTCGGCACCGTGGGCGAGGTGACGGCCGACATGATCGAGGAGGAGCCGGACCGCTACGAGGTGGGCGACGTCGCCGGGCTCTCGGGCCTGCAGGCGCGCTACGACGAGCAGCTGCAGGGCACCGACGGCGTGGTGGTCGACGCCGTCGCCTCCGACGGCCGCGAGCGCGAGCTCTGGCGCCTCGAGGCGCAGGCCGGCGAACCGCTGCGCACGACCCTCGACCTCGACCTGCAGCAGTCCGCCGAGCGGATCCTGGCCGGCGTCGGGCCCGCCAGCGCGATCGTCGCGCTGCGGCCCAGCGACGGCGCGGTGCTCGCCGCCGCCAACGGCCCCGGCGCCGAGGGGCTCAACATCGCGACGTTCGGGCAGTACGCCCCCGGCTCCACGTTCAAGACCGTCAGCGCCCTGGCCCTCCTGCGCGCCGGTCTGACGACGTCCTCGCCGCTGCGGTGCGAGGCCACCGCGGTGGTCGACGGCCGGCAGTTCGGCAACTACAGCGACTTCCCCTCCTCCGGGCTGGGCCAGGTGCCGCTGGGATCCGCGCTCGCCGACTCGTGCAACACCGCCTTCATCAACGCCCGCGACCGGCTCGGCGACGGCGACCTCGCCGCCGCGGCCGCCGCCCTGGGCCTCGGGGTCGACCACGACCTCGGCTTCCCCGCCTACTTCGGCCAGGTGCCGCCGCCCGAGTCCGAGACCGAGGCGGCCGCCGACCTGATCGGCCAGGGGCGGGTGCTGGCCTCGCCGATGGCGATGGCCGCGGTCGCCGCGTCCGTGCAGGCCGGCCGCACCGTGGTGCCGCAGCTGCTCACCCAGGTGGAGGCCGCGCCGAGCGCCGGGCAGGAGCTGGCCGCGCCCGAGGCGGAGACGCTGCAGGGTCTGCTGCGCGGCGTCGTCACCGACGGCACCGCGAGCCTGCTCGCGGGGCTTCCCGGCCCGCCGGTGCTGGCCAAGACCGGCACCGCCGAGTACGAGCGCGACGGCCAGGTGCGCACCCACGCCTGGATGATCGCCGCCCAGGGCGACCTCGCCGTCGCGGTGTTCGTCGAGGACGGCGCCTCCGGGTCGCAGACCGCCGGCCCGTTGCTGGCCGAGTTCCTGCACGCGGCCCGCTGAGCTGCTCCTCGGGCTGATCGCTAGTCTCCCCGTGTGACGCGGCTGGTCGGGCGGGGTGACCTCCTGGCGGAGCTCGGTCGACTGCTCAGCGCCGGGGAGTCCGTGGCGCTGCACGGCCCCGCCGGCGTCGGTCGCACCGCGCTGCTCGACGCCGTCGAGGAGGCCGTGCAGGCGCGTGGCGGCGCGCACCTGGTGCGGGTCTCGGGCTCGGCCGAGGAGCGGACGCTGCCCTTCGCCGCGGTGCACGACCTGCTCGACCAGGTGCCGCCGGAGGTCACCGCGACCCTGCCCGAGGTGCTGCGCGAGCGGGTGCGCAGCCGGCTCCAGGAGGGTCTGCGCGGTGTGCCCGGGGAGGCCGGGGAGGGCCAGCAGGCCGAGCTGGCCGGTCTGCTGCGCGCGGTGCTCGAGCAGTGGAGCAGCACGGCGCCGGTGCTGCTGCTCATCGACGACGTGCTGCTGCTCGACCCCGAGTCCTCGGCCGTCGTCGGGTACGCGCGGCGTCGCCTGGCCGGGCGCTTCGTGCTGGTGGCCACCATCGGCGCCGACCTCGGGGGTGGCGGGGGCCGACCCGACGAGATCGACGTCAGCGAGCTGCGCCAGCTCGAGGTGCCGCCGCTGGCGGCCGCCGACACGGTGGGGCTCCTGGTCGGCCTCGGGCTCGGCCCCGACGTCGCGCAGCGGGTGCACGTGGAGTCGGGCGGGCTGCCTGGGACGGCGCTGGCGCTGGCCGGCGCGCTCGGCGAGCGGCCGGGGGTCCTCGACGCGCCGGCACCGCTGCCGGCCAGCGTGGCCCGCGGCCTGGCGACGCGGCTGCGCGCGCAGCCGGACGGGGTGCGCGAGACCCTCGCCACCGCCGCGCTGCTGCACCGGCCGACGCTGCGCCAGCTCGAGCGCGCCGGTCTGCTGGACGCCGAGGCCCACCTGCGCCGCGCCGCGCTGGCGGGGTTGGTGCTGCACCGCGGCGAGCTGGTCCGCTTCACCCCCACGGCGCTGCGCCAGGTGGCGGCGGAGTCGCTGTCCGCCGCGGAGCGCGCCGCGCGCCACCACGCTCTCGCCGAGGCCGCGCGCAGCCGACCCGAGCGGCTGCGGCACCTGGCGCTCGCCGACCCCCGACCCGACGCCGGGCTGGCCCGCGAGGTCGCGGACGCCGCGGGCGAGGCGACGGCGTCCGGGAGCCGTGACCTGGGTGCCGAGCTGTTCTGCCTGGCCGCGGAGCGGGCCCCCTCGAGCCTGCACGACGAGCGAACGGACTGGCTGACCCAGGCGGTCGAGAGCGCGGCGCCGGGCAACCACCGCGAGCTCGTGGGCCGGGCCCTGGCCGACTTCTGGGAGTCCGGGCCGACCCCCGACCAGGCGGTGCGGGTGCGTCTGGCGATCCCCGAGCTGGCGGGCGGCGCCACGATCATGCTGGACGAGGTCCTCACCGCGGCGCTGGCCGACGCCGGTGACGACGACCGGCTGGTCGCCCGGGTGCTGCTGCAGCGCGCCCGGGTGGCGCTGCGCGAGTCGCGGCCGGTGGCCTCGGCCCGCGACGCCGAACGTGCCGTCGCGGTGCTGGAGCGTGTGGGCGACCCGGACGAGCTGGCGCTGGGCCTGACGACGCTCGCCGGCGCCCGGCGCTGGGTGGGCGAGGACCACCTGCGCCCGGTGCAGCGCGCCGTCGCCCTGGCGGGGCCGCCCGCGCCGGGGTTGGTGCACATCTCCCCGGCCTACATGGCCGCGCGGTTCGCGTTCTACGACGACCGCCTGGACGAGGCCTGGGGCAGCTTCTCGGCCCTGCTGGCGCAGGTGGACCGCGGTGCCGCGGCCGACGAGGTGCACGTGCTGCGCTGCCTGGTGGAGGTGGGGGTGCGGCGTGGCCGGTGCCGCGAGGCCCGGGGCTACGCCGAGCGGGCGGAGCGGCTCGGTGAGGAGTTCGACCTCGACCCGCAGACGGCCTGGTTCATCAGCGCCCTGGCCGAGCTGGCCGGCGGTGACCTGGCCCGTGGCACCACCCTGGCGACGCGAGGTGCCGAGACCGCCGAGGAGCAGGGCGACACTCGTTACCTCATCCGTCACCTGGGCCTGCTGGGCCAGGCGCGGCTGCGCTCGGGCGAGGCGGCCGCGGCGCGCGAGGCGCTGCTGCGCATCCGCGAGGTGGAGGAGGAGCGCGGCTTCAGCGACCCGACGGTCAACCGCTGGCACGCCGACCTGGCCTCGGCGCAGGTGGCCCTGGGTCAGCTGGCGGAGGCCGAGGCCACGATCGCGCAGGCGCGCGGCGAGCTGGCGCCGCGGGTCAGCACCGAGGGGGTGCTGGCCACGCTCGACCGCGCCGAGGCTGAGCTGGCGGTGGCGCGCGGCGACCTCGACCGAGCCGACCGCCTGCTCACCCGTGCGGCGGCCGCCCTGGCCGCCCGGCAGATGCCGATCGAGCTCGGTCGCACGCTGATGGTGAGGGCGCTGCTCGAGCGGCGGCGTCGTCGGGTGGCCGCGGGCCGAGCTGCCACGCGCCAGGCGCTGGACGCCTTCACCCTGGCCCGGGCGGAGGCCTGGGTCAGCCAGCTGCGCCAGGACGAGCCGGCGCGGGCGAGTGCGGGCGACCCGCGGCTGGCGCGCCTCAACGACACCGAGCGGCGCATCGCGCACGAGGTCTCGACCGGCGCCAGCAACCGCGAGATCGCCGAGCGCACCTACCTCAGCGTCAAGACCGTCGAGGCCACGCTGACGCGCATCTACCGCAAGCTCGAGGTGCGCTCGCGCACCCAGCTGGCGGCCCTGCTGCGGACGCCGCCGCCGGGGGAGTAGCGCTGAGGAGGGGAACCGGAGGCCGAGTCGTCAGGGGGATGCCGACCCGGCCTCCGGCGTGAGGAACCCCCCGTTGCATGGGGTCAACGAGGGGTTCTGTCGCCTTCTCGGTGCTCCCTCCGAAGAACGACGTGCCCATGCTAGCGCGGTACCCCGCGGGGCGTCACCTCTTGGACAGAAGTGGCCGACCTGTCCAGACGGCCGATCGGCCGACACCTGCTCGCCGCTGATCGGGGCGGCCGGGGCGCAGCGCCGGTGACCGCCGGGGTGCCACAGTGGTCCCATGAGCGGACTCGACCTCGTGCCCCAGCAGCAGCGTCACCTCCTCATCGGTGGGGAGTGGCGCGAGTCGTCCTCCGGAGCCCGGATCGAGGTGCTCGACCCAGCCGACGGATCGGTGCTCGCCGAGGTGGCGGACGGCACGCCGGACGACGCCGTCGAGGCGCTCGACGCCGCCGTCGCCGCGCAGGCCGCGTGGGCCGCGACGCCGCCGCGCGAGCGCAGCGACGTGCTGCGCCGCGCCTTCGAGCTGATCACCGAGCGCACCGACGAGTTCGCCGAGCTGATGAGCCTGGAGATGGGCAAGCCGGTGGCCGAGGCGCGCGGCGAGGTGGCCTACGGCGCCGACTTCTTCCGCTGGTACGCCGAGGAGGCCGTGCGCATCCAGGGCAGCTGGTTGCCCGCCCCCGCCGGTGGCAGCCGGATCCTGACGATCCGCAAGCCGGTGGGTCCGTGCCTGTTCGTCCTGCCGTGGAACTTCCCGCTCGCGATGGGGACCCGCAAGATCGGCCCCGCCATCGCCGCCGGCTGCACGATGGTCGTCAAGCCGGCCGCCCAGACGCCGCTCACCACGCTGGCGCTGGCCGCGCTGCTCGAGGAGGTCGGCCTGCCCGCGGGCGTGCTCAACGTCGTCACCACCACCGACGCCGGCGGTCTCAGCACCGCGCTGCTCGGTGACGACCGGCTGCGCAAGCTCAGCTTCACCGGCTCCACCGCCGTCGGACGCCACCTCGTCGAGCTCTCCGCCCCCCAGCTGCTGCGGGTCAGCATGGAGCTCGGCGGCAACGCCCCGTTCCTGGTCTTCGACGACGCCGACCTCGACGCCGCCGTCGAGGGCGCCATGCTGGCGAAGATGCGCAACATGGGCGAGGCCTGCACCTCGGCCAACCGCTTCCTCGTGCACGAGTCGGTGGCGGCGGACTTCTCGCAGCGCCTCGCCGACCGGATGGGCGCCCTGACCCTCGGCCGTGGTCAGGACGACGGCGTCGACGTCGGCCCCCTGATCGACGAGCGCGCCCTGGAGTCGGTCAGCCAGCTGGTCACCGACGCCGTCCACGACGGCGCGCGGGTGCTCACGGGCGGCAGCGCGAAGGAGGGCGCGGGCTACTTCTACGAGCCGACCGTGCTGGTGGACGTGCCGGCGGACTCGGCGATCAACACCGAGGAGATCTTCGGCCCGGTCGCGCCCATCACCACCTTCGCCACCGAGGAGGAGGCCATCGAGCGCGCCAACTCCACCGAGTACGGCCTCGCCTCCTACGTGTTCACCCGCGACCTGCAGCGCACCATCCGGCTGGCCGAGGGCCTGGACTTCGGCATGGTCGGCGTCAACACCGGCCTGGTCTCCAACGCCGCCGCCCCCTTCGGCGGCGTCAAGGCCAGCGGGTTCGGCCGCGAGGGTGGCTTCGAGGGGATCGACGAGTACCTCGAGACCACCTACGTGGCGCTCAAGACCGACTGAGGCGGAGCCTCCTCACGGCGCGAAGCCCTCGCGCGCCGCGCGGGCCCCGTCGTCGAGCTGCTCGGCGAAGAGGGTGATCTGCAGCCCCGGTGCGGCCGGCACGTCGAGCCGCGAGTTCACCGACTGCCACGGCGTGAGCCGCGGAGCGGCCACCAGCTCGGCGCCGCCCGCGACGGCGGCGTCGGTGGCCGCGGGGGTGTCCGCCACCTCGAGCGCGACGCGGATGGTCGGGCTCGGCCGCCCCTCGGCCTCGACGTCGTCGATGAAGCGCTTGTGGGCGGGGTTCGCGATCTCCAGCGTCGCCCGGCCGGCGTCGAGGATGACGACCTGGGCGTCGTCGCCCTGCGAGAACGAGGCCAGGGCAGGCATGCCGAGCACGTCGCGGAACAGCGCGACGGCGGCGTCGTAGTCGTCGGCCTCGACGACGACACGGAGCTGGCGGACGGCGGGCTGGTGCGCGTCGGCGGTCACGGACCCATCATGCGCACCGTGCGGCGAGCGGCGCTGACGGCTCGTAGGGTGGCGCGATGGAGACAGCTCCCATCACCGCCTGGACCTTCGTCGCCGAGTGCCCGATCCCGCCCGACCTCGGCCCCATCCTGGTCGAGGGCGAGCAGCCGTGGGCTGCCTACAAGACGTACCGGGACAGCGCGATCTTCACCAACAAGCGCCTGATCGTGCGTGACGCCCAGGGCATCACCGGCAAGAAGGTCGAGATCTATTCGTTGCCGTACTCGTCGATCAACATGTGGTCGTCGGAGAACGCCGGCAAGATCGACTTCAATGCGGAGATGGAGCTCTGGACGCGGGCCGGACACATCAAGGTGAAGCTGGGCAAGGGCATCGACATCCGCAAGCTGGACCACCTGATCTCCCACGCGGTCCTCAACGGCTGACGGGGTTCACTGCGCTCAGCCCTGGGCGTAGGCGTCGTCGACGAGCAGCTGTCTGAGGCCCAACTCGATGGAGGTTCTCGGCCTCGGTGCTGTCGTCGTTCTCCCGTGGGCAGGACGTGGTCGAGGTGGCGGGCGGGTGCGTCGACGTCCGCGGTCTTCCGGCTCCCTGCACTGCCGTCCAGCTCGAAGGCCTGCTCCCTGTGCTCGGCCGGCTCAGGTCACCCGGCTGACGGCGAAGGCGGCGGAGGCACCCCAGGCGCCCAGGTACCAGGCGAGCACCACCGCGACGCTGCGCCGCGAGCGGGCGTGCGCGAGGGCGACGGCGGCGAGCGGCACCGCGGCGAGCACCAGCAACGAAGGGGTCAGCATGGCCTCGTCGACGCCGTTCGCACTGAGCAGCCGGTCGAACAGGTCGGGAGGGGAGCTCGCGCCCCGGCCCCCGTGCACGAACACGGCGAGTGGCGCCCCCCAGCCGGCGGCGACGGCGGCCAGCCCCCAGGCGGCGCGGCCGTACCGGGGGAGTGCCGGAACGAGCGCGCCCGCCCACACCAGCGTCAGGGCGCCCCACAGGTGGGCCAGCAGCACGACCCGCGGCGCGTCGTCACCGGCGGCGGCCACCAGCAGGTCGCTCCAGGCGGGCGCGAGGACGAGCAGTCCCACGACGACCAACCCGACCGCCAGGAGGGCCACGGCCACCACGATCACCCCCCAGTGCCGCGGCAGGCGGGCCCCGTCGTCGGTGGGCGGGGCGGCAGGTCGCCGGCTCATCCCTGCGGCACCTCCGGCGGCGCCGGGTAGAACCCCTGGGAGGTCCCGATCAGCACGTAGGCCAGCGCCCGGGTGAGCGGACGGGCTTCGGCCGAGGCCGGGTCGTCGCCGGTGGGCGCCTCGCCGGGGTCCTCGGCGGCGATGACCAGTGCGAGGGCGGCCCGCGCTGGCGTGGCGAGGGTGTCGCCCGGCGGCTCGGGCAGGCCGGCGCCGGGCACCAGCTCGACGTCGTCGAGGTCGTCGTCGAGCTGGTTCAGGGCACGCTCGGTGCGGGTCTGCAGCACCACCGCCACGAGGGAGCCGGTGTCGCGCCGGTCCGTGTCCGACCCGACCCTGCCCACGGCCTCGACGAGCAGCGCGGAGCGGCAGCCCTCCAGCGACGGCGAGCCGCCGTCGACGGCGAGTGCCTGTGCTGCCTCCTCGCACGAGACCACCGCGGCGCGCGAGGGGGCCAGGCCCACCTGGAAGTCAGAGGTGACCGCTTCGGAACCCTCGCCGGGTCCTGCCAGCTCCTGTGCGGAGGTGGCCAGCCAGTCGCCGCGCGATCCGTAGCTCTCCACCGTGAACCAGACCAGCGTCGCGCCGGCTCCCCAGACCAGGGTCCACACCACGACGGTGGTGCGCCAGCGGCGGACCGGCCCCTGCGGCTCGCGGACGCCGGCGCCTGCCCCGCTGGCCGCCGCCACGAGCATGGGGAGCGAGAGCAGCAGACCCATGGCCACCCAGGCGAGGTCGCTGCCCACGGAGAAGTCCGCGAGCACCTCCTGCGCCAGGTCCTCACCGCGGTCGCTGCCCGAACCACGGCTCGGCATGAAGGCGAGCATCGGCAGGGCCGCGAGCACCAGCAGCGCCCAGAGCGGTGCCGCCGACCAGGCACCGCGCCGGCGCCGTACCTCGGTGGCGAGCACCACCGGCACGAGCAGCAGCCAGCACCAGCCGACGACGACGAGCTCGAGCAACCGACGGTCGCCGTCGGCGACCCAGGTGTCGAGCCAGCCGATCCACGGGCGGGCGATCACGACCGAGCCCCAGATCAGGACCACGAAGCCCCCGAGGAGGAGGACCAGCCCTCCGAACGCGCCCGCCGCGCCCCCCTTCCCGGACCTCTTGCCGGACCTCGTGCTGGAACCGCCCGGCCGGGTCGCGGTGCGCGACCTCACGTGGAGGAGCTGGTCGACCCCGCGACGGTGTCGTCCGTGGCCGCGCCGACGCCGGTCTCCAGGCCCATGCCGCCCGCGGCCTTCTGCACCGAGCGCTGGATGAGCGTCTCGAGGTCGAGCCCGGTGGAGGTCTTGAGCATGTTGAGCGTCTGCACCACGTTCTCGGTGACCTGCTTGGGCATCGCGTTCGCGCCGTCGGTGGAGATGACGGTCAGCTGGTCGATGGCGCCGATCGGGGCGGCCACCTCCTTGGCGATCTGCGGCAGCACCTCGATCAGCATCTGCAGCACGGCGGCGTCGTTGTAGTTGGCGAACGCCTCGGCGCGCTTGTCCATCGCCTCGGCCTCGGCCTGGCCGATGGCCAAGGTGGCGGCCGCGGTGGCCTCACCCTCGGCGCGGGTGGCGTCGGCCTCGGCCACGCGGCGGGCCTTCTCGGCCTCACCGCGCTTGGCGCCCTCGATGGCCTCGGCCTCGGCGAGGGCGGCACGGCGCGACTTCTCCGCCTCACCGGTCAGGCGGGCCTCCTCGGCCTTGGCCTGCGCGGCGGCGATGGTGGAGGCCTTGCGGGCGTCGGCGGCGGCGATCTCGGCCGAGCGCTTGGCCTCGGCGTCCTGCTCCACCCGGTAGCGCTCGGCGTCGGCGGGCTTGCGCACCTCGGTCTCGAGCTTGCGCTCGGTCAGGGCCGCCTGGCGCACGGCCACCTTCTCCTGCTCGAGCAGGATCGCCTGGTCGCGGTCGGCCTGGGCCAGCGGACCCGAGGCCGCGGCCTGCGCCGAGGCGGCGTCGGTCTCGGACTTGATCTCGGCCTGCTTGAGCGCCAGCGTGCGCTGGGCGACGGCGATCTCCTGCTCGGCGGCGATCTGCGCCTGCTCGGCCGCTTGGCGGGCGTTGGCCTCCGCGATCCGGGCCTCCTGGCTCAGCCGCGCGGCCTCCGGGCGACCGAGGTCGGCCAGGTAGGAGCCGTCGTCGGTGACGTCCTGGATCTGGAAGGTGTCGAGGATCAGGCCCTGACCGGTCAGGGAGTTCTCGGACTCGTCGGCCACGCGCTGGGCGAAGGCGGCGCGGTCGCGGATGATCTGCTCCACCGTCAGGCCACCGACGATCGAGCGCAGCGCGCCGGCCAGCACCTCCTGGGTGAACGGCTCGACGTCGGCCTGCTGGCTGAGGAAGCGCTGCGCGGCGAGCCGGATCTGGTCGGCGTTGCCGCCCACCTTGACGATGGCCACGCCCTCGACGTTGAGCTTGATGCCCTGCCCCGAGACGGCGCCACGGATCTGCACCGAGATGCGGCGGCTGGAGAGGTCCATGGTGGCGAGCTTCTGCACGAACGGGATCACGAAGACGCCGCCGCCGAGCACCACCTTCTGGCCCGAGAGGTCGGTGGAGAGCTCACCGGTCTCGGGGTTGAGCACCGCCTTGCCCTTGCGGCCGGTGACGATGAACGCCTGGTTGGGGCCTGCCACCTTGTAACGACTGGTGACCAGCAGGACCAGCAGCACCACCAGGACGATGAGGCCGATGATCGGGACGAGCGGGGAGTCGGGCATGGAGGTGCCTTTCGGAGCTGGTGCTGCAGGGTGGGTCGGGTCGGGGGGGAGTGCCAGCGAGGGTCAGCGTTCGGGGAGCTCGTCGACGTCGAGCTGCCACACCGGCGCGACGGCGACGGCGGAGGGCGAGAGCACCTCGGTGACGTGCACGGGGGTGCCGGTCTCGAGGGCGCGCGCCACCGAGGAGCGGGCGTTGAGTCGCATCGTGTGGCCGCCGAGCCGGACGACGACGACGCCGTAGCCCTCGGCGGGGATGTCGGTGACGACGTCGGCGTCGCGCCCGACCGTGGCCTCCAGGGTGGGGGTGGCGTCGCTGCCGCCGTCCTTGACCAGGCGGGTCAGCCAGACGGCGAACCAGGCGAAGACCACGCCGGAGCCGATGCCCACGGGCAGGGTGACGGCGCCGGGGAGGCCCGCGCCGGCGGCCGCGGCTCCGCCGAAGCCGAACGCCGAGACGAACGCGCCGATCACGGCGCTGGAGAAGACGTCGCCCGCGAGACCCTCCAGGCCGTCGAGGGCGCCGTCGAAGAGGTCGCCGACGACCAGCGAGACGGCCAGCAGCGCGAGGCCGACCACGCCGATCACCAGGAGCGTCGTCATGGGTTCCACCCTCTCCTATGCCGGTGCCGGCGAAACCCCGAGGATAGGGGAATGCAGATCTCGGGGTCGGTGCGCGAGCAGTACGAGGCGTTCCTGGGTCAGTGCGGGGACTCCCCGACGTTCGTGGACTGGACGCGCGGGGTGCTCGGGGACCCGGAGGTCCAGGCCTGGATCAGTGCTCTCCGCGAGGCCAAGCAGCAGCCCAACCTCGTGTACGCGGCCGCGCGGTGGCACGGCGTCGCAGCGCCGGGCCCGTTCGGCGGGCTGCGCGCGGCCCTGCTCGACGACGACGGCTCGATCCGCGACACGATCCTCTCGCGCGCCACGCAGACCAACGAGGTCGGGCGACTCGCGACGCTGCAGCCGGTGTTCGCGTCCGTGGCCCGGCAGCACCGGGGGGCGCCGCTGGCGCTGGTCGAGGCGGGGGCCAGCGCGGGACTGTGCCTCTACCCCGACCGGTGGGGCTACCGGTGGAGCACCGAGCGCGGGCCGGTCACGCTCGGCGAGGAGCCGGCGCTGCGCTGCGAGGTGAGCGGCCCCGCGCCGCTCGGGCACGGCCCGCTGCAGGTCGCGTGGCGCGGCGGCGTCGACCTCAACCCGCTCGACGTCACCGACGCCGACACGGTGGCGTGGCTGCGGACGCTGGTGTGGCCCGAGCACGAGGACCGGCGGGCGCTGCTGGCCCGCGCCGTCGAGGTGGCGCGGGCCGAGCCGCCGCACCTGGTGCGCGGCGACCTGCTCGAGCGGCTGCCCTCGGTCGTGGCCGAGGCTGCCGCCCACGGACCGGTGGTGGTGTTCCACAGTGCGGTGATCGCCTACCTCGCCGACGACGACCGCGAGCGGTTCCACGACCTGATGGCGGGCCTGGTCGCCGACGGCGCCTGCCACTGGGTCAGCAACGAGGGGGCGCGGGTGCTGCCCCGGGTGACGGCGACCGTGCCGGGCGCACCGGGCGAGGTCGAGCGTGCGCCGCTGCCGTTCGTGCTCGGTCTCGACGGGCGGGCCGTAGCCTGGACGCACGGTCACGGCCGGGCGATGGCCTGGCTCGGGTGACCTCAGGTCGAGCGGAGGATCCGACGACGAGGAGCGGAGGCAGGGTGCGCGGCACGGCGGCAGCGGCGGTGGCGATCTGCGCACTGCTCGCGGCCTGCGCCGGCGCGGACCCCGCGGAGTCCGGCACGGCCACCGAGGAGGGCTCGGCCGCAGCATCCGGATCGGTGTCCGGGTCGCCGTCGTCGAGACCCACCCAGGTGCCCAGCCCGATCGCGCCGCCCGCCGTCGACCCCGAGCTGCGTGACCTCGCCGAGCAGCTGGCCGGCGAGACCCGGGTGCCGCCGCGCAGCGAGCCGGTGCTGGGCGGCGACGTCAGCTGGCCGCAGTGCCCGCCCGGCATGGGCATCCCCGAGAAGCGCTCGCACGGCGGCCCGATGCCGGTCGACGACGCCGAGTACGTGGTGGTCGGGCTGACCAACGGCCCGGGGTTCACGCCCAACCCGTGCCTCGCCGAGCAGGTGGCCTGGGTGCGCGAGCGCAGCCTGCTGATCTCGGCGTACGCGGTGGCCAGCTGGCCCGGCGAGGAGGTGGTGCGCGAGCTCGGCGACGACGGGCCCTTCGACGGCGGCACGCGGCTCGGCGCGCTGCGCAACGCCGGCTACCAGCAGGCGCTCTTCAACGTGGAGAACATGCGCCGCGCCGACTTCCCGACCCCCATCGTGTGGATCGACGTCGAGCCGGTGCCCGACTTCGACTGGCCCGCCGACCTCACCGAGAACGCGGCCGTCGTCGAGGGTGTCGCCCAGGGCTACCGCGACGCGGGCTACGCCATCGGCGTCTACTCCACGCCCTTCCTGTGGGAGGAGATCGTGGGCGGCTTCGAGCTCGGCGTGCCCGAGTGGCGCGCCGCCGGCCAGACCTCCGGCGAGGAGGCGCTCGCCCGCTGCGGCGACGAGTGGGTGATCCAGGGCGGCGAGGCCGTGCTGGGCCAGTGGGTCGAGGCCGACCGCGACATGAACTGGACCTGCCCCGGCATCTCCGCCGACCTCGGCCGCTGGTTCGCGCAGACCTGAGGCCGGCCAACCGCACCAGGTCACCACTTGACTTCAACCTCGGTTGAGGGTGTCTGCTCCTGACCTGGGAGGACGCCACCACCGATGAATCCGGGTGCGACTGTCGGTCCTCCTCTGCACACTGCTGCGTGAAGGAGGACCGATGACCGAGCAGCTCACGCCCGACCCCGTCGCCGCCGCCGATGTCGCGAGCGCCGGCGGGCGGTCGTTGCCGCGCGCGCTCACGCCGTTCCGCCACCCGGGCTACCGGCGGCTGGCGGTCGCGCTGGTCTTCAGCAGCCTGGCCTCGGGCATGTGGGTGGTGGGCCTGGTGTGGGAGGTCATCCGCATCGACGGCGGCCCGGGCACGCTCTCGCTGGTCACCACCGCCGGCGCGGTGGGGGTGCTGATCCCCGCCCTGCTGGGCGGGGTGGTGGCCGACCGGGTGCCGCAGAAGAGCATCCTGCTGTGCGTGGCTGCCGTGGAGCTGGCCGGCATGGGGCTGGTGGCGACGCTCTCGGCCCTCGACGCCACGACGGTCGGCTGGCTGATGGGCGTCTCCTTCGCTGCCGGCGCGGGCATGGCCTTCTACTACCCCGCCTACTCGGCCTGGCTGCCCGCGCTGGTCGCCGAGGAGGACCTGATGGCGGTCAACGGCTTCGAGGGGATGGTGCGGCCGACCATCGGGCAGGCCGCCGGCCCGGCGCTGGCCGGCATCGCCGTCGCGGCCGTCAACCCGGCAGCGGCCCTGGGCTTGGCCGCCCTGTCGTCGCTGGTGGGGCTGCTGGCGCTCACCGCCGTGCCGCGCACGCCCGTGCGCCGCGACCTCACGCTCGGGGAGCCCGGGCAGGGCGCGGTGGCGTCGGCGCTGGCCGACATCCGCGAGGGCTTCGCGTACATGGTGCGCACGCCGTGGCTGCTGGCCACGCTGCTGTTCGCCTCGATCATGATCCTGGTAATGATGGGGCCGCTCGAGGTGCTGGTCCCCTTCCTGATCAAGGACCGCCTCGGCGGCGGGCCGGGCGACCATGCCCTGGTGCTCGCGGCGTTCGGCATCGGCGGCGCGCTCGGGTCCCTGGTGATGGCCTCACGGCCCATGCCGCGGCGCTACCTGACGGTGATGAACCTGATGTGGGGTGTGGGCTGCCTGCCGTTCATCGCCATGGTGCTGGCCACCGCCGTGTGGCAGGTCGTGGTGGCGGCGCTGGTGCTCGGCGTCTTCTTCTCCGCCCCGATGGTCATCTGGGGCACGCTGCTGCAGCGTCGGGTGCCGGCGCACCTGCTCGGCCGGGTCGCCTCGCTGGACTTCTTCGTCTCCATCAGCCTGATGCCGGTCTCGATGGCGCTGGCCGGCCCGGTCTCGCAGTGGATCGGGCTCGAGGCCACGTTCTTCCTCGCCGGCATCGTGCCCGGTGTGGTGGCGGTGGTCGCCGTGGTGGCAGCCCGGCTGCCCGCCGACGAGCTGGCCCACCCGATGCGCGACGACTGACGGGTCAGCTGGGTGCCAGCACCTCGGCCAGGGCGCGGCGCGAGCGGATGCCGAGCTTGCGGTAGACCCGCGAGAGGTGCCACTCGACGGCCTTGACGCTCAGCAGCAGCTCGCCGGCGATCTGCCGGTTGCTGTGCCCGGCCGCCGCCGGCACCGCGACGCGGCGCTCGGCCTGGGTCAGCGCGGCGAGGGCCTCGGCGTGGACGCGGCGCGGGGTCTCGCCCGCGCGCTCCAGCAGCCGGTGGACACGACTCTGGAGCGGCCACAGCTGCTCGCCGTCCGCGTAGGTCTCGGCCGAGCGCAGCAGCGCGACGGCCTCGGTGCGGGCGGCGGGGTCGCCCTGGAGCAGCAGCACGCCGGCGACGTCGGTCGCGATCTGGGCCGCCAACCGAGCCGCGGGAACGCCGGCCAGGGCCTCCTGGGCCTCGCGCAGCAGCACCAGGCGGCGGCCTCCGCCGTCGGTGGTGGCCAGGGTGCGCAGCGCCTGTGCGACGGCGTGCGCCGAGCCGGAGGTGGTCGCGGCCACGAGCTGGGCGCCGGCCAGGTGGTCGGCGTCACGGCCGCCGCCGCGCACGAGCGCCAGCACCGCGCCGACCCGCCACGGCAGGTCGTCGGGCGCGAGCCGGTGCTCGGGCGACAGCTCGGCCTCGCGGTCGCCGGCACGACGGAAGTGGGCCAGGGCGGCCTCGGGCGCGCCGAGGGCCAGCTCGATCTCGCCCAGGGCGTGCTCGGCCAGCGCGGCTACCGCAGCTGCCTGCTCGGGGCGGCAGAGCGCCGGCAGCTCCTCGCGCAGCTCGAGCGCGTCACCCAGGTCGCCACGGGCCAGGCGACAGTCCACGAGCAGGGCCAGCAGTCGTGCGTGCTCCAGCGGGTCGATCGGCCCCTGCGAGGAGCGCAGCGCCTCCAGCACCGCGAGGGCCTCGCCCACCTGCCCGCTGCGGGCCAGCATGCCCGCCAGCTGCAGGGTCGCGGCGACGTCGACGTCACCACCCGCTCCGACCTCGCGACACGTGTCACGGCCCCCGCCGTCGATCGTCATGGCCGCAGCCTAGGAAGCGCGCGGCTCCCCTGTACGGCGAACGCCGTGGTTGGTGGCGGCTGGTCTTGACCTACCGCGACCCAGCAGCGCCAGCAGCCGGGTGCTGGCGTCCGCGGACGCCGCGGGCGGAAGGGCCGTGGCGAAGCGAACCCCCCGGTCCGCGGGGTCCACGAGCACCGCTGCCACCTCGAGCAGGTCGCGGGCGAGCGCGGGGGCGAGCGGCGCCGGACGGCCGACGGCGGCGGCCACGTCCCAGCCGTGCACGGCCACCTCGAGCGCCGCCGTCAGCGCGACGAGCCCGGTCGGGACCGGGACGCCGTCGACCCGGGTGAGGGGCGGCGGTGCGGCGCTCCAGCGGCCCAGCAGGTGGCTCGAGCGGCGGCACAGCGCGTCGACCCGCACCGCGGCGGTGAGGGACGGGAAGGACGGGACGGACGGGGAGCCCGCGACGTCGACCCGCCCGTCGGCGCCCTCGTCGAAGGCGGCCAGGCCGTCGTCCATGTGGGCCAGCAGCTCCCCGAGGGTCCAGGCCGCGCACGGCGTCGGAAGCTCCAGCAGGCCGGGGCGCGCGGTCGACCGGAGAGCGGCCAGCACCGGCCGGGTGTGCTCGAGCGCGCGCTCGAGCAGCAGCACCGGGTCGGGCAGTCCGGGGATCGCGAGCGGGTCGGCCGGGCGCGGGCCCGGCCGGGTCACGAGACCGTCGCCGGGTCGTAGCCTGCCGGCAGCATCGCGGGCAGGCCGAAGCGCTCGAAGGTGCCCTCCTCGAAGAAGGCGCCGACGTGGCGCACCCGGGTGCCGTCGAGGTCGAGCACCTGCAGGTGGAAGGGACGGAAGGTGCCGTCGGGCTGACGCATGTAGAGGCCGAAGGCCGGCTGGCCGTTGGCGGTGGTGCGCACCATCGGCATGTCGTGCGTCCCGCCGGGGCACTGTCCGTCGATGAGCCGGCCGATGTTCTCGGCGCCCAGGTACCAGCCGGTGAACGGCGGCATCTCCCACACGGCGTCGGCGCGCAGCATGGCGACGATCGCCTCGATGTCCTTGCGCCAGAAGGCCTCCACGTAGCGGGACAGCAGCCCCTCCTGCTCGGGGGTGAGCTCCTCGACGACGGTGTCCTCGGTCAGGCCGCGCTCCTGCATCTGGGCGTGCGCACGCTGCAGCGCGGAGTTGACGGCGGCCACCGTGGTGTCGAGCGAGGCGGCGGTCTCGGCGGCGCTCCAGCGCAGCACGTCGCGCATGATCAGCACCGCGCGCTGGCGGGCGGGCAGGTGCTGCAGGGCGGCCACGAAGGCGAGTCGGATGGTGTCGCGCTCCTCCACCACCACCGCGGCGTCGGGCACGGGCTGGAGCCAGGCGACCTCCTGGTCGACCTCGAGGGCGTCACCGGCCTGCGAGTCGGCGGTGCCGAGCCCGGTGGGCAGCGGCCTGCGGGGCCGGCCCTCCAGGTTGGTGAGGCACACGTTGGTGGCGATCCGGTACAGCCAGGTGCGCACCGAGCTGCGGCCCTGGAAGCCGGCGCTGGCCTTCCACGCGCGCAGGAAGGTCTCCTGGACCAGGTCCTCGGCCTCGTGCACCGAGCCGCTCATCCGGTAGCAGTGCGCCAGCAGCTCGCGCTGGTAGCGCGAGGTGAGGGTGTCGAAGTCCTCGAGCTCGTCGGGTGTCGTGCTCTCGCGGGTCGTCACACCCGTCTCCTCGGTGCTGATCGTGGTCGTCGTCATCCTGGGCCCTCCGCAGTCTGCCTGGTGTCTGCGGTGACGACCAGGGTCGCGCGATGAACTCATCGCTCAGCCGGCGACGAGTGCCAGGGCGCGCTCGGCGGCGGGCACGGCCAGGGCGCGGTCGGCGGGCACCAGGCCGACCCGGGTGCGGCGGTCCAGCAGGTCGCCGACGTCGTGCGCGCCCTCGTGGGTCACGCCGAAGACGAGCTCGGCCAGGGCGGTGGGCACGCCGGGTGCCACCGGGGCGATCAGCTCGTCGGCGCCGAGGCCGGTGACCTCGCGCGCGATGTGCAGCACCAGTGCGGCGTCCGTGCCGTACCGGCGCACGAGCCGGGGCGGCAGCTCGAGCGCGGCCAGCTCGGGGCGGGGGGCGGCGCCCAGCAGCGGCAGCTCTCGGGTGCGACACGGGCCGGCGTCGAGCCCACCGGGCGCCGTGGCGAGGGCGACGTCGAGCGCGTCCTGCGCCATCCGGCGGTAGGTGGTCAGCTTGCCGCCCACCACCGTGACGACGCCGCTGCGCCCGGTGAGCACGGCATGACGTCGGGAGAGGTCGGCGGTGGAGCCGTCACCGGCGTCGAGCAGTGGGCGCAGCCCCGCGAAGGCGCCGACGACGTCGGTGCGGTGCAGCGGCCGCGAGAACGCGGCCGCGACGACGTCGAGCAGGAAGCCGATCTCGGGCTCGGTGGGCACGGGGACGTCGGGCACCGGGCCGGGGGCGGGCTCGTCGGTGAGCCCCACGTAGACGGTGCCGTCGGCCTGGGGGAGCACCAGCACGAAGCGGTTGGTGTGGCCCGGCACGGGGGCGAACACCGAGACGCTCAGACCCGGCAGGGCCTCGGCGCGCAGCACCAGGTGGGTGCCACGGCTGGGGCGCAGGCGCACCTGCTCGTCCAGGTCGCCGGCCCACACACCCGCGGCGTTGACGACGGCGCGGCAGGCGACGCGGGCGGTGGCGCCGGTCAGCCCGTCGCGCAGCACCACCTGCGTGCCGGTGGCAGAGAGCACCCGGGCGCGGGTGCGCACGTGGGCGCCGAGGCCGGCGGCGGTGCGAGCGATGGTGGTGACCAGGCGGGCGTCGTCCTCCAGCTGGCCGTCCCACGAGAGCAGCCCGCCGCGCAGGCCCTCGGGGCGCAGCGCGGGTGCCATCTGCAGCACCTCGGTGCGGGTGAGTCGGCGCGGGCGGGGGAGCGTGTCGGCGGCGGTGCCGGCGGCGCGGCGCAGGCCGTCGCCGGCCAGCAGCCCGGCGTGCACGAGGCCCGCCTGCGCGCGGCCCACCGAGGAGGTGAGCGGCAGCACCGTGGCCATCGGGCGGGTCAGGTGCGGAGCAGTGCTCTCCATCAGCACGCCGCGCTCCACCGCGCTCTCGTGGGCCACCCCCACCTGCCCGTTGGCCAGGTAGCGCAGACCGCCGTGCACCAGCTTGGAGGACCAGCGCGAGGTGCCGAAGGCCAGGTCGTGGGCGTCGACGGCGAGCACGCTGAGGCCCCGGCTGACGGCGTCGAGCGCCACGCCGGCACCCGTGACGCCGAGCCCGACGACGACGACGTCGACCTCCTCCGGCACGCCGGCGAGACCGGGGGCGATCCGGGTGGGGGACGCGTGCGTGCTCACGGCGCCAGCACCGCGCGCACGAGGTGGCGCAGCTCGGCCTCGAGCGCCTCGGCGCTGACGGCGTCGTCGACCATGGTGTGCGCGGAGATCACGAAGCCGTGCAGCGCCAGCAGCAGTGCCCGGGCGATGAGGACGGGCTCGCCCGCGCGCACCCGGCCGGCCCGCTGACCGGCGGCGATGGCCTCCTCGCCCGCCGCCAGGACCAGGTCCTGCGAGCGGCCGCGCCGGTGGAGCAGGTAGGGGAGCACGAGCTCGGGGTCGACCTCGACGATGCGCACGAACAGCTCGTTGCCGCGCAGCGCGCGCACCGCGGCCAGCACGCCGTCGGCGATCCGCTCGACGGCGTCGCCGCCGGCTTCCGGGGACTCCGCGACGGCGGTCGCGGCCATCACCTGCGACCACTCGCGCGTCATCAGGTCGCCCAGCAGCTGGGGCATGTCGTTCCAGGTGCGGTAGATCGTCATCCGCGAGACGCCGGCGCGACGGGCGACCTCGGTGAGGGTGGTGCGCCGCCAGCCGACGTCGAGCAGGCAGGCGCGGGCGGCGTCGAGGTAGCCGTCGCGCGGGCCCGGCTCGCTCGGGGGAGGAGATGAAGTGTTGTGACGAAGTGACGCCATGTGTCACACTGTAACACATGAGCAGCACGCGACCGGCCCACGAGCAGCCCGAGATGCACCCCAGCCGCTGGGGCGACCCCGCCCGCGCCGGCGGCCTGCCCGACGGCGCGAGGGGTCTGGTCGAGATGGTCTTCGGCGTGCACGAGCGGCCCGCGCTGGACGCCGTCACGCTGCCGGCGAGCGGCCTGGCCGACGACCTGCTCGAGAGCCTGCGCGCGGTGGTGGGCGCCGACCACGTGCACACCGACGACGCCACCCGCCGCCTGCGCACCCGCGGCAAGTCCACACCCGACCTCCTGCGGCAGCGCAGCGGCGACCTCGACGACGCGCCCGACGCCGTCGTCCGCCCCGGCGACCACGAGGAGGTGGCAGCCGTGCTGGCCTGGGCGGTGCAGCACCACGTGGCCGTGGTGCCCTTCGGGGGCGGCACCTCGGTGACCGGCGGGCTGGTGGCGCGGCGCGAGGGCTACGCCGGGCTGGTCAGCCTCGACCTGGTGCGGATGAAGCGCCTGCTCGGCGTCGACCGCACCTCCATGACCGCCACCCTCGAGCCCGGCCTGCGCGGTCCCGAGGCCGAGGCGCTGCTCGCCGCCGAGGGCCTCACCCTCGGCCACTACCCCCAGAGCTTCGAGCACGCCACCATCGGCGGCTTCGCGGCCACCCGCTCCAGCGGGCAGGCCAGCGCCGGCTACGGGCGCTTCGACGCGCTCGTCGTCGCCCTGCGCGTGGCCACCCCGCGGGGCGAGTGGCGCCTGGGCACCGCGCCGGCCACGGCTGCCGGTCCCGACCTGCGCCAGCTGGTGCTGGGCTCGGAGGGCGCGTTCGGCGTCATCACCGAGGTCACCGTGCGGGTGCGGCCGGTGCCGGCCGAGCGCCGCTACGAGGGCTGGCGCTGGCCCGACTTCGCCACCGGCACCGAGGCCATGCGCACCCTCGCGCAGGCGGGTCTGCTGCCCACCGTGCTGCGGCTCTCCGACGAGGCGGAGTCCGGTCTCAACCTGGCCCACCCCGACGCCATCGGGCAGGAGAACGCCGACGGCGCCTGCCTGATGATCACCGGCTACGAGGGCGAGCCCGAGGTGGTGGAGGCCAGGCGCGCCGCCGTGGCCGCCGTGCTCGAGGCCCGCGGCGGCCGCTGCGTGGGCGCCGAGGCCGGCGAGGCGTGGGTGCGCGGGCGCTTCGACGCGCCGTACCTCCGCGACGCGCTGCTCGACGTGGGTGTGCTGGTCGAGACCCTCGAGACCGCCACGTTCTGGTCGCGACGCGAGGCCGTCTACGACGTCGTGCGCAGCGCGCTGCAGGCCTCGCTCGGCGAGGGGACGTTGGTGCTCTGCCACGTCTCGCACGTCTACGAGACCGGCTGCTCGCTGTACTTCACCGTCGCCACGCCCGGCGGCGACCACCCGCTGGAGCGCTGGCTGGCCGCCAAGGCCGCCGCCAGCGACGCGATGACCGCCGCGGGCGCCACGATCACCCACCACCACGCCGTCGGCACCGACCACAAGCCGTGGCTGACCCGCGAGATCGGCGAGCTCGGCGGCTCGGTGCTGCGCGCCGTCAAGGCCGACCTCGACCCCACCGGCGTGCTCAACCCGGGGGTGCTGGTCCCGTGAGCGGCTCCCCCGAGCGGTCGTTCAGCTTCGTCGTCAACCCCGCCTCCGGCGGCGGCGCGGCGCCCGAGGCGGTCGTGCCGGTGGCGCGGCTGCTGCGCGACGCCGGCGCGCGCGTCGACGTCACCTACTCACCGGGGCCGCAGGCGATGGCAGCGGTGGTGCGGGCCGCGCTCGAGCGCGACGACGTCGTGGTCTCGGTGGGCGGCGACGGCATGGTCTCCTCGCTGGCCGGGCCGGTCTCGCGCGCGGGCGGCACGCTGGCCGTCGTGCCCGCCGGCCGCGGCAACGACTTCGCCCGGATGCTCGGGCTGCCCGAGGACCCCGCCGCGCTGGCCGAGGTGCTGCTGCACCAGCCGGCCCGCGCCGTCGACCTTCTCGACCTGGAGCTCGGGTCCGGGTCGGGCTCCGCGCCGCGCCGGGTGGCGGGGTCGGTCTACTGCGGCGTCGACGCGCACGCGGCCGCCGTCGTCGACCGGGCGCACCTGCTGCCCCGCACGCTGCAGTACCCCTACGCCGCGGTCCGCTCGCTGGCCACCTACCAGCCCGGCCGGTTCCGGGTAGTCGTCGACGGGGTGGTGGGGGAGTACACCGCGGCCACGGTCGTCGTCGCCAACTCGGCCTACTACGGCAAGGGCATGAAGATCGCCCCCGACGCCGTGCTCGACGACGGCCTGCTCGACGTCGTCGTGATCGAGGCCGCCGGCCGGCTGGAGCTGATCCGCGCGCTGCCCAAGGTCTACGACGGCGGCCACGTGGCCCTGCCCGAGGTGACCGTGCTGCGCGGTCGCCGCGTCGAGCTCACCGCCGACCCTGCCGGCTCCGCCCGCGGCCACGGGGTGCCCGTGGGCGGTGACGGCGAGCCGCTCGGCGTCCTGCCCCGCCTGGGCAGGCCCCCCGCCGTCGTCGAGGTGGCCCCCGGCGCCCTCCAGGTGCTCGCCTGACCGTTCAGGCAGCCTGCCGACTCGGCGCGTGCGCGCGTGTGGGGAGTGCCGAGTCGGCGCTTGCGCGCGTGTGGGGAGTGCCGAGTCGGCGCTTGCGCGCGTGTGGGGAGTGCCGAGTCGGCGCGTGCGCGCCTGGGTGACCGCGTTCTTGTCGAGGGCGCGCGCGGTAGCGCCGACTCGGGCTTCTGGGAGCGCGCCGTCGCGCCGACTCGGGCCTCTGGGGGCGCGCGGTGGCGCCGACTCGGGCTTCTGGCAGCGCGCGCTAGTGCCGACTCGGCACCACCTCGGCGCCGCCTCAGAGGCGCAGGTCGCCCAGGGGCGGGCGGTCGTCGGCGGCACTCGCGGCGGTGGCGCGCTCAGCGTCGAGGTCGCGCCCGCCGCCGGGGTGAGTCGTCCAGTGCCCGGCCGCGCCGGTGCGGTGCAGGAACACGGGGGCCGGGCCGTCGTGGAAGGTCCAGACGAGCAGGTCGGTAGGGACGCCGGCGGAGACGGTGTGGGCGGGCTCGTCGGTCATCACGAACGCGTCGCCCGTGGCCAGCGGCTCGGCCAGCGAGGAGCGCAGCAGGGCGCCGGTCGCCACGTAGGCGTGCACCAGCGGGGCCGTGGGCAGCTCGACGGCGACCGCCGGGTCGCCGGAGAGGCGCACGAGCCACAGGACCGCGTCGAGCCGCGGCTGCGCGAGCGGCTGCGCGGTGTCGGGGACGACGTCCGGGGTGGCGTGCTGGTAGTCGCCGGGCTGGACCAGCACCTCGGACTCCTCGCCCGGTCGCAGCCACACCTGGACGAACCGGCAGGGTCCGGACGACGCTGCGTGCTCGGCGTGGTCGACACCGTCGGAGCCGGCGGAGAGGACGGCCACCGAGCCGGGGCCCAGGGTGACCTCCCCGGCCGCGGATCCCGTGTGCACCAGGGCGCCCTCGACCACCCAGGAGACGATCAGCAGGTCGCTGTGCCGGTGGGTCTCGAACCCCCGTCCGGCCCCCAGCAGGTGGTCGTCGTGGCACACCATCGGACCCAGCTCGAGGCGCTGGGGGTCGTAGTGCGCGCCGAACGAGAAGGCGTGCTGGGTGCGCCGTCCGGCCTCGCGGTCGACGAAGCGGGCGGTTCCTCGGCGGATCTCGACGGTCACGGCCATGATTGTGCCCGTGGCACACCCCGAGGAGTACCCGCAGCTCCCGCCCGGCTTCCGGTTCGGCACGAGCACCGCGGCCTACCAGGTGGAGGGTGCGGCGCAGGAGGACGGTCGCGGGACGAGCGTCTGGGACACCTTCACCGCCGAGCCCGGCCGGGTCGTCGACGGCAGCAGCGGCGCCGTCGCGTGCGACCACTACCACCGCTTCGCCGAGGACGTGGCGCTGATGAAGCGCCTCGGCACCACCGGCTACCGCTTCTCGGTCGCGTGGCCGCGCATCCAACCCACCGGTCGCGGCGCGGTGGAGCAGCGCGGGCTCGACTTCTACGACCGGCTCGTCGACGAGCTGCTCGCCGCGGGCGTCCAGCCGATGGCCACGCTGTTCCACTGGGACCTGCCGCAGGCGCTCGAGGACGACGGTGGCTGGCTCAACCGCGACACCGTGGAGCGCTTCGCCGACTACGCCACCATCGTCGGGCAGTGCCTGGGCGACCGGGTCGAGCACTGGGTGCCGGTCAACGAGCCCAACGTCGTGACGCTGATGGGCTACGGCATCGGCATGCACGCGCCCGGCAAGACGATGATGTTCGAGGCGCTGCCGGTGGCCCACCACCTGCTGCTGGCGCACGGCCGCGCCGTCGTCGCGCTGCGCGAGGCCGGTGCCAGCAGCGTCGGCTGCGCCAACAACCACGCCCCGATGTGGCCCGCGAGCGACGACCCCGCCGACGTCGGCGCCACCAAGCTCTTCGACGCCGTCTGGAACGCGCTGTTCCTGGAGCCGATGCTGCTGGGCCGCTACCCGGTGGACCTGCAGCCGCTGCTGGAGGCGCACGTGCGCGAGGGCGACCTGGCCACGATCCGCCAGCCGCTCGACTTCTACGGCGTCAACTACTACAACCCGATGAAGATCGGCGCCGCCGCCGAGGACGCCGAGCTGCCCTTCGAGTTCCGCGAGCTGGTGGGCTACCCGGTGACCGACTTCGGCTGGCCGGTGGTGCCCGACGCGCTGCGCGAGTGGCTGATCATGTTCCGCGCGCGGTTCCGCGCCGCGCTGCCGCCGATCATCATCACCGAGTCGGGCTGCAGCTACGGGATGGGCCCGGACGCCGACGGCGTCGTCGACGACCAGCCGCGCATCGACTACCTGCGCAGCCACGTGCAGGCCGTCGCCGAGGCGGTGCAGCGCGGCGTCGACGTCCGCGGCTACTACGCGTGGTCGCTCATCGACAACTTCGAGTGGAGCGAGGGCTACACCCAGCGCTTCGGCCTCGTGCACGTGGACTACGAGACGCAGGCGCGCACGCCCAAGCGCTCCTTCGAGTGGTACGCCGACCTGATCCGCGCCCAGACGCCGGGTCGGGGCTGAGCCGGGACCGGTCGGGGCGGGCTAGCCGCTGGTCGAGTGACGCCGGGCGAGCACCGCGCGGGCGGCGTCCTCGTCCCAGGTCTCGCCGAGCCACTCCACCAGGCCCCGCAGCACCGTGGGGTCGGCGGTCCACTCGTCGTAGTGCACGCGGTAGGCGGCCTCGTCCAGCTGCTCGGCGATCGCCAGGATCCCGCGCTCGATGCGGGCGAGCTTGGCGCCGGCGTCGGGGTCCTCGGCCCACCAGCCGCTGCGCAGCACCGCGGCGTGGTCGCGGGTGTTGACGACGAAGCGCGCGCCGGGGAACACGCGGCGCAGCCACGCCACGTACTCGGGCAGGTCGGGCTGAGCCCAGCGGATCTCCTTGAACCCGGTCACCCGCGTGTCCGGCTTGGGGCGCAGCAGCGTCTCGAGCAGCATCCGCCGGCTCCCCGCCTCGGCGCGGGCCAGCGGCACGTCGGCGATCCCGAAGAACGGGTGGGTGCGCATCCGCGAGGCCTGCGCGGGCGTGCGCTCCTTCTCGGCGGCGAGCGTCTGGTGGAACCGGAACAGGTGGTAGGCGGCGTCGCGGTTCTCGCCGCGCAGCAGGTAGCCGGGCAGCGAGTTCAGCAGCCCCATCAGCAGCGTCGAGCCCGAGCGGCCGTAGGTGACGACGAAGACGTACCCGAGCTCGTCCCCGCGGTTGTCTCGGTCTCTGCTGGGCGGCACGCGGTGAGTCTAGGGAGGCCCGGCTGCGCGAGCCGGGCGGCGCGGCGCCAGTAGGGTGACGGCCATGGTCAGCAGCCCGCCGAGCAGCCCCGCGGACGGCCCGCCCCCGGTCAAGCGACGGGTGGTCTTCGTCGTCGGCTCGGGTCGCAGCGGCACCAGCACGATGGCGGGCATCCTCTCCACGCTGGGCATGCGCGTGCCGCAGCCCGAGGTGGCCGCCGACGCCACCAACCCCAAGGGGTTCGGCGAGCCGCAGTGGGTGGTCGACCTGCACACCGAGCTGCTCCAGCGCTGCACCGTGCAGGTCAGCGACGCGCGGCCCTCGGCGTGGTTCGAGTCGGGCAAGCTCAGCACCTTCGAGCCGTTGCGCCAGCGGCTCACCGAGTGGCTGGACCCGCAGTTCGACGAGGGCGCCGAGATCGTCGTCAAGGACCCGCGGCTGGCGTGGTTCCTCGGCCTGTGGCGCGCGGCCGCGCTGCGCAGCGACGCCGCGCCGGCCTACGTGACGATGCTGCGGCCGGTCACCGAGGTGGTGGGCAGCAAGCAGCAGTACTACGGCTCCAAGTTCGGCGAGGTCAACCGCACCGCCGCGTGGGTCAACATGATGCTGCACACCGAGCGCGCCACCCGCGGATCGCAGCGCGCGTTCGTGCGCTACGCCGACCTGCTGGAGGACTGGACGGTGCCGGTGTTCGGCCTCGGGCAGGCCTTCGACCTGGCCTCCGTGCAGACCGCCTCGGCCAACGACGTGCGCGCCGTGCACGCCTTCGTCGACCCCGGCCTGCGCCGCGTGCAGCTCACCTGGGACGACGTGCTGGTGCCGCCGCGGCTGCGCGAGATCGCCCAGGAGAGCTGGGAGGCGCTCGACCGGCTCGCCGATCCCGACGGCGACACCCCCCAGGTGCACGCCACCCTCGACTCGCTGCGCCGCGCCTACGCCGACTTCTACGAGGAGGCCGAGGCGGTGGCGCAGTCCAGCGCCGTCGCGGCCCACCGCGCCGGGCTGGCCCAGCTGCCCGAGCCCGCCAGCACCAGCCGCAGCGTCGTCGACCGCGTGCCCCACGGCGTCCGGGCGATGGTGCCCGAGAGTGCGCGTCGGGGCCTGCGCAAGGCGCTGGGCCGCGAGCGGTGAGCGTGACCCGGGTGCTCCCATGATCAGGAACCGCGAGGGGCTGGCGGACTACGACGTCCACTGGGCGTGGGAGGACGGGCCGCTGCCGCCGGGGCTCACCTGCGTGTTCCGGGTGCGCAACGAGGCGCGCAACCTGCCGTGGGTGCTGCCGCCGATGTTCGAGGCCGTGCAGCACGTGGTCGTCGTCGACAACGGCTCGGACGACGGCACGCCCGAGGTGGCGCGCCGCGCCGCGGAGGCCTGCGGGGCGCTGGACCGCCTGACGCTCACCTCCTACCCGCACCGCGTCAGCCGGGCCGGCGCCGAGCACCTGGCCACGCCGCCGGACTCGGTGCACTCGCTCACCCACTTCTACAACTGGTCCTTCAGCCACGTGCGCACCGGCTACTCCATGAAGTGGGACGGCGACATGGTGCTCACCACCGAGGGCGTGGCGCTGCTGCGCGACCTGGCCTGGCAGCTCGAGGACTCCAGCGCCGTCGTCGCCTTCCCGCGGCACCCGCTCACCATCGAGTCCGACTCGGTGGCCTGGATCGACCTCGGCTTCCGCTTCCTCGAGCCGTGGGTCTACCCGATGGGCCCGGAGTTCACCTACGTCAAGGCCTTCGAGTGGGAGGTGCGCGAGTTCCCCACCTCCTCCGACCGGATCGTCGCACCGGAGGGACTCGTCGTCGAGCTCAAGTGGCTCGAGGAGGACGAGTTCGCGCACTGGACCAGCACCGACGACTTCGAGTCCTCCCGCGCGCCGCGCAAGCGCCGCGAGTGGGAGGTCTTCAGTGCCCTGCGGGCCGGCCGCGGCCACGAGGTGCCCGGGCTGCACCGCGTGGAGGCGCCGCCGGGCGTGCACGTCGTCGACCACGTGACGAGCACCTGGCTGCCGCGCGCCGAGCGCCCGCTGGTGCGTCGCCGCGGCGCGCTGGAGGGGTAGGCGTGCTGCCTCCCCCGGCCGCGGCCTTCCTGCAGCAGTCCGACGACGCCGTGCTCGTGACGGCGGGCGCCACCGGACTGCCCGAGGGGCGGGTGCCACGAGTGCTGGTGGCTGTCGCCGACCGTGGTGAGCTGCGGGCGCTGGCCCGTGCCCGTTCGGTGCCCGCCGACCTGCGCACACCGGTGCTCGGGGTGTGGCTCGACGAGGCGAGAGCAGCGCTCTCCTACACGCCGCGACCGACGCCCACAGGCCCGTCGTTGAGGGCGATCAACGCCCGCCCCGAGAGTGAGGGGTGGCTGTGCGTGCTGCGGTTCGACAAGCCGGTGGCGGTCGCGCCGGTGCTCGCCGAGCTGGCGCGGCAGTCGGTGGCCGCGACGGCGGCGCCCGTGCCCGAGGCCGCCGTCGAGCTGGGTGTCGATGTGCGGGTGGTCAATCCGACCGGGTTCGACGCCGACGCGGCCGACCCGGTGGTCCACGCCTCTTCTCTCCCTCTCGGTATGGGCAGAGGCGTGACCGAGGCGTTGCTCGGCTCCCTGCGGCCGACGCTGGGCGTCCGGCTCGACGTCGACGTGCCGCCTCGCGACCTGCTGGCCCTGCAGGCCTCCGGCGTGCCGCTGGTCGGCGGCTCCGCCGGGGAGGTCGACCTCGCCGACCGGCACGCGCGCGAGGTGCACAGCATCCGCCAACGACGTCGTGCCCTCGACCGCCTGGTGCCGCCGGCCTCGCGCCCCTCGGTGAGCATCGTAATGGCCACCCGCCGCCCCGAGATGCTCGACCACGCGCTCGCCCAGGTGGGCGCGCAGCGTGGGGTCGAGCAGCTGGAGCTGGTGCTGGCCCCGCACGGCTTCGAGCCTGCCCTGCCGCCGGACCTGCCGCTGCCGGTGACCGTGGTGCCGTGCCCGGCCGAGATGCTCTTCGGTGACGTGCTCGACGCCGCCGCGGTCGCCGCCTCGGGCGACCTGGTGCTCAAGATGGATGACGACGACTGGTACGACCCCGAGTTCGTGGTCGACCTGCTGCGCGCCCGCGCCTACAGCGGCGCCGACCTGGTGGGTTGCCCCGACGAGCTCTACCACCTCACCGAGCAGGACCGCACCATCCACCGCCGCCACCCCGGCGAGCGCTACACGCACTGGGTGGCCGGCGGCACGCTGCTGCTCTCGCGGGGGCTGCTGCGCGAGGTCGGCGGCTTCGCCCCCGTGCCACGCCACGTGGACCGCCACCTGCTCGACGCCCTCGCCCGCGGCGGGGCCACGGTCTACCGCACGCACGGCCTGGGCTACGTGCTGCGCCGCAACGCAGGAGGCCACACCTACGACGCCGACCTGGACGCGATCCTGGACCCCGCGCGGCTGATCGCCCGGTGGCCCGGGCTGCACCTGGGTCCGCTCGTGTCACCGCCGGTCGAGTAGCGCCGCCACCCGCTGGTGATCGAGTAGCGCTGTCCCGAGCTTGCGAGGGACGGCGCGTACCGAGATCCGGTGAGCCGACTGCCGTCCGGCCCAGGCCGCTGGTTGAGGTGCTCCGGAGCGAGGCACGAGCGCAGGAGCCTCGAAGCCCGGTGAGCCGAGTGCCCTCCGGTGAGTCCACCGGCTCCCTCGGTACGGCTTCGTTCCTCAGCCGTGCCTCGTCCGCCTCGGCTGCTTCTCGGCTCACCACGTCTCGATACGCTCTTCGCGGCTTCGCGAGCTCAGCCGCGGACGCTACTCGACGACCATCAGGTAGGGATTCGCGAGCTCATCCCTACCTCCTCCCCAGCCCGCGCGCCGTCCAGCCGTGGGAGCGCCACAGGTCGAGGTCCAGGAGGTTGCGGCCGTCGAGGATCTGCTTGCGGCGCACCACCTCGGTGACGGCGGCGGGGTCGACCTCGCGGAACTCCTTCCACTCGGTCAGGTGCAGCACCAGGTCGGCGTCCTGGGCGGCCTCGAGGGCGGAGCCGGCGTAGCTGAGGGTCGGGAAGACCGCGCGGGCGGTCTCGGTGGCCTCGGGGTCGTAGACGGTGACGTTCGCCCCGCGCAGGTGCAGCTTGCCGGCGATCGAGAGGGCGGGGGAGTCGCGCACGTCGTCGCTGTCGGGCTTGAAGGCCGCGCCCCAGACGGCGATGTTGGTCTTGGTGAGGCTGCCGCCGAGCATCCCGGTGGCGATCTTCGAGACCCGCACCCGCTGGCGCTGGTTGATGTCGTCGACCTGGCGCAGGAACGACATCGCGTCCTCGACGCCGAGCTCGCCGGCGCGGTGCACGAAGGCGCGGATGTCCTTGGGCAGGCAGCCGCCGCCGAAGCCGATGCCGGCGTTGAGGAACTTGCGGCCGATGCGGGCGTCGAGCCCGATGGCGTCGGCGAGGTCGACGATGTCGCCGCCGGCGGCTTCGCACACCTCGCCCACGGCGTTGATGAAGGAGATCTTGGTGGCCAGGAAGGCGTTGGCGGAGACCTTGACCAGCTCGGCGGTGGCGTAGTCGGTGACCAGCAGCGGGCAGCCGGCGTCGGTGATGGGCGCGTAGAAGTCCCGCAGGGCCTGCTCGGCGCGCTCGGAGGTGACGCCGACGACGAGGCGGTCGGGCTCGAGGGTGTCCTTGACGGCGAAGCCCTCGCGCAGGAACTCGGGGTTCCACACCAGCTCGGCGTCGACGCCCTCGGGGGCGAGGTCGCGCAGCTCACCGGCCAGCCGGGCGGCGGTGCCCACCGGCACCGTGGACTTGCCGACGACGTGGTGGGTGCCCGGCCGCAGGTGCGGGGCGAGGGTGCGCACGGCGGCGTCGACGTAGCTGACGTCGGCGCCCATGCTCTCGGCCTGCTGCGGAGTGCCGACGCACACGAAGTGCAGGTCGGCGAAGGCGCCGGCCTCCTCGAAGGAGTCGGTGAAGCGCAGCCGTCCGGACTCCACGTGCTTGCTCAGCAGCTCGGGCAGCCCGGGCTCGAAGAACGGCACCCGGCCCTCGCTGAGCGCGGCTCGCTTGGCGGCGTCGATCTCGACCCCGAGGACCTCGTGGCCGAGCTCGGCCATGCTGGCGGCGTGGGTGGCGCCCAGGTAGCCGCACCCGATGACGGTGATCTTCACGTGCGGAGTCTAGGGAGGGCGATGTCAGGCGCGTGTCAGGGCGTGGGCCGTGCGGTGAACGACCTCGGTGAGCCGCTCGGGGCTGGTGGCGATGTTGAGCCGCACGTGGCCGGGCAGCCCCGGCTGGTAGTCGTGCCCGGCGGCCAGCCGCACCCGGCCGTGCTCGAGCGCCACCTCGGCGGGGTCGCCGTGCCCGTAGGCGCGCAGGTCGATCCAGGCCAGGTAGGTGGCCTCCAGCGGACGCATCCGGGCGAGCGGCAGGTGCTCGGCGAGCAGCTGCTCCAGCAGCGAGCGCTGCTCACCGAGCCGGGTGCGCAGGTCCGCGAGCCACGCGTCGCCGTCGGTGTAGGCCGCGATCGCTGCGACGACGCCGAGCGTCGACCACGAGTCGTTGCGCACCATCGGCGCCTCGAGCAGCCGGGTGCGGGCGTCGTCGTCGGGCACCACCAGCTGGGCGCACTTCAGGCCCGGCGTGCCGAACGCCTTGGAGGCCGCGACGACGGCGACGGCGTGGTCGTGGGTGCCCTCGACGTCGAGGTAGGAGACGTGCTCGCGCCCGGGCAGCACCAGCGGGGCGTGGATCTCGTCGCTGACCACCCGGGCGCCGTGGCGCACGACGACGTCGCGGATGCCCTCGAGCTCGGCGCGCGAGAACACCCGCCCCCAGGGGTTGTGCGGCTGGGTGAGCAGCAGCGTGCGGGCGCCCTCGGCGAGCAGCAGGTCCAGCTGGGTCAGGTCGATCTCGGCGCGCTCGGCGTCGGGGTGGACCGTGAGCGGCCACTGCTCGCGACCGGTGACCTCGCCGATGGCGAGCTGCGGCGCGTAGGCGGGCACCGGCATCACGACCGGCGCGGGGTCGCTGAGCACGTCGATGGCGAACCGCACCCCGGCGGTGACGTCGACGACGGGCAGCACCCACCCGGGGTCGACCCGCTGGCCGAACTGGCGCTGCGCGAACCCCGCGTACGCCTTGCCGAGCGGGCCGCCCGCGCCGAACCACGGGTAGCCCGCGACACCGGCCGCCACGGCGTCGTGCAGTGCCGCGGTGATCGGCTCGGCCAGCGCGTAGTCCATCTCGGCGACCCACGCCGGCAGCACGCCCGGCTCGGTCCCGCCCCACTTCATGGGCATGGCGCGGCGCGCCTCGGCCTCGGTCAGGTCACGGATCAGGCTCACCCGGGCAACCTACGCCCGAGCCTGCTAGAGGGCCGCGGCCAGCCGGGTGCCCTGGTCGATGGCGCGCTTGGCGTCGAGCTCGGCGGCGACGTCGGCGCCACCCACCACGTGCCGGCCCGGGGCGACGAGGTCGCGCACGGACTCCTGGCCGGCGCAGAGCACCACGTGGTCGACCTCGAGCAGCACCGGCTCGCCGTCCACCAGCAGGTGCAGGCCGGCGTCGTCGACGCGCACGTAGGTGGCGCCGGTGACCTGCTGCACGCCGGCCTGCTTGAGCACCTCGCGGTGCGCCCAGCCGGAGGTCTTGCCGAGGTCCTTGCCGATCCGGCTGGTCTTGCGCTGCACCAGCGTCACCTCGCGGGCGGGACTGCGCGGCTTGCGCTCGGTGAGGCCGCCGGGGTGCAGCGAGGGGTCGCCGACGCCCCACCACGCCATCCAGTCCTCGGTGGTGGCGCCGTCCTCGTGGGTGAGCCAGTGGCTGACGTCGACGCCGATGCCGCCCGCCCCGACGACGGCGACCCGGCGTCCGGGCACCACCTCGCCGGAGAGCACCTGGGCGTAGGTGAGGACCTTCGGGTGGTCGACGCCGTCGAGCTCGGGGATGCGCGGCATCACGCCGGTGGCGACGACGACCTCGTCGAAGGCCGCGAGGTCGGCCTCGGTGGCCTCGTGGCCGAGCTCCACCTCGACGCCGAGCACCTCGAGGCGGCGTCGGTAGTAGCGCAGCGTCTCGGCGAAGTCCTCCTTGCCGGGCACTGCCATCGCCAGGCGGAACTGCCCGCCCACCTCGGTGTCGCGCTCGAAGAGCGTGACGGCGATGCCGCGCTCGGCGGCCGAGACCGCCGTCGCGAGGCCGGCCGGTCCGGCGCCGACGACGGCGAGCGTGGTGCGCCGGCGGGTGGGGGCGAGCACCAGCGTGGTCTCGTGGCAGGCGCGGGGGTTGACGAGGCACGAGGCGCGCTTGTTGCGGAACGTGTGGTCCAGGCACGCCTGGTTGCAGGCGATGCAGGTGTTGACCTCGTCGGCGCGGCCGGCCGCGGCCTTGTTCAGGATCTCCGGGTCGGCCAGCAGTGGGCGCGCCATCGAGACCAGGTCGGCCTGCCCGGCGGCCAGGATCTGCTCGGCCATCTCGGGGGAGTTGATCCGGTTCGAGGCGCACACCGGCACGCCGACGGCGGCCTTGAGCCGCGCCGTCGCCTCCACCCAGGCGCCCCGCGGCACCTGCGTGATGATCGTGGGCACCCGCGCCTCGTGCCAGCCGATGCCGGTGTTGAAGACCGTGACGCCGGCCTGCTCGAGCGCGTGGGCCAGCGCGACCGTCTCCTCCCAGGTCTGGCCGTCCTCCACGAGGTCGAGCAGCGAGATCCGGTACATCACCGGGAAGTCGCCGCCCACCAGCTCGCGGGTGCGGCGCACCACCTCGAGCGGGAAGCGCATCCGGTTCTCGGCGCTGCCGCCCCAGCGGTCGGTGCGGTCGTTGGTGCGCCGGGCCAGGAACTGGTTGATCAGGTAGCCCTCGGAGCCCATGACCTCGACGGCGTCGTACCCGGCCTTGACCGCCAGCGCCACGCTGCGGGCGAACGAGGTGGCCGTCTTGTCCACCCCCGACGTCGAGAGCGCGGAGGGCCGGAACGGGGTGATCGGGCTCTTGCGGCGCGAGGCGCCCACGCTGAGCGGGTGGTAGGCGTAGCGGCCGGCGTGCAGCACCTGCAGGGCGACGGCGCCACCCTCCTCGTGCACCGCACCGGTGACCTCGCGGTGGCGCATCGCCTGCAGGCGGGTGGTCATCTCGGAGGCCAGCGGCTTGAGCCAGCCGCGCTTGGTGGGGGCGTACCCGCCGGTGACGATCAGCCCGACGCCGCCGCGGGCGCGCTCGCGGAAGAACGCCGCCAGCTCGGGCAGGTGGCGCACCGAGTCCTCCAGGCCGGTGTGCATCGACCCCATCACCAGGCGGTTGCGCAGCGTGAGCGGGCCGAGCTCGAGCGGCTCGAGCAGGTGCGGGAAGTGCTGGTTCATCGGGACTCCGTCGGGTGCGTGCCGGGTGTGGTGCTGTGGGCGGTGAGGTACTCGGTGAGCCACGCGATCCAGGTCTCCTCCATGAGGATCCCGCCGCGCAGCACCAGGTACTGGTCGAGCTCGAGGCCGGTCAGGCGCGCGGGCTCGGGGTGGTCGCGGGCCGCGAGCTGGCGGTAGTGCGCCAGGCGGGCGTGGTGCTCGGCCAGCTGGGTGCGGACGCCGTCGAGCACGGCCGTGCGCTCACCGAAGGAGGCGCCGCGCAGCTTGACGGCGAGGTCGCTGCGCAGCGGGGTGGCGGCGGGCGGCTCGGCCAGCCACGCGGTGAGCGCGGCGGCGCCGTCGTCGGTGACGGCGTAGACCTTCTTGGCCGGGCGCCCCTCCTGGTGCTGGGTGGTGGCCGCGACCCAGCCGTCGGCCTCCATGCGCGCCAGCGTGCGGTAGATCTGCTGGTGGCTGGCGTGCCAGAAGAACCCGATCGAGCGCGCGAAGCGCCGGGTGAGGTCGAGCCCCGCCGCGGGCTGCTCGCGCAGCGCCACCAGCAGCGCGTGCTCCAGGGCCATGCGGACATCCTGACACCCATGTGCAACGAGTTGCAAGTGCATCTCGTTGCATGCTGGCCCGATAGTGCGCAGCAAGGTGGTCGTCATGGCCCCTGAACCGCGACCACCTTGCTACGCACTATCGGGACGCGCGCCGACTGTGACAGTGAATGTGTCAAGATCGCGCGCATGGCTGATCACACGAGCGAGCAGAGCATCGAGCTGGGAGCGGGCACGGGTCCGCTGCGGGGCGTGAAGGTGGTGGAGATCGCCGGGATCGGGCCCGGCCCGCACGCCTGCATGATCCTGGCCGACCTGGGCGCCGACGTCGTGCGCATCGAGCGGCCGGGTGGTCAGTTCCTGGCCGGCGGGCCCACGATGCTGCTCAACCGCGGCCGCCCCAGCGTCGCGCTGGACCTGAAGAACCCCGAGGCCGTCGAGGTGGTGCTGCAGCTGGTCCGCGACGCCGACCTGGTCGTGGAGGGCATGCGGCCGGGCGTGACCGAGCGGCTCGGGCTGGGCCCCGAGCACTGCTGGGCGGTCAACGAGCGCGTCGTCTACGGGCGGATGACGGGCTGGGGCCAGGACGGCCCCCTCGCGCAGGCGGCCGGCCACGACATGAACTACATCGCCATCACCGGCGCGCTGCACATGATGGGCCAGGACCCCGCGCGCCCCCACTTCCCGGCCAACCTGGCCGGTGACTTCGGCGGCGGCTCCACCTACCTGGTCATCGGGCTGCTCGCGGCGCTGCTCGAGGCGCGCCTTTCGGGCAAGGGCCAGGTGGTCGACGCCGCGATCGTCGACGGCACCGCCCACCTCAACGCGATGACCTCCGCGTTCGCCGCCGGCGGCCAGTTCCGGGAGGAGCGCGGCGCCAACATGCTCGACGGCGGCGTGCCGTTCTACGACGTCTACGAGACCTCCGACGGCGAGCACATGTCGGTCGGCGCGCTGGAGCCGCAGTTCTTCGCCACGCTGGTGCGGCTGCTCGGCGTCGAGGAGACCTGCCCCGGCCAGGGCGAGATGGACCGCTACGACGAGATGCGCGAGGTCCTCACCCGCACCTTCGCCTCGCGCACCCAGGCCGAGTGGATCGAGCTGTTCGAGGGCACCGACGCCTGCGTCGCCGGCATCGTGCCCATCAGTCGTGCCCAGGAGCACCCGCACCTGGTGGCCCGCGGCACCTTCGTGGAGCGCGACGGCATGGTGCAGCCGGCCCCGGCCCCGAGGTTCTCGCGCACCGGGCCGAGCCTGACGACGCCGCCGCCCGCCGCGGCCGGCGCGCAGACCCGCGCGGCGCTCACCGCCTGGGGCGTCGACGACGTCGAGGGCCTGCTCGAGCGCGGGGTGGCCGTCCAGGTCGACTGACGCCGGGGCGAGCGCCGTCACAGCCTATTGAACATCTGTCAACGAGCGGCGTACCCTGGTGGCATGACCACGCCCGAGCACGTCGACGTCCTGGTGATCGGAGCCGGCCTGTCCGGCATCGGCGCCGCCTGCCAGATCACCGAGGCCTTCCCCGACAAGACCGTCGCGGTGCTCGAGGGCCGCGAGGTCAGCGGCGGCACCTGGGACCTGTTCCGCTACCCCGGCATCCGCTCGGACTCCGACATGTTCACCTTCGGCTACTCCTGGCGCCCCTGGCCCGGCGACACCGCCCTGGCCGACGGCCCACTGATCCTCGACTACGTGCGCACCGTCGCCGCCGAGCGCGGCGTCGACAAGCTGATCCGCTACCGCCACCGCGTCACCGGCGCCGAGTGGAGCAGCGAGACCGCCACCTGGACGGTGCACGTGGAGCACGACGGCGCCCCGCTGACGCTGACGACGAGCTTCCTCTACGGCTGCACCGGCTACTACGACTACGAGCAGGGCCACCAGCCCGAGTTCCCCGGTGCCGAGCGCTTCCAGGGCACCCTGGTGCACCCCCAGCACTGGCCCGAGGACCTCGACCACACCGGCAAGAGGGTCGTGGTGATCGGCAGCGGCGCCACCGCCGTCACCCTGGTGCCCGCGATGGCCGGCGAGGCCGAGCACGTGACGATGCTGCAGCGCTCGCCCTCCTACGTGCTCTCCCGCTCGGGCCGCGACCCCGTGGCCAAGGCGCTGCGTCGCCTGCCGCAGAAGGTGGCCTACCCGGCGGCCCGCTGGGCCAACATCCTGCTCGCCATGGGCACCTACGGCCTGGCCCAGGCGCGCCCCGCGCTGGCCCGCAAGATCATCCGCAAGGGCACCGCGCAGCAGCTGCCGCCCGAGGTCGACGTCGACACGCACTTCAACCCCAGCTACGACCCGTGGGACCAGCGCCTGTGCTTCGTGCCCGACGGCGACCTGTTCCGCGCCCTGCGCCGCGGCCAGGCCTCGATCGTGACCGACACGATCGAGACCTTCACCGAGCGCGGCATCCGGCTCAGCTCGGGCGAGGAGCTCGAGGCCGACATCGTCGTCTCGGCCACCGGCCTGCGGCTGCTCGCGTTCGGCGACATCGACTTCACCGTCGACGGCGAGCGCGTCGACATCTCCCAGGCCATGGCCTACCGGGCGCTGATGCTCAGCGGCGTGCCCAACTTCGTCTACACCATCGGCTACACCAACGCCTCGTGGACGCTGAAGGCCGACCTGGTCGGCTCCTACGCCGTGCGGCTGCTGCGCCACCTCGAGCGCACCGGGCGGCGCAGCGTCGTGCCGCGCCGCGACCCCACCGTGCAGGAGCGGCCGTTCCTCGACTTCTCCTCCGGCTACGTGCAGCGCGCCCTCGACCGCCTGCCCAAGCAGGGCGACCGCGCCCCGTGGTCGCTGAAGCAGAACTACGTGAGCGACCTGCGCACCATCAAGGGCGCGCCGCTGGAGGACGGCGTCCTCGAGTTCGCCTGAGTCGGCCGTGTCTCCCGGGTCTACCCGGTCACACCCGGCGCGTCGTGGGGCTCAGTGCGCGAGCGAGGGGTACCGGGTGGCCGTACGGCATCCGACTACCCGAGGAGGAACCATGGGGCTCGACGACAAGATCGGCAACAAGGCCGAGGACCTGAAGGGCAAGACCAAGGAGGGCGCCGGCAAGGCGACCGGCAACGAGCAGATGGAGGCCGAGGGCAAGGGCGACCAGGCCTCCGCCGCGGTCAAGGACGGCGTCGAGAAGGTCAAGGACGCTGCCAGCAACATCAAGGACAAGCTGACCAAGTAGTCCCCGCACCACTGGCAGTCACCGCAGGTCCGCCGTCCCGGCCCGGGCGCTCCGCCCGGCCGGGACGCACCTGCTCCATCGGTCCCGGGAGGTAAGCGCGTGCGCGCCTGGTTGCAACGGTCCCTGCTGGACGTCGTCCCGCGCGACCAGCGAGACACCCCGCGCGCCCTGCGGCGCCGTCAGGTGGTCACCGCGAGCTTCGTGGTGCTCGGCGCCGTGGTGCTCGGCTTCTCGCTGCGGCTCGACGCCGGCAGCGTGTGGTTCTACCCCGCCACCTTCGGGCTGGCCGCCATCTGGACCGTCGGCGCCTTCGCCTCCGGGCGTCTGCACCTGGGCCGGATCGCCCGCCACGACCTCTACGTGCGGCCGATCCTGACGCCGATCGCGCTCGGCCTGGCCCTCGCCGCGATCTTCGTGGCCGGCGGGCTCGTGGTGCGCCAGATCGAGCCGCTCGCGCGCCAGGTCTCCACCGTCCTGGACTTCGCCGACCAGGGCTCGCTACCGATCCTGGTGGTGATCACCGCGGTCAACGGCATCGCCGAGGAGCTCTTCTTCCGGGGTGCCGCCTACGCCGCCATCCCGCGCAACCCCGTGCTGTGGACGACCATCGCCTACGTCGTCGCCACCGCCGCCACCGGCAACATCATGCTCAGCTTCGCCGCCGTGTTCATCGGCGTCGTCGTGGGTCTCCAGCGCCGGGCCTCCGGGGGCATCCTCGCCCCGATCCTGACCCACTGCACGTGGTCGCTCTCGATGCTGTTCTTCCTACCGCTGGTGTTCGGGCAGACCCCGGGCAACTGAGCTCCGGCTCCGGCTCCGGCTCCGGCTCCGGCTCCGGCTCCGCGCGGCGCGGGTTCGTTCCGCACCCGCGGCGCGCTCCGCCTGGTGCTGCTGACCGGGCTGCGGGGATCTCGACGCGCCCGTCACGGGCTCGTTCCTCGCCCGTGGGGCTTGCTCGATCTGCGCGCGTGACGCGTCGACCTCGTCCCTCGGTCGCCGCTACGCGCTTTGCTCGATCTGCGCGCGTGACGCGTCTACCTCGTTCCTCGGTCGCCGCTACGCGCTTGCCCGCTCCTCCTCGATGGCGCGGCGGACGGCCTCCTGGTAGCTGACCGGCTCACCGGGCACGACCTCGCGGATGCTGTGGTCGTGCACGATCACCTCGGTGCTCATGGAGTCGATCAGGTTGCGGCCGGTGGTGGCGTCGACGTCGGTCACGAAGCCGATCCAGCGCGCGGAGAGCTGCGGGCTGAGCACGGGCACGGTCACGATGATCACGCGGTTGCCGTTGATGACCTCCGCAGCCTGCTGGAGCATGTCCACGTAGCTGACGACGTCGGAGCCGCCGATCTCGAAGACCCGCCCGATCGCGTCGGGGTGGTCGATGACGCCGGCGAGGTAGCGCACGACGTCGTCGATGCCGATCGGCTGGCTTCGGGTGGCGGCCCACTTGGGCACCACCATGGCCGGCAGGTTCTTGACCAGCTGGCGGGTGATCTCCCAGGAGATGCCGCCGTGGCCGACGACGATCGCGGCCCGCAGCACGGTGACCGGCACGCCCGCCTCGCCGAGGAGCCCCTCGACCTCGCGGCGCGAGCGCAGGTGGGCCGAGAGGTCCTGGTCCTCGGAGCCGAGGCCGCCGAGGTAGACGATCTGGCGCACGCCGGCCGAGGCGGCAGCCTTGCCGAAGGCGCGGGCCGCCTCGGCGTCCTTGCGCTCGAAGTCGTCGTCGTCGAGGGAGTGCACCAGGTAGACCGCCACGTCGACGCCCTCGAAGGCGCGCGCGAGGCTGCCGGGGTCGTGCACGTCGCCGTGCACGGGCTCGCCGGGGCCGTCGTACTCGCGGGGGCGGCGCGTCATCGCACGCACGGTCATCCCCTGCCCGGTCAGCTCGGGCACGAGGCGCTTGCCGACGAAGCCGGTGGCACCCGTGACGAGCACGGTGATCGGGTCGGTGGCGTCGCGGCCCTGGCTGCCCGCAGGCTTGTCAACGGTCACACCTCACCGATACCCCGATCGGCCCGCGGCGTGACGGGGACGCGCCGCCGGGTGACGGCGCTCACGGGACAGGACCCCCGGCGCGCGCGGATGCGGGGCGTGGGGGTGGCGACCGGTAGTCTCGGCCACGAGAAGCAGCCGGACCAGTCTTGCCACCGGCTCCTGCACCACCGCTCACGCAGCGCCGGTGCGGTCACCCGAGGCACCCAGCCTCCCGCAGCCCCGATCTCGGGGGTGCGTCTCGGTGAGACACAACCGAGAGATCTACCGACGTGAACAACGTGACCAGCTCCACCGACTTCGGCGCGCTCGGCGTGCCGGCCGACCTCGTGGCCATCCTGGCCGACCGCGGCATCACCACCCCCTCCCCGATCCAGGCCGCGACGCTGCCCGACAGCCTCCGCGGTCGCGACGTCCTCGGCCGCGGCCGGACGGGCTCGGGCAAGACCTACGCCTTCCTGCTGCCCCTCGTGGCCCGCCTCGCGGGCGGACGACGCGCCGCCGCGAAGTCGCCCCGCGCGCTGATCGTGGCCCCCACCCGTGAGCTGGTGGGCCAGATCGAGCAGGCCCTCGCGCCGCTGGCGGCCTCTGCCGGCCTCACCACCCAGACCGTCTTCGGCGGTGTGGGCCAGGGTCCGCAGGTCAACGGCCTGCGTCGCGGCACCGACATCGTGCTCGCGTGCCCCGGTCGGCTGGAGGACCTCATCCAGCAGGGTCACTGCTCGCTCGGCTCGGTGCAGGTGACCGTGCTCGACGAGGCCGACCACATGGCCGACCTGGGCTTCCTGCCCGCCGTCAAGCGGCTGCTCGACGCCACGCCGCGCGGCAGCCAGCGCATGCTGTTCTCGGCGACGCTCGACAACGCGATCGACGTGCTGGTCAAGCGCTACCTCAGCGACCCCGCCGTGCACGAGGCCGACTCCGCGCAGTCGCCGGTCTCCACGATGGACCACCACGTGCTGCACCTCGGCGGCCGCGACCAGCGCCTGCCGGTGCTCATCGACCTGGCCAGCGCGCCGGGTCGCACCGTGGTCTTCACCCGCACCAAGCACGGTGCCAAGGCGCTCGCCCGGCAGCTCAACAAGTCCGGCGTGCCCGCCGTCGACCTGCACGGCAACCTCAGTCAGGGCGCCCGCACCCGCAACATGGACGCCTTCCACTCCGGCAAGGCCAGCACGCTGGTGGCCACCGACATCGCCGCACGCGGCATCCACGTCGACGACGTCGCGCTCGTGGTGCACGCCGACCCGCCGACCGAGCACAAGGCCTACCTGCACCGCTCGGGCCGCACCGCCCGCGCCGGCGCCGCCGGCACCGTGGTCACGCTGATGACCGACGAGCAGGTGCGCGACGTCCGCGCCCTCACCCGCGCGGCCGGCATCAAGCCGCAGACCACCAAGGTCGACGGCGCGGGCCACCCGCTGCTGGCCGACCTCGCCCCCGGTGACCGGGTGCTCGTGCCCGGCGGCTACGTGGGCGAGCAGCCCGCCGGCAACCAGGGTGGCGGCAACGGCGGCCAGGGCGGCGGCAACGGTGGCGGACGTCGCTCCGGTGGCGGCGGACGCCGTCGCTCCGGCGGTGGCGGCCAGGGCGGTGCCTCCGCGCAGGCCGGCCAGGGCGGCCGCGGCGGTCGCGGTGCCCAGGGCGGTCGCTCGCAGGGTCAGTCCGCGGGCTCCGGCTCCGGTGGTGGCGGCACCGGCAACGGCGGCGGTCGCAACCGTCGCCGCGGTTCGGGCGCCGGCGCCGCGGCGGGCTCCGGCTCGAACCGCAACCACAGCGCGGCCTCGTTCAGCGGCCGTCGCTGACCTCGTGTGACGAACGCCCTCCCGCACGGCCCGACGGGTCGCGGGAGGGCGTTCGGCGTCCCGGGTCAGCCGCGGGTGCGGCGCTCGATCGTCTCGCGGTTGGTCTGGTCCATGCCCACCTCGTAGGCGGTCACCAGGCTGGCGATCGAGAGCGGCTTGAGCCGCTCCACCAGCTCGCGCACCGTGTCCGGTGAGGCGCCGGAGTCGCGGTAGCGCGGCCACACCATGGTGTGGAAGACGTCGTTGAGCTCGCGCGCGAGCTCGCGGCCGTGCCGCTCGTAGAGCGCCTTGGAGGCCAGCGCGGCCTCCCGGGGGAAGCCGAGGTCGATCAGTCCCAGGCCCACCGAGAGCTGTGAGAGCGCGACCTTGAGCACGTCCGGGTCGTCGTCGGGGAAGACCACGCCGATCGCCACGAGCGTGTCGAGCTCGTCGTCGGTGAGCGGCCGGTCCACGCGCTGCTCGAGCTCGGCGCGCGTCATCCGCGCGGGCGGCTCGGCCTGCCAGGGCGCCAGCATCGTGCGCCGCAGCGCCACCTCCTCGGGCGTGGCGTCGTCGGGCAGCCCGGCCACGTAGCGCTCGATGGCGGCCAGGGTGAAGCCATGGCCCTGCAGCTCCTGCACCAGCTCGAGCCGGGCCACGTGGTCGGCGGAGTAGTAGCCCGAACGGCCGCGGCGGATGGGCGGCGGCACGAGCCCCTTGGAGGTGTAGAAGCGCACGTTGCGCACGCTCATCCCCACCCGGGTGGTCAGCTCCTCGAGGGTGAGCAGCTGCTCCGGCCCGGCCCCGGCGAGGGGCTCGGGCTCGGGCGTGGGCTGGGCGGACATGTGACTCCTGGCACTCGCGGGACCCTTGACGACACTGCTTGACGACACTGACAGTATTGGTGTCACCATCGAGGGGCGCAATCACCGTGCCCGCTCGACCCCAGGCGATCGCGAGGACGGCTCCAGGACCATGGCAGAAGCATTCGTGTACGACCACATCAGGACCCCGCGCGGCAAGGGCAAGGCCGCCGGCTCCCTCCACGAGGTGAAGCCGGTCGACCTCGTCGTCGGGCTGCTCGACGAGGTGCGCAAGCGCAACGACGGCTTCGAGCCCGAGCGCGTCGACGACGTGATCCTCGGTGTCGTCTCCCCGATCGGCGACCAGGGCGGCGACATCGCCAAGACCGCGGCGCTGGCCGCGGGCTACCCCGAGACCGTCGCGGGCGTGCAGCTCAACCGCTTCTGCGCCTCGGGTCTCGAGGCCGTCAACCAGGCCGCCTCCCGCGTGCGCGGCGGCTTCGAGGACCTGCTGCTCGCCGGCGGCGTGGAGTCGATGAGCCGGGTGCCCATGGGCTCCGACGGCGGCGCGTGGGCCTCCGACCCCGCCACCGCGCTCACCACCGGCTTCGTGCCCCAGGGCATCGGCGCCGACCTGATCGCCACCATCGAGGGCTGGTCGCGCGCCGACGTCGACGCCTACGCCGCCGAGTCGCACCACCGCGCCGCCAAGGCGTGGGCCAACGGCTACTTCGGCCGCTCGGTCGTGCCGGTCGTCGACATCAACGGCGTCACCGTGCTCGACCACGACGAGACGATCCGCCCCGACACCAGCCCCGAGGGCCTGGCCGGGCTCAAGCCCTCCTTCGCCCAGATCGGCGCCGACGCCGGGTTCGACGACGTCGCGCTGGAGAAGTACCACTGGGTCGAGAAGATCGACCACGTCCACCACGCCGGCAACTCCTCGGGCATCGTCGACGGCGCCGCCCTGATGGCGATCGGCAGCGAGCAGGTGGGCAAGGACCTCGGCCTGACGCCGCGCGCCCGCTTCGTCTCGGCCGCCGTCTCCGGCGCCGACCCGACGATCATGCTCACCGGCCCCGCCCCCGCCGCGCGCAAGGCGCTGGCCAAGGCCGGGCTGGACGTCAAGGACATCGACCTGTTCGAGATCAACGAGGCCTTCGCCGCCGTGGCCATGCGCTTCATGCGCGACATGGGCATCAGCGACGAGATCACCAACGTCAACGGCGGCGCCATCGCGATGGGTCACCCCCTGGGCGCCACCGGCGCGATGATCCTGGGCACGCTGATCGACGAGCTGGAGCGGCGCGACCTCAAGCGTGGCCTGGCCACGCTCTGCGTGGGTGGCGGTATGGGGATCGCCACCATCGTCGAGCTCGTCTGAGACCGGTCGAGGAACGAGACCGAGCTCAGAAGTCGAGCGAAGGTCGAGTAGCGCCACGGTCGAGGAACGAGGCCGTGACGCGCGTACCGAGACCCCCGCAGTCAGGCTGACAGCGCTCAGCCAAGCCCGCCCAGCATCCCCGCACCAGCACCGAACAGGACCCAGATGAGCACCGACACCCAGACCGCCGTGCGCTACGAGAAGGACGCCGACGGCATCGTCACCCTCACCCTCGACGACCCGAACCAGAGCGCCAACACGATGAACGAGCTGTACATCAGCTCGATGGAGGCGGCCGTGGGTCGCCTCGAGGACGAGCTGGCCGCCGACGCCGGCTCGGTCACCGGCGTGGTGGTCGCCAGCGCGAAGAAGACCTTCTTCGCCGGTGGCGACCTGAAGAACATGGTCCAGGCCGGCAAGGACGACGCCGAGAGCGTCTTCGCGCTCGGCGAGCGCGTCAAGGCGGCGCTGCGCCGCCTCGAGAAGCTGCCCAAGCCGGTCGTCGCCGCCATCAACGGCGCCGCGCTCGGCGGCGGCTACGAGATCTGCCTGGCCACCAACCACCGCATCCTGGTCGACGACAGCAGCGTCAAGGTCGGCCTGCCCGAGGCCACGCTGGGTCTGCTGCCCGGCGGCGGCGGCGTCACCCGCACCGTGCGCAAGTTCGGCCTGCAGACCGCGCTGATGGATATCCTCCTGCAGGGCACGCAGTTCAACCCGGCCAAGGCGCTCGAGAAGGGTCTGGTCGACGAGCTGGTCGCCACCCGCGAGGAGCTCGAGCCCGCCGCCAAGGCGTGGATCAAGGCCAACCCCGACGCCGGCCTCAACCCCTGGGACGCCCCCGGCTACAAGATGCCCGGCGGAACCCCGAAGTCGCCCGCGCTGGCCGGCTTCCTGCCCGCCTTCCCCGCGATCCTGCGCAAGCAGACCAAGGGCGCCGTGTACCCCGCCACCCGCGCGATCCTCTCGGCCGCCGTCGAGGGCGCGCAGGTCGACTTCGACACCGCCTCACGCATCGAGTCGCGCTACCTGACGAACCTGATCGTCAACCAGGGCTCCAAGAACATGATCCAGGCGTTCTTCTTCGACCTGCAGGCGATCAACGCCGGCAAGCTGCGCCCCCAGGGCATCGACACCTGGAAGGCCACCAAGGTCGGCGTGCTCGGCGCCGGCATGATGGGCGCCGGCATCGCCTACGTGTGCGCCAAGGCCGGCATGGAGGTCGTGCTCAAGGACGTCGAGCAGGCCAACGCCGAGAAGGGCAAGGCCTACTCCGAGGGCCTGCTGGACAAGGCGATCTCGCGCGGTCGCAGCACCGAGGAGAAGAAGGCCGAGCTGCTGGGCCGGATCACCGCCACTGCCGACCCCGCCGACCTCGCCGGCTGCGACCTGGTCATCGAGGCCGTCTTCGAGGACCCCGCCCTCAAGGCCAAGGTGTTCGCCGAGGTGGCGCCGCACGTCAACCCCGACGCGCTGCTGTGCTCCAACACCTCGACGCTGCCGATCACCGAGCTGGCCCAGGGCGTCGACCGGCCGAAGGACTTCATCGGGCTGCACTTCTTCAGCCCCGTCGACAAGATGCCGCTGGTCGAGATCATCAAGGGCAAGGAGACCTCCGAGGAGGCGCTGGCCAAGGCCTACGACGTCGTCCAGCAGATTCGCAAGACGCCGATCGTCGTCAACGACAGCCGCGGCTTCTACACCTCGCGCGTCATCGGCTTCATGGTCAACGAGGGCATGGCGATGCTCGCCGAGGGCGTGCACCCCTGGACCATCGAGCGGGCCACCACCCAGGCGGGCTACCCCGCCCCGGTGCTGCAGCTCAGCGACGAGCTCAACCTCGAGCTGATGGGCAAGATCGCCAAGGCCACCCGCGAGGCCGCCGAGCGCGACGGCCTCGACCAGCCCGAGCACCCGGGAATCGCCGTCGTGCAGAAGATGCTCGACGCCGGCCGCGCCGGGCGCCTGCGGGGTGCCGGCTTCTACGACTACGAGGACGGCAAGCGGCAGTCGATCTGGAGCGGCCTGGCCGAGATGTTCCCGCCCGCGGAGAAGCAGATCCCGATCGAGGACGTCAAGGACCGGATGCTCTTCGCCGAGGCGCTCGAGACGGCCAAGTGCTTCGAGGAGGGCGTCATCACCTCCTCCGCCGCGGCCAACATCGGCTCGATCATGGGCATCGGCTTCCCGCCGATGACCGGCGGCGCCGCCCAGTTCATGACCGGGTACGAGCACCCCGTGACCGGCGAGATCGGTCTGCAGGCCTTCTGCCTGCGCGCCGACGAGCTGGCCAAGCTCTACGGCCAGCGCTTCGAGCCCACCCCCTGGCTGCGCGACCTCGCGGCCTCGGGCGGCTCGCTGCCCGCCTGACCTGATCCACCCCGCTCCACCCGTTCCACCCAGCGCCCCGACCGGTCCGCCGGTCGGGGCGCTGTGGTCCCCGCCCGGGACTAGTCGCAGGTGACCGATCGGTCAGACCTGCACCTCGTGACCGCGAACCGTTCCCCCGCGGCCCGGGGTCGGCGAGAATCGAGCGGGTGAGGGACAACCAGCAGCCCGCGCCCGTCGTCGACGTGCGCAGCCTGCACGTGCGCTTCGGCGAGGTCGAGGCCGTCGCCGGCGTCGACCTGCAGGCGCACGCGGGCGAGGCCACCGCGCTGCTCGGGCGCAACGGCGCCGGCAAGTCCACCACCATGCGCGTGCTGGCCGGCGTCGTGCCGCTCACCGCGGGCAGTGCCCGGGTGGCCGGCCACGACGTGCGCACCGAGCCGCTGCGGGTCAAGCAGGTCGTCGGCTACTGCCCCGACGTCGGCGGGCTCGTGCCCCGCGCGACGCCGTGGGAGCACCTGCAGCTGGCGGCGCGGCTGCGCCGGATGACCGGCTGGGAGGAGCACGGCCGCGACCTGCTCGAGCGCTTCGAGCTCGGCGACGTCGCCCACCGGGTGACTGCCGGCTTCTCCCACGGCATGTCGCGGCGCCTCTCGGTGGTGCTCGCCGCCCTGCACCTGCCCCAGGTGCTGCTGCTCGACGAGCCCTTCGACGGCGTCGACCCGATCGGCGTCGAGGCCACCTTCGAGGTGATCGCCGACGCGCGCGCCCGGGGGGCCTGCGTGCTGGTCTCCACGCACCTGCGCGAGCTGGCCGTCGAGGCGTGCACCAGCGTCAGCGTGCTGCGCGGCGGCTCGCGCGTGGCCACCCTGGCCGCCGAGGAGATGGCGGGGGAGGAGGGCGCGCGTGCCTACCGTGGCCTCCTCGACTGAGACCCCGCCCGTCCCCGCGCCGCCGCGCGGGCTCTGGCACCCGCGGCTGCGCGGCCCGCGCCGCAGCGACCTCACCGACGCTGTCCGTGCCGTGGTCGACGTGGGGCACCTGCTGCGTTTCCGTCGCGCCACCATGCGTCGCCGGGGTGCCTTCGCGGCCGGGATGACGCTCCTGCTGCTGCTCACCGCGACCGCCGCCACGGTGCCCGCCCTGACGCCGGGGGCCGGCGGGGACGGGCGCGCCTTCGAGGTCCTGCTCCTGCTGCCCACCGCGCTGGGTGCCTTCCTGGCGCTCGCGGTGGTCTCGGCGACCGCCTCGGGCGGCGGGCGCGAGCTGTTGGCCCGCGACCCCGCGGCCGTGCACCCGGTCAGCCCGACCACCGACCACCTCGGCGCCCTGCTGCTCGCCCCCCTCAACATCGCCTGGCTGCTGCAGGTCTGGATGCTGCTCGGGACCACCGCGTACGCGTTGGGCTGGCGGCCGCTGCTCGTCGGTGCCCAGGCCGTGCTGCTGCTCTGGGTGCTGACCGCCACCGCCGTCGCCCAGGCGTTCGCGTGGGCACTGGAGTCCGCCCGCCGGCTGCCGCACGGCGTCGTCGGTGTGCGGGCGCTGGTGGTGGGGCTGCTCGGCGCCGTCGTCGGGCTGCAGGTCGCGGGACAGCTGGTGGCCACCTTCGACCGGATCCCCACCCAGTGGGTGGTCATCGGCATGATCACCGGCGACCCGTGGGTCCTCGCTCGCACCCTGCTGGTGCTGCTGGGCGCCTTCCTCCTGGCCGTGGTGCTGGGCGCCGTCCCCGCCCACGTGGCGGCCCACCGCGTGCCGCGCGACGAGATCGGCGTCGAGGGATCCTCCTACGGGGTGCGCCGCACCCCGCGCACCGACCTCGGCGTGCTGCTGCGCACCGACCGCGCCTCGGTGTGGCGCGCGGTGCCGATGCGCCGCGGCATCACCGTGCTGGCGCTCGGGCCGGCGCTCGTCGCCGTCATCGGCAACCTGCCGTGGAGCTCGATGACCGTGCTGCCCGGGCTCGTCGCCTCCGGCGGGGCGCTGCTGTTCGGCGTCAACGCCTGGTGCCTGGACGGTCGCGGCGCCCTGTGGCGCGAGAGCCTGCCCGTCACCGCGGCGGCCGTCTTCGCCGCTCGCGCCTGGGTGCTGGCGGAGTTCCTGCTGGTGGCCTCGCTGGTCACCGTCGCCGTGGCTGCCCTGCGTGCCGGTCTCCCCACCGCCGCCGAGACGGCGGCCCTGGTCTGCACGGTCGTCGTGGTGACCGTGCAGGTGGTGGCGGCCTCGATGCGCTGGTCGGCCGCGCGGCCCTACGCCGTCGACTTCCGCTCCGCCCGCGCCACGCCCGCACCGCCGCTCGGGATGGTCGGCTACTCGGCGCGGCTCGCCATCAGCACCACGTTCACCGGCCTGCTGTTCTCGGGCCTCTCGCGCATCCCGGAGTGGCGCATCTCGGTGCTGGTGGCCCTGCCCCTGCTGATCTGGTCCGCCGCGCGGCTGCACCGGGCCTACCGACGCTGGCTGGAGCCGGACCAGCGGGCGCGCGTGGTCACGACCGTCGCCGTCTGAGCATCCGGTCGCGGACCGGTCGTGGGGGATAGACTCCGCCGTCATGCGCGCTGGCCCCCTCGACGTCGTCGCCGGCCTGCGCGCCGCCGTCGTCACGCTGCTGGCGGTCGGTGCCGTGTCGCTGCTGCTGGGCCAGGTGGCCGCGGCCCTGCAGGGTCCGGTCGACGACCCGTTCTTCGCGGCCATGGAGGCGCGCGGCACGTCGGCGTGGACCGACCTGCTCGCCGTCACCACGCAGATGGGCAACGTCCCCGAGACGCAGGTGCTCACGGTCGTGCTCGCGGTGGGCCTGGCGGCCTGGTTCGCCCTGCGGGGCGGGTGCTGGTGGATGCCGCTGCTGGTGCTGCCGCTGGCGTGGTGCGTCACCCGGTGCGCGCAGCTGGGCCTGGCCGGCGTCACCGACCGCGAGCGCGAGGTGCTCAGCCTGATCGGCACCGAGATCGGGGCCTACCCCTCGGGGGGCGTCGCACGGATCGTCGTCGTCACCGGTACCGCCGTCGTGCTCGTGGCGCACTACCTCCGACCCCGGAGGGCCGTCGTGCGGCTGCTCGGCGTCGGCGTGGTGCTGCTCGGGGTCGCCGAGATGTACTTCCGGGCCCGGCTCAACCAGCACTGGCTCACCGACGTCGTGGCCGGCTTCGTGGTGGGTTGCCTGGTGCTGTGGTCGGTGCGGCGCACGCTGCGTGCCTTCCACCCGCTGGCGGTGGCCGACCCGGCCGCAGCACTCGTGGGTGCCCCCGCGGTCGAGGCCCCCGCCGTGCCCGAGGTCGCGTCGGCCAGCTGAGCTGCGCGGAGCGGTTCGGCAGATCTGCTGACGCCCGGGGCCCGTCGGTGCGACGATGCGGGACCCCACCCCCCACCGCTTGGAGTGCCGATGCTCCCCGGCCCCCGTCCCCCCGTCCTCGTCCTGGTGCTCGTCGCCCTGGTGCTGGCGCTCGGCCTCGGTGCGGCCCCCGCCGGCGCCGGCGCGCCGGCCGTCTCCGCGGCGCGCGCCACTTCGGCCGACCGGGCCGCCGACCAGCTCGTCGTCGCCGTCAACCGCAAGCGGGTCGCCGCAGCGAAGAAGGTGGCGGCCCCCGGCGTCGTCGCGACGCTGATGACCCACCGCCGCGCCGGCCTGCGCTTCGGTGGCCGCGAGGTCAACCCGTGCACCGGCACGGGCACCCAGCGCTCCTGCACCGCGCTGGTCTACCGCGGCTCGGCCCTGCGCGGCTACCTGCAGGCGACGGCGACCAGGGCCGGCGGCGGCTGGACGATCACCCGCGCCACCGTCACCCTCTTCTGACCCACCCGCCCGACCCACCCGCCCGGCCGCCTGGTCGCGCTCACTAGTCTCCAGCCGAGACCGACGAGCGGCAGGGAGCAGGGGAGCAGATGGCACTGGTGCTGCTGGTGCGCCACGGGCAGGCGTCCTTCGGCGCCGCCGACTACGACGTGCTCTCCGAGACCGGCTGGGAGCAGGCACGCACGCTCGGGCGCTGGCTCGCCGAGCAGGGCCTCACCGCGACGTCGCTCGTGCGTGGCGGCCTGCGCCGGCACCGCGACACCCTCGCCGGGATCGTCGAGGGCGCCCGGTGGGACGACGTCGAGACGGTCGTGGACGAGCGGTGGGACGAGTTCGACCACCTCGGCCTGATGGCGCACGGCCCCGAGCTAGCGCCGGGACACACCCGCGAGGAGTTCCAGGCCGTCTTCGCCGAGGTGACCGCGGCCTGGGCCGCCGGTGCCGAGCACGACTACCCCGAGACCTTCGCCGCCTTCGTGGACCGCGTGCGCGCCGCCCAGGCCGACGCCGCGGCCCGGGCCACCGAGCAGCCCCGCGGCCTCGTCGTCGTGGTCACCTCCGGGGGGCCGGTGGGGGTGAGCGCCGCCCTGCTCACGACGCCGGCCGCCGCCGCCGAGCGCGATCCCGCGGCGCTGGGTGAGCCCTGGGCCGCCTTCAACACGGTGGTGGTCAACTCCTCGGTCACCCGGCTGGTCGTCGGGTCCGGCGGCACCCGGCTGCTGACCTTCAACGAGCACACGCACCTCTCGGCCGGGCTGCGCACCTACCGGTGACCGGCGCCTGATGAGAGGCGCCCGATGAGCGGGGCCGGCGTCGACCTCTCCAACGCGCTGCTCGCCACCCTGCTGGGCAGCGTGCTGGCAGTGCTGCTGCTGGTGCCCACCGCCGCCGTCCAGTACCGGCGCGACGGTCGGCTCGGGCCCGGCGACCTGCTCACGCTGCTGGCCGCCGCGGTCTACGGGCTGGCGCTGTGGACCTACACGCTGCTGCCGCTGCCCGACCGCGCCGACCTGCGCTGCGCCGGCCGCCAGCTCGAGCCGCTGGGCTCGATCCGGCCGGCGCTGGACCGCAGCGTCGTCGGCCTCGAGCTGTTGAGCGACCCCGCCTTCCTGCAGGTCGCGCTCAACGTGCTGCTGTTCGTGCCGTTCGGGTTCTTCGTGCGGCGGGTGCTGCGCCGGGGCGTCGTGGTGGCGACGCTGGCCGGCCTGCTCACCTCGGTGCTCATCGAGATCACCCAGGTGACGGGGGTGTGGGGCCTCTTCCCGTGCGCCTACCGGGTGCTCGACGTCGACGACCTGCTGCTCAACACGCTCGGGGCCGTCCTCGGATCACTGCTTTCCGCGCCCGTGGTGCGACGTCGGCCGGACCGCCCGCGACCCCCGACCCGGTTGACGCTGGGCCGCCGCTGGATGGGGATGGTGTGCGACCTGCTGGTGGTGGTGCTCGTGGGTGCGGCGGCCGGGGCGGCCTACCGGTCCTGGAGCCTGCTCGCGGGTGACCGGCTCCCCGACCTCGGCACCCAGGAGCTCTGGCAGCTCGCGGCCTCCGGGGCGGTGCAGGCCGGGTGCGTGCTGCTGCTGGGGCGCACCGCGGGGGAGTGGACGGTCGACGTGCGTCCGCGGCTGCGTCGTCGCCTCCCGGTGGCGGTGGCACGCCTGCTCAAGCTCGCCGTCGGCGTCGGTCCGCTGGTGCTGCTGGTGTGGGTGGAGGACAGCCGGGCCACGCTGGCGCTGCCGGTCTTCCTGCTCGTCACCGGCCTCGCGGCCTGGCCGACCCGCGGCCACGGCGGGCTCAGCGGCGTGGTCTCCGGGCTCGAGCCCGAGGTGGACGCCGATGCCCCGACCGGCACCGACACGCTCAGATCAGGCGCTTGAACAGCGGCAGCGGCGCGTGCTTCATCACCGGCGCCAGCACCGACCAGGGCAGCGACGGCACGCAGGCGTCGGCCACCTCCTTCTCGATGGCGCTCACCATGGCGCGCACGCCCTTCTCGGTGGAGACCATGAGCGGGGTCGAGCCCTCGACGCCATCGTTCATCTCCGAGGCGATGTAGCCCGGGTAGAGCACGCTCACCTTGACGGTGCGACCCAGCGGGCGCCCGGCCAGCTCGGTGCGGATGCCCTCGGCCAGGTGCGCGACGCCGGCCTTGGTGGCGGCGTAGGTGGTCATCGTCTTCGGCATGCCGCGCATCGCCGACATCGAGGAGACCATCACCAGGTGCCCCGCCTCCTGGGCGCGGAAGACGGTCATCGCGGCCTCCGTCTGCGCCAGCGCGCCCACGAAGTTGGTCATCGCGGTCTCGAGGTTGGCGTCGAAGCGGCCGGTGCCCAGCGGGGCGCCCTTGCCCAGGCCCGCGTTGACGACGATCCGGTCCAGCCGCCCGAGCGTGCTCGCCAGCTCCTCGAAGGTGCTGAACACGGCGTCGTGGTCGTTGACGTCGAGCGCCCGCACCTCCACCCGCACCTGCGGGTGGGCGGCACCGATCTCGGCCCGCAGCTCCTCGAGGCGCTCCAGGCGGCGGGCGCACAGGGCGAGGTCGTAGCCGCGGGCGGCGAACTGGCGGGCCATCTCGGCGCCGAGACCGGAGGAGGCGCCGGTGATGAGGATCGAAGGCATGGGCGCAGTGTGTCAGGCGTAGAAGTGCTGACACGTTGCCCGTGCCCGAGCACGCTCATGCGATGGATCTGCACGCGTCGTGCTCGAGCGAGGCCTTGTCGCCGTGCCAGGTGAAGGAGTCGGCCTCCAGCACGATCCGCAGGTGCACGTCGACCAGGTCGGGGCGCCCGAGGAACTCGCGCCCGTGCAGGGAGACCTGGGGTCGCACCCGGAGTCCTGCGACCTCGAGGCAGACCGCGCGGAGTGCCGACTCGAAGGGGTTGGCCGCCCGCCCGTCGGCCCGCGCGGCGATCGAGCGGGCTGCGGGAGCGCCGGTCCCTCGCAGCTCGGCGGTCACCCGCGCCAGGCGGGCATGCGAGTAACCGCTGCGCAGCGCGGAGTCGGCCACGGCGAGTGCCTCTCGGGCGGGGAGGTGGCGCAGGCAGTCGCCCAGCGTCCGATCGGGTGTGGTGGCGCCGTCGCGCACCTCGTCAGACTCGAGCGTCGCCCAGCGGAGCTCGACGTCGCGGCGCCGCTCAGGGCTCAACCGGCGGTAGCGCGGCACGGTGACCTGCGGGACCGGTGGCACGAGGAGGACGGACCACCCGTGGTGGAGGGCCGCGCTGAGGTGGGAGAGGTGCCCGCCGACGCGGTGTGCCGCCGCGGGTGCCCGGTCGACACGAGCGAGCACGTAACGGCCGCGCGCCACCACCGCCACGTCGCCGACGTCGATCGCCCGGTCGACCGCGGACCGATGGGTGAGCGCCAGCAGCTGGGCGCGCGTCGCCACGCCTCCGAGCTGCTCGAGCACCGACGTGACCGCCACCGACATGCACGCCACCCTCGCCGATGCGCGGTCACCCGTGCTCGTGGTCATCCACAGGCGTCGAGTCGCCGGGCTCGTCCCGCGGGCGTCGACCCGCAGCCGACCACCCCGGCGGCGACCGGGCCCGCAGGGTGGGCGGGGGTCGTAGCGTGGGAGGGGTGACCACCACCCCCGCGACCAGCACCGCCGCCGGGCTCGACGCCGTCCGGCTCAGCCACCGCTTCGCCGACGCCCTGCCGGAGCTGGCGCGGCCGTGGCGGGCGCAGGAGGCGCCGCAGCCGCAGCTGCTGGTGCTCGACGAGCAGGTGGCGGGCGAGCTGGGCCTCGACGCCGCGTGGTTGCGCTCGCCCGAGGGCGCGCGGTTCCTGGCGGGCAACGCGGTGCCGCCGGGCGCGGAGCCGGTGGCGCAGTGCTACGCGGGCCACCAGTTCGGCGGGTACAGCCCGCGGCTGGGTGACGGCCGGGCGCTGCTGCTGGGGGAGATCGGTGACCGGGGGACGCCGGGCGGCCTGCGCGACCTGCACCTCAAGGGGTCGGGTCGCACGCCGTTCGCGCGCGGTGGTGACGGGCTCGCCGCGGTGGGGCCGATGCTGCGCGAGCACGTGATGAGCCTGGCCATGCACGCGCTGGGTGTGCCCACCACCCGCTCGCTCGCCGTCGTCGCGACCGGCGCCGCGGTGCAGCGCGAGCAGCCGCTGCCGGGGGCCGTGCTGGCGCGGGTGGCGGCCAGCCACCTGCGGGTCGGGAGCTTCCAGTACGCCCGCGCCACCGACGACCTCGACCTGCTGGAGCGCCTGGTGCAGCACGCGATCGAGCGCCACCACCCGCAGGCGGCCGACGCCGAGAACCCGGCCCTCGCGCTCTTCGAGGCCGTGGTGGCCGCGCAGGCGCGCCTGGTGGCGCGGTGGATGCTGGTGGGCTTCGTGCACGGCGTCATGAACACCGACAACATGACGATCTCCGGCGAGACCATCGACTACGGGCCGTGCGCCTTCCTCGACGGGTTCGACCCCGCCACGGTCTTCAGCTCGATCGACGAGGGCGGGCGCTACGCCTACGGCAACCAGCCCGGCATCGCCGCGTGGAACCTGGCGCGGCTGGCCGAGACGCTGGTGCCGCTGGTGGCCGAGACCCAGGAGGAGGCGGTCGAGCTGCTGACCGGGCGGCTCGGTGGCTTCCAGACCGGCTTCGGCGTCGCCTGGACCGACGGCGTCCGCGCCAAGCTGGGTCTGGCGCCCGCCGGGGAGGGCGGCCCCGACGACGCCGAGGTGCAGGCGCTGGCCGACGGCCTGCTCGCCCTGCTCCGCGAGGCGCACGCCGACTGGACCGGCTCGTGGCGCGCGCTGGGAGCGGCGGCCCGCGGCGACGCCGAGCCGCTGCGCAGCCGGGTGGTCGACCTGGCCGGCGTCGACGCCTGGCTCGAGCGCTGGCGCGCCCACCACCCCGACGCCGCGCGCACCGAGGCCGCCAACCCGGTCTACATCCCGCGCAACCACCTGGTCGAGGAGGCGCTCGACGCGGCCACCGAGGGCGACCTCGGCCCGGTGGAGCGGCTGCTCGCGGTGCTGGCCGACCCGTTCACCGAGCGGCCCGGCCTGGAGGCCTACGCCGAGCCGGCGCCGGAGTCGTTCGGGCAGCACGTCACCTACTGCGGCACCTGAGGTCCCGGTCGCGCCGCCGTCCACCGACTAAAAGTCAGTCTTGACTGTTTGTAACTGACCGCGTCATGCTGCACCGGTGACGACGGCACCCACCCGCACGCCCCAGGGCGAGCGCACCCGGGCGATGCGGGCCCGGCTGCTCGAGGCCGCCGTCGAGTGCCTGGTCGAGCGCGGCTTCTCGGGCACCTCCACCACGCTGGTCTCCGAGCGGGCGGGGGTCAGCCGGGGCGCCCAGCTGCACCACTTCCCGACCAAGAACGACCTGGTGCTCGCCGCCGTCGAGCACCTCACCGAGGTGCGCGGCGCCGAGCTGCGGGCGGCCGCTGCCCGGCTGCCGAGCGGCCCACGCCGCACCCGCGCCGTGCTCACCATGCTCGAGGACCACTTCACCTCCCCGGTGTTCACCGCCGCGCTCGAGCTGTGGGTGGCCGCCCGCACCGACCCCGCGCTGCAGGCCGCCGTCGGTCCGCTCGAGCAGCGGGTGGGCCGCGACGCCCACCGGCTCACCGTCACCGCGCTGGGGGCCGACGAGTCGCAGCCCGGTGTGCGCGAGCTGGTGCAGGCCACGCTCGACCTGGTGCGCGGCCTCGGCCTGGCCACCACCATCTCCGACGACGCCCGCCGGCGCCGCCGGATCCTCGACCAGTGGGCGCGCACGCTCGACGCCGCCCTCGACCCCGGTCGGCACGCGGAGAAGGAGGGCACGACATGAGCGAGGTGCTCGAGCAGCTGCTGGACGACCTGCGCGTGGAGAGCGACCAGCTGCTCGCCGTCGTGCAGGGACTCGACGACGGCGCGGACGGCGGCTGGGCGTCGCCGACGCCGGCGCCGGGCTGGACGGTGGCCACCCAGGTGGCCCACCTGGCCTGGACCGACGAGGCCGCCACGCTGGCCGCGCGCTCGCTGCAGGGCCGTGCCGAGTCGGAGGCCTGGGACGACCTGCTCCTGCGGGGGAGTGCCGACCCCGAGCGCTTCGTCGACGACGGCGCGCACGCGCTGGCGGCGCTGCCACCCGAGGAGCTGCTGCCGCGGTGGTCGCGGGGTCGGGCCGCGCTGGCCGAGGCGCTGCGCGCGGTGCCGGCGGGGCAGCGGCTGCCGTGGTTCGGCCCGCCGATGTCGCCGGCCTCGATGGCGACGGCCCGCTTCATGGAGACCTGGGCCCACGCCCAGGACGTCCACGAGGCGCTGGGCTCCGCCCCGGAGCCCACCGACCGGATCCGCCACGTGGCCCACCTGGGGGTGCGGACCCGCGACTTCGCCTACGCCGTGCACGGCGAGGAGCCACCGACCGAGCCGTTCCGCATCGAGCTCACCGCGCCGTCGGGGGAGGTCTGGACGTGGGGACCGGACGACGCCGCGCAGTCGGTGCAGACCGTCAGGGGCCCCGCCCTGGACTTCTGCCTGCTGGTCACCCAGCGCGTGCACCGCGAGGACACCGCTCTCGTGGCCGACGGCGCCGACGCCGAGCACTGGCTGGGCATCGCGCAGGCGTTCGCCGGACCGCCGGGACCCGGGAGGGAGAAGCGATGACGAACGACCCGGCCCCGAGCACCGGGCCCGCGCCGCTGCTCGTCGGCAACTGCTCGGGCTTCTACGGCGACCGCCTCGCCGCGATGCGCGAGATGGTGGACGGCACCACGGGCGGACGCTCGCTCGACGTGCTCACCGGCGACTACCTGGCCGAGCTGACGATGCTGATCCTCGGCAAGGACACGATGAAGGACCCCTCGCTGGGGTACGCGCGCACCTTCGTGCGCCAGCTCGAGGAGTCCCTCGGTCTCGCGCTGGAGCGTGGCGTGCGCATCGTCGCCAACGCCGGCGGGCTCAACCCCGCGGGACTCGCCGCGAAGGTGCGTGAGGTGGCCGCAGGGCTCGGCGTCGAGGTCGCGGTGGCGCACGTGGAGGGCGACGACCTGAGAGCCAAGGCCGCCGAGCTGGGTCTCGGCGACGCGCTCACCGCCAACGCCTACCTGGGCGGTGCCGGCATCGCGGCCGCGCTGCGCGAGGGCGCGCAGGTGGTGGTGACCGGCCGGGTCACCGACGCCAGCCTGGTCGTCGGAGCCGGGATGGCGCACCACGGCTGGACCTTCGAGGACCACGACGCGCTGGCCGGAGCCGTCGTCGCGGGGCACGTGCTCGAGTGCGGCACCCAGGCCACCGGCGGCAACTTCTCCGGCTTCCGCTCGCTCTGGGTCGACGGCGAGCCCGACCCGCGCCCGCTCGGCTTCCCGCTCGCCGAGCTGGCCGCCGACGGCAGCAGCGTCGTCTCCAAGCACGACGGCACCGGCGGCGCCGTCACCGTCGACACCGTCACCGCCCAGCTGGTCTACGAGATCCAGGGCGCGCAGTACCTGAACCCCGATGTGACCACGCACCTCGACACCGTGCGGCTGACCCAGCTCGACACCGACCGGGTGGGCATCAGCGGCGTGCGGGGCAGCGCGCCACCGCCGCGCCTCAAGGTGTGCGTCAACGAGCTCGGTGGCTGGCGCAACAGCCTCGAGCTGGTGCTCACCGGCCTCGACCTCGACGCCAAGGCGCACTGGGTGCGCGCCCAGCTCGAGCCGCACCTGCGCGCCACCAGCGTCACCTGGACCCACACCGCCTCCCCGCTGGCCGACGCCGACACCGAGGAGGGCGCCTCCTGCCTGCTGCGGTGCACGGTGATGGACCCCGAGCCCGGCCCCGTGGGCAAGGCATTCACCGCGCCCGCCGTCGAGCTCGCGCTCGGCTCCTACCCCGGGTTCACCATGACCGGCCCGCCGGGGACGCCGACGCCGTACGGCGTGTACCGGCCGCACCTGGTGGCGCGCGACGCCGTGGAGCACGCCGTGGTGCACGCCGACGGCCGGCGCGAGGTGCTGGCCGACCCGACGGCGACCGCCGACCCCGACCCCGATGCCGGCCGGCGACCCTCGCCCTACCCGGCCCCGCAGGACTCGGTGAACCGCCGGATGCCGCTCGGCACGTTCGTGCACGCGCGCTCCGGCGACAAGGGCGGCGACGCCAACATCGGCCTGTGGGTGGCCCACGACGGCTCCCCTGACGAGCTCTACCGCGCCCGATGCACCTGGCTGGCCAAGCTGATGAGCCCGCGCAAGGTGCGCGAGCTGCTGCCCGAGGCGCGCGACCTCGACGTCGACGTGTTCCTGCTGCCGCACCTCGGCGCCGTCAACGTGGTCGTGCACGGCCTGCTCGGCGACGGCGTCGCCGCCTCCACCCGCTTCGACCCCCAGGCCAAGGGCCTCGGGGAGTGGCTCCGCTCCCGCATCGTCCACATCCAGGAGAATCTTCTGTGAGCACCGCTCTTGCACCTGCCGAGAGCTCTGCTCTCGCCGATCAGCAGACCGTCACCGAGCTCGGCGCCGAGTTCGTGCGCCGCGAGGTGTACCCGCACCTGCAGGAGTGGGAGGACGCCGGCACCATCCCGCGCGAGCTGCACCGCACGGCGGCCGAGCAGGGCCTGCTGGGCATCGCCTTCCCCGAGGAGGTCGGAGGCGTGGGCGGCGGCCTGATGGACTCGGTGTACCTGCAGGAGGGCATGTTCGGCGCCGGCGCCTCGAGCGGGCTGATGGCGGGCCTGTTCACCAGCGGCATCGCCCTGCCCCACATCGCCGCCACCCGCGACCCCGACCTGGTGGAGCGCTTCGTGCGCCCCACGCTGGCCGGTGAGAAGATCGGCTCCCTGGCGGTCACCGAGCCCGGTGGCGGCTCCGACGTCGCGGGCATCCGCACCACCGCCGTGCGCGACGGCGAACACTACGTCGTCAACGGCGCCAAGACCTTCATCACCAGCGGGGTGCGTGCCGACTTCGTGACCACCGCGGTGCGCACCGGCGGGCCCGGGCACGCCGGCGTCTCGCTGCTCGTCGTCGACGCGGGCACGCCCGGGTTCACCGTCGACCGCAGCCTGCGCAAGATGGGCTGGCACTGCTCCGACACCGCCGAGCTCTCCTACGTCGACGTGCGGGTGCCGGTGGCCAACCTGGTGGGGGCCGAGAACTCGGGCTTCTACCAGATCGCCGAGCAGTTCGTGGTGGAGCGGATCGGCCTGGCCGTGCACGCCTACGGCATCGCCCGGCGCAGCCTCGACCTCACGGCCGAGTACTGCCGTCAGCGCGAGACGTTCGGCAAGCCGCTCATCGCCAACCAGGTGGTGCGGCACCAGCTGGTCGAGATGCGCCGCCAGGTGGAGGTGGCGCGCGTCTACGCCCACGACGTCGTCCGCCGCCACGAGGCCGGCGAGAACGTGATCGCCGAGGCCTGCCTGGCCAAGCAGACGGCGTGCGACGCCGCCACCAACGTGTGCGACCGGGCCGTCCAGCTGCACGGCGGTGCGGGCTACATGCACGGCACCGAGGTGGAGCGGCACTACCGCGACGCACGCATCCTGCCGATCGGTGGTGGCGCCACCGAGGTGCTGGCCGACCTGGCCGCGAAGCTGATGGGGTACGCGTGAGCGGCGGCGCGGGCAACCGCGAGGCCCTGCTCGAGAAGATCACCGCGCTCGACGCCGAGCACGCCAAGGCCGTGGCCGGTGGCGGCGAGAAGTCCGTGGCGCGCCACCACGGGCGGGGCAAGCTGCTGCCGCGCGAGCGCATCGAGCTGCTGGTCGACGAGGGGTCGGCCTTCCTGGAGCTGAGCCCGTTGGCCGGCTGGGGCTCGGACTTCGCCGTCGGCGCCAGCGTGGTGACCGGGATCGGCGTCGTGGAGGGCGTCGAGTGCCTGATCACGGCCAACGACCCCACGGTCAAGGGCGGCGCGAGCAACCCGTGGACGGTCAAGAAGATCTTCCGGGCGGCCCAGATCGCCGAGGAGAACGGGCTGCCCACGATCTCGCTGGTGGAGTCTGGCGGAGCCGACCTGCCCACGCAGAAGGAGATCTTCATCCCCGGCGGCAAGCTGTTCCGCGACCTCACCCGCGCCAGCGCCCGCAAGCAGCCCACGATCGCGATCGTGTTCGGCAACTCCACGGCCGGCGGCGCCTACGTGCCCGGCATGAGCGACCACACCGTGATGGTCAAGGAGCAGGCCAAGGTCTTCCTGGGTGGGCCGCCGCTGGTCAAGATGGCCACCGGCGAGGAGACCGACGACGAGTCCCTGGGCGGTGCCGAGATGCACGCGCGCACCAGCGGCCTGGCCGACCACCTCGCCGAGGACGAGCACGACGCGATCCGCATCGGACGCCGCATCGTGGCGCGGCTCAACTGGCGCAAGGCCACCGTCGCGCCCACCTCCTGGGCGGAGCCCGACGCGGACCCCGAGGAGCTGCTCGACCTGGTGCCGGCCGACCTCAAGGAGCCCTTCGACCCGCGCGAGGTGATCGCCCGGCTCTGCGACGGCGTCAGCCCCACCAACGGAGCCGTCTTCGACGAGTTCAAGCCGCTCTACGGCACCTCGCTGGTGACCGGGTGGGCGCGGCTGCACGGCCGGCAGATCGGCATCCTCGCCAACGCGCAGGGCGTGCTGTTCAGCGAGGAGGCCCAGAAGGCCACCCAGTTCATCCAGCTGGCCAACCAGGTCGACGTGCCGCTGCTCTTCCTGCACAACACCACCGGCTACATGGTCGGCGCGCAGTACGAGCAGGGCGGCATCATCAAGCACGGCGCGATGATGATCAACGCGGTCAGCAACTCCCGGGTGCCTCACCTGAGCGTCGTCATGGGCGCCTCCTACGGTGCGGGCAACTACGGCATGAACGGCCGCGCCTTCGACCCGCGCTTCCTCTTCACCTGGCCGAGCGCCAAGTCCGCCGTCATGGGTCCGGCGCAGCTGGCCGGCGTGCTCGAGATCGTGGCCCGCCAGTCCGCGGAGTCCAAGGGCCAGACCTTCGACGCCGAGGGGTTCGCGGGCATCAAGCAGGTCGTCGAGCAGCAGGTCGAGGAGCAGAGCCTGCCGCACTTCCTCTCCGGGATGCTCTACGACGACGGCGTCATCGACCCGCGCGACACCCGCACGGTGCTGGCTATCTGTCTGTCCGTGATCGAGAACCGGCCCGTCGAGGGCACCGACCGCTTCGGCGTCTTCAGGATGTGAGCCCGATGCCCCAGATCACCCGCGTGCTCGTGGCCAACCGGGCCGAGATCGCCAGTCGCGTCTTCCGCACCTGCCGCCGGCTCGGCATCGGCACCGTGGCCGTGCACTCCGACCCCGACGCCGCACTGCCCTACGTGCGCGAGGCCGACGTCGCCGTCCGGCTGCCCGGCAGCACCCCGGCCGAGACCTACCTCGACGTCGACGCCGTGCTGGCTGCGGCGCGAGCCGCTGGCGCCGACGCCGTGCACCCCGGCTACGGGTTCCTCTCCGAGAACGCCGGCTTCGCACGGGCGGTGCAGGAGGCCGGCCTCACCTGGATCGGCCCGGACCCCTCCTCCATCGAGCAGATGGGCGACAAGATCCGCGCCAAGGAGCTGATGCGGGCCGCGGGGGTTCCGGTGCTCGAGGCTCCCGAGCAGCCCACCGAGGTCGACCTGCCGCTGCTGGTGAAGGCCTCGGCCGGTGGCGGCGGGCGCGGCATGCGCGTCGTCCGGGCGCTGGCCGACCTGGAGCGCGAGGTGGCCGCCGCGCAGGAGGAGGCCGCCTCGGCCTTCGGCGACGGCACGGTCTTCGTCGAGCCCTACGTGGAGCAGGGGCGCCACGTGGAGGTGCAGGTGGTGGGGACGACCGTGTACGGCGACCGCGACTGCTCGCTGCAGCGCCGCCACCAGAAGGTGGTCGAGGAGGCCCCGGCGCCCGGGCTCCCCGACGAGGTGCGCACCGCGCTGCACGAGGCCGCCCGTCGCGCTGCCGAGGCGATCGACTACCGCGGCGCGGGCACCGTGGAGTTCCTCTACGACCCGGCCAGCGAACGGTTCTTCTTCCTGGAGATGAACACCCGGCTCCAGGTGGAGCACCCGGTCACCGAGGAGGTGCACGGCGTCGACCTGGTCGAGCTGCAGCTGGTCGCGGCCGAGGGTGCGCCGGTTCCGGAGCGCGCGGGCCGCGCGTCGGGCCACGCCGTCGAGGTGCGCCTCTACGCCGAGGACCCTGCGGCCGACCACCAGCCCCAGAGCGGGGTGCTGCGGTGCCTGGAGATCCCGCAGGAGCCGGGTGTGCGGGTCGAGGCCGGGTTCGAGGCCGGCAACGAGGTCTCCACGTTCTACGACGCGATGCTCGCGAAGGTGGTGGTGTGCGCGGACACGCGTGCCCAGGCCGTGCGGCTGCTGGCCACCGTGCTGCAGCGCAGCCGGATCCACGGCGTGCGCACGAACCGCGACCAGCTGGTGGCGATCCTGCGCGACGAGCGCTTCGTGGCCGGTGAGGTCTCCACCGCACTGCTGCCGCAGGTGGCGCTGCCCGCACCCGACGCCGGCCTCGCGCCGGTGGCCGCAGCCCTGGCGCTCGCCGAGCGCGACCGTGCCGCGCGCACGGTGCAGCGCGGGCTCCCGCCGGCCTGGCGCAACGTGCCGAGCCAGCCGCAGGTGACGATCCTGGGTGACCACCGCGTCGAGTGGTGGGGCGGGCGCGACGGCTACCGGGTGGAGGGCGCCGCCGTGGTGGCCGCCTCTCCGGAGCAGGTGACGCTGGAGGCCGACGGCGTGCGCACCACCTACCGGGTGAGCGTGGCCGGCTCCGACGTCGACGTCGACTGGCCCGGGGGGCACGCCGCGCTGGTGCGCACCCCGCGGTTCGTCGACCCCGCCGAGGCGGTGGCCAGCGGCAGCCTGCTGGCACCGATGCCCGGCACCGTCGTCCGCGTAGCCGTAGAGAGCGGTGCTCACGTCGCCGCCGGCGATCCCGTCCTCGTGCTCGAGGCCATGAAGATGCAGCACACCGTCGCGGCGCCGCACGCCGGCACCGTGGCGCAGATCAACGTCCAGGCCGGCGCGCAGGTCGCGGCCGGCGAGGTCCTCGCCGTCGTCGAGGAACAGCAGGAGGAGACCGCATGAGCACCGCCGCCACGACCACCAGCCGCTTCACCGAGTCCGAGGAGCGCCAGGAGCTGCGCCGCCAGGTGGCCAAGCTGGCCTCCAAGTACGGCCACGAGTACTTCACCGAGAAGGCCCGCTCGGGTGGCAAGACCACCGAGCTGTGGCTCGAGATCGGCAAGAACGGCTACCTCGGCATCAACATCCCCGAGGAGTACGGCGGGGGTGGCGGCGGCATCGGCGACGTCGCCGCGGTCTGCGAGGAGCTCGCTGCCCAGGGCTGCCCTCTGCTGCTCATGGTCGTCAGCCCCGCCATCTGCGGCACCATCATCAGCCGCTACGGCACCGAGGAGCAGAAGCAGCGCTGGCTGCCCGGCATCTGCGACGGCACGGGCACCATGGCCTTCGCCATCACCGAGCCCGACGCCGGCACCAACACGCACAACATCACCACCACCGCCCGCCGCGACGGCGACGGCTGGGTGCTCAAGGGCCAGAAGATCTGGATCTCCGGCGTCGACGAGGCCGACCACGTGCTGGTGGTCGCCCGCGCCGAGGACGCCCGCACCGGCAAGGTCAAGCCCGTCCTGGTGGTCGTTCCGACCGACGCCGAGGGCTTCTCGGCCACCCACATCCCGGTGGAGATGGTCAGCCCGGAGAAGCAGTTCCAGGTGTTCATGGACGATGTGCGGCTGCCGGCCGACGCCGTGGTCGGCGATGAGAACGGCGGGCTCGTGCAGCTCTTCGCCGGCCTCAACCCCGAGCGCATCATGGCCGCCTCGTTCTCCACCGGCCTGGCCCGCTACGCCCTGGGCAAGGCGGTGGCCTACGCCAAGGAGCGAGAGGTCTTCAACGGCCCGATCGGCGGCCACCAGGCGATCGCGCACCCGCTGGCGCAGAGCCACATCGAGGTCGAGATGGCGCGCCTGATGACCCAGAAGGCGGCGGAGCTCTACGACGCCGGCGACGAGCACGGTGCCGGCGAGGCCGCCAACATGGCCAAGTACGCCGCCGCCGAGGCCGCCTGCGACACCGTGGACCGCGCGGTGCAGACCCACGGCGGGTTCGGTGCCAGCCAGGAGTACGGCATGGCGGCACTGCTGGTGGCCACCCGCGTCGGCCGGATCGCGCCGGTGAGCCGCGAGATGATCCTCAACTTCGTCTCCATGCACTCCCTGGGGCTGCCCAAGTCGTACTGACCGATCCAGCCGTAAGCCTCCCTCCGGCGGTCCTCAGGAGGGAGGATGTGCCCGGGAGAGGGAGACCGGGCAGTGACCGCCATCGACACGGGTGCCTCGGCCGGGCCGTTCGCGACGCGTCGCGAGGGCACCGGCGGCGTCGTGCTGCGCGGGCACCCCGAGCACACGGGGTGGTCGGACTCCTCGGCCCGGGCGGTGCTGCAGCTGCTCGTGGAGTCCGTGGCCGAGATGGTGGGCTTCCGCGTCGCGGTGCTCTCGGTGGTGATCGAGGGCGAGCTGGTCACCATGGCCTACGTCGGGCCCGAGGAGCACCGGGAGTGGCTCTCCCAGACCGACCCCGTGCACGTGCTCGACCCCGTGCTGGAGCGGGCCTGCGCGTGGGGGCGCTTCTGCTTCCTCGCCGCCGAGGACTACGACGTCGAGGAGCTCAAGGGCCACTGGGTCGTCGTCGCACCGGACGGTGAGGAGCGGCCCGACGCCTGGCACCCGCACGACGCGCTGCTGGCCACGCTGCGCGACGACGCCGGCGTGCTGGTGGGCATCCTCTCGGTCGACGACCCCGTCTCCGGGTGCCGCCCCGACGCCGCCCAGCGCCGGCTCCTGGAGCGGTACGCCGCGCAGGCCGAGCGGGGCGTCATCACCGCCGTCGAGCGCGAGGAGATGGTGCAGCAGATCGCGCACGCCGAGTCCGCGCGCCGCCTGGTGCGCGACGCCTCGGCGGCGGGCCACGACTCCCTGGAGGCGGTCGTGGCCCACGTGCACCGCCCGCTGGTGGAGGGCTTCGACGCCCGCGGCTCGTGGGTGCACGTGGTGGAGCCCGACGGCACCGGGCGTGGGTGGGCCCGCGACCTGGCCGACGAGCTGGTCGAGCTGCCCACGGAGGTGGTGCGGCTGGCCGAGGGGCTGGCGCCCCACCTGTGGCGCCACCAGCGCGTCGTCGTCCTGGGTGGCGAGGAGGCCGACCGTGCGGCGCTCGAGATCCCCCAGGTCGCGAGCCTGCTGCAGCAGAGCAGCACCCTGCTCGCCCGGCTGGGGCTGGGATCGGCGCTCGCGGTGCCGCTGGGAGTCGGTCCCACCTGCCGCGGCTTCCTGGTGCTGGCGCGCGACCCGGGCGACCCGGTCTGGTCCACGGTCGAGCGCGAGTCGGCGCTCGAGATCGGGCACGACCTCGGCGCCTCCCTGACGACGGCCGCCGTGCTGGAGCGCGAGCGACGCCTGGTGCGCGAGCTGCAGCAGCTCGACGACCACCGCTCGCAGGTGATCGCCACGCTCTCCCACGAGCTGCGCACCCCGCTCGCGGTGATCTCGGGCAACCTGGAGCTGCTCGGCGACCTCGACCTGGCCGAGGCCTCGCCCTACCGGGCGGCGATGGCGCGCGGCACCGCGCGCATGCAGAACGTCGTCGAGGACCTGCTCCTGCTGACCCGGGTCAGCGACCCCCGCCACCCGCTCGTGCGCGTGCCGGTCGACGTGCGGGCCGCGCTGGAGGAGGTGGCGGCGCTGATCCGCAACACCGCCCAGGCCAAGGGGCTGACCCTCGACCTCGGGGTCGGCGCGGGCCGGCTGGTGGTGCCGGGCGACCCCCACGAGATCGACCGGATGCTCAGCAACCTGGCCAGCAACGCCGTGAAGTACACCCCCGCGGGAGGCCGGGTGACCATGACGGCGCACCGCTACGGCGGCGAGGTGCGGGTGCAGGTGTGCGACACCGGCATCGGCATCGGCGAGCAGGACCAGGCGGCGCTGTTCCGCGCGTTCTTCCGCACCACCAACCCCGAGGCACTGCGACAGCCCGGCACCGGGCTGGGGCTCTCCATCGTGGCGGCGGTGGCCGAGCGGCACGGCGGCGAGGTGGCCGTCAGCTCGGTGCTGGGCGAGGGCACCACGTTCACCCTCACCCTGCCGGCGACCTGAGCGCCGGCGCGACCACCGACCCCACGTAGCATCCCCGGCGTGGGTGGGGTGCTGGCGGGCTTCGGCACCATCGCCGTCGTCGTCGGGCTGGGTGTGCTCGTCGCGCACCTGGGCCTGGTGGATGCCGCCGGCCAGCGCACCCTGAGCGCCGTCGCGTTCTTCGTGGCCAGCCCCGCCCTGCTCTTCACCGTGCTCCAGGACGCCGACCTGCGGGCGGTGTTCTCGGGCAACCTGGTGGCGATCGTGGCCGCGGTGGTGGTCACGGCCGTCGTCAGCGCGGGCGTGGCGCGGTGGCGGCGCGACGACCTGGGCACCTCGGTGATCGCGACCATGTGCTCCTCCTACTGCAACGCCGGCAACCTGGGCCTGCCCATCGCGGCCTACGTGCTGGGCGACCCGGCCCTGATCGCGCCCGTGCTGCTGCTGCAGCTGGTGGTGCTGCAGCCCCTGGCGCTCGCCGTGCTGGACTCCGCGGTGAGCGACACGGCGGTGTCGTGGCGCCGGCTGCTGAGCCGGCCGGCGCGCAACCCGATCACCGTGGCCAGCGTGGCCGGGCTGCTGGTGGCCGTGAGCGGTGCTCCGGTGCCGGCCGTGGTGGCCGACCCGCTGGAACTCGTCGGCGGGATGGCGGTGCCGGCCATGCTGCTGGCCTACGGCGTGGGGCTGCGGCTGGGGCCGCTGCCCGGCCGGGGCGTGCCGCTGCAGCGGCTGGGGCTGCCGGTCGGGCTCAAGCTGCTGCTCCAGCCGCTCGCGGCCTACGCCACGGGCCGGCTGATCGGGCTCGACGACGCCGGGCTGCTCGCCGTCACCGTCATCTCGGCGCTGCCGACCGCGCAGAACGTCTACGTGATCGCCCTGCGCTACGAGCGCGCCGTGCTGCTGGCGCGTGACGCGATCTTCGTCAGCACCCTCGGGTGCGTGCCCGTCGTGGTCGCCGTCGTCGCCCTGCTGGCCTGAGGCTGGCGAGAAGCCGGTGCCCCGCCCGGTACCGTGAGCAGGTGGGCGTGATGAGCGGGGTCGACCGGGCGCAGCGGCGGGTGCCGCTGCTCGGCGTCCCGATCGCGGTCTTCTACAAGTTCTACGACGACCAGGGCAACTACATGGTCGCCGCGCTCACCTACTACGCGTTCGTCGCGATCTTCCCGTTGCTGCTGCTCGCCTCCTCGATCCTGGGCTTCGTGCTGCAGGGGCGCCCGGAGCTGCAGGAGGTCGTGCTCGACTCGGCGCTGGCCCAGTTCCCGATCATCGGTGACGACCTGGGGCGCCCGGAGGGGCTGCAGGGGTCCACGGCCGGCATCGTGGTCGGTCTGCTGGTGGCGCTGTTCGGTGCCTCCGGGTTGGGCCAGGCCATCCAGAACACGATGAACACCGCGTGGGCGGTGCCGCGCAACAGCCGGCCCAACCCGTTCTTCGCGCGTTTCAAGAGCCTGCTGCTGCTGATGCTCGCCGGCCTCGCCGTCGTCGCGGTCTCGGTGGTCTCGACCCTGGGTGCCAACACCGAGGTGTTCAGCGACCAGCTCAGTGCGACGCTGCGCTGGCTGATCCGTGCCGGCACGGTGGTGCTGCTCGGCCTCGTGCTGACCGGACTCTCGCGCCTGGCCGCCGCCCGCCACGACTACGTGGGCCGCGCGTGGCCCGGGGCCTTCGCCGTCGCCCTGATGTGGCAGCTGCTGCAGTACATCGGCGCGCTGTACGCCAGCAACGTGCTCACCGGCACCAGCACCATGAACCAGACCTTCGGCCTGGTGCTCGGCCTGATCGGCATCATCTACCTCGCCGCGGTCATGGGCGTGCTGGGCATCGAGCTCAACGTGGTGCTGGCGCGGCGGCTCTACCCCCGCTCGCTGGCCACCCTGTTCACCGACGAGGTCGACCTCACCGACGCCGACCGCCGCACCTACGCCGGCCTGGTGCACATGAACGCGCTCAAGGGCTTCGAGTCGGTGGCGGTGCGCTTCGACGAGCGCAGCGGCGAGACCCACGAGATCGTCCTGGAGCCGAAGACGCCGCCGCGGGGCACCCCGGTGGTGGAGGCCTCGAGCGCGGAGCCCCCGCCCCACGCCCCCACCCCGGCCGACGAGCCCGTCGCCGCCCAGCACACCGAGAACGGCACCGCCACGCAGCCGTTGCGGCGCCAGGACGACGCGACGCCCACGGCGTAGGGGCAGCGCCACTGCGCAGACATGTGCAGTTTCGTGCACTGCATGTTTGTGCAGTGCGACCGGTCTTCACGGCGGGCGGCGGGCGGTGCAGGTTGGGAGAGGTTCGTCGTTCACCCACCGGAGGTCGCTCCCAGCATGTCGTTCTCGCTTCGTACCCACCTGACCACCGCGGCCGTCCTGGCCGCCGGCGCCCTCGTGCCCGCGGCTGCCGTCCCGGCCGCTCAGGCCGCCAGCCCTGCCAGCCCGGCCAGCACGGCCGAGGCCGCGCTCGCCCCGCTGCTCTCGGCCGAGCGCGCCATCGACTCGCGCTACATCGTGGTGCTGGAGGAGGGCGCCGAGGCGCCCGGCGCCGAGGCACGGGCCGCGGTCGACGGCGACGCCGCCGACGTGACGCACGTGTTCCGGGAGATCGGCGGGTACACCGCGGTGCTCACCGACGCGCAGCTGCGCGAGGTGCGCGAGGACCCCGACGTGGCCTTCGTGCAGGAGGACTCCACGGTCACCGTGCAGGCCACCCAGAGCAACCCCACGTGGGGGCTGGACCGCACCGACCAGCGGGCGCTGCCGCTCTCGGGCAGCTACACCTACAACGCGACCGGGGCCGGCGTCCGCGCCTACGTGATCGACACCGGCATCCGGGCCTCGCACGCCGACTTCGGCGGCCGCGTTACCACCGGCTACAGCTCGGTGCTGCTCGGCAACGCGCGCAACGACTGCAACGGCCACGGCACGCACGTGGCCGGCACCATCGGGGGCGCCACCTACGGCCTGGCCAAGCAGGTGACCCTGGTGCCCGTCCAGGTGCTCAACTGCCTCGGCAGCGGCAGCAACTCCGGCGTCATCGCCGGCATGGACTGGGTGGCGCGCAACGCCGTCAAGCCGGCCGTGGCCAACATGAGCCTGGGCGGCGGTGCCAACGAGGCCACCGACGCCGCGGTGAAGCGGATGACCGACGCCGGGGTCACCGTCGTCGTCGCGGCGGGCAACGAGGACGCCGACGCCTGCACCTCCTCGCCGGCCCGTGCAGCCTCGGCGATCACCGTCGGCGCCACCACGCGCACCGACGCCCGCGCCACGTTCTCCAACTGGGGCTCCTGCGTCGACATCCTGGCCCCGGGCCAGGACATCACCTCCACCTGGAACAGCAGCAACACCTCCACCAACACCATCTCGGGCACCTCGATGGCCTCGCCGCACGTGGCCGGCGTCGCCGCGTTGCTCCTGCAGGGCACGCCGAGCGCCGCGCCCGCCGCCGTGGCCTCCGCCCTGGTCGGCAACGCCACCACCGGGGCGGCCAGCGACGTCAAGGGCTCGCCCAACCGGCTGCTGTTCAGCAGCTACTGAGCTCGAGGGCCACGAGGGGCACACCAGACTGCGGCGGCGACGTCGCAACCGGCGACGGCCGGCTCACCGCGGGGGGCGGAGGGCCGGCCGTCGTGCTGGGTCCTGCGGTGCTCCGAGGGCGGCGTCGGGAAAACCGAGTCGTGGGCGCGACGCGTCCCTGATGATGTGCGCGTGACCAAGCTGTACCTGTTGCTGGCGGTGGCTGGCTTCGCCCTGCTCGTCTACTGCGTCGTCGACATCCTCACCTCCCGCGAGGACGAGGTGCGCCACCTGCCCCGGCTCCTGTGGCTGGCGTTCGTGGTCTTCTTCCCGTTGCTCGGCTCGATCGCCTGGCTGGCGGTGGGTCGGCCGGTCGCCGCCCGTCCCCGCGCGGGCGAGCGGGCCGCGCCCGCCTTCCCCGAGTACGACCGCCCGGGTCGGGCCGCGGCCACCCAGGGTGAGAGCGACGACGCGTTCCTGCGGCAGGTCCGCGAGCGCGCCGAGCAGCAGCGCCGGGCGCACGAGGCCGCTCGTCGCGAGCGGGAGCGGGCCGCCGAGGCCGAGCGGGCCGCCGAGCGCGAGCGACGTCGTCAGCGCGACGCCGGGGGTGCCGACCCGGCTCCGCAGGACTGAGCCGCGGCTCAGACGAGCCGGGCGCGCAGCCGGTCGAGCTCGGTGGTGGAGAGCCCGAGCCCCTCGCGCAGGTAGCCCTCGAGGGAGCCGTGCGCCGCCAGCGCGGCGTCGTGCGCGGTGGCGAGGTAGGCGGCGTCGGCGACCATCACCCGCTCGTAGACCTCGACCAGCTCCTCGCCCAGGTGCTCACGCACCATCCCGAGGTACTTGCGGCGCGTGCCGGCCGATCGGTCGTTGGTGCGCAGGTAGTCGCGCTCGATCTCCGCCCAGGCGACGCCGGCGACGTGCAGCACGAGGGCAGCCGCCCAGCCGGTGCGGTCCTTGCCGGCGGTGCAGTGGAACAGCTGTGGCTCCGTGCCGTCGGCGAGCCGTCCCAGCAGCGCCGCGAAGGCGGCTCGGCCACCGGGGTGCTCGACGAAGCCGCGGTAGACCCGGTGCATGACGTCGTCGGCCTGCTGCACGGTCGCGAGCGAGGCGACCTGGTCCATCGGGATGCCGCGCACCTCGAGGTGCTCGTTCGCCGCTCCCGGCACCTCGACGTCGGGGTGGGCCTCGACCTCGTGCCGGTCGCGCAGGTCGTAGACCGCGCGCACGCCGAGGCCGGCGATCGTGGCGGCGTCCTCGTCGGTCAGGCCGAGCTCGTTGGAGCGGTAGAGCACGCCCGCGCGGAGCGGCACGCCGTCGGCGGTGCGCAACCCGGGGCCGGCGACGTCGCGGAAGTTGTCGGCGGAGGCCAGCCGCACCAGCTCCTCGCCCGCTGCGGCGCCCGGGCGGGCGGCGGGGTCGTTCATCCCTTCGGCGGCAGCGGGAAGAACATCGAGGTGCGCTCGGCGTACTCGGGGTAGCCCTGGCGCTGCATCATCGTCTTCTCGAGCAGCTTGGCGCCGGTGACCTGGATCAGGAAGAACGTCATGGCGGCGGGGCAGAGGATGGTGAGCAGGCCCGTGACCCAGCCCGACCCGAGGCCGGCCACCAGCCAGACGCCCCACCACACGCACGCGTCGCCGAAGTAGTTGGGGTGGCGGGTGTAGCGCCACAGCCCCTGGTCCATGACGATCGGCCGGGACTCCTTGGGCTGGGCCTTGTAGGCGGCCAGCTGCCGGTCGCCGACGGTCTCGAAGAACAGGCCGGTGGCCCACACCAGCACGCCCAGGACGACCGCGGGCCACCACGGTGCCGTCAGCACCGCACCCACCATCACCGGCACGGCCACGAAGAACTGCGCCACGCCCTGCACGAGGAAGACGCGCTTGACGGCGGTGCCCATGCCCACCTCGGAGAGCGAGCCGCCGAGCATCTCGGCGTAGCGCGGGTCCTCCTTGCCCTGGTGCTCGCCGATGGCGCGACCGCGCACGTGCCAGGCCAGGCGCAGGCCCCAGGCCCCGACCAGCGCGAGCACCAACCAGCGGCGCCAGGCGTCACCCTCGTCGACGGCGGTGCCAACGAGCGCCGCCACCAGGGCCACCAGCACGAAGCCGGCACCCCAGGCGACGTCGACGACCGCCACCTTGTCGAGCTGGCGGGCGCGCACGGCGGCAGCGCCCATGCCCACCACGACGGTGAGCAGGCCGGCCAGGAGGCTGATGATCACGGGGTCCATGCCTGACCGTTACCCCGGGATCAGAACGTGCGGACGGCGGGCAGGGTGTGAGGTGCGCCCGGGCGCACCATCAGGATCTGGTCGACGCCCATCCGGCCGTCGCGGAAGGCCATCGAGCCGCCCACGAGGTAGAGCCGCCACACGCGGACGACCTCCTCGCCGACCAGCTCGGTGAGCCGCTCGACGTTGGCCTCGAAGCGCTCCAGCCAGCCGGCGACGGTGAGCACGTAGTGCTCGCGCAGGCCGTGCACGTCGCGCACCTCCAGGCCGCCGCGCTCGAGCATGCCCACGGTCTGGCCGACGGGGCGCATGTACATGTCGGGGGCGATGAAGGACTCGATGAAGGGGCCGCCGCCCGGCCACTTGCCGGTGCGCGACATCTGCTGCACGAGCACGCGCCCGCCGGGCTTGACCGAGCGGCGCAGCACCTCGGCGTAGGTGGGGTAGTTGCGCTGCCCCACGTGCTCGCCCATCTCGATGGAGGAGACGGCGTCGAAGTGGTCGCGCTCGGGCACCTCGCGGTAGTCCTGCAGGCGGATCTCGACGCGGTCCTCGAGACCCCGCTCGCGGATCCGCTCGTCGATGAAGCGCTTCTGCTCCGCGGCGATGGTGACGCCGACGACCTGCGCGCCGAAGTGCTCGGCGGCGTGCAGCGACATCGAGCCCCAGCCGCAGCCGACGTCGAGCAGACGCATGCCGGGCTCGAGCCCGAGCTTGGTGCACACCAGCGAGAGCTTGGCGTCCTGGGCCTCCTCGAGCGGCTGCTCCGGGGAGGAGTGGTAGCCGCAGGAGTAGGCCATCGAGCGCTCGAGGATGAGGGAGTAGAACTCGTTGGAGAGGTCGTAGTGGTGGCTGATCGAGCGGCGGTCGCGCAGCGGGCTGTGCAGGCGCCCCTTGATCTGGGCCTGCGAGGCCGGCGCCGCCGGCGGGCGGCCCAGGACGCCCATGTCGAGCGCGGTGCGCACGGCCTTGACCAGCGCCGACGGCGTGGGCCGCACGCCGGAGAGGCCGCGCTCGCGGGCCACGGCGAACGCGTGGGTCAGCGCGCGGTCGAGGGTCCAGCCGTCCTGCTCCGGCACGTCGAGCTCGCCCGTGACGTAGGCCTGGGCCGCGCCCAGCTCGCCGGGGTGCCAGAGCAGCCGGCGGACGGCGTCGGGGCTGCGCAGCTCGACGACGGGGCCGGCGGGGTCGCCGGCCTCGGAGCCGTCCCAGGCGCGCAGCAGCACCGGGAGGGAGCCACCGATGAAGGGGGCCAGCGCCTCGGCGAGCCGCTGAGCGACGCCGGTGCCGGTGGCGCCGGCGGCGCCGCCGGATGCGGGGGCGCCGAGGGGGGTGGTGGTGGCGGTCATCGGAGCTCCCCGGGCGTGGTGCCCGACTTGGTGAAGGTCAGCTGGTTGACGTCGAGGTAGGCCGCGGCGAAGCCGGCGCGGGAGTACTCGAGGTAGAAGTGCCACATCCGCAGGAAGGTCTCGTCGAAGCCGAGCCGGAGCACCTGCTGCGACGCGGCGAGGAACGCCTCGTCCCACAGCCGCAGCGTCTGGGCGTAGTGCTGGCCCATCGAGAGACGGTCGGTCATCCGCAGCGCCGTGTGCTGGCAGGTGATGTCGTCGATGACGCGCACCGAGGGCAGGAAGCCGCCGGGGAAGATGTACTTGTGGATCCACGTGTAGGTGCGTCGGGTCGCCAGCATCCGGTCGTGGGGCATGGTGATGGCCTGGATGGCCACCTTGCCGCCGGGGGCCAGCACGGAGTCGATGGTCTCGAAGTAGGTCTGCCAGTACTGCCAGCCCACGGCCTCGATCATCTCCACCGAGACCACGGCGTCGTAGGTCTCGCCCGCGCGGGCGACGTCGCGGTAGTCGCAGAGGTCGACGCTGACCTGGTCGGTGTAGCCGGCCTCGGCCACGCGGGCCTCGGCCAGCGCCTTCTGCTCGACCGAGAGCGTGATCGTGCGCACGGTGGCACCGCGGCGGGCGGCGCGCACGGCCAGCTCACCCCAGCCCGAGCCGATCTCGAGCACCCGGCTGCCCTCGCCGACGCCGGCCTGGTCGAGGAGCCGCTCGATCTTGCGGGCCTGGGCGGGCTCGAGGTCCTCGCGGGTGGGCGCGCCGGGGTCGGGGGCCGCACCGCCGCCGGCCCGCGGCGGGCTCTCGACGAACAGCGCCGAGGAGTAGCTGAGCGTGGGGTCCAGGAACAGCTCGAACAGGTCGTTGGAGAGGTCGTAGTGGTGCGCGATGTTGCTCTGCGAGTTGCTCTTGCTGCTGAGCATCCGCCGCGGCGGGCGCTTGACGACGAGCGCTCGCAGCTTCTGCAGGCTCTCGGGCACCAGCGTCTGCATCTCGGCGGCCAGCACGGTGAGGAAGCCCCCGAGGTCCTCGGCGTCCCAGGCACCGGTCAGGTAGGCCTCGCCGAACCCGATCAGCTGGTCGCGGCCCAGCCGCAGGAACAGCTCCTCGGGGCGGTGCACGACCATGGTCGGGCCACCGCGACCCCAGGTCTCGACGGTGCCGTCGGGCCGGGTCAGGCAGACGGTGACGTCGAGGCGCGCGAGGGCACCGCGGAAGAGCCGCTCGGCGACGCGGGCCGAGAAGCGGGCGCGGGCACCGGTGGGGACGGCGTCGAGGCCGGGCCAGTGGTTGGCCGAGAGGCGCTGGGAGGTGACGGTCACTGCGACACGCCTTCCTGGTGGTGTTCGGGTCGGGGGCGCACGGGCAGTCGACGGCGGCGGGTGGCCCACAACCAGATGCCGTGCAGGTGGATCAGGACGGAGCCTCGCAGAGCCGCCGGAGCGGCCCGCCACGGGCTGGTGTCGCTGCGGTGGCCGACGAGCGAGGCGCTGAAGACGGCCCCGTCGTCGGTGCGCAGGCTGACGGCGACGTCGAGCCGCTCCCCGGGGACGGGCACGGCGAGCGTGTAGGTGCCGTCGGTGCCGTGGAAGGGCGAGACGTACATCTGCTTCGGCGTGGTGGCACGGCCCTGCTCGTCGGGGTGCACGAGGTAGGCGTGCCGGTCGCCGTAGGTGTTGTGCACCTCGACGACGACGGCGGCCTGCTGGCCGGCGGCGTCGAAGCACCAGAACACCGAGATCGGGTTGAAGCACCAGCCCAGCGCGCGCGGCTGCGCCGCCATCACGATCCGGCCCTTGCCGAGGTCGATGTCGTGACGGGCGAGGAACGCCTCGACGTTCTCGCGCAGCGTGCGCTCGGGGTCGCCGAGGTGGTCGCGCGCCTCGAACCGGCCGAGCAGACCGTGGTCGGGCAGGTCGTCGAGGTCGACGAGCCAGGTGTGGCTGCGGTGGGTGAAGCGCCGCTGGATCGGCCGACGCCGCGTGTGGCTGATCTCGGTGCGGTACACCGCAGGGGCGGCGGGACCGGCGGCGACCGGCGTGACCTCGGTGGCGGGCCAGCTGAGCCCGAGCCGCTCGACGGCGGCCAGGCCCGAGCGCGCGCCGTCCTCGTGGAATCCCCACCCGTGGTAGGCGCCGGCGAAGGCGATGCGGTCGGTGTCGATCTCGGGCAGCCGCGCCTGCGCGGCCACCGACGTGGGGTTGTAGAGCGGGTGCTCGTACTCGCGACGCGCGATCACCGTGGCGGGGTCGACCAGGTGCTCGCCACCCAGGGTCACCAGGTAGTGGACGTCGGTGTCGAGGCGCTGCAGGCGGGTCAGGTCGTAGGTGACGACGACGCCGCCCCCGCCGCGCCCGGCGTGGTCGTCCTCGGAGGGCCGGGCGAAGTTCCAGCTGGCCCAGGCGTCGCGCGCCCGCGGCATCACCGAGGTGTCGGTGTGCAGCAGTGCGGTGTTGGCCGAGTACGGCATGGCGCCCAGCACCTCGCGCTGCAGGGGGGTGGGGTCGGCCAGCATGCCGAGCGCGTGCGAGGGGTGGGTGGCGATGACGACGGCGTCGTAGCGCTCGGTGGCGCCGTTGCCGTCGGTGACCTCCACGCGGCCGGCGGCGTCGAGCACCGAGGTGACCTTGCTGCCCAGGCGCACGTCGTCGAGGCCCGCGGCCACGCGCTGCACGTAGGCGTGGGAGCCACCCGTGACGGTGCGCCACTGGGGGGAGCCGAAGATGCCGAGCATGCCGTGGTGCTGCAGGAAGGTGAACAGGTAGCGCGCCGGGTACTCCAGCGCGACGCCGGGCTCGCACGACCACACGGCCGCCACGAGCGGCTCCATGAAGTGGCGCACGAAGTAGGCCGAGAAGCGACCGCGGCGCAGGAACTCGCGCAGCGTGACGTCGTGCTCGGGTGCGTAGGCGCCGGGTTCGGTGGGCACGGAGCCGGTCCGCGCGAGGAGCTTCTTGGCGCGGGCGTGGAAGCGCGGTATCTCCACCAGCATCGCCAGGTAGCGCGGGTTGCGCACGTTGGCGGAGGTGGGGAACAGACCGGTGCGGCCCAGCGCGCCGGCCCACTCCAGGTGCGAGTCGTCGTCGCGGATGCTCATCGACATCTCGGAGGGCTGGGTGGCCACCCCGAGCTCGGCGAAGAGCCGCAGCAGCACCGGGTAGGTGCGCGGGTTGTGCACGATGAAGCCGGTGTCGATGCCGAGCTCGCGGGCGCCCTCGCCCTCACCCTCGCGGACGCGGTGGGTGTCGGCGTGACCACCGAGGCGGTCGTCGGCCTCGTAGAGCGTCACGTGGGCCGTGCGGCCCGCCACGTGGGCGGCGACCAGCCCGGCGACGCCGGAGCCGATGACGGCGACCCGGCGAGGAGCCACCGTCATCACGCCTGCTCGAACCCGACGCTGCCGACGAGCGTGGGGCTGGGGGTGCTGACGCGCTCGCCGGCGGCCTCGACGGTGATCCCGGCGCCGTCCGCGGTGCGGGCGTCGCCGCTGAGCAGGATGGCGGAGGTGTCGTCGTCGGCGTTGACCACGCCGGCGAGCACCATGGCATCGTCGTGCTGGAGCCAGACGGCGTAGGCGTGGCCGTTGGGCGCGGGCGGGAGCTCGGGAGCCTCGAGGACGGCCTTGTTGAGCTCGGCCGAGCGGACGACCGAGACGGTCTGCTTGCCGACCTTCATCTCGAAGCGCTCGGCGTCGGGGGCGTTGAGCACCTCGTCGGTGGCGCTCACCGCGCCGACCACGGAGGGCTGCGACTCCTGCCAGGGCTGCCAGACGGCGGCACCGGCGCCGAGCACGGTCACAGCAGCTGCTGCTGCCACCAGGCCTTGAAATCGACGGCGACGCCGATCGGCGCGAGCGGTCAGGTCGGCCACCACGGGCGGCAGGGGGCGGACGGTCTCGATGGAGGCGAGCACCGACTCCCGCAGCGAGGCGGGGGGCTCGAAGGAGGTGGTGTCGGAGAGCAGGGAGGCGGCCTCGGTGAGGCTCTCGACCTCGGCCCGGCACTCGGGGCACTCGGTCAGGTGCCGCTCGAACCGGGCGCGCTCGAGGTCGTCGAGAGCGTCGACGGCGTAGGCGCCGGACAGCCCGTGCACGTCGCTCATGCTCCTAGTCCCATCGTGTCGCGCAGCCGGATCAAGCCATCTCGGATGCGGGTCTTGGCGGTGCCGACCGGTAGGTCGAGCAGCTTGGCCACCTCGGTGTGCGTGTACCCCCCGAAGTACGCGAGCTCGATCGCCTCGCGCTGCACGGGGGTCAGGCTGCCCAGCGCGTTGCGTACCCGGTGCGCCTCCAGGGAGGCGTGGGCGGCATCGGCCGTGGCGTCGTGGTCGATCGTGCGGTTCTGCTCGTGGTAGCTCACGTCGCGCCGTGTGGCCGCCTCTGCCGAGCGGACCCGGTCGACGGACTTGCGGTGCACGATCGTGAGCATCCACGCGGTGGCGCTGCCCTTGGCCGGGTCGAACCGGGTGGCGGTGCGCCAGATCTCCAGGAAGGCCTCCTGGGCGACCTCCTCGGCCTGGGCCGGATCGCGGACGACCCGGACCGCGAGTCCGTAGACCCGCGACGAGGTGGCGTCGTAGAGCCGGGCGAAGGCCGCCTCGTCGCCGCGCGCGGCCTGCTTGAGCAGGCCGTTGAGCTCGGCGGTGTGAGCCGGCACCGCCGGCACTCCCTTGTCAGGAGTGCCGGCGGGCACGGGCGTCACGTGGTCCATGTGAACCAGTGTCTCAGCAGTCTGATCCTCGGGCGAGGATCAGGAGCCGATCCCGGTCAGGACCTTGTCGATCACGTAGACCGTGGCGTTGGCGGTGGGGATGTTGCCGCACAGCACGTTGGCGGTCACGGTGCCGTCGGAGACGGTCATGCCCGACTCGTCGCCCTCGATGGTGAGGGTGTCGCCGTTGAGGGTCTCCTGCTCGCCGACGACCGCGGCCGCGTCGTTGTTCGCGGGGAGCACGTGGTGCGAGAGGATCTTGGCGAGGTCGGAGTTCATGCCGTCGGCGGTCGCGCCCTCGATGAGGCCGTTGAGGTCGGCCTCGGGGATCTCGGCGAACGCACCCTCGAACGGGGCGAAGACGGTGAGCGCCTCCTGGGTGTTCAGGGTGTCGGCGAGGCCCTCGACGGAGCCCACGGCGGTGACGAGGGTCTGCAGCAGCGGGTTGGCGCTCGCGGCGGTGGCGACCGGCTCGGTGACCATGCCGTTGAACGAGCCCGCGCCGTCGGCGGGGACCTGGTCGCAGGCGGGGCCGAAGACAGCGGCGGCGGCGTCGTCAGCGGGAGCGGACTCCGACTCCTCGGGGGCCTCCTCGCTCGGGGTCTCCTCGGCGGGGGCGGAGGAGGACTCCTCGGTGCCGGAGCCCTCGGTGCTGTCGTCCTCGCTGCTGCACGCGGCGAGGGAGACGGAGAGGGCGAGGACGGCGGCAGCGGCGGTGCCGCGGCGAACGGTGTTGAGCTTCATCGGAATGGTGCCTTCCGGTTGGTGGGCCCCCGTTGCCGGGGAGTTACACGTGCTGTTCGGCGCTGCTCGGCAGGTGGATGGGTGGATGGGTGGATTTCTTCCGATTTCTCGGTGTGACCGCGCTCACGCGCTGTGGGGGAGCCGCCCTGAGACCCCCTCCGACGCAGCACCACCCCCCGCCCGAGGGGCGAGGGGTGGTGCGTCGAGCGAGGGGCGGTGCCGGGTCAGGCGCCCACGTTGACGATCAGGGCCTGCACGCCGCTGGCGCCGTTGGGGAAGGGCTCGGCACGGGCGTCGGTTTGCACCTCGCCGTTGCCGTCCACGACGCGGGCGGAGATGTTGTGGCCGCCCTCGGCCGCGTCCCACTCGTAGTACCACTGGCGCCAGTACACGTTGTTGACGTCGGGGCCGAGCTCGGCGTCCTGCCAGCCCTCGCCGTCGATCTGCACCTGGACCTTCATCACGCCGCCGTCGAACTGCGCCCAGGCGACGCCGCCGATGACGGTCTTGCCGCTCGGGATCTCCTGCAGGCCCGGGGGCGTGTCGATGCGCGCCATCGGCTTGATGGGGGCGTCGGTGTCCCAGTCGCGGTCGGTCCAGTAGGAGGTGCGCTCGGCGTAGGTGGTCAGCGTGATCCGCTCGATCCACTTGGTGGCGCTGATGAAGCCGTAGAGGCCGGGCACGATCATCCGGGCCGGGTAGCCGTGCTCGCGGGGCAGGACCTCGCCGTTCATGCCCAGCGCGATCATCGCGTCGCGGCCGTCGGTGGCGATGTCGAGCGGGGTGCTGATGGTCATCCCGTCGAAGTCGGTGCTGAGGATCTGGTCGGCCTTGCTGCCCACGCCCGCCATGTCGAGCAGGTCGGTCAGGCGCACGCCGATCCAGCGCGCTCCGCCCACGTAGGGGCCGCCGACGTTGTTGGAGACGCAGGTGAGGGTGATGTCGCGCTCGATGAGCGGCATGTCGAGCAGGTCCTGGAAGGTGAAGGTCATCTCGTTCTCGACGTCGCCGTCGATGGTGAGCGTCCACCCCTCCATGTCGACCAGCGGGACGTCGAGGCGGGTGTCGACCCGGTAGAAGTCGGCGTTGGCGACCCGGAGCGGGGAGATCTGGGCGAAGCGACCCTCGATGCCCTCGGGGAAGGCGGGCGCCGGCGAGGCCGGCGTGGGGAAGGTGACCTCGGTGACCTTGCCGCGCAGCTGGGTGACCAGGCGGCCTGCGCCGCCCATCACGGCGGCGAGCGCGAGCATCACGCCGCTGCCGACCAGGACGCCGCGGCGCGAGGCGCCGCGGGTGGCGGGCGCCTCCCCGGCCTCGCCGCCCTCGCCGGTGGCGGCGTCGTCACGGCGCCGCAGGGAGCCGCGGGTGGCGACCAGGTCCAGCGCGCGCAGCGCTGCCACGCCGACGACGGCGGCGACCACGCTGGGCAGCACGTCGAGCGGCGTGGAGCCGGCGCGGGTGAGCGCCGCGACGGCCGGGAAGGCGGTGAGCACCACGAGCATCGCGGCGCCGACGGCGAAGCGGCGCCGGGTGAGCACGCCGGCGATCGCGGCGAGCACCAGCACGCCCGCCATCACCGATCCCACCAGGATCAGCTTGTCGGCGCTGCCGAAGGTGCGGATGGCCCACTCCTTCATCGGCGTGGGCGTCGCGTCGATGACGGCGGAGCCGACCGCGAGCACCGGCGAGGAGCCGGGCTCGAGGAAGCTGGCCACCAGGTGCCCGGCGGCGACGCCGGCCAGGGTCGCCACGAGGCCGAAACCGGCGTAGGCGAGGCGACCCGGTGGACGGCGGTCGGTGCGGGCAGGGGAGGACTCGGTCATGGGAGGTGTTCGGAGGCGAGGGGCCTCCCGGATGGCTGTCTGCGGCAGGATGCGACCCATGGACGCCCTGGTGCACTACGTCGCCGCCGACGGTGTGGCGACGATCACGCTCGACTCGCCCCACAACCGCAACGCGCTCTCACGCCAGCTGGTCACCGAGCTGCTGGCGTCGCTGGATCGCGCGGCGGACGACGACGCGGCCACCGTGGTGGTGCTGCGCGCCGAGGGGCGGGTGTTCTGCTCCGGTGCCGACCTCTCCGAGGCCTCCTCGGGTGGGATGGAGGAGGGCACGCGGGCGATGGTGGAGATGCAGCGCCGCATCGTCGCCCACCCCAAGCCGGTGGTGACCCGCCTGCACGGCGCCGTCCGCGCCGGCGGCATCGGCATCGTGGCGGCCTCCGACGTCGTCGTCGCCGCCGAGGACGCCACCTTCGCGCTCACCGAGGTCAAGCTCGGGCTGGCCCCCGCCGTCATCTCGCTCACCGTGCTGCCGCGGCTGACCTCGCGCGCCGCGCAGCTGACCTGCCTCGGGGGTGAGGTGTTCTCCGGCGCCCAGGCCGCCGAGTACGGGCTGGTGACCTCGGCCGTGCCGGCCGACGCGCTCGACGACGCCGTCGCCGCGGTGTGCGCCTCGCTCGCCACCGGCGCACCCCAGGGCCTGCGCGAGACCAAGCGGCTGCTCAACGCGCCGCTGCTCGCGCGGATCGACGCCCACGAGGACGAGATGGCGGCGCTGAGCGCCCGGCTCTTCGGCTCCGACGCCGCCCGCGAGGCGATGACGGCGTTCCTCTCGCGCAGGAGGGCGTAGCCCGTCCGGGTGGGTGTGACCACCGGTTGCACCATGCGGCTTGGCCGGTAGGACGTTTCTGCTGGTCAGGCGGGTGGAATCGGGTCCGAGGGGGTTTCAGACGGGCACGGGTGGTGCTCGACTGCAGGATCGGTGAGCGTCTGGGCTCGCCCATCCCCCCACGGAGAACACCATGGACACCACCCTCAAGGGAGCCCTGGCCGCCGGTGCGGCCGCCGTCCTGCTGGTCGGCGGCGCCGGCACGCTCGCGTTCTGGAGCGACAGCGAGACCGTCACGGGCACCGGCATCAGCAGCGGCGAGCTGAAGCTGGGCACGCCGGTGTGCGGCGCCTGGCAGCTGAACGGCGCCGGCGCGTTCACGACGCAGCTGATCGTCCCGGGCGACCAGCTGACCCGCACGTGCACCGTCGACCTCATCGCCGCCGGCGAGAACCTCGAGGCCGACCTGGCGCTCACCTCGCCCGACCTCGGCACGTCCAACGGCCTGGTCGACGAGCTGGACGCGTCCGCCGAGTTCACGGTCGATGGCGCGGTGGTCACTTCGGTGACCGAGGCGGACGACGGCGGCCCGACCGTGACCGACGAGATCGGCGTCGAGGTGACCGTGGACCTCGACTTCACCGACGCCACCAACGCGAGCCAGGACCTCACGGCGACGCTCGCCGCGCTGACCCTCTCGCTCACGCAGTCCGACGCGACACCCTGATCCGACCGGTCGGATCCGCCATGACCACGCTGCACCGCGCACCCGACCCGGCGCCCCCCACCACCGCTCCCGCGAGCGGCCGGTGGGGCGCTGGGCGGTTCGTGGTGCGCGTGGTGGCCTGGGTGGTCGTGCTCGGCGTCACCGGGGTGCTCCTGGCCGCGGTGCTGCTGCCGCGGGTGGCCGGCGCGACGCCGTTCGCGGTGCTGACCGGCTCGATGCAGCCGGGCCTGCCGCCCGGCAGCCTCGTGGTGGTGCGTCCGGTGGAGCCCGAGGAGCTGGGGGTGGGCGACGTGATCACCTACCAGCTGCGCTCGGGCGCGCCGGCGGTCGTCACGCACCGCGTCGTGGGGGTGGGCTACGACGGCCGCGGCGAGCTGAGCCTGCAGACGCAGGGTGACGCCAACGACGCGCCCGACCCGCTGCCGGTGCGACCGGTGCAGGTGCGCGGCGAGCTCTGGTACTCGCTGCCGCACGTCGGCCGGTTGCACGTGTGGCTCACCGGCAGCCAGCGCGACCAGCTCGCGCACGTGGCCGCGGGCCTGCTGCTGCTCTACGCGGCGCGGGCGTTCTTCACGGCCTTGCGCGAGCGGCGTCGTCGGCTCGCGGGATCCGAGACGGCGTCGTGAGCCGCCGCTCCGCCCACCGCGCCCCGGCCGAGCGCTCGCCGCGGGTGCTCCTCGCCAAGGTCCTGTTGTGCCTGGGCTGCCTGGTGGGTGTCAGCGGCGTCGGCACGCTCGCGTTCTGGACCGACACCGCCACCGTGCCCACCGGCAGCTTCGCGAGCGGGACGCTCGACGTGACCGTCAACGGGCTGCTGCCGGGCCAGGGCGGCAGCACCACCCTGAGTGGTCTCTCGATGTCGAGCATGGTCCCGGGCGAGAGCGTGGCCGCGAACCTGACGATCGCGCCGGCGGCCGGCACGCTGCCCCTCGATTACTACCTGACCGCGACGGCGACCGGGACGCTCGCCACCGACGCCACGGGACTCAAGTGGACGGTGACCCAGGGGACGGCGGGCACTGCGCAGGGCAGCCAGGCCAGCGGCAACCGCAGCAACACGTGCTCCGGCACGGTCCTCGCGTCCAGCGTCGCCCTCACGACCGGGAGCACCACGTTGGTGGGCGGCAACACGGCTGCGCAGCGCCGTGACGTCGCCGCCGGCGGCTCCGAGACCCTGTGCGTGCTGGTGACCCTGCCCAGCACCGCCGCCAACAGCCTGCAGGGCGCCAACGGCTCCGCCACCCTGACGGTGAACGCCTCGCAGATGGGTGCCCCGTGAGCCTGCGGGCGCCGCGCCTGCTCGACCGGCTGCTGACCCTCGGCGCCGCGCTCGGGGGGCTCTGCCTCGCCTGGGCGGGGGTGACGCTCGCGCTGGGCCTGACGCCGCTGGTGGTGCTCTCGGGCTCGATGGCTCCGGCCATCGGCACCGGCGACCTGGCCGTCGCGCGCACCGTGCCCGCCGCGGAGGTCCGCGAGGGCGACGTGGTGAGCGTGGTCGCCGACTCGGGGGTGCGGGTCACCCACCGCGTGGTCGCTGTCGACCCGCTCGGCGGCGGTGCTGTCGAGCTGGTGCTGCGCGGCGACGCCAACGCCGGTCCGGACCCCCAGACCTACCGGGTGGCCGAGGTGGAGCGGGTGTGGTTCCACGTGCCGCACCTGGGCAGCGTGGTCTCGGCTGCATCCGGCCGCGGTGGGACGCTGTTGGCGGGGGGACTCGTGCTAGCCGCGATCGGATCGGCGATGCTGCCGCGTGCGGGTTCACGAGGGCTCGAGGAAGCTGCCAGACCTCGTCATCGAGCGGCCGTACGACACCATCGACGGGCCACGCTCAGCTTGCTTGCGCTGGCCCTGGTGGCGTCTGGACTGCTTGTCGCTCGTGCGAGCCCGACTGTGGCGGCGTTCTCCGATCAAGCCTCGGTGGGCAGCGGTCAGTTCGTGGCTGGCTCGCAGACGCCCCCGTTCATCACGTGCACTAACGGCTCGCCACGGCCAACGATCAGCTGGCCCCAATCCTCGAACCCCGCGCCCAACGGCTACCGCGTCTCCTACCGTGGCGGCACCTTCGACGTCTCCACCCTGTCCTGGCTGGTACCTGCGCCTAGCAGCGTTCTCGATGTCGGCACTTATCAGGTGAGCGTGCAAGCGATCCGGGGCAATTGGATCTCCGGACCGTCGAACACGCGCTCCATCAGCATCTTGTCTGTCATCGGGCTTGGCCTCGTCGTCCAGTGCTCTAGCGGGTGACCGCGCGAGCTTCGCTGGCCTGTAGAGTCCTCCTCTTGCCGCCACCCGGTCGCCGACGCCCGGGACGAGCGGCATCGAAGCGGGCCTGACCGAGGGAAGCGACGCGTGACGGACGAGCTGGTGGAGCGGGAGATCGCTCACGAGCAGCAGGTGGTCGACCGGGTCTACACCCAGCTCGAGAGCGCCGGTGCTGCCGCGCAGCGCTTGGCGCGCGAGGGGCACGACCGCGGGCGGCTGGGTCACGAGGGTGGCCTGGTGGAGCGCGACGCGATGGTGTTCCAGGCCGCCAAGCGGCTGGCGCAGCTCGACGCCGCCCACGAGGGGCTGGTCTTCGGCCGGCTCGACCTGCGCCCCGACGTCGACGCCGAGCCGCGCTACATCGGCCGCATCGGCCTGCGCGACGACGAGATGAACTCGCTGCTCATCGACTGGCGTGCCCCCGCGGCCGCGGTGTTCTACCAGGCCACGGCCGCCTCGCCGCAGCAGGTGCTGCGGCGCCGGGTGCTGCGCAGCGTCGGGCGCAGCGTGGCCGGCGTCGAGGACGAGCTGCTCGACGCCGAGGGCATGGCCGAGACCGGCGCCGACCTGCCGATCATCGGCGAGGGCGCGCTGATGGCCCAGCTCTCCCGGGCCCGCGACCGCTCGATGCACTCCATCGTGGCCACCATCCAGGCCGAGCAGGACGAGGCGATCCGCGCACCGAGCAAGGGCGTCGTCGCGATCTCCGGCGGCCCCGGCACGGGCAAGACCGTCGTCGCCCTGCACCGCGTCGCCTACCTGCTCTACAACGACCGGCGTCGCTACGAGAGCGGCGGCGTGCTCGTCGTCGGCCCGAGCGGGGTGTTCATGCGCTACATCGAGCGCGTGCTGCCGAGCCTCGGGGAGACCGCGGTGGCGCTGCGCTCGCTCGGCGAGGTCGTCGACGGCGTCCGTGCGACCCGCCACGACGAGCCGGCCGTGGCCGACGTCAAGGGATCGGTGCGGATGGCGGAGGTGCTGCGACGCACCGCGCGCCAGCAGGCGCCCGGCAGCCCGGCCGAGTTCCGGCTGTTCTGGTACGACAACCAGCTGCGCCTGGACCGCGGGCTGCTCGGCCGGGTGCGGCGCCAGCTGATGAGCCAGGGCCTGCGCAACCGCCAGATGCCGCGGGTCGCCACCGCGCTGCTCGACGTGCTGTGGCGCCAGGTGCGCTCCGAGCGCGGCCGCGAGCGGGGTCGCGAGTCCTTCGACGACGACCTGCTCTCCACCGACGCCTTCATGGACTTCGTCGTGGAGTGGTGGCCGCCGGTCGACGCGCCGACGGTGCTCGGCTGGCTGCGCGAGCCCGAGCTGCTGGCGCGGATGTCCGACGGCCTGCTCGACGCCGAGGAGCAGCGGCTGCTGCTCAAGTCGTGGGGCGGCGGCACCGGCCGGCTCGACCTCTCGGTGCAGGACGTGCCGCTGGTCGACGAGCTGCGCTACGCGCTCGGCGACGTGCCGCAGCGCACCGAGGACCGCGACGACCCGCTCGCGGCGATCGACGGTGCGGTGGACATGCAGGAGCTCTTCACCGCCGCGGACCGCGAGTACGCGCCCACCGGCCGCGCCTGGGCGCCGCCGACCCACAGCATCGAGGACGACGGCTTCGCGCACGTGCTGGTCGACGAGGCGCAGGACCTCACCCCCATGCAGTGGCGGATGGTGGGCCGCCGTGGCCGCACGGCCACCTGGACGATCGTCGGCGACCCCGCCCAGTCCTCCTGGCCGCTGCCCGCCGAGGCGGACGCCGCCCGTGCGGCCGCGGTGGAGGGCAAGGCCGTGCACGCCTTCCACCTCTCCACCAACTACCGCAACTCCTCGGAGATCTACGCCTACGCCGCGGCCTACGCCCAGCGCGTGGGCCTCGACGCCGACCTGCCCACGGCGGTGCGCTCCACCGGCGTCGACCCCGTGGAGCTGGGTGCCGGCGACGACCTCGAGGGCACCGTGCGCGGCGCCGTGGTCGACCTGGCCGGTCGCGTTGGCGGCACCGTCGGCGTGGTCGTGCCGGTGGCCAGGCGCTCCGAGGTCAACGCCTGGCTGGCCTCCTGGTCCGAGCTGGCCGACGACGCCCGCGGTGCCCGCGCCGCCGTCGACTCCTCCGTCGCGCCCTCGGGCGAGGACCGCGTGGTCGTGCTCACCGGCCTCGACACCAAGGGCCTGGAGTTCGACGGCATCGTCGTCGTGCGGCCCGAGGAGATCGAGCGCGAGTCGGCCACCGGCCGCGCGACGCTGTACGTGGTGCTCACCCGCGCCACGCAGCTGCTGACCGTCGTCACCTGATCCGCCCGCGAGCCGTGGCACGACGAGGCGGTGCAGGCCGTGGCGGGGGCCGGGCCGCCCGCCACTAGCATCTGCGCATGACCTCAGCCTCCGCCGCCCGGGACGCCATCGCCGCGCTCCAGGGGCACGAGGCGTGGGCGATCATCCGGCGCTCCACACGGGCCGGGGAGCGCGACACCGTGGGGCTCGTGGGCGGGCGCCGCAGCGAGGTGGCCTCGATCCTCGACATCCCGCTGGAGGAGGGGGTTCCCGCCGAGGGGCACATCGCCGACCGGCTGGTCGCCATCCCGTTCCGCCAGGTGGCCGAGCGCGGCTTCGAGGCGGTCGACGACGGGACGCCGCTGGTGGTCGTCGACGTCGAGACCGAGCTGGAGTTCTCGGTGGCCGAGGTGGTCGAGGCGATCGAGGAGGTGCCGGTCACCTTCAGCGACACCGGCGGCTTCGAGACCGACGACGAGACCTACGCGAAGGTCGTCGAGCAGATCATCCGCGGCGAGATCGGTGTCGGCGAGGGCGCCAACCTGGTGGTCGGGCGGCACTACCGCGCGCAGCTAGAGCAGTGGGGGGCGCCGCAGGCGCTCACCGTGCTCAAGCGGCTGCTCGAGCGCGAGCGCGGGGCCTACTGGACCTTCTGCTTCTTCACCGGCGACCGCTACCTGGTGGGTGCGAGCCCGGAGCGGCACGTCTCGATCCACGGCGGCGACGTGCGGATGAACCCCATCTCGGGCACCTTCCGGCTGCGCGGTGGCGACGACGAGCGCCCGCTGCGCAGGCGGCTGCTGGACTTCCTGGCCGACGAGAAGGAGATCTTCGAGCTCTTCATGGTCGTCGACGAGGAGCTGAAGATGATGTGCGACATCTGCTCCGAGGGCGGCCAGGTGCTCGGCCCGTTCCTCAAGCCGATGACGCACCTGATCCACACCGAGTACCTGCTCGCCGGGCGCACCGACCGAGACCCGCGCGAGGTGCTGCGCGACACCATGTACGCCGCCACCGTGACCGGCAGCCCGGTCGAGAACGCCTGCCGGCTGATCGCGAGGTACGAGCAGCAGGGCCGCGGCTACTACGGCGCCGCGCTCGCGGTGCTGGGGCGCGACGAGGAGGGCGGCCCGGTGGTCGACAGCCCGATCGTCATCCGCACCGCCGACGTCTCGCTCGGGGGCGCCCTCAAGGTCACCGCCGGCGCCACGCTGGTGCGCGACTCCGACCCCGCCTCCGAGGTGGCCGAGACCCACGCCAAGGCCGGCGGCATCCTCTCCGCGTTCGGCCTGGTGCCGCCCGCGCCGACGCCCACCACCAACGTCGCCGAGCTGGTCAGCGACGAGGACGTGCTGCTGGCGCTCAACGCCCGCAACCGCCGCCTCAGCACGTTCTGGCTGACCGACCAGGCCGGGGCCAGCCCCGACCCGCGGCTGGCGGGCCGCAGCGTGGTGGTGCTCGACGGCGAGGACGACTTCGTCAACATGCTGCGCCACCTGCTGGGCGTCATGGGCATGACCTCGCGCGTGGTGCGCCACGAGGACTACGAGCCCGGCTGCTTCGCCGACGACGACCTGGTCATCGTGGGGCCCGGCCCGGGCGACCCGCGCGACGGCGCCGACCCCAAGATCGCGCGGATGCGCGCCGCCGTCGACGAGCTGCTGGCGGCCGAGCGCCCGTTCCTGGCGGTGTGCCTGGGCCACCAGACGCTCTGTCACCAGCTGGGCCTGCCGCTGGAGTTCAAGGACATCGTCTTCCAGGGCACCCAGTCCTCCGTGGTGCTCGACGACGGCGAAACCGACGAGCGGGAGGAGCGCGTCGGCTTCTACAACACGTTCGTGGGCCGGGTCGACGAGAGCACTGCTCTGCCCGACGGCGTCGCGGTCGACGTCGACGCGGCCACCGGTGACGTGCACGCCCTGCGCGGCCCGCACTACCGCGGCATCCAGTTCCACGCCGAGTCGATCCTCACGGAGAACGGGTTCCGCCTGGTCCACGACCTGGTGCGTGACCTGTTGCTGCCCGCACGGCAGTGACGACGCCGGACGTCGTGGTGGTCGACCACCACGACTCCTACACCTACAACCTGGTGCACCTGGTCGCGCAGGTGACCGGCACCCTGCCGCGCGTGGTGCAGCACGACGAGACCGACCCCGACGACGTGCTGCGCCACAGCCACGTGGTGCTCTCGCCCGGCCCCGGCCACCCTGCTGACCCGGCCGACTTCGCCGTCGGCGGTGCCGTGCTGCGCGCGGGCACCCGACCGGTGCTCGGTGTCTGCCTCGGCATGCAGGCCATCGTCACCGTGTTCGGCGGCCAGGTGCAGCGGGTCCGCCCCGCGCACGGCGAGGTCGCCCGCATCACGCACGACGGGCGCGGGGTGTTCACCGGTCTGCCGCAGGGCTTCGACGCCGTCCGGTACCACTCGCTCGCCGCCCTCGAGGTGCCGGAGGAGCTGGAGGTCGGCGCGCACGCCGAGGACGGCACGGTGATGGCCGTGCGGCACCGCTCCCTGCCGCTGGAGGGCGTGCAGTTCCACCCGGAATCAGTGCTCTCGCAGTGCGGTGCGCAGCTGGTCGCCAACTTCCTGGAGGCAGCGTGGTAGCCGACATCGAGCACACCTTCACGCGCGTGGCCGAGCGCCACGCCCGCTGCTTCTGGCTCGACGGTGGGGGAGCGCGCGACTGGTCGGGCCGTCGCTCGATCCTGGGCTGGCTCGACGACGAGGACGTCTCGCTCACCTACTCCGCGGCTCGTCGTGAGGTGCTGCGCCACGAGGCGGGGGAGGCCGTCGTGGTGGGGGACGACCCCTTCGCCGTGCTGGAGGAGGAGCTCGCCCGCGGTCACGCGCACGACCAGTGGTTCGGCTACCTCGGCTACGCGTGCCGGCCCGACCTGCCGGCACTGGTCGAGGAGGGTGGCGTGCCCGACGCCGTGTGGATGCGGTCGCCGCAGGTGCGGTTCTTCGAGCACCCGGCCTCGGGTGCCGGACGACTGCCGCGCCGCACGGCCGCCGAGCCGCAGGCGGAGACGCCGGTGCCGGACACCTACGCCGCGGCCTTCGCCCGCGTGCAGGAGCACCTGCGCGCCGGCAACACCTACGAGGTCAACCTGACCCACCGGCTCGGCGTGGGCGACGACGTGCCGCCGCACGAGGCGTACCTGCGCCTGCGGTCGCTGAACCCGGCGCCCTACGCGGGATTCCTGCAGCACGACGTGCCAGGCGCCAGCGCCTGGCTGCTGAGCTCGAGCCCCGAGCGCTTCGCCACGGTGGGCGCCGACCGCACCGTGGAGACCAAGCCGATCAAGGGCACCACACCGCGACGTCAGGACCCGGCGGACGACGAGCGCGAGCGCCGTCGCCTGGCCACCGACCCGCGCTTCCGGGCCGAGAACCTGATGATCGTCGACCTGCTGCGCAACGACCTGGCCATGGTGTGCGAGCCGGGGACGGTGGAGGTCCCGGCGCTGATGCAGGTGGAGAGCTACGAAACCGTCCACCAGCTGGTCTCCACCGTGCGGGGCCGTCTGCGCGACGAGATGGGCACCGTGGCGGCCCTGCGCGCGCTGTTCCCCGCCGGCTCCATGACGGGAGCCCCGAAACGCCGCACCATGGAGGTGATCGCCGAGGTCGAGAGCACTGCTCGCGGCGCGTACGCCGGCGCCTTCGGGTGGATCAGCGGCGACGGTCGAGCCGACCTCGGTGTCGTGATCCGCAGCCTCACCAGCGCCGGCGACGGGCACTGGCAGCTGGGCACCGGCGGCGGCATCACCGTGCTCTCCGAGGTCGCCGACGAGCACGCCGAGGCGTCGCTGAAGGCCGCCCGCCTGCTCGAGGTGCTCGGACCCGGTTCAGCCGGGTGACTCGGTGCCGAAGCTCCCCGAGGGTGAGGGCGTGGTGATCTCGGCGGGTGCCCCGGCCGAGAGCAGCCCCAGGATGCGACGCACCGCCGTGACCGAGCGCTCGCGGTCGAACGGCGCGGGGTCCACGAGGTCGAGGGTCTGGATCAGGTCGCCGTTCTCGACGAAGCCGCTGACGAACAGCTGCTCGCCGTCGGTGTCGACGACGACGCGGGCGTCGTCGGCGCCCGGCACCTGCACCTGCGTGACCGCCGACTCCTCGACGCCCATGCCCTCGAAGATCGAGTCGAGCCCCGAGTCGAGCTGCTGGTAGTTGGCGTTGAGCACCGGACCACCCTCGGCGAGCGGGGTGAAGGTGCACACGGGCGCCTCCGGGGTGCCGGACTCCTGGGCCAGCTCGGTGCCCAGCAGCCGCGAGACCTCGGCGACCTCGAGCGCGGTGCACGGGTTGAACAGCGGCTCCGCCGGACCGGCGGGCTCGTAGCGGGGGAGCTCGTCCTCGCCGCAGCCGGCCAGGGGCAGGGCGAGCGCCAGCGCGAGGGCGGCGCCCGCGAGGCGGGCGGCGGTCATGAGGACTCCCGGGGTCGGTCGGCGCGGCCGGGGAGGCGCAGCACCAGGCGCGCACCTCCGCTGGGTGAGGCGAGGGCCTCCACCGAGCCGGCGTGCCGGTCGGCGGTCTGCGCGACGATGGCCAGGCCCAGGCCGGAGCCCGGCAGCGTGCGCGACTCCTGGGCGCGCCAGAAGCGCTCGAAGACGTGCGGGCGGTCCTCCTCGGCGATGCCGGGGCCGTCGTCGTCGACCGTGAGGACGCCGTCCACGAGGCGGCACGTGACCCGGCCGCCCGCCGGGCTCCACTTGGCGGCGTTGTCGAGCAGGTTGGTGATGGCGCGCTCCAGCGCGGCGGCGTCGCCGGTGACCCACCAGGGGTGAGCGACGGCGTCGAAGGTGACGCCCGGTGCGCGCAGGCGCACCCGCTGCAGCGCGTGGTCGAGCACCTCGCTCAGCTCGACCTCGGCCACCACCGACTCCGGCGGCACGTCGCGCGCCAGCTCGGTGAGGTCGCCCACCAGCGTGGTGAGCTCGTCGATCTGGGAGCGGATGTCGTCGAGCATCTCGGCGCGGGCGGCGGGCTGCAGCACCGGACCGCCGGTGCCGTCGGCGCCGCCGGCGTCGGACTGGCTGAGCAGGTCGATGTTGGTGCGCAGCGAGGTGAGCGGGGTGCGCAGCTCGTGGCCGGCGTCGGCCACCAGGCGTCGCTGGCGCTCGCGGGAGGCGTCGAGGGCGAGCAGCATCTGGTTGAACGCCGCCGCCAGGCGCGCCACCTCGTCGTCGCCCTCCACGGGCAGCGGGCGCAGGTCCTCGGTGCGGGCGATGTGCTCCACCGAGGTGGTGAGCCGGCGCACCGGCCGCAGGCCGTTGCGGGCCACGGCCCAGCCGGCCAGACCCGCCGCGACGACGCCGGCGCCGCCGAAGAGGAGCATCACGATGCCGAGCCGCCCCAGCACGGAGCGCTGGTCGGCCAGCGACTGCGCCATCACGATCGTGAAGCCGTCCTCGCGGCCGACGGCGACGACGCGCCAGCGGGTGGTGCCGTCGTCGCCCATGATGGTGCGGACCGACTGGGGGTCCTCGCCCTCCACCACCTCGCGCTCGGGAACGCCGAGGGACAGTGCCGGCAGGTCGCGGCTGGTGGCCCGCGCGACGCCGACCCCGCCGGTGAAGCAGGCCACGTAGGAGTTGGCGGCGCCGAGGTACTCGGCCGGCACCTGCACCTCGGGGTCGCAGAGCTTGATGGAGGCCGACTCGGCGCGGCTGATGAGCGAGGTGTCGAGGGAGGACTGCAGCTGCGCGCGCACCGTCACGTACGCGCCGGCCGCCACGAACGCCACCGCCAGGCCCACCGCCATGGTGGTCAGCACGATGACCCGGCTGGCCAGCGAGCGCCGGTAGTGCCACCGCGCCGGCGTCTCACCCGCGGGCGTGCCGGGCGGTGTGCGGGGCGGCGGGTGCGTGGGCAGCGACGCGGGTGCACTCACCCGATCAGGACTCCTTGAGCACGTAGCCGACGCCGCGCACGGTGTGGATCAGCCGGCTCTCGCCCTCGGCCTCGGTCTTGCGGCGCAGGTAGCCCACGTAGACCTCCAGGGAGTTGGCGGTGGTGCCGAAGTCGTAGCCCCACACCTCCTCGAGGATGAAGGCCCGCTCGAGCACCCGGCGCGGACGGCGCAGGAACATCTCGAGCAGCGTGAACTCGGTGCGGGTCAGCTCGATCGCGCGGCCGGCGCGGGTGACCTCGCGGGTCGCGACGTCCATGGTGAGGTCGGAGAACGACAGCACCTCGTCCTGGCCGTCGTCCTCGGGCACGACGCGGCGCAGCAGGGCGCGCAGCCGGGCCAGCAGCTCGGGCAGCGCGAAGGGCTTGGTGAGGTAGTCGTCGGCGCCGGCGTCGAGCCCCTCGACCCGGTCGCCCACGGCGTCGCGTGCGGTCAGCACGATGATCGGCACGTCGTTCTTGGCCGCCCGCAGCGCGCGCGTGGTCTCCAGCCCGTCCAGGCGCGGCATCATCACGTCCATGACGACGACGTCGGGCCCCACCTGCCCGATGGTGGCGAGCGCCTCGGCGCCGTCGCCGGCCAGGTGCACCTCGTAGCCGTTGAACTCCAGCGAGCGGCGCATCGACTCGCGCACGGCCTTGTCGTCGTCGACGACGAGCACGCGCGGCGGGGTGGGGGCGGTCGTCACGGTGTCATGGTGCCAGCCGGTCCTGAGTCGCGCCTGAGACGGCCCGACCTCGACCCGACCTCGACCCGATCCCGACCTGACCGTGCCGGTCAGTGGTAGCGGCGGGCGACCTCGGCCGCGCGGGCGCCGTAGCGCCCGCCGAACAGGCAGGCGTGCACGAGCAGCGGGAACAGCTGGTGCAGGCCGATCCGGTCCTCCCAGCCCTCGGCCAGCGGTGCGACCTCCTGGTAGCCCTCGAGCACGCGTGCGAGGTGGGGCAGGCCGAACAGCGCGAGCATGGCCAGGTCGACCTCGCGGTGCCCGGCGTGGGCGGCGGGGTCGATCACGTGGGCGCGACCCTGCCCGGGTGCGGCGGGGTCCTGGCCCCACACCACGTTGCCGTTCCACAGGTCGCCGTGCAGACGGGCGGGCGGCTCCTCGGGCAGCAGCGCCGTGAGCCGCGGCACCACCGCCTCCACCGCGGCGGCGTCCTCGGGCTCGACGGCGCCGCGGTCGCTGGCGAGCTTGAGGTAGGGCAGCAGGCGGCGCACGGCGTAGAACTCCGCCCACGTGGGAGCGGGTCGGTTGGGCAGCGGCAGCCGGCCGATGAAGCCCTCCTGCTCGGCCCCGAAGGTGCCGGTCTCGCTGCCGGCGGCATGGGTGACGGCGAGCGTGCGGCCGAACTCGGCGGCGGCGTCGCCGCTGCTGCGGCCGGGTTCGACCCAGGCCAGCACGAGGCACTCCTCGTCGACGCCGAGCACCTCGGGCACGGGGACGCCGCCGGGCACTTCACCCAGCCAGCGCAGACCCGCCGCCTCGCGCTCGAAGAACCCGGACGGGGCGTGGTTGAGGGTCTTGACGATCGCTGTCTGCCCGGTCGAGAGGCGCAGCTTGGTGGCCGTCGAGACGTCGCCGCCGGCCACAGGCGCCGTCGCCACCACCGAGGCGCCGATCAGCTCCTCGGCGCGGCGGGCCACGAGGGGTTGGCGGGTCATGGCGCGACCGCTCGCGCCAGCCGCGCGACCAGTGCGTCGCTCGTGCGCTCCACCATGGCCAGCACCTCCTCGAAGCCGTCGTCGCCACCGTAGTACGGGTCCGGCACCTCGCCACCGGGTTCGACGGGGTCGTGGTCCCGGAAGAGCCGCAGCCGTCCCTCGGCGGCGAGCCCGGGGCTGACGGCGCGCAGGTCGGCCAGGTTCTGGCCGTCCATCGCCAGCACCAGGTCGTGCTCGTCGGCCCAGTCGTCCTCGTACTGGCGGGCCCGGTGCCGGCTGGGGTCGTAGCCCGCAGCGGTCAGCGTGGCCGCGGCGCGGGAGTCCATCGGGCCGCCCACGTGCCAGCCGCCGGTGCCGCCGCTGGTGACCCGCACCTGCTCGCCCAGCCCGGCGTCCTCGACCTTGCGGGCCAGCACCACGTGCGCCGTCGGCGAGCGGCAGATGTTGCCCAGGCAGACCAGTGCCACCGCGTAGCGGCCGGGCGTGCGGGCAGGGGGCAGGGGGGCGGCTGCCTCCGTCACCGGCGGTCCTCGCCGATCAGCCCGTCCACCAGGTAGGTGACCACGGTGATGATCACCGCACCGAACACCGCCGACCAGAAGCCCTCGACGCGGAAGCCGAGGTCGACGGCGTCGGCCAGCACCGCGGTGAGCTTGAGCATCGCGGCGTTGATGACCACCAGGAAGAGCCCCAGGGTCACGATGATGAGCGGGAACGAGAGCAGCGTCAGGATCGGCTTCACCAGCGAGGTGACGACGCCGAGGATCAGCGAGACCAGCAGCAGCGGGAGGATCTTGTCCTCGATCTCGGCGCGCCCGGAGGTGGCGCCGGTGAAGCTGATGCCCTCGATCAGCCAGGCCGCGGTGGCCAGGGAGACGGCGGTGGTCACGAGCCAGGTCAGGAAGCGCACCCGCCTATCGTCCCAGGTCGCGAGTGGCGGTCGGCGGGGCGGTAGCTGGGGCCAGCGGGTGGGGTGGGGCTGGTGAGGCTGTTGGGGGCGCGGGGGTTCGTGGGGCTGGGAGGCGATCCCACGTCCACGTGGGATCGCGGAACAGGGGGGCCGGAATTCTGGCCCTCCGGTTCCGCGATCACCCCTCCACTGTGATGCGAGCGACGTGTGAGGCGCTTGGGGCGGCGACGGCGACGCGCCCTGCCGGCTTCGGCCGCCTGGCAGCTACCTCGCCGACCGCCGACCGCCGGTCCCTCGTCCGACCGTGACCGGTGGCCGAGGACTACCTAGACCAACCCCAGCGCGTGCACGATCTCCTCCTCGGCGTCGACCAGGTGGGCGCGCAGGAAGCGGTGGGCGGCCTCGACGTCGTCCTCGTCGAGCAGCCGCACCAGGGCGGTGTGGGTCTCGGCCTGGTCGTGGGCGTTGCGGTTGATCCGCTCCACCTGCGCCAGGGCCAGGCGCAGCTCGTCCATCAGCCCCTCGGCCATCGACACCAGCCGCGGGCTGCCCACGAGCGCCACCAGCGAGACGTGGAAGGCCAGGTGCCGGGCGTTGAGCTCCTGGTAGCTGGCGCCGGCCCGCACCGCCGAGGTGTAGGCGTCGAGCGTCTCGTGCACGTGGGCGCGCTGGTCGGAGGAGGCCGCCTGCCAGGCGCGGACGCCGGCGCCCTCGAGCACCCAGCGGGCGGCGCAGACGTCGCGCACCGAGGCCGCCTGGGGCGTGGCGACGGCGACGCCGCGGTGCGGCTCGCGCACGGCCAGCCCCTCGGCGACCAGCACGGTGAGGGCTTCGCGCACCGTCGAGCGGGAGACGCCGAGCGACTCGGCGAGCGCCACCTCGCGCAACGGGGTGCCGGACTCCAGCTCGCCCTCGAAGACCGCGCGGCGCAGCTCCTCGGCGACCCGGTCGACCGTGGAGGAGTGCTCCAGGCGCAGGCTCGCGAACGGGCGCTCGGCGGGCATCCGCGCATTCTTGCCTGCTGGGCTCCGGTGCGCCACACTGGCGAATGTCTGATTGTCAGACAATATGAGCCACGTCACGCACCCGTGACCGATGACCCGGAGGTGGATCCATGACCGACACCCGCGCCGACACCCGCGCCGACGCACTCACCTGGGGCCGTCACTACGTCGCCGTCGAGCCGACCCACTTCCGGGTCGAGTACGCGATCAACCCCTTCATGGACCCCGCCGTCCAGCCCGACCCCGCGCTCGCGATGCAGCAGTGGCGCACCCTTGTCGAGACGCTGCGCGGCCTCGGCGCGCACGTCGACGTGCTCCCGCAGCGCCCGGACGCGCCCGACATGGTCTACGCGATGAACCTCGGCCTCGGCGTCGTCCGGCCCGACGGCGGTCGGCACGTGGTGATGAGCCACATGCGCTACCCGCAGCGCCGCATGGAGACCGCCTCGGCGCAGGCCTGGTTCGCCGAGCACGGCTGGAGCACCTCGCAGGTCGGGCGCGACGGCGTCGGAGCGCACCTGGAGGCCGGTGACGCCTTCGCCTGGCGCGGCGACCTGGTGGTCGGCTACGGCCCGCGCACCGAGGAGCTGGCGCTCAAGCACCTGGCCACCGACCTCGGGGTGCGCATGCACGGGTTGCGCATCACCCACCCGGGCATGTACCACCTCGACCTCGCCTTCTGCCCGCTCGACGAGCGACGCGCGCTCATCTGCCCCGAGGCCTTCGACGACGCCTCGGCCGCCGCGCTCCTGGAGCTGGTGCCCGAGCCGCTCGTGCTCACCGAGGCGGAGGCGCTGACCACCTTCGCCGCCAACTCCGTGGTCGTGGGTCGCACCGTCGTCATGCCCGACTGCCCCGATCACGTGCGCGCGCAGCTGGAGTCCTGGGGGTTCGAGGTGGTCGTGCTGGACCTGGGCGAGTTCCACAAGGGGGGCGGCTCGATCCGCTGCCTGACCAACCCCGTCGACCTCACCCTCGGGCGCGACCTCGTGGTGCAGGACACCCCCACGGTGGTCCTGCCCCCGGTGTAGGCGTGTAGCCGCCGACGGCGCTGGGTAGCGTCGTCGCCGTGTTCCCGGTCGGCGGCGTAGGCGTGATGCTGGTGCTCATCGCACTGGCGGGTGCCGCCTGCGCGCTGCTCGGCTGGGCCACCCGGCGGCGCCTCGGGCTGCTCGGTGCGACGACGCTGGCGCTGCTGGTCTGGAGCCTGGTCGTCATCGGCGTGCTCACGCTGATCCCGGCCAACGGCGCCCCCGGCTGGGTGATGGCCGAGGAGCGGCTCGAGACCTGCTCCTTCGACTACGGCGGGCCCGCGCCCGAGGGCTTCTGGATCTTCGGCGGCGGGCAGCGCATGCTCAACGTGGCGATCTTCGTGCCGGCCGGCGCGCTGCTCGTGCTGTTCGCGGCGCGCTGGCCGCGCACGGCCTGGCTCACCGCCCCGTTCGGCGTCCTGGCGCTGGCTGCCTCGTCGGTCGTCATCGAGCTCGCCCAGCTCGAGCTCGCCCGCCTGGACCGGGCCTGCGACGTCACCGACATGGTCGACAACGCCACCGGCGCCGCGGTGGGCGGCGCGGTGGGGTTGGTGCTCGCGCTGCTGCTGCGGCCGTGGCGCCACCGCGGCGTGGATCCCGGTCGCGGACGATGAGTCCGGAGCGCGGGACCGGTCGGCACTGACATGCGCACTCTCGCCATCACCCAGAACATCACCCTCGACGGCCGGATCGAGATGCTCGACGACTGGTTCGACGGAGCAGCCCAGGGCGACGCTGGCCACGAGGAGCAGCTGGCCGAGAACGCCCGGCAGCGGCAGCGGGCCGACGCCCTGCTGGTGGGTCGCAGGACGTTCGAGGACTTCCGCCACTCGTGGCGCGCCCTCGCGGACGACGCGACCGGCATCTCGGACTACCTCGACGGCGTGCGCAAGCACGTCGTCTCCAGCACGTTGGACGAGGCCGACCTGGACTGGGCGGGCAGCAGCGTGCTGCGTGGGGACCCGGTGGCCGCGGTGCAGGAGCTCAAGGCACGGCCCGGCGGCGACATCGTGTGCACCGGCAGCATCCGGCTCACCCACACCCTGGTCGCGGCGGGGGTCGTGGACGAGTACCGGCTCTTCGTCTACCCGGTCGTGCAGGGCCGGGGGCAGGGACTCTTCCCCGAGGGGCACTCCGCCTCCGGCCTGCGGCTGACCGAGGCCCGCGCCTTCGGCAACGGCGTCGGGTACCTGCGCTACCGCGCTGGCTAACCTCGGCGCATGGCCCACCCCCAGCCCCGCTCCAGCGTCGCCGCCATCCCGGCGTACGTGCCCGGCAAGCCCTCTACGCCCCGTGAGGGCCTGACCACCTACAAGCTCTCGTCCAACGAGAACCCCTACCCGCCGCTGCCCGGCGTCGTCGAGGCCGCCCACGGCGCGGTCTCGGTGATGAACCGCTACCCCGACATGGGCAACAGCGCGCTGTACGCCGCGCTCTCGGCGCGGCTCGGGGTGCCGGTGACCCACCTGGCCGCTGGCACCGGCTCGGTGGCGCTGATCTACCAGCTGCTGACCGCCTTCTGCGAGCCCGGCGACGAGGTGGTGCACGCCTGGCGCAGCTTCGAGGCCTACCCCATCGCCATCACGACGGCGGCCGCCGTCAGCGTGCCCGTGCCGGTCGCCGCCGACGGGCGGCACGACCTCGACGCCATGGCAGCCGCGATCACCGACCGCACCCGCGTCGTGCTCGTCTGCACCCCCAACAACCCGACCGGCCCCGCCGTCACGCAGAGTGACCTGGACGCCTTCCTGGCCCGGGTGCCCGAGCACGTGCTGGTCGTGGTCGACGAGGCCTACCTGGAGTTCGTGCGCATGGACGACGCCGTCGACGGCGTCGCCACCTATGCCCGGCACCCGAACGTGGTGCTGTTCCGCACCTTCTCCAAGGCCTACGGCCTGGCCGGGTTCCGGGTGGGCTACGCCGTGGCGCACGACCCGGTGGCCGCCGCACTGCGCGCCGTCTCGCTGCCCTTCGGCGTCTCGCACGTGGCGCAGGCCGCCGCCATCGCCTCGCTGGAGAACGAGGCCGCGCTGCTCGAGCGGGTCGACGCCCTGGTGGCCGAGCGCGACCGGGTGGTCGCCGGCCTCGCTGACGCCGGGTGGACCGTGCCCGAGCCGCAGGGCAACTTCGTCTGGTTCGGGCTCGGCCCGCGCACGCCCGAGCTGACGGCGGTAGCGGAGGCCGCCGGCATCACCGTGCGGCCCTTCGCCGGCGAGGGCGTGCGGGTGAGCATCGGCGAGCCCGAGGCCAACGACCGCCTGCTGCAGCTGGCGCGGGAGCTGCGCCCGTGAGCGGCGCGCCCGTCGTCCCCGTCGTGGTGGTCGGCGCCGGCATCTCCGGCGTGGCCTGCGCCCGCGCCCTGCAGGCCGCTGGCGCGCCCGTGCGCGTGGTCGACCGCGGGTACCGCATCGGCGGCCGGATGGCGAGCAAGCGCCTCGACGACCGCGCCGTCGACCTGGGTGCCTCCTACTTCACCGTCTCCGACCCGGCCTTCGAGGCCGTGGCCGCCGACTGGCGCGACCGGGGGCTGGCCGAGCCCTGGACCGACACCTTCCACGTCGTCGACGCGACCGCACCCGGCGGTGCGCTGGAGCCCAAGAGCGGCCCCGTGCGCTGGCGCGCCCCGGGCGCGTTGCGCTCGCTGGTCGAGGACCTCGCCGCACCGCTGGAGGTGGAGCGCGCCGAGGTCGCGCAGGTCGACCGCGACGAGCGCGGCGTCCTCACCGTCGACGGCGAGCCGGCGGCCGCCGTCGTGCTGGCCATGCCCGACGTGCAGGCACGCCGGCTGCTCGGCCCCGGTCTCGAGGGGGTGGGTGAGCAGCTGACCCGCGACTTCGAGCCGGTGCTGGCCCTGGTCGCGCGGTTCGCGGAGCGCAGCTGGGGCTTCGACGGCGTCTTCGTCAACGGCGACGACGACCTGGCCTGGATCGTCGACGACGGACGCCGCCGCGGCGACGACGCCCCCGTGCTGGTGGCGCACACGACGCCCGAGCGCGCTGCACACCACCTGGAGGACCCGGAGGGGGCCGGTCCTCTCCTGGTGGCGGCGCTGCGCCGGGTGCTCGGTCTGCCCGAGCCAGAGTCGCACGTGGTGAAGCGGTGGTCGCTGGCGCGGCCGGTCGGCGAGCGCGAGGAGCCGTACCTGCTGGCCGGCGGCGAGAACACCGAGACCGGCCTGCTCGGCGTCTGCGGCGACGGCTGGGGGCCCACGCCCAAGGTGGAGGGCGCCTACCTCTCGGGGCACCGCCTGGGGCAGGCGTTCGCCGAGCGACTCGCCTGACGGCCGGGGGAGCTCCGGCCGTCGGCGGGACCGACTAGCGGCGCTTGCGCAGGAACCCGCGGGCGGCCTGCTCGACGCCACGCGCGATGTCGCCGTTGGCGCTGCCGCGGGCGTGCCCGCGGCGACCGGCACCGCCGACACCTCCGACCCCTCCCGCGGGGCGACGTCGTCCGCCGCCGGTGACCCTGCTGATGAGCTGACGAAGCATGGTGCTCTCCCTCTTCTGGTCCCCCCGAGATCGAGGGGGTGAATCGGTCAGGTACCCGCCCGCTCCGACAAACCTCCGGTACGTGAGGCCTCGTCGAGGGGCTCCGGGCGGCGGTCGAGCTCACGCCAGCGCGGGTCGAGCGCCGGGGCCGTCGTCACCAGCAGGTACGCCACGCCGCAGGTGAGCATGGCCGCGGCCAGGCCCCACGACTCCACCAGCAGCCCGCCGACCAGGCCGCCCAGCGGCATCAGCGCAAAGCACAGGGCGGTGCTCAACGAGGAGACGCGGCCGACCAGCGGTGCCGGGATGCGCTCGAAGATCACTGCTCCCAGCACGGGGTTGAGGAACCCGGAGGCGAACCCGGCGACGGCGAACACCGCGGCTACCGCCACGAGCGGCACCTCCACCACGAAGATCGCGAACCGTGGCAGGCCGGTGAGCAGGAAGCCCACCAGGTAGACGGTGTAGCGCGGCAGTCGGGAGGCGAACGCGGCGGCACAGGCGGCACCCAGCGCCGAGCACCCGCTCATCAGGGCCAGCAGCAGTCCCAGTGCGGCAGCACCCTCGCCCGAGGTGACCGCCCACACCGGCATCAGGACCGCGCTCCACGCCATGTCGAGCAGGTTGGTGAGCGCCACCATGACCGTGATGCCGAGCAGGAGCGGGTCGCTGCGCAGGAAGCGCCAGCCCTCCCGCAGCTGGTCGAGGTAGCGCTGCTCGCCCGGCTCCACCTCGCCCGCCGCGGCAGCAGTGCTCTGCACCGGGACGCCGGCGGTGGCCCAGGCCAGCACCAGCGCCGCGACGCCGAGCGCTCCCGCGTTGACCACCAGCGCCTCGGCGGCCCCCACCGAGGCCACCAGGATGCCGGCGAGCGCCGCCCCGGTCATGGACGCGGTGCGCTCGGCCGCGCCGTCGAGGCCGGTGACGCGTTCCAGGGGCACCCCGGCGTGCGCGGCCAGCGCGGGCGACATGGCGTTCTGGGCGCTCTCGCCCGGGCCGCGCAGTGCGCCCGCCACCGCCACCAGCACCAGCAGCAGCGGGAAGGTGAGCGCGCCGGCCAGGTGCAGCGCGGGGATGGAGCCGACCGCGACGACCGAGAGCATCTCGCAGGTGAGCGCGACGCGTCGCGGGCCGACCCGGTCGATGATCGGGCCGCCGAGCACCTTGAGCAGCACCAGCGGCGCCATCTCGCAGAGCGCGACGAGCCCGGTGAGCGCGGCGCTGCCGGTGAGCTCGAGCGCGAACAGGGGCAGCGCCACCATCGAGACGCGCGTGCCGGTGGTGGAGAGGAAGCCCGCACCGAGCCACCCGGTGAAGGCCCGGTTCACCGCTCCTCCTCCGACTCCGGCACCGCCCGGGCGACGCGCCCCGGCCGGGGGAAGGTGTGCAGCACGACCACGAAGTCCTCGGCGCCCTCGTCGGCCGGGTCCTCGTCGGTCTCCTCGATGGCGGCGATGAGCGCCGTCATGAGCGCCTCGGCACGCCGGGGGGTGAGCCGCAGGCCCCAGTCGCTCAACGTGGAGGCGCGTCGCCAGGCGTCGGGCACCAGCTCGCGCTCCTCGACGGCGCGCTGCAGCTGCTCGGTGTGCACCACCGCCACGGCCTGCACGAACGCGTCCTCGGCGGCACGCGCCTCGGGGTCGGTGGTGAACTCCGTGCGGGTGCTCTGGGCCGAGGCCCGCCACCACCGCTCGCGGCCGTTGCCCCGCTCGGCGTCGTCCTCCACGAAGCCGTGCTGGGCCAGCTGGCGCAGGTGGTAGCTGGTGGCACCGGAGTTGAGGCCCAGCCGGGTGGCCAGCGCCGTCGCGGTGGTGGGTCCCTCGCTGCGCAGCAGGCCCAGGATGCGCAGGCGCACCGGGTGGCTGAGGGCGCGCAGCTGGTGCGGCTCGGGCGTGATCGAGGTGAGGTCCACGAGAGCACCGTAAGTCCACAAAGATGTCTTTGCAAATAGTTCTTTGCGATCGGCCGGGTCGCTTCGCAACACGCCGGCTACCTGCGCGGTGCGCGGAGCGGGCAGGCTGGGCGCATGTCCATCAAGGTCGCGCTCGAGCACCGCACCAGCTACGACTTCGCGCACCCCGTGCAGGTCGGCCCCCACGTGGTGCGACTGCGGCCCGCGCCGCACTGCCGCACGCCGATCGAGGCCTACTCGCTGGACGTCTCGCCCGCCGAGCACTTCGTGAACTGGCAGCAGGACCCCTTCGGCAACTGGCTGGCCCGGCTGGTGTTCCCCGAGAAGGTCAGCCGGCTGGAGATCACCGTGGGCCTGGTGGCCGACCTGATGACCATCAACCCCTTCGACTTCTTCATCGAGGAGCACGCCGAGACCTTTCCCTTCGCCTACGAGCCGCAGCTGGCCGCCGACCTGGCGCCCTACCTGCGGCCGGTGGAGGAGGCGGAGGCCGCCCGGGCGCTGCGCGACCCGGACGCCGCGTCGCCCGAGCCGGTGCCCACGGTGCAGTTCCTCGCCGACCTCAACGCCGCGGTGCACCGCGAGGTGGCCTACAGCGTGCGCATGGAGGCCGGCGTCCAGACGCCCGACGAGACGCTCGCGCGCGCCATCGGCTCGTGCCGCGACAGCGCCTGGCTGCTGGTGGCGATGCTGCGCCAGCACGGCCTGGCCGCGCGCTTCGTGAGCGGCTACCTGGTGCAGCTGACCGCCGACCAGGAGGCGCTCGACGGGCCGAGCGGCCCCACCGCCGACTTCACCGACCTGCACGCCTGGGCCGAGGTGTTCGTGCCCGGCGCGGGCTGGGTCGGCATGGACCCCACCAGCAGCCTCTTCGCCGGCGAGGGCCACATCCCGCTCAGCGCGACGCCGCACCCCAGCAGCGCCGCACCGATCGAGGGCGTCACCGACCCGGTGGAGGTCACCTTCGGCTTCCACAACGAGGTGCGCCGCATCCACGAGGACCCGCGGGTCACCAAGCCCTACACCGAGCTGCAGTGGGCGCGCGTCGACGCGCTGGGCGAGGCCGTCGACCGGCGCCTGGTCGAGGGTGACGTGCGGCTGACGATGGGCGGGGAGCCCACCTTCGTCAGCCTCGACGACGCCACCACCGACCAGTGGAGCACCGACGCCGACGGCCCCGAGAAGCGTGTGCTGGCCGGCACGCTCGCGGCGCGCCTGCGCGAGACCTACGCGCAGGGCGGTGTGGTGCACCGTGGGCAGGGCAAGTGGTACCCCGGCGAGCCGCTGCCGCGCTGGAACATCGCGCTGCAGTGGCGCACCGACGGCGTCGACCTCTGGCAGACCCCCGAGCTGTTCGGCGACCCCTGGGCCGAAAGCAACACCGCACCCCCGGAGGCTGCCGAGGCGCTGGCCCGGCGGGTCACCCGGGTGCTCGGCCTGCCGGAGCAGCACCTGCTGCCGGCCTTCGAGGACCCGCTGGCCGCCCTGGTGGAGCAGGTGCGCCGGCCCGTCGGCGAGCCTCCCCCGGGAGAGCCCACGATCGACGACGTCGCCACGCTCGACGCCGGCGTCCAGACCCCCACCGGCTGGGTGCTGCCGCTGGTGACCGCCGAGACCGGCTGGACGAGCCCGGCGTGGCGGTTCCGTCGCGGCCGGCTGGTGCTCACCCCGGGCGACAGCGCGGTCGGGCTGCGGCTGCCGCTGGACGCCATCGCGTGGCGCGACCCCGAGGCCGCCGGGGAGCCGAGCTACCTCGAGGCCGGGCCGCCGCTGGAGCCGCAGGTGCCGGTCGTCACCGTCGTCGACCCCGAGGAGGTGCCCACCACCGCGATCGCGTTCGAGGTGCGCGAGGGCCTGGTGCACGTGTTCCTGCCGCCCACCGAGCGGCTGGAGGACTACGTCGACCTGCTCAAGCTGGTGGAGGTGGCGGCCCGGCGCGTGCGCGACGAGCTGCCCGGTGGGCTGGTGCTCGAGGGCTACGGACCGCCGCCCGACAGCCGGCTGACCCAGCTGGTGGTCACGCCCGACCCCGGCGTGATCGAGGTCAACGTGCAGCCCACCGCCAGCTGGGCCGAGCAGCGCGACCTGCTGACCACGCTCTACGACGAGGCCCGGCGCGCGCGGTTGACCACCGAGAAGTTCGACCTCGACGGCCTGCACACCGGCACCGGCGGCGGCAACCACCTGACCCTCGGCGGCCGGCAGCCCGTGGACAGCCCGCTGCTGCGTCGGCCCGACCTGCTCGCCAGCCTGGTGACCTACTGGCAGCGCCACCCCAGCCTGAGCTACGTGTTCTCCGGCCGTTTCATCGGACCCACCAGCCAGGCACCGCGCTTCGACGAGGGCCGGCCCGAGGCCGTGCACGAGATGGAGATCGCGCTCGCCGAGATCCGCCGGCTGCAGGCAGCGGCGCGGGAGGGCGACGCCGACGTCGAGACGGACGAGAGCGGTGATCACATCGCTCCGTGGCTCGTGGACCGCGCGCTGCGGCACCTGCTCACCGACCTGACCGGCAACACCCACCGCGCCGAGTTCTGCATCGACAAGCTCTACAGCCCCGACTCCAGCCGCGGGCGGCTCGGCCTGCTGGAGATGCGCGGCTTCGAGATGCCGCCGCACCCGCGGATGGCGCTGGTCCAGGCGCTGCTGGTGCGCAGCCTGGTCGTGATGTTCTGGGAGCGCCCGCTGGTGGCACCCCTGGTGCGCTGGGGCACCACGCTGCACGACGACCCGCTGCTGCCCGAGGGCGCGGAGCGCGACCTCGCCGAGGTGGTGGCCGACCTGCGCGCGGCCGGCATCGACTTCGAGCAGACCTGGCTCGCACCCTTCACCGAGTTCCGCTTCCCCCGGATCGGGGTGGCCACCGGCGGCGTGGGCGCGGGCGCGTGGGAGCTCGAGCTGCGCCAGGCCATCGAGCCGTGGCACGTGCTCGGCGAGGAGGCCACCGGGTCGGGGACGGCGCGCTACGTGGACTCCAGCGTCGAGCGGCTGCAGGTGTCGGTCCGCGGGATCGACCCGCAGCGGCACCTGGTCACGTGCCAGGGTGTCCCCGTGCCGCTGACCCCCGCTCGGACAGACGCAGGCGCGTCCTACGCGGGCGTGCGCTACCGGGCCTGGCAGCCGTGGTCGGCCCTGCACCCCTCGATCGAGGTGCACGCGCCCCTGGTGTTCGACGTCGTCGACACCGTGGCCGGCGTCAGCCTCGGCGGGGCGACCTACCACGTGGTGCACCCCGGCGGCCGCGCCTACGAGACGCCACCGGTCAACGCGCACGAGGCCGAGGCGCGCCGCGCCGCGCGCTTCGAGCCCCACGGCCACACCGCGGGCCACCTCGACGTCGGAGCCCTGCGCGAGGCGGCCGCGACCGCCGCGAGCCCCGACCACCCCCACACCCTGGACCTGCGCCGAGCCCGGGTCAGGACCCGGGTCGAGTAGCACCCCCGTGACCGTCTTCTCCGACTACGCCGCCCGGGTCACCCAGCCGGCGCTCGACGGGCGCGTGGAGCGCTACGACGAGGTCGTGCGCCCCGACGGCTCGCTGCGGCCGGCGTGGCGGGAGTTCGCCGAGGTGGCCGTGGCGATCACCGACCGCGACCTGCGGCGCGTGGACGAGGAGATCGGGCGCTCGCTGGCCGACGACGGCGTCACCTACTCCCGCCCCGGCCGCCGGCTGGGCCCCTGGCGGCTGGACCCGGTGCCGCTGGTGCTCGACGCCGAGACGTGGACGCCGCTGGAGGTCGGCCTGGCCCAGCGCGCCGAGCTGCTCAACGCGGTGCTCGTGGACCTCTACGGCGAGCGTCGGCTGCTCGCGGAGGGCGTGGTGCCCGCCGCGGTGGTGATGGGCCACGCCGGCTACGTGCGCGCCGTGGCGCGGCCCAGCACCATCGAGCCGCGGCCGCTGGTGCTCTCGGCCACCGACCTGGGCCGCGACGCCCGCGGCGAGTGGCGGGTGCTGGGCGACCGCGCGCAGGCGCCGTCGGGGATGGGCTACGCCATGGAGAACCGGCGGGTGGTCTCGCGGGTGCTGCCCGAGCTGTACCGCGAGGCCCGGCTGCACCGCATCGAGCCGTACTTCTGGGCGCTGCGCTCGGCACTGCTGCAGTCGGCCTCGGGCGACCTGGCCGACCCGCGGGTGGTGGTGCTCTCGCCCGGCACGCAGTCCGAGACCGCCTACGACCAGGCGTTCATCGCCTCCTCGCTCGGCTTCCCGCTCGTGGTGGGCAGCGACCTGGTCGTGCGCGACGGCTCTGTCTACCTGCGCGGGCAGGGGCGCCTGGAGCGCGTCGACGTCATCCTGCGCCGCGTCGACGCCGCCTGGAGCGATCCGCTCGAGCTGCGCGGCGAGAGCCAGCTGGGCATCGCCGGGCTGACCGAGGCGGTGCGCCGCGGTCGCGTGCGCGTCGTCAACGGCCTGGGCGCCGGGGTGCTCGAGAACCCCGGGTTGCTGCCGTACCTGCCCGCGGCCTGCGAGCTGCTGCTGGGCGAGTCGCTGCGACTGCCCTCGGTCGCCACCTGGTGGTGCGGCGAGCCCGCCGGCCTGGAGCAGGTGCTCGACCGGCTGGAGGGGCCCGACGCCGTCACGGTGCGCGCCCTCGACGGCCCGAGCACCGGGCTGCGCCACCTCGAGCCGGCCGAGCTGCGGGCGCGGGTGCTGGCCGCCCCCCACCGCCACGTGGGCCAAGAGCAGCTGCCGTTCTCGCAGGCCCCGGCCTGGCGGGCCGAGCGCTCCAGCCCCACGGGCGGCACCGTGCTGCCGCAGTCGCTGACCCTGCGCACGTTCACGCTGCGCTACGGCTCCTCCTACCGCCCGCTCGTGGGCGGGCTGGCCAGCGTCTACGAGGGCGGGGCGGTGCAGTCCACCACCAGCAAGGACGTCTGGGTGCTCAAGGGCGAGGCCGGCGACCCCGACCAGGGCCTGGCCGAGGTGCTGCCCATGACCACCGGCCGCGCGGTCACGGTGGCCGTGCCGCGCGTGCTCGAGGACATGCTCTGGTTCGGCCGCTACGCCGAGCGTGCCGAGGACATGCTGCGCCTGGTGCTGGCCTGCCACGGACTCTCCGACGGCGGTCGGCCGCCCGGCGCCCGCGCCGGCGGCGGCCGGGCGCTCGACGTGATGCTCGCCGCGGTGCGCCGGATGGCCGGGCACCAGCACGACGACGTCGACGGGGAGCTGCGCTCGGTGCTGCTCGACGGCGCCCGCGACGGCAGCGCCGCCCAGGCCCTGGGGGCGCTCCGCGAGGCCCTGGCCGGGGTCCGCGACCAGCTCTCGCCCGACATCTGGCGGGCCTTCGGCACCACGGACCGGGCCGCCGCCGCGCTGCAGGCCACCCCGCACGGCCACCAGGTCTCCGAGTCGGCCGGACGGATGCTCACGGGCATCCTCTCGATGCAGGGCGTCACGGCCAGCATGATCCGCGACGAGGGTTGGCACATGATCGCCGTGGGGCGCTCGCTCGAGCGCGCCCTGCAGGTGTGCCACCTGCTGGCGGCCACCACCACCGAGCGTCGCGGCATCGACGTCGACCGCGAGGTGCTCAACGCCGTCCTGGTGGCCACCGAGAGCGCCGTCACCCACCGGCGCCGCTACCGGGGCTACGTGCGACCCGGTGGAGTGCTCGAGCTGCTGCTGATGGACGCCACCAACCCGCGGTCGGTGGCGTTCGCGCTGGCCGACGTGGCCGAGCACCTGCCGGCGCTGGCCGCCTCCACGGGCTCCTCGCGACCCGAGCGGCTGGTGGCCGACCTGGCCGCCGATTTGTCCGGCACCGACGTCGCCACGCTGGTGGCGATCGGTGGCGCGAGCCGGCCCAACCTGGAGGCCTTCCTGGCCACGTTCACCGCCCAGCTGCTGCGGCTGGCCGAGGCCGTCGTCGAGCTGCACGTGGCCGACGGGCCCGCCCCGCGGCCCTTCGGCGCGCTGACCTTGGTCGAGAGCCTGGAGCCGGGCCGGTGAGCGTGCGGTACCGGGTGCGGCACACCACCACCTACAGCTACGACGAGCCGGTCACCGACAGCTACGGGTCGTGCTGGCTGGTGCCGCGCGCCCTGCCGTGGCAGCAGGTGGCCGACTACCGGGTCGAGGTGCGGCCCGACCCGGTCGACGTCGGCGAGGACACCGACCACTACGGCAACCACGCCACCTACTTCCAGGTGCGCGAGCCCCACCGCGAGCTGGTGGTGGAGGGGTGCGGCGAGGTCGTCGTGGGCGTGCCGGTGGTCGACGAGGAGGCCGCCGCCACCCCCTGGGAGCGGCTGCGCCCGCTGCTGGAGCCGGCTGCCGACGGCGCCTGGCTGGCCACCGACGTCGCGCTGGAGTCGACGCTGGTGGAGCACGCGGAGGCTGCGCGCGCCTACGCCGCACCCTCGCTGGGTCGTGGGCGGCCGGTGGGGGACGCGGTGGCCGAGCTGGTGCACCGCATCCACGCCGACTTCGAGTACGACCGCACCGCCACCACGGTCACCTCCACCATCGGCGAGATCCTCGAGCAGCGCGCCGGCGTCTGCCAGGACTTCGCGCACCTGACCCTGGCCTGCCTGCGCAGCCACGGGCTGGCCGGTCGGTACGTGAGCGGCTACCTGGCCACGACGCCGCCGCCGGGCCAGGCGCGCCTGGTGGGTGCCGACGCCTCGCACGCGTGGGTCTCGGTGTGGCTGGGCGGCGACCACTGGCTCGCCGTCGACCCCACCAACGACACCGCGGTCGACGAGCGCTACGTCACCGTCGCCTGGGGCCGCGACTACGGCGACGTCCCGCCGGTCAAGGGCGTGATCTTCACCGAGGCCAAGCGCTCGACGCTGCGGGTCTCGGTGGACGTCGCACCCGTGTAACCCACCACCTCTACGGTGTCCCCATGGAGCAGCCGCACGTCGTCGTCCTGTTCGGTGCCACGGGCGACCTGGCCAAGCGCAAGCTGCTGCCGGGTCTGTACCGGCTGCGGCGCGCGGGCCTGCTGACCGACGCCCGGGTGATCGGCACCTCGCTGGAGGAGATCGACACCGAGGCGTTCGTCGACCTGGCGCGCGAGGCGTGCGTCGAGCACGGCCGCGGCGCCTACGACGAGGAGAAGTGGGCGCTGTTCGCGACCACGCTGAGCTACGTCTCGCAGGCCGCCGGACCGGCTGCGCTGGCCGACGCCGTCGCCGAGGCCGAGTCGGTGCTCGCCGACGCCGCGCAGGCCGCGGGCAAGGAGATCCAGCGCCTGCACTACCTCTCGGTGCCGCCCAAGGCCGCGCTCGACGTGCTGCACCAGCTCGACGAGGCCGGGCTGGTGGAGCGCAGCCGGATCGTGATGGAGAAGCCCTTCGGCACCGACCTGGAGTCGGCGAAGAAGCTCAACCACCGGGTGCACGAGGTCTTCGGGGAGGAGCAGGTCTTCCGCATCGACCACTTCCTGGGCAAGGAGGCGGCCCAGAACATCCTGGCGTTCCGCTTCGCCAACGGGCTCTTCGAGCCGATCTGGAACCGTAACTTCATCGACCACGTGCAGATCGACGTGCCCGAGACGCTCGGGCTCGAGGGCCGCACCGCCTTCTACGAGTCCACGGGCGCCTTCCGCGACATGGTGGTGACCCACCTGATGCAGGTGCTGGCCTTCATGGCCATGGAGCCGCCCACCTCGCTGGCACCGGGCCCGATCAGCGACGAGAAGCTGAAGGTCTTCCGCTCGATGAAGCCGCTGCAGCCGAAGGATGCCGTGCGCGGCCAGTACACCGGCTACCGCGGCAAGGAGCAGGTGGCCGACGACTCCGACACCGAGACCTTCGTGGCGCTCAAGGTCGAGATCGACAACTGGCGCTGGGCCGGCGTCCCGTTCTTCCTGCGCACCGGCAAGAAGCTGGCCGAGGGGGCACGGATCATCTCGATCGCCTTCAAGGAGCCCCCGCTCTCGATGTTCCCGCAGGGCTCGAACGTGGGCATGCAGGGCCCCGACCACCTCACCTTCGACCTGGCCGACCAGTCGAAGATGTCGCTGTCGTTCTACGGCAAGCGCCCCGGGCCGGGCTTCAAGCTCGAGAAGCTCTCCATGCAGTTCGCCACCCACGAGACGCCGTCGGCCGGGCTGGTGCTGGAGGCCTACGAGCGGCTCATCCACGACGCGATGCGCGGCGACCACACCCTGTTCACCACCGCCGCCGGCATCGAGACGCTGTGGGAGAAGGCGATCCCGCTGCTCACCGACCCGCCGCCGGTGCGCTCCTACGCGCCCGGTTCGTGGGGGCCGAACGCCATCCACCAGCTCGTCGCCCCGCACGCGTGGCGGCTGCCGTTCGAGCGCACCTGGCGCGACCCCGACGCGCACGGGGTGTGAGCCCGGCTCACGCCTCCACGCGCGTCCCGTCGTCCCGGTAGCGCACCTGCTCGAAGTTGATCGCGCGTCTGCTGTTGGCCAGCGCGGTCACCTGCACCGTGCCGCACACCCCGGAGCGGTCGAACATCACCGACGTGCCCGCGGCGATGCCGTCGTGCTCCGTGCGGTGCAGGGCGGTGAGACCGACGTCGAGACCGTCGGGCAGCCGGGTCAGGGTCAGGGTGAGGTCGGTGTTGATGTGCTCGACGCCGCGGGCACCCCAGTTGGTGGTCAGGCTGGCGCCGTCGGCGGTGGCCGCGGCGGCCACGAAGCCGCTCGGACGCTCCTGCGGGACCACGGGCACCACGTGGTTCCACGAGCTCTTGCGGCCGGCGTTCTGGTGGGCGCCGAAGTCCTGGGACCAGTCGGCGTCGCTGCGCACGAACGGCACGTGCGGCTCCTCGGCGGCCGGGGCCACCTCGAGCGGCGGCGGGGCGAACAGCGGGTCGGGCTCGGGCGCCCAGAGCCCGACGTCGGGGGTCTCGGTGGGCTTGAGGAACAGCCCGGCGGCGCGGGTGACGGTGCGGCCCTCCTGCTCGACGGCGACATCGACCAGCAGCAGGCGCGCGCTCTCGCGGACCACCTCGGTGCGGATCACCAGCGGCTCGTTGCGCACCGGCCGGAACAGGTCGACGGTCCAGCGCGCGGCCCGCAGGTCGGTGCGCCCGGCCGCGTGGACCTCCGACTCGGCGGCGCGCGCCAGGGCGCCGCTCACGGCCACGCCGTGGAGCTGGGTCTCGCTCCAGCTGCTGATCGCGAGGGGGGTGGGTACCAGTGAGGAGCCGTCGTCGTCGAGCGTGAAGAAGGAGAGGTTGTCCGGCATGCGTCAGATCATCCCGTCCCGTGTCCGGAGCCGATCGTGAGGGCCTTCCGCTGTCGCGTCTGCGACAACCAGCTGTTCTTCGAGAACTCGGTCTGCGTCAGCTGCGGCACCGCCCTGGGGTACTCCCGCGAGGAGCGCGCGATCGTGCCCGTCGACGAGCAGGGTCGCTACGTCGACGCCGCCGGCCTGGTGTGGCACGTGTGCGCCAACCTGGGCCTCTCCGGCTGCACCTGGCTCGCCCCGCTGGAGGGTGGGCTCTGCTTCTCGTGCACGCTCACCCGCACGCGCCCCAGCGACGACGACCTGGTCGGGCTGGCGAACTTCCCGCTGGCCGAGCAGGCCAAGCGCCACCTGATCGTCGAGCTGGACACGCTCGGCTTCGCGATCGTCGGCAAGGACCCCGCCGCGGGAGGTGACGAGGAGAACGGCCTGGCCTTCGACCTGCTCTCCAGCGTCGAGGAGAACGTCGTCATCGGGCACGAGAACGGCGTGGTCACCATCGACCTCGCCGAGAGCGACGACGCCTACCGCGAGAAGGTGCGCGCCAGCCTGGCCGAGCCCTACCGCACCATGCTCGGTCACTTCCGGCACGAGGTCGGTCACTACTACGAGTGGCAGCTGGTCCAGGGCGAGGAGCTGATGACGCGCTGCCGCGAGCTGTTCGGCGACGAGTCGAAGGACTACCAGGCCGAGATCGACCGGCACTACGCCGAGGGGCCGCCCGAGGGCTGGGAGCAGGAGTACATCTCCACCTACGCCACCATGCACCCCTTCGAGGACTTCGCCGAGACGTGGGCCCACTACCTGCACATCGCGGACTCGATCGAGACCGCCCGCGAGTTCGGGCTGGTCACCGTCGGCGGCATCGGGGCGTTCTCGACCTTCCGCGACCTGGTCACCGGCGTCTGGGTCCCGCTCTCCACCGCGCTGAACCAGATGAACCGCTCCATGGGCAAGGACGACGTCTACCCGTTCGTGATCCCCGCGCGGGTGCTCGACAAGCTGGAGTTCGTGGCCTCGCTGGCTCCCGTCCGGGAGCCTGTGGGCCAGAATCAGGTGTGACCTCGACCGAGCCGACCTGGTACCGACTCACGACCCGGGTCAGCGACGCCGGCTCGCTGCGCGCTGCCCTGGTCGTGCTCGTCGTCGTGGTGGTCGTGGGCGCCGCCGGCGTCACGGCGGCGGCGCAGGCGGCGGCCGGCTCGCCGAGGGGCATCGTCGCGCGCTACGAGCGGGCCCTCGGCCAGATCCCGGCCGACTGCGACGTGCTCGGCGACGTGGCCACGCGGGCGCACGCCGACGAGCTCGCGCCGCTGTGCCTGCCCACCGGCGACGAGGCGGACTGGGTGTTCGGGTGGCCCGAGGGCGGGGAGGCGACGACGCGCACGCAGGTGGTCTCCGAGACCGAGGACGGGGACACCGCGCGGGTCGAGCTGTTCACGGTCAGCACCTCGCCGGGGTCGCGGGTCGAGGCACGGACCACCTACGTGCTCGAGCGCGAGAACGGGGACTGGCGGGTCGCCGGCACCGGGTAGGCGCGATGCCGGGCGTGGCCTGCGTGAGTGGGTACCGCAGGAGGGAGCCCGACGGGTTCGCAGACGTGTGTCGACGGAGAGGTGGACGAGGTCAGTGGCTGGTCAGGACGGCGGGCAGGACGGCGGGCAGGACAGCGAGCAGGGCGGGTCGTACGTGGAGAAGGGCGGCTTCAACCGCGACATGAACTACGTGCCCGACCGGATCACCCAGGACGGTCGCCGGCCCGAGCACGGCCCGGTCGAGGGCGAGCTGTGGCCGGTGGAGCCGGGCCGCTACCGGCTCGTCGCTGCCGCCGCCTGCCCGTGGGCCAACCGCGCCATCATCGTGCGAGGGCTGCTCGGGCTCCAGGACGTGATCAGCATGGGTCTCACCGGACCCACCCACGACGAGCGCAGCTGGACCTTCGACCTCGACGAGGGGGGCCGCGACCCGGTGCTGGGCTACGAGCGCCTGCAGGAGGCCTACCTCAAGCGCTTCCCCGACTACTCCCGCGGCATCACCGTGCCGGCGATGGTGGAGGAGTCCAGCGGCGAGCTGGTGACCAACGACTTCCCGTGGATCACCCACGACTTCTTCCACGAGTGGCGCGACTTCCACAGCGCCGACGCCCCGGACCTGTGGCCGACCGACCTCCGCGAGGAGATGGAGGAGGTCATGAAGCGGGTCTTCACCGAGGTCAACAACGGTGTCTACCGCTGCGGCTTCGCCGGTGACCAGGAGAGCTACCAGGACGCCTACGACCGCCTGTGGACGGCGATGGACTGGCTCGAGGAGCGGCTCGCCTCGCGGCGGTTCCTGATGGGTGACGCCATCACCGAGGCGGACGTGCGGCTGTTCACCACGCTCGCCCGCTTCGACGCCGTCTACCACGGCCACTTCAAGGCCAACCGGGTCAAGCTGACCGAGATGCCGCAGCTGTGGGGCTACGCGCGCGACCTGTTCCAGACGGCCGGCTTCGGCGAGACGATCGACTTCGCCCAGATCAAGACGCACTACTACGTGGTGCACAAGGACATCAACCCCACCCAGGTGGTGCCGGCGGGCCCCGAGCCCGACGTGTGGCTCGAGCCCCACGGCCGCGGCTGACCCTCGCGGTCTTTCGGTGCGGTCTGGACGGCTGCGCGTCTCCCTGCGAGGCGGCGCGCGCAGCCGCTAGCCTCCCCGCGGGCGCCGCTCGGCGCCCGTCCTCATGGGGGAGGAAGACGTTGGTGCCGCCATGCGACGACGACGCGCCGCCATCCTGGTCCTGCTCGCCGCCCTGCTGACGGCGGGACTCTCCGCCGCGCAGGCGGCGCCCCCCGATCGGTCCCGCGGCGGTGGTGGCGGCGGGGACGCCTGCGGGGAGCCGCTGCTGCGCGAGGACGGCACCCGCTGGGTCTGCACGATGGCGGAGGAGTTTGACGGACGGTCGCTGGACCGCCGGCGCTGGTTGCCGCAGACCAGCTTCGCGACCGGGGTCGAGGGGGCCCGCTCCTGCCACGTGGACTCACCCGCCACGGTGTCGGTGCGCAGCGGCGTGCTGCGGCTCTCGGTGCTGCCTGCCCCGCAGCCCTTCGACTGCGTCGGCCTCACCGCCACCCACTACTCCGGTCAGGTCTCGACCTACCGGCTCTTCAGCCAGCAGCACGGTCGCTTCGAGGTGCGGATGCGTTCCACGCCGACCGAGGAGCCCGGGCAGCCCGGTCTCCAGGAGGCGTTCTGGCTCTGGCCCGACGACCGCTACCCTTCGCTGCTGCCCTGGCCGGCGGCCGGGGAGATCGACGTCGCGGAGACCTACTCCCAGCACCCGGACCTGGCGATCCCGTTCCTGCACTACACGGCCTGGGACAACGGCGGCCCCGTGCAGGGCCTGAACACCGAGTACTGCCTCGCGCAGCGCGGTGAGTGGCACACCTACACGCTCACCTGGACGGCGTCCACGATCGCCATCGACGTCGACGGCCGGCGCTGCCTGACCAACGACTCCGGTGACCAAGCGTTCCAGAAGCCGTACATCATCGCGCTCACCCAGGCGCTGGGCATCGCTGGCAACGCGCACACCGGCACCGCGCCGGCGACCGCGACCACCGAGGTGGACTACGTGCGCGTCTGGCGCTGAGATCCCGGCTCGTCGTCCTGCGCCAGCACGGTGGGTGCCTGGCCCGACCAGAACGCGTCGAGCCCGCGCCACCAGCGCAGCGACTCGGCCCCCAGCAGGGGCTCGAGCTGCTCGGGTGCACAGGCGGGATGGCGACGCGCTGCGTCCTGCAGGTCCTCGAGGTAGCCGATCGTGGCGAGCTCGCGCACGTAGGCGTCGCCCTCGAGGTGCATCCGCTCGACGACGGCCAGCGCCGCCGCGACCTCCACGCGGTCGCCGGCCACGAACCGCCCCACGAGGTGGTCGGCCACTCGGCCGGCGTCGGCGTAGTGCAGCCGCGTGCCGTCGTCCTCGACGACGAGCGGGTCGTGCTCCAGGTCTGCCCAGACCGCCGCGAACGAGGGGCACGCCGCCAGCAGCAGCGGCACGACGTCGTCGCGGGTGATCACGGGGTCAGGCTAGGCCCGGTCGACCTCGCTCTTGGACTTCAGCACCTTCGAGCCGTCCTCCTGCTCGATCAGGTAGGCCGGCTCGTCGTCGCTGGCGTTGCGGGTGATCTCGCTGCCGTCGATGGTGCGGGTGACCTTCTCGTGGAAGACCTCGACCACCTTGCCGGTGGTCGTGTTGCCGCTCCAGTTCCAGCTGACCTCGGTGCCCTTGCGGATGCTCATGCCCCACCGGTTCCCCGAACCGGGTGAGTCAGGCCGGGTCGGGTCCGGATCAGGCCCGGCGCTCGGCCTCCGCCTTGAGCTTGGGCAGGGTGGCGTCGATGCCGGCCTGGTTGCGCGCGGGGAACCCGGCGGCCTTGAGACCCAGCGCGAGCAGCGTCGGGTAGTAGGAGGCGTCCCAGGTCTCGGTGACCCGGGTGCGGCCGGGGTTGCCGGCCACCGGCTCGAGCTCGTAGCGCCAGCGGTGCAGACCCTTGTGGCGCCAGGCGATCAGCCGGTCCGGCTCGAACTCCACGACGGTGTTGCCGATCTTGTACGGCGCCCCCATCTTCATGTCCATGCCGAACTTCGCGCCCAGGCTGAGCCGCTCGGGCCCGGAGACCGAGTCGCGCACGGTGCCCGACCCGTCGATCACGGAGTGCTGGCGCGGGTCGGCCAGGATGTCGAAGATCGTCGACGCCGGGGCGTCGACCTCGATGGAGCCGGTGGCACGCAGGTCGCTCATGCCCTCCAGGATGCCGGACGCCGCCTAGGCTCCCGGCCATGGATCTGGACGAGCAGCACCTCGACGAGCTGTGCGACGCCCTGGGCGACACCGAGTCGGCCACCCTGCTGGTGGTGGCGGACCCCGCTGCCACGGTCGAGTCGGTCGCCGCCGAGCTGGGAGCTCGGCTCGCCCAGGAGCAGGCGAGCGGGTGGGACGGCGCGGAGGAGGAGACCGCGTGGGCGCTGGTCGCGGTCGCGGGAGGTGTGCTGGCGTTCGAGGACACCGGCTACGGCGACCCGTCGCTCGCAGCTCTCTCGGCGCTGTCGCGCGGAGGCACGGCGAGCGTCGTGCGCAGCAACATCGACGGCAGCGAGCGCTTCGGTTACGCCCGCGGCGGCGAGGTGCTCTTCGACGACGACGAGTACTGCTTCCTCGAGGACACCAGCGAGGTTCCCGACGAGGTCCGTGCGCTCGTCGAGCTCGCCTGTCTCGACCCGGAGGAGGACGACGACGCCGAGGATGCGCCGAGCGGTTTCGTCGTCGGACTGGCCCTCGTCGAGCAGGTCACCGGGACCCGGCTGCTGCCGGCCGACCTGCAGCGCGCGGTGTCGGCGCCCCGACGCCCGGCGCCGAGCCTGGTGTACGGAGGAGGAGAGTCCTAGGACGTCCGATAGTCGGATGCCCGCGGTGATTGGCCGGGACACCACGACCCCGGTATCTTCGCCTGCACCCACGAATGTGGCCCCGATCACGTCTCGCCACCACCCCGGCAGGCCGGTCGGACCTGCCACCCGGCAAGCGGCGATCCCGTCACCGGCGACACGAAGGAGTGCAGCGTGAGCGACCCCCGAACCCCCGAGACCCTTCACGATCCCGAGTTCGGCCCCGACCTGGCCGAGGTGTTCGGCCCCGCGCAGCGCGACGGCGGCCCGGAGCTGGTGCAGCTGCTCACCCCCGAGGGCGAGCGCGTGCACCACCCCGAGTTCGACCTGGACTTCGGCGCCGAGGAGCTGCGCGGGCTGCTGCGCGACATGGTGCTGACCCGGCGCATCGACACCGAGGCCACCGCGCTGCAGCGCCACGGCGAGCTCGGCATCTGGGCGCAGCTGTTGGGTCAGGAGGCCGCGCAGATCGGCGCCGGCCGAGCCACCCGCCCGCAGGACTTCGTCTTTCCGACCTACCGCGAGCACGGTGTCGCCTGGTGCCGCGGCCTCGACCCGCTGCGGCTGCTCGGGCTCTTCCGCGGTGTCGACCACGGCGACTGGGACCCGGCGGAGTTCAACTTCAACCTGTACACGATCGTCATCGGCGCCCAGACCCTGCACGCCACCGGCTACGCCATGGGCATGCAGCGCGACGGCGTCGTCGGCACCGGCGACCCCGACCGCGACGCCGCCGTGCTCGCGCACTTCGGCGACGGCGCCAGCAGCCAGGGCGACGTCAACGAGGCGTTCATCTTCGCCGCCTCCTACAACGCGCCGGTCGTCTTCTTCTGCCAGAACAACCAGTGGGCCATCTCCGAGCCGATCGAGCGCCAGAGCCGGATCCCGCTCTACCAGCGGGCGCTGGGCTTCGGCTTCCCCGGCATCCGGGTCGACGGCAACGACGTGCTGGCCACCTACGCGGTCACCCGCGCCGCCCTGCAGCGCGCCCGCGAGGGCCAGGGCCCCACCTTCGTGGAGGCCTACACCTACCGGATGGGCGCGCACACCACCACCGACGACCCGACCCGCTACCGGCTCTCCGACGACGTCGAGCACTGGAAGCTCAAGGACCCCATCGCCCGCCTGGAGGTCTACCTCAAGCGCAACGGCCTGGCCGACGACGACTGGTTCGCCGACCTGGCCGCCGAGGCCGACGCGCTGGGCCACACCCTGCGCGAGGGTTGCAAGGCGCTGCCCGACCCGCAGGCGCTGGCGATGTTCGACCACGTCTACGCCGAGGAGCCGCCCGAGCTGACCCGCCAGCGGGAGGCCTACGCCGACTACCTCGCCGGCTTCGAGACCGCCGGAGGTGCGGCATGACCACCACGTCCACCAGCGCGTCCACCACCAAGGTCACCCTCGCCCGCGCCCTCAACATGGGTCTGCGCAAGGCGATGGAGGACGACCCCAAGGTCCTGCTCATGGGTGAGGACGTCGGCAAGCTCGGCGGCGTCTTCCGGATCACCGACGGCCTGCAGAAGGACTTCGGCGAGGACCGCGTGATCGACTCGCCGCTGGCCGAGTCCGGCATCGTCGGCACCGCTGTGGGCATGGCGATGAGGGGTTACCGACCCGTCGTCGAGATCCAGTTCGACGGCTTCGTCTACCCCGCCTACGACCAGATCGTGTGCCAGGTCGCCAAGCTGCACTACCGCAGCAAGGGCCGGGTGAAGATGCCGATGGTCATCCGGATCCCGTTCGGCGGCGGCATCGGCGCCGTCGAGCACCACAGCGAGTCGCCCGAGGCGCAGTTCGCGCACACCCCGGGCCTCAAGGTCGTGGCGTGCTCCAACCCGGTCGACGGCTACTGGATGATCCAGCAGGCCATCGCCTCCGACGACCCGGTGATCTTCCTCGAGCCCAAGCGGCAGTACCACGCCGACAAGGCCGAGCTCGACGAGTCCGCGACCCCGCCGCCGCTGTTCACCTCGCGGGTGGTCAAGCGCGGCAGCGACGCGACCCTGCTCGCCTACGGCCCCACGGTGAAGACCTGCCTCAAGGCCGCCGAGGCGGCCGCCGGCGAGGGGCGCTCGCTCGAGGTGATCGACCTGCGCACCCTGAGCCCGCTCGACCTCGACGTCGTCCACGAGTCGGCGCGGCGCACCGGCCACGTCGTCGTCACGCACGAGGCGCACGTCAACCTCGGCCTCGGCTCGGAGCTGGCCGCGCGCATCACCGAGGAGTGCTTCTACTCCCTCGAGGCGCCGGTGCTGCGGGTGGGCGGCTTCGACACGCCCTACCCGGCCTCGCGGATCGAGGAGGACTTCCTCCCCGACCTCGACCGGGTGCTCGACGCCGTCGACCGCTCGCTCGCCTTCTGACAGCCCGACCCACAGCCACCGACCAGGTTCCCCCGCGGAGGAGACCCATGCCCGAGTACCTGCTGCCCGACGTCGGCGAGGGCCTGACCGAGGCCGAGATCGTCAGCTGGAAGGTCAAGGTCGGCGACGTGGTCGCCATCAACGACGTCGTCGTTGAGATCGAGACCGCCAAGTCCCTGGTCGAGCTGCCCTCGCCCTACGCGGGCACCGTGACGGCGCTGCTGGTCGCCGAGGGCGAGACGGTGGAGGTGGGCACCCCGATCATCGCCATCGGCGACCCCGCCGCCGCCACGTCGCCCGGTGAGACCCCGCCCGCCGACCTCGAGATCGACCTCTCCAACCCCGCGGCCAGCGGCGGCGGCGAGGGGGAGTCGCTCGTGGGCCGGATGAAGGCCGACCGTGGCGCCACCCGGCGCCCGCGCCGCCAGCTCACCGAGGCCGCCGGCGTGCACACCGCCCGCGCCGACGTGCACGACGTGTTCAACCAGAACGCCACCCACCAGCACGAGGCCGTGCAGCACCTGGTGGAGTCCGTCGACCAGGCGTCCGCCGCCACCGCGCCGGCCGCACCCGAGGTGCCGGCCGAGCCTGCTCCGAGCGCCTCCACCGCGCGTGCGCTGGCCAAGCCGCCGGTGCGCAAGCTGGCCAAGGACCTCGGCATCGACCTGACCACCCTCACCGGCAGCGGGGCCGGCGGCGTCGTCACGCGTGACGACGTGCAGTCCGCCGCGGGGTCGGCCGGCCAGGAGGCAGCCCCTGCCGCGGCCGCGCCGCGACCCGCGAGCCAGGCGCAGGGCGAGCGCGAGTGGCGCGAGCCGATCAAGGGCGTGCGCAAGATGATGGGCCAGGCGATGGTCGACTCCGCCTTCACCGCCCCGCACGTCACCGAGTGGGTCACCGTCGACGTCACCCGCACCACCGAGCTGGTGGAGCGGCTGCGCGGGCACCGCGACTTCCGCGACGTGAAGGTGACGCCGCTGCTGGTGCTCGCCAAGGCCTGCGTGCTGGCGCTGCGCCGCACCCCGATCCTCGGGTCCACGTGGGACCAGGGGGCGCAGGAGGTCGTGCACCGCTCGTACGTGAACCTCGGCATCGCCGCCGCGACGCCGCGCGGCCTCGTGGTGCCCAACATCAAGGACGCCGACGCGCTCTCGCTGCGCGAGCTGGCCGAGGCGCTCGGCGCGCTCACCGCGACGGCGCGCGAGGGCCGCACCCAGCCCGCCGAGATGAGCGGCGGCACGTTCACCATCACCAACGTGGGCGTCTTCGGCGTCGACGCCGGCACGCCGATCATCAACCCGGGCGAGTCCGGCATCCTCTGCTTCGGCGCCACGCGCCGCCAGCCGTGGGTCGTGGGCACCGGCGCCGAGGAGCGCATCGAGATCCGCGACGTCTGCACGCTCGCGCTCTCCTTCGACCACCGCCACGTCGACGGAGAGGCCGGCTCGCGCTTCCTCGCCGACGTCGCCGGCATCCTGGAGGACCCCGCCACCGCGTTGATGTTCTGAGGACGGCGTCTCACGAGGGGCCCTGTGGACGCCGGGATGAGTGAGGGCGCCACAACGGGGTAGAACACGGGGGTGAGCACCGAGACTCCTGGCTACCCCGTGCCCGGGGAGATGGTCGGTCCGTACCGGATCGAGCGTCGCCTGGGCTTCGGTGGCATGGGCGTGGTGTTCGCGGCCTTCGACGCCAGCCTGCAGCGCTCGGTGGCACTCAAGATCATCAGCCCCCACCTGGCCGACGACGAGGGCTTCCGGGCCCGCTTCGTCCGCGAGGCCCAGGCCCAGGCCTCGGTGCGCTCGCCCCACGTCGTCGCCGTGCACTCCCACGGCGAGGCCGACGGGCGCCTCTACATCGCCACCGAGCTGGTCGACGCCGGTGACCTCGGCCGGCTGGTGCTCGAGCACGGTCCGCCGCCCATGCCGGTGGCGCTCGACATCCTGGCCCAGGTGGCCAGCGGCCTGGCCGACGCGCACGCCGCCGGGCTGGTGCACCGCGACATCAAGCCGGCCAACGTGCTGCTGCGCCGGCGCGAGGACGGCGTCCAGGCCTACCTGGCCGACTTCGGGATCGCCCGTCAGGTGGGCGTCGACCCGGCGTTCACCCAGGTCGGCGGCACCGTCGGCACGCCGTCCTACATGGCGCCGGAGCTGCACACCGGCGGCCGCGCCGGCCTGGAGAGCGACATCTACTCCCTGGGCTGCCTGCTGTGGGCCGCGCTCACCGGCACCGCGCCCTTCGCCGGCGGCAGCGACTACGAGGTCGTCACCGCCCACCGTGAGCAGCCGGTGCCGCAGCTGCGCGGCGGTACCCCCGCGGCCGAGAAGATCAACCAGATCCTGCTGCGCTCCCTGGCCAAGCGTCCCACCGAGCGGTACGTCGGCGCGGGTGCCATGGCCCGCGACCTGCGCGCTGCCGTCGCGCTGGCGGAGACCTCCGAGGAGCGCGCGGTCCCGGCCGGGAGTGCCGGCCGGCCCGTCGCCGGTCGCACCCACGTCTCCGGGTCGGGTGCACCCGCCGCGCCCGAGGGCTCCTCGATCTTCGGCAACCGGCACACCCCCACGCCCACCCCCGCCCCGCCGCGGGTCATCTCGCCCAGCCCCGCCACCCCGGGCTACACCGGGCGACGACGCCGGGTGGCGCTCGTCGTCGTCGCGGTGCTGCTGGCACTGGCGGCCGGTGCCGGCGTGGCGTACGCGCTCATGCGCGACTCCGACGAGGAGGGCGGTCCGCGCGCCGTCGATGCCAGCAGCTCGGGCGAGCCGGGCGCGGGGGCCGGCGACAGCGAGCCGCCGAGCGACGCCAATCCCCCCACCGGTGAGCCGACGGCGGCGCAGCGCCAGCAGCTGGTGGAGTCGATGGCGGACGGCATCGGCGCGGTCAGCCCGCTGATCACGGGTGAGAACGCGACCTGCACCGCACAGGCGTGGCTGGACGCCGTGGGCGTGCAGGCCTTCGTCGAGGCCGGCTTCGTGGACGTCGACTGGACCTTCGTCGACCGTCCGCAGGAGGACCTCACCCCCGAGATGCAGACCGCTGCCCAGGAGGCCGTGCTGAGCTGCGCCCTGGGGCAGGTCGGTTGAGCCGGTCCGGCTGAGCCCTCAGACCGCCTCACGGTGCACGGTCAGCCGCGGCACCCCGCCCAGGCCCAGCCGGTAGCGGGTGTGGTCGGGGTAGTGGGCGAGCAGGTCCCAGAGCGCGGCGTGCGCGGACCAGGGGAGCGGCTCGTCGCCACGGCGCCAGGTGTCGCCGAACGCGATCCACACCGGCGTCCATTCCGCGGCGAGGTCCCAGGCGCCGCGCTTGGCCATCAGCATCCGACGGCGCAGCTGGAACGCGAGGCGCGGCCCGTCGCCGCCGGTCACGTCGTCCGGCGCGGTGGCCACCGGCCACAGCCACAGGTCGCGGCCCACCAGCTCCAGCTCGAGCTCGGGCAGCACGGCGGGGTCGACCAGGACGGTCGCCACGTTCTCGTGCGGTGCGCGCCTCACGGTGCGACGGTACCCAGCGGAACCCGGTGTCGTCAGCCTCCCGAGGGCTCTCGCTGCCACGCAGCCAGCAGCTCGGCCTCGCGCTTGCCGCCGATGCCGGTGCGGGCGGCGTCGGGGTGCTCGCGCAGCCAGGCCAGCGTGTCGCGGGCGGTGGCGGCCACGGGCCTCGTGACCAGTCCCGCCGTCAGCGGGGCGGTGGTGTCGTGGTCCATCATTCCGTCGTGGTCGGGCCGCGGCAGCCACAGCGGCACGGCGTCGTCGCCCATCCAGGGCTCGACGCCCCGGGCCTGCAGGAAGCCCTGGTCGACCCAGGTGAGCGCCGGCTGCGCGCCGACGCCGTCGGCCACCGCGGCCAGCAGGTCGCCGAGCGGCGTCGCCGGACCGACGGCGTCGAGCACGCCTCGGTGGCGACGCTCGGCCAGGTCGACCAGCCACGCCGCGAGGTCGCGCACGTCGAGCACCTGCACGACGTCGCCCGGGTCGCCCGGGGCCAGCACCGACTCGCCGGGCCGGGCGGAGCCGAGCCGCTCGGGCCAGTACCCGAACCGCCCGGTGGGGTCGCCCGGCCCGACGATCAGCCCGGGGCGCACGATGCTGGCAGAGGCGGCGCCCTGCTGCACGGCCTGCTCGCACGCCACCTTCATGGCCCCGTAGGCGTCGGGGTCGGACGACGGGTCCGCGTCGTGGTGGAGCGGCTCGCGCAGCGCCAGCGACGCGGGGCCGCCGCCGCGCGTGCGGTCGTCGGCGTAGACGTTCACGGTCGAGACGAACACCCAGTGGGCAGCGGGCCAGGCGGCCACCGCGCGGCGCACGTGCGAGGGCGTCCGACTCACGTCCACGACCACGTCGGGCGCCAGGCCGGCCAGGTCGTCGGGAACAGCCTCCGCCCGCTCCCAGACCACGTGGCGGACGCCGTCGGGCGGCGACCCCGTGACGCCGCGGCTGGCGCACACCACGGTGTGGCCGCGCGCGGCCGCCAGCTGCGCGGTGGCGCGGGAGAGGAACACGGTCCCGCCGAGCACGAGGATCAGCACCTCGTCATCGAACGGGGTGGTCGGCGCGAGGGCAAGCGGATCTGCCCAGGGCAGAAGTCGGGTTCGGGGTACTGGCGCCCCCGGACGAGGGCGAGGAGGCGCGGGCGTGAGGCAACCGGACGAGACGACCGACGTGCTGGTGGTGGGCGGCGGCAACGCCGGCATCTCGACGGCGGCGCGGCTGCTGCGTGACGGTGCCCGGGACGTGATGGTGCTGACGCCCGGCGACGTGCACCTGTACCGGCCGTTGCTCAGCTACGTGGGCTCCGGGGAGGCGTCGATGCGCGACCTCGAGCGGGGCATGGCCGAGGTGCTGCCGCCGGGGTGCCGTCGCGTCGACGACGCCGCGGTCGGCGTCGAGGTCGAGGGCTGCCTGACGGTGCTGACCCGGGACGGGCGCCGGATCGCGTGCTCGACCCTGGTGCTGTGCCCGGGGCTCGAGGAGGCCTGGGACCTCACGCCGGGTCTGGCGGGTGCCTACGACGCCGGCTGGGCGGTCTCGACCTTCGTGGCCACCACGGCGCCCCGCGTGTGGGAGGCCGTGCGCTCGCTGCGCAGCGGCAGCGCCGTGTTCACCGTGCCGCCCGAGCCGGCACCGTGCGCGGCCACGGCGCTCAAGCCGCTGCTGATGGCGTGCGACCACTGGCGCCGCGAGGGCGTGCTCGAGCGCATCCGCGTGCACCTGGTGCTGCCGGGGCGCGGCGTCACCGGCCAGCCGGAGCCGGACCGCCGGCTCGAGGAGGTGCTGGCGGCCGCCGGCGTGGAGGTGCTCCGGGAGGCGCGCGTCGTCGCCGTCGACCACCTCGACCGCAGCGTGACCGTCGCGACGCCCGCGGGGGAGCAGGCGCTCGACGGCGTCGACCTGGCGCACCTGGTGCCGCACTACCGCGCGCCCGCCTGGATCCGCGCTTCCGGCCTGGCCGACGATGGCGCCGCCGGCCTGCTCGACGTCGACCCCGAGACCCTGCGGCACCGGCGGCACCCCCGCATCTGGGGTCTGGGCGACGCGGCGGCGTTGCACACGCGCCCCTCGGGTGGCGCGCTGCGCAAGCAGGTGGCCGTCCTGGCCCACAACCTGGCCCACGCCGACTCCACCGACGAGGGTGGCACCGAGCCCCAGCGCTACGACGGCTACACCGTCATGCCGATCACCACCGACCGGCGTCGGCTGATGCTGGTGGAGGTCGACCGCGCCGGCCGGCCCGTGCCGTCGGTGCCGTTCCCGGACATGACCGTGCCGCGGCGCCTCACGTGGCTGGTGGACCGGTACGCGCTGCCGGTGACCTACTTCCGCCGGATCCTGAAGGGCAAGGTGTAGCGGGGGGTCAGTCGCGCGACGGCGTGGTCTCGCCGAGCAGCCAGGCGTCGAAGAAGTCGCTCAGCTCCTCGCCGGTGGAGGACTCGATGAAGTCCAGGAACTCCTGGCGGGTGGCGTTGCCGTTGTCGTTCGCAGCGGGCCAGCCGCGCGCCATCGCGAAGAACGCCTCGTCGCCGACCCGTTCCCTCAGCTCGTGGAACATCAGCGCGGGGCCGTAGTAGACGTTGCTGGAGGCGAAGGCGCCCCGGTCGTAGGCGCCGGGCGGCCCGGACTCGGCGCGGTACTGGGCCTCGGAGGGCGCCCACTCGTCCATCACCACGCCCACCTCGACGCCACGCTGCTCGGCCTCCCACATGCCCTGCAGGTACATGGCCATGCCCTCGTTCATCCACAGGTCCGCCCAGTCGGTGGGGGTCACCTGGTTGCCGTACCAGTGGTGGGCCAGCTCGTGGACGACGACCTCGGGCGAGGTCGTGTACGGGGTGTCGCCGAGCGTCACCATGGTCTGGGTCTCCATGGCGCTGTCGGAGTCGACGACCACGGTCCCGAAGGTGTCGTAGGGGTAGGGGCCGAGCAGGTCCTCCAGCCAGTCCATCGCCTCCGGCGTCACGGCGAGGGCGGCCTTGAGGGCGGGGCGGTCGCGCGGAGTCCAGTAGGTGAGCGGCACGCCGGAGCCCGAGACGTCCTCGGTCATCTCGTAGTTGGCGAACGCCGCGGTGACCAGGTAGGGCGCGGCCGGCTCGGCCAGGTGCCAGCGGGTGGTGGTCTGCCCGTCGGCCTCGGTGCGCTCGAGCAGCTCGCCGTTCGAGACGCCGGTCCACGGCGCCGGCACCCGCATCGTGACGTCGTAGAGCGCCTTGTCGGAGGGGTGGTCGTTGACGGCGTACCACGTGTGCGCGCCCCAGGGCTCCTGCATCGTCCAGGTCTCGCCGGCGGGCGTCACCGTCCACCCCGTGCTGGAGAAGTCGGTGCGGGTGGTTGGCACCCCCACCGGCTCGGGGCTGCCGGCGTAGGCCAGGCGCAGCTCGTGCTCGACGTCGGCGCGCACCGGTGCCCGCACGAGGAGCGCGTCGCCGTCGCGACTCGTCGTCACCGGGTCGCCGTCGAGCGTCGCCTCCGAGACCTCGAGCGGGGCGCCGAGGTCGAGCCGCACGCTCCCGGCGTCCTCGGTGGCGCGGAAGGTGAGCGTCTGTGCGCCGGTGAGCGTGCGGGCCGCCGGGTCCCAGGCGAGGTCGAGGTCGTAGTGCAGGGCGTCGACCAGCGGGTCGCCGACCTCCGGGTAGTAGGAGTCCTCGCGGGTCTCGCTCCGGGCCAGGTCGAGGTCGGGCTCGGGGGCGGCCTGCGCCGACGGTGTCGGCGTGACCGACGGCGACGCCGACGACGGCTCCGACGAGGCGGGGCCCTCGGCGCCCCCCGTGCGGAGCTCGGCGGTGCCGGTGCAGGCCGTCAGGGCGACGACGAGCGTGGCGGGCACGATCCGGCGGGCGCGGTTCACGAGGACTCGCGGAGCATCGGCCGGACCAGCTTGCGGCCGTGGTGGATCTGCGCCTTGACGGTGCCCAGCGGGGCGCCCGTCTGCTCGGCGATGTCGGCGTAGGCCAGGCCGTAGACGTCGCGGAGCAGCAGCGGCTCCACGAACTGCGGGTGCTCGCGCTCGAGGGTCTCCATGGCCTCGAGCAGGTCGAGCCGGGTGCCGGCGATGACGCTGGTGGTGCGCGGGTCGGGGCGGTCCAGCGCGGGAGAGGCGGGGTCGCCGGCCGCACCGCTGGCCACGGCCTGGTTCTTCATCCGGCGGTAGGTGGAGCGGGCGGCGTTGAGCGCCACCACGTGCACCCAGCTGGTGACCCGCCCCTGGCCGTGCCAGCTGCCCAGCTTGGTGGCCACGCTGAGCATCGCCTCCTGGCAGGCGTCCTCGGCGTCGGGGGTGTAGGGCAGCACGCCGCGGCAGATGTGGAGTATCCGCGGTCGCAACGCGGCCAGGAGCTCGTCGAGGGCGGCGGACTCGCCGGCCCGCGCGCGGTGCGCGAGGTCGTCGAGCTCGTCGGGAGCGGGTGGGGCGGCGGGTGCCATGCGGCCATCCTCCCCGATCGGTGGGGGATGATGCCTGCGATGCACGACGACGACGCACCCGCTGCCGGTGTCTCCCCGGGCTCCCTGCTGCCCGGGCGGATGGGGCGCTACGTGGTGCGCCGCCGCATCGGCGCCGGTGGCTTCGCGACGGTGTGGCTGGCCTACGACGAGCAGCTGGACGCGCCGGTGGCCATCAAGGTCCTCGCCGACAACTGGACGGCCGACCACCACGTGCGCACCCGCTTCGTGGAGGAGGGGCGCTTCCTGCGGCGCGTGGAGTCGCCGCACGTCGTCACGGTCTACGACGCCGGCGACCTGGACGACGGCCGCCCCTACCTGGTGATGACCTACGCCGACCAGGGCACGCTGGCCGACCGCCTGGCCGACGTCGAGCGCGGTGCCGGGGCGCCCGTCACCGTGCCGCAGGCACTCTCGATGGTGCGCCAGGTGGCCGACGGCCTGCAGGCGCTGCACGACCGCGACGTGCTGCACCGCGACGTCAAGCCCGCCAACGTGCTGTTCCGCACCGTGCGCGGCGCGCGGGGTGCCGAGCCCGAGCTGCGCGCCCTGGTGGGCGACCTGGGTCTGGGCAAGGCGCTCGACGTCTCCTCGCGGCTGACGATGATCGCGGGCACGCCCTCCTACGTCTCGCCCGAGCAGGCGCAGGGTGAGACGCCCGACGCGCGCTCGGACCAGTACAGCCTCGCCGCGATCGCGTTCCTGGTGCTGACCGGGCGCCCGGCCTTCACGCACGCCAGCCTGACGGCGGCCGCCGACCCCGGCCCACCCCCGGCGCTGCCGGCGCCCGGCCAGCCGGCGGCGGCGCAGGCGGTGGTGCACCGCGGACTCGCCCGCGAGCGCGAGGAGCGGTTCGCGACCGTCACCGACTTCGCCGACGCGCTCGCCGAGGCGTTCGAGGGGTGGGAGCCCCCGGCCGACGCCGCCACCGCGGTGTGGCGCCCGCGCGACCCCGGCGCCACCCAGGCGGGCGCCGTCCCCACACCCCGCAGTGGCGCCGCGGCCTCGGAGGTCGCCACGCCGCCGGTGGCGGCGCCGCGCCGTCGTCGTCGACTCGCGCTGGCTGCGTTGGGCCTGGCGGTGCTGGCCGGTGGCGCCGCAGGTGGCTGGGCCCTGCAGCGGGCGGTGGCGCCCGACGAGGTGACCATCGGCGACGCCGGCGGCACCCTGGCCGTCACGGTGCCCGTCGGCTGGCGGCACCAGGTGGCCACGCAGGGCTGGACGCCCACCGAGGAGGGCACCTACCCGGCCGTCGCCACTGGCTCCGACGCCGGCTGGACCCGCACGGGCAGCAGCGCCGAGGGGGTCTTCGCCGGTCTGCTGCCCACCACCGCCGCCGAGGACCTCCCCGACCCGCCGCAGCACCCCGAGTGCGAGACGCCCGGCGAGCCCGTGCGCCGCGCGGGCTCGGTGACCGTGGTCTCCGAGGGCTGCCCGGGCGACGTCGTCGTGGTGGAGCGCCTGGACCGCGTCGCGGAGAACCGGGTGCTGTGGGTGCAGGTGCGGGCCGACGACGGCGCCACCGCCACCCGGGTGCTCGACAGCGTGCGGGTCTCCGGGATCTGACCTCTGCCCGTGGTGGTCTTGATGCCCCCTGGTGTATCTGGTCCGGCGGCCCAGGGGGTGATCCCACGTCCACGTGGGATCGCGGAACAGGGGGGCCAGAATTCTGGCCCTCCGGTTCCGCGATCGGCCCCCAGGTGCAACCCGTGTGACCACCGGGGCTGATGAGACGAACCTGCGCCGCTCAACTCACCGGGCGCAACCCGTCCCGGAACTGGTCGAAGAGCCCGCGCAGACCCACCTCGTCGCGAGCCCGGCCGACCACCGACATCTCCAGGCTGGCCTCGCCGGCGCCGGGAGCGGCGAACCAGCGGAAGAAGTTGTAGCGCAGCCGGTTGCTGCTGGGGGTGCGGTAGGTGAAGTAGAGGCTGTCGTCGGTGCGCTCGAGCAGGGTGAGGTCGGGGAACGAGGTGGGAGCCAGGCGCAGGGCGCGCAGCTTGTCGGCCAGCATCGTGGCCGGGGGCACGTGGTCGTTGACGGCCTTCACGCGCAGCGAGTAGCCGCCCTCGACGGGCTCGTCGGGCGGGCGGAACCGCACCTCCTGGCGGCTGTCGACCTGGGCGGGCGGCAGCTCGACGTCGTCCGGCACGCTGTAGGCCTGCCAGCCGCGCGGGGCCAGGTAGCGCCAGGCCTGCACGTCGTTGCCGATGCGGTAGGTGACGAACCGCGTCGGCGGCACCAGGGTGCGGTAGTCGATGTCCTCGGCGTACGGCTCCGGCTCGTCGGACTCCTCGTCCGCGCCCGGCAGTGAGGGTGAGGCGGCCAGCGGTGCGGCGGTCGGCTCGGTCACCACGTCGTCGCCGGTCTGCGTGGCGACGCCGAACCCGGCACCCGCGCCGAGCAGCGCGAGCGCCACCAGGGCGACGACGGCGCGGGGCGTGCTCACGGCGCGATCATGCCTGCTCACGACCACACCGCCAGGCCGCCACCCGGCATCGAGACCACGCGCTCTCCGTGCGGGCCGACGACGTTCCAGCTCTCGAACCGCGCACATGGTGCCACCCGCAGCAGACCGGCGGCCACGCCGAGGGCCAGCCCGCCACGCTCGTCGACGACGGCGCGGGTCACCGGGGCCTCGACGGCGGTCCCGAGCGCGGCGACGATCACCGGCTCTTGTCCGTCCGCGGTGTCGAGCAGCACTCCGTCCGGACCGGTCAGCGTGTACTCGTCCTCGATCGTCAGCGACCAGCGTCTCCCCACGGTCAGCTCCAGGACCGAGGTGCAGCGCACGGCGGAGAGTGGTTCGCCGACGAGTCGAGCCAGCACCTGCTGGGCGGCGCCGTCGTCCTGCCTCATGAGAACACCCGTGTCAGCACCTCGCGCGGGGGGACGCGCGCCGCAGCGCGCCGCAGCCTGGTGGTGGTCCTCGACGCCACAGGGTCCCTCCCGTCCGTCCACGCCCTACCCGGGTCGTGCCGCCGCGAAACCCCGCCACTAGCGTTCCGCCCATGGCCGACCTGCTGATCCGTGGCGCGCGACTGGTGCCGCTGACGCCGGGCGACGCACCGCCCGACCACCCCGTCGACGTGCGCGTCGCGGAGGGCGCCGTCGTCGAGGTGGCGGAGCGGCTCGAGCGCCCCGAGGGTGTCGAGGAGGTGGCGGCCGAGGGCCGCTGGCTGGTGCCCGGGCTGTGGGACCAGCACGTGCACCTCGGGCAGTGGACCCTGGCGCGGCAGAGGTTCGACCTCGCCGGCGCCACCAGCCCCGAGGACGTGGTCGCGCGGGTGGGCGCGCGCATCGCCGAGGGGCCGGGCCAGCCGCTGATCGGCTGGGGCCACCGGCCGGGCACCTGGACCCGCGGCGTCACCGTGGCCGAGCTCGACGAGGTCACCGGCGTGACCCCGGTGGTGCTGATCGCGGGCGACGCCCACCACGCCTGGCTCAACAGCGCCGCCCTGGCCGCGCTCGGGCTCCCCCCGCGCGAGGGCGAGGACCAGGTCGTGCGCGAGAACGAGTGGTTCGCCGCCTACGCGCTGCTCTACAGCCTCACCGGCACCGACGGCACCTCGCCCGCCGCCTACGCCGACACGCTGCGCGCCACCGCCGCGCAGGGCGTCGTCGGCGTGGTCGACCTGGAGTTCGTGGGCGGCGTCGAGGACTGGCTGGACCGCTGGGGCCAGGGCTGCGACCTGCTGCGCGTGCGGATGGCCACCTACGTGGAGGGTCTCGAGGACGTCGTGCACCGCGGGCTGCGCTCGGGGATGCCGCTCGCCGGCCCCGGTGGCGACGAGCGGCTGGTGATGGGGCCGTTGAAGATCATCAGCGACGGCTCGCTCAACACCCGAACCGCCTGGTGCTGCGAGCCCTACGCCGACGGCGACCGCCTCGAGCACCCGCGCGGCGCAGCGAACCTGACGGGCCACGAGCTGCGCCACCAGCTGACCCGCGCCAACGTCTCCGGTCTCGAGGTGGCCACCCACGCCATCGGTGACGCCGCTGTCTCGGCCGCCCTCGACGCCTACGCCGCCACCGGCGCGTTCGGCTCGATCGAGCACGCGCAGCTGGTGCGCCGCGAGGACGTGCGCCGGATGGCGCAGCTGGGCCTGCGCGCCAGCGTGCAGCCCTCCCACCTGCTCGACGACCGCGACCTGACCGAGCTGATCTGGCCCGGGTGCGCCGAGCGCTCCTTCGCGTTCCGCTGGATGCTCGACGAGGGCGTCACCCTGGTGCTCGGCTCCGACGCGCCGGTCTCGCCGCTCGACCCCTGGCTCTCGATCGCCGCCGCCGTGCACCGCAGCGACGACGACCGCGACGCCTGGACGCCGGCGCACGCGCTGACGCCGCAGGAGGCGCTGGCCGCCTCGGTGGACCGCCAGCCGATGGTGCAGCCCGGGTCGCGCGGCGACCTGGCCCTGCTCGACCACGACCCGCTGGCGCGCGGCGTCGAGGGCGGCGCGGGCGCCGTGCGCGACCACCTGCGCGGGGTCACCGCGGCGCTGACCACCGTCGGTGGCTCGGTGGTGCACCGCGCGGTGTGAGGTGCGCCGCGCGGTGCGGGACGCGTGGAACGCGTGGGCCCCCAGCCGCACCGCCTCAGGCGCCGACGTCCACCTGCTGCAGCACCAGGCCGGCGACGGCGCGCTGCTCGACGGCGAAGGGGTGGAAGGGGGTGCCGCGGTTGGCCATCGGGTCGACGCCGCCCATCCAGGCGTCCTCGCTGCAGGCGTCGTGGCCCTCGCTGGCCCCGGTGACGTCGACGTAGCCGGCGTTCTCGACGGCGCCCGCGGCGGTCTCGAGCACCTGCGCCATCCGGGTGTTGACGCCGCGGACGTAGGGGTAGTCGCCGGGGGCGAGGGGGATGCGTTCGGGGCAGGTGCCCTCCTCCGGCACCAGGTGCGGGTAGCTGACCACCAGGATCTGCGCCTGCGGTGCCCGCTCGCGGATGCCCCGGACGACACCGGCCACGCGGCGCCCCACCACCTCGACGCGCTTCTCCAGCAGGTCGAACCCGCTGGGCCGCACCAGCAGGTCGCGGCACGGCGAGCCCTGCGGGTCGACCCGGCGCATGACCGCGCACCGGCCGAACATCGTGTGGAAGAGCCGGAAGTCGTTGTAGCCGATGCTCAGGGTCACCAGGTCGGCGTCCTCGCGCAGCGAGTCGAACTGGGCCGGCACCAAGGAGGACCCGCCGGCGTCGCGCTCGCGCTCCATGTGGATGGTGGCCGCCCCGGAGCAGCTGGCGTCGACCACCTCCACGGCGACGCCCTGCGCGGCGAGGCGCTCGCCGACGATCGTGGGGTAGTTGCGGTCCGACTGGCGGCACCCGTCCTTGAACGAGGTGGTCGGCACGCCGTGGGCGGCGGTGTAGGAGTCGCCCAGCGCCACGTAGACGAAGGGGTCCACGGCCGGGGTGTCGACGGCGGCGGAGGCGGTGTCCTCGGCGGCCGGGCCGCCCTGCGGCTCGGACTGCTCCTCGGTGGTGGAGCAGGCGCCCAGCGCGAGGGCGCCGACGGCGAGCAGGCCGACGACGCGCAGCTCGACGGCGCGCAGGTGGAGGCCCCGCCTCCCCATCGACCAGGGCTTGGACATGACCCTCAGGGTACGGCCAGTGCCACCACGAGCCGCAGCACCTCCTCGGGATCGTCGAGCCGGTCGCCCAGCAGCTCGCGGACCTGTCCCATCCGGTAGCGCACGGTCTGGGGGTGCACGAACAACGCCTCGGCGACCTCCTCGCGGCGCCCCTGGAGCAGCAGCCAGGCGCGCAGCGTGTCCACCAGCTTCTCCGCGCTGGCCGGGCGCAGCTCCTCCAGGGGGGCGAGGACCCGGGCGCGCAGGTCGGCGAGCGCCTCGGCGTCGCTGCCGACCACCAGCCGCACCAGGTGCTCGTCGGTGTCGCCGCGCAGCCCGAGCCCATGGGCGCGGACCGCCCGCTCGTAGGAGCCCCGCACGGCGAGCCAGGGCCGGCCCGGCCCGACGACGGCGTCGCGCCCCTGCACCGCTCGCAGCAGACCCGCACGGCGACGGCCGTGGGCGTCGGGCACCAGCAGCACGGTGTCCTCCAGGCCCGGCGTCTCGGCCACCTGCAACGTCTGGGGCGAGACCTCGGCCAGCACGGGTCGCGCCGCCGCCTCGCGCAGCACGACAGCGGTCAGGGTCGTCGGAGGTGCCCACCCGGCGTGCTCGGCGGCGGTCTGCACGACCTCCTCGGCCGCCCCCTCGAGCAGGTGGCGCGCGACGCGGTCCAGCAGCCGCGCCCGGACGCGGCCCGAGGTGGCCGACTCGTCGGCGTGGCCGGCGACGCTGGCCGCGGAGAGCTCGTCGATGTAGGCGAAGATCAGGCCTGCGAACGAGGCCACCGTGCGGGCGTCGAGGCCGGCGACCACGGCCGAGGCCGACATGCGCTGCCAGGCCACCCGGGCGCCGATGCGGTAGGCGGCCAGCAGTGCGTCGGTGGTGCGCCCGCCGCGCGCCTCGCCGCGGCCGAGCTGGTAGGCGCCCTGGGTGGCCGGCGCGTTCGGCGACTGCGGGTCGACGCCGCGCTTGCGGGTGGCCAGCGAGAGGAAGCCGCCCAGCGCCACCTGCACGGCGTTGTTGATGGTGGCACCCATGGGACCGGAGAAGGCGTCCTCGTAGCTGGGCACCTCGGCGATGATCGCGGCCACCACGGCGTCGGCCACCGAGGGCAGCTCGGCACGGATCTCGGCCGCCGCCTGCTCGGTGAGCACCAGGGCGTGGCCGGCGGTGCGCCGGGCGGAGGGATCGGCGGGGGTGTGGGCCACGGGCTCAGGCTCCTCTCAGGATACGCACGGCGAGTCGTCGGCGTGTCGCGGAACGTTCGATCTTTTTTGTTCGCTGCGTATGAAACTACCGGACAGGTTCACGTCGCACGCAGCAGAATTCATCGCCCGGAGTCATCAGTATGGAGTCATGAGTAGTTTCGCCCTCACCCGTCTGGCCGCCGAGGACCGGCGACCCCGTCGCGTCGGCTTGCGCGAGCGGGCCCGTCGCCTGGCCGACGCCGCCGTCACGCCGCTGACGCTGGACGACGTGCTGGACACCTTCCACCCGCTGCGCGCCGGCACCGACCTGCGCGGGCGCATCGTCGAGGTGCAGCCCGAGACGGCCGAGTCGGCCACGATCGTCGTCAAGCCGGGCCGCGACTGGGCGGGCCACGTGCCGGGCCAGTACGTGCGCGTCGGCGTCGACGTCGACGGTGTCCGCCTGTGGCGCACCTACTCCCTGACCCACGGGCCCCGCCCCGACGGCTGCATCAGCCTCACCGTCAAGGCGATCCCCGGCGGCGTGGTCTCGAACCACCTCGTGCACGACGCGAAGCCGGGCCAGATGGTGCAGCTCGAGCAGGCCGAGGGCGAGTTCGTGCTGCCCCAGCCGCTGCCCGAGAAGCTGCTGCTGGTCACCGCCGGCTCCGGCATCACCCCGGTCATCGGCATGCTGCGCAACCTCTTCTCGCGCCACGAGCCCGCGATCACCCACCCGGGCCGGATCGTCCTCGTGCACGTCAACGCCACCGACCCCGCCTCGCTGTTCAAGGACGAGCTGCGCCAGCTGGCCGCCGACGAGCGGATCACGTTGCTGGAGCGCTTCGACGACCGCGACGGCCTGCTCGACGTCGACGACCTCGACGCGCTCGTGCCCGACCTCGCCGAGCGCCTCACCTACGCCTGCGGGCCCGCCGGGCTGCTCGACGCCCTCGAAGCCCACCACGCTGCCCGCGGACTGGAGCTCACGACCGAGCGCTTCCGCCCTGCCTTCGGCGACGTCGAGCCGGGCGAGGGCGGCACGGTCGGCTTCGCCGACGGCACCGTCGTCGAGGCCGACGGCGCCACCACCATCCTCGACGCCGCCGAAGCCGCCGGCGTCCTCATGCCCAGCGGGTGCCGGATGGGCATCTGCATGGGCTGCGTGATCCCGATGCGCGAGGGCGTCGTCCGCGACCTGCGCAACGGGGCCCTCACGCGCGCCGTGCCGGGCGAGACCGACCCCGCCGGCGTCCCGATCCAGACCTGCATCAGCGCTGCCGCCGGTGCCTGCCACGTCAACGAAGGAGCTCGTCGATGACCACCATCACGAAGAAGCCCGTCAACCCCACCGCCCACCTGACCCCCGAGGACATCGAGGCGATCGGTGTCGAGCTCGACACCATCCGCCAGGACATCCTCGACGCCCGGGGCGAGAAGGACGCCGCCTACATCCGCCGCGTCGTCGACGTGCAGCGCAAGCTCGAGCTGGGCTCCCGCGCGGTGCTGCTCGGGTCGGCCCTGCCGCCGCTCTGGGTGCTCGGCACCATCGGCCTCTCCGTGGCCAAGATCCTCGAGAACATGGAGATCGGCCACAACGTCATGCACGGCCAGTGGGACTGGATGCGCGACCCGAAGATCCACTCCACCACCTGGGAGTGGGACAACGCCTCCACCTCCGACGGCTGGAAGCACTCCCACAACGAGATCCACCACACCTACACGAACATCGTGGGCAAGGACAACGACCTCGGCTACGGCATCATGCGCGTCGACGAGGACCAGCGCTGGCACCCGATGTACCTGGCCCAGCCCCTGTGGAACCTCATCAACGCCTGCTTCTTCGAGTACGGCATCGCGGCCTACGACCTCGAGCTGGGCCGCAACCTGCGCACGCCGAAGGAGAAGCGCAGCGAGAAGTTCAAGAACGACCTGAGCAAGACGCTGGGCAAGATCCGCAAGCAGGCCACCAAGGACTACGTGGTCAACCCGGCACTGGCGCTGCCGTTCGGTGGCTTCCTGCCCGCCCTCGCCGCCAACTTCACCGCCAACGTGGTGCGCAACGTCTGGTCGCACTCGGTGATCATGTGCGGTCACTTCCCCGAGGGTGTCGAGACCTTCGAGAAGAAGTCGATCCCCGACAACGAGACCCGCGGCGAGTGGTACCTGCGCCAGATGCTCGGCTCGGCCAACATCTCGGGCTCCAAGGCGATGCACCTGATGACGGGCAACCTCTCCCACCAGATCGAGCACCACCTCTTCCCGGACCTGCCCAGCAGCCGGTACGCCGAGGTCGCCCCGCGGGTGAAGGCCTTGTTCGAGAAGTACGACCTGAACTACCACGCGGCCCCGCTGCCGGCGCAGGTCTACTCGGCCTGGCACAAGGTGGTGCGTCTCTCGCTGCCCAACGGTTGGATGGAGACCACCACGCCCGCCAACCTGCCCCAGCAGCTCAAGCTGCTCTACGGCATGGCCACCAAGGGCCCGAAGGTGCGTCGCGCCGCCCAGGCCCGCCTGCAGCAGCAGGCGCGTCGCGTGCAGGCCGAGAAGGCCGAGAAGAAGGTCGCGCAGGCCGCCTGACCTGCCACGACCCCGCTACGCACGAACCGGCCGGCACCCCACGGGGTGCCGGCCGGTTCGTCGTGTCCTGCTGAGCGCGACTGGTCAGCCGCGCGGCGTCGTCACTTGTTGACGGCGGCCTTGAACGCGGAGCCGGCCTTGAAGGCGGGAGCGGTGCTCGCGGCGATCTGCATCTCCTCGCCGGTCTGCGGGTTGCGACCGGTGCGGGCCTCGCGCTTGCGGGCCTCGAAGGTGCCGAAGCCGGGCAGCGTCACCTTGTCGCCACCGGCGACGGCGTTGGTGATGGAGGTCAGCACGGCCTCGACGGCGGCGTCGGCCTGGGCGTTGGTGAGCGAGGCGTGCTCGGCCACGGCGTCACGGAGCTGGGTCTTGTTCACGATAGTTCTCCTGCGGATCGGGGAGCCCGGTGGCGGTCGGGGTGCCACGCGGGCGTTCGGTACGACGCTCGAACCTAACGCCTCAGCCCTGCCGGGCCTTGAGGCGGGGGTTCTGCTTGTTGATCACGTACAGCCGACCACGGCGACGCACCACTTGGGAACCCGGCTGGTTCTTGAGCGATCGCAGGGAGTTGCGGACCTTCATCGGGAGTCCTTCCGGTAGGGGTGGGGGTCCACCACGCCGCGGTGCACGGCGCGGACCAGGGGGCGGGGGACGCGGTGCTCGACGCCGTCCAGCAGCACCGGCACCAGGTCGGGCGGGGCCGCCTTCCACTGCGAGCGGCGGTGCCGGGTGTTGCTGCGCGAGGTGCGACGCTTCGGGACGGCCATCACGCCACCTCCCGGATCGGGCCGAGCCACGGCTCGAAACCGTCGTAGGAGGTGCGCCAGCTGCCGCGGGCGGCTGCCTCGTCGGGGGTGAGCAGCAGGCGCCGGAAGGCCTCGGCCAGCTGCTCGCCGGGGCGACCGAGCCCGGTCAGGACGAGGCGGGTGAGCGGTGCTCGCTGAGCCCACGCCCCGTGGTCCCCGATGCTCAGCTGGCCGCCGGCGCCGTCCCAGGTGATCACCCGGTCGGGGCGGGTGGGGAGCCAGAAGCAGCCACGTGAGCGGTGCTCTCCGGAACCCAGGGACTCCAGGTCGTCCAGCAGGCGCTCGGGGTGGAAGGCCAGCGGGGAGACCAGGTCGAGGCGCCACACGTGCTGCAGGCGCACCCGGGGGAAGGGCACGGTGAGCACCGGGTCGATCCACGCCAGCGTGCGGTCGTGCTGGTGCAGCACGGTCGTCAGCGAGGGCACGTCTACGTGCTCCACGCCCGCCACCACCTGGGCTCCCGGGCGGGCCAGGGTCTCCAGCAGCTCACGGCCGGCGTCGTCGAGTCCACCGTCGGCCACGACGACGTCGGCGTACTCCACCAGCGCTGCCTGCACCTCGCCGACGCCGCGCCTGTCCTCCTCGCCGCTGTGGTGGCCGCGCTCGGCCAGCAGGTCGTCGCCGAGCAGGTCGGCGGCGACGCTGCCGCCGGCCACGGCCGCCACCACCGAGCTCACGCGCAGGTGGCGGGCCAGCCGGGTGTCCTGCGCCAGCACGGCACACACCTGCCCCGCCTCGGCGCCGGTGGGCAGGTGCGCCACGATGCTCTGCCAGCGCCCCTCGCGGCTGAGTCGCTCCAGGGTGGGCAGCACGTCCTCGCGCAGCGCGCAGCTGACGCAGGCGTGGGCGAGGTCGATCTCCTCGCGCTCCAGGACGCCGGTCAGGTCGCTGACCACCCGGATGAGCACGCTGCGCCCGGGGTCGATGTGGTGGCGCACCGCGACGGTGGTCGGCAGGTCGAACTGCAGCCCCACGACGGTGGCGGCCATCGCGTCGGGGTCGACGCCGGTCACGAGCACGACGGGGGTCCTCATCGGTCACCGCCGGCGCGCCTGCCGTAGCGGCGCTCGAAGGCCTCCACGCGCCCCTCGGTGTCCATGACCCGGCCCCGGCCGGTCCAGAAGGGGTGGGTGGCGCTCGAGACGTCGACGTCGACCAACGGGTAGGTGACGCCGTCCAGCTCGACCGTCTCCTCGTCCGGGCGTGGGGCGCGGGTGGAGCGGGTCAGCAGCAGCAGGTCGCCGGAGCGGTCGCGGAAGACCACCGGTCGGTAGGCGGGGTGGATGCCGTTCTTCATCTGGTTGTCCTCGTCTGTGTAGAATGAGAATCGTTCTCAAGTATGCCACACGATGAGGAGCCCGCATGTCCCGGACCTGCCAGGTCACCGGCCGGACGCCGTCCTTCGGCCACGCCGTCTCGCACTCCCACCGGCGCACCAAGCGCCGCTTCGACGTCAACGTGCAGCGCAAGCGCTACTGGGTGCCGACGCTCGGGCGCACCGTCACGCTGCGCCTTAGCGCGCGCGGCATCAAGGTCGTCGACGCCCGCGGCATCGACGCCGTCGTCGGGGAGCTGCTGGCGCGGGGGGAGAGGCTCTGATGGCGCGCCGCGGCAACGACCTGCGCCCGATCGTGAAGCTGCGCTCCACGGCCGGCACCGGCTACACCTACGTCACCCGCAAGAACCGGCGCACCACGCCCGACCGGATGACCATGCGCAAGTACGACCCCGTCGTGCGGCGCCACGTCGACTTCCGCGAGGAGCGCTGAGGTGGCGAAACGGAGCTTGATCGTGGCCGACGCCCGGCGCCGCGAGGTCGTGGCGCGCTACGCCGAGCGCCGCGCGGCGCTCAAGCAGCAGGTGCGCCTCGCCGAGCCCGGCTCGCAGGAGCTGGCCGATGCCGTCCGAGCGCTGCAGCGGCTGCCCCGCGACGCCTCACCGGTGCGGCTGCGCAACCGCGACCAGACCGACGGCCGCCCACGGGGCTACCTGCGCAAGGCCGGCGTCTCCCGGATCACCTTCCGCACGATGGCGCACCGCGGTGAGCTGCCGGGGGTGAGGAAGTCCAGCTGGTGAGCTGTCGAGCGGGTGCCGGGTCTGGGGGCGGTCCGTACGGTGGAGGGTGCCCCGCTCCACCCGCGGCCCCAGACGTCGGAGGAGCACCCGTCACACCGCTCCTGCGCGTCCGAGGTCCTCGATCCACGGAGGATCCACCGGCATGTCCCACACCCCCCGACCGTCGTGCTCAGCCGCGCCGCCGGCGCCGCCAGCGAGCCCGGCCGCCCGGCTGGCGCAGCCTCCCGCCGGCCGTCCAGCCGCCCCGCAGCGATTCGCCCTCGGGCGTGGCCGTGAAGACGTTGCCCGGGTGGGGGGCGGTCGCGGGCCCGCGCAGCAGGACCCGACGCACCAGCACCGGTGCGATCCGGTCGTAGAGCCACGGCGCGAGCCGGAAGCCCGCCACGGTGGGCAGGTTGACCGGACCGACGTGCCGCAGCCGCCGCGGGCGGTCCAGGCACCCGACGACGGCCTCGGCCACCCGCTCCGGACCGACGACCGGCGGAGGCGCCGACCCGGCGCTGCCCGCGTAGGTGGCGGCCTGGTGGTAGATCGGTGTGTCGACGGCGCCGGGCAGCACCAGGCTCGCGTGCAGCCGGGGCTCGGCGCGCAGCTCGCCCTGCAGCGAGCGGACCAGGCCGAGCTGGCCCCACTTGGCCGCGCAGTAGGCGCCGAGGGACGGCACGGCGATCTCGGCCAGCAGCGAGCTGACGACCACGAGTGTCCCGCCCCCCGCGGCGCGGAACCGCGGCAGGGCGGCGCGGGCCAGGTGTGCGGTGCCCACCACCGCCACCTCGCTCATCCGCGCCAGCACCTCGGGGGGCACCTGCTCCAGGGTGCCGTAGGCCATCGGCTGGGCGGTGGTGACGACGCCGTCGACGTGCCCGAAGGTGCGCTCCGCGGCGGCGAAGGCCTCCTCGAGCGCCGCAGCGTCGGTGATGTCGGCGGCGGCGACCAGGGTCGGACCCGGCAGGTCGGCGGCGACCTCGTGGAGCCTCCCGGCGTGACGGCCGACCAGCACCACCCGGTCACCGCGTGCCGAGAGCCGTCGGGCGGTGGCCAGGCCGATGCCCGAGCCGGCGCCCACCACCAGCACGGTCCGCGTGGTCCGGGGTGCAGTCATGCTCCCGACCGTACGCACCGCCCCGCGACGCACCGCGGGAGCGCGCGATGAGGCTCCCGGGTGGTCCCCGTCGTCGCGCCGGCCTGGTGGTCCTGGTCACCGGCGCCTCCAGCGGCATCGGTGCGGCCGTCGCACGCCAGGCCGCCGGCGACCACCACCACCTGGTGCTGGTCAGCCGGGGCAAGCAGAAGCTGGGGGAGGTCGCCACGGAGTGCCTCGCGGCAGGTGCGGCCTCGGCCACCGTGCACGCGCTCGACGTCGGCGACGACGAGGCGGTGCGCCTCGGCATCGACGAGGTCGTCGCCGAGCACGGCCGGCTCGACGTGGTCGTGCACTGCGCCGGGGTGGTGACCTACGGGCGCAGCGAGGAGACCTCCGCCGAGGACTTCGCCTCGGTGGTGTCGACCAACCTGCTGGGGAGCGCCAACGTGGCGCGGCACGTGGTGCCGGTGCTGCGCCGCCAGGAGCGGGGCGACCTGGTGCTGGTGGGGTCGCTGCTCGGGCACCTCGCCGTCCCCGACATGACGCCGTACGTGGTGAGCAAGTGGGGCGTGCGGGCGCTCGCGCGCCAGCTGCGCATCGAGAACCTCGACGTGCCCGGCGTCCGGATCAGCCACGTGGCCCCCGGCAGCGTCGACACCCCCATCTACGACAACGCCATCGACTCGGCCGGCATGGTCAACACGCCTCCGCCACCCACGATCAGCCCGGAGCGCGCCGCGAGAGCAGTGCTCGCCCAGGTGGGCGGTGGTCGACTCGAGTCCCAGACGGCCTGGCTCAACTACGCCATGATCGGCGCGTTCAACCTCGCTCCGCGGGTCTGGGACCGGGCGATCGGCCCGGTCTTCCAGGCCGTCTCGAGGACGCGGGCCAGATGAGTGAACAGTCGGAGCGACTGGCGCGCGGCGAGTGGTACCTCGACGACGAGGAGCTCCAGGATCGGCGCAGACGGTGCTGGCGCCTGCTCGACAGCTACAACGCCACCGGCGCCGACGACGACGCGGAGCGCGCACGCCTCCTGACGACGATGCTGGGGTCGGTCGGCGACGGGGTCGTGGTGATGCCCCGCTTCCAGTGCAGCTACGGCAGCAACATCGACCTCGGCGAGGGCGTCTTCGTCAACCGCGGCGGCTTCCTGATGGACGACGCACCGATCCACCTGGGCGCGCACACACGGGTGGGCCCGGGGGCGCAGCTGATGACGGCGCTGCACCCGGTGGACGACCACCAGCGACGTCGTGAGGGGTGGGAGCGTGCGCTGCCCATCACGATCGGCGAGAACGTCTGGCTGGGGGCCAACGTGGTGGTCGGCGCGGGCGTCAGCATCGGGGACGACACGGTCGTCGGCGCCGGCAGCGTCGTGCTGGAGGACCTGCCCGGCCGCGTGGTGGCCGCCGGCGCACCGGCGCGCGTCGTGAGGTCGACCGCACCCGGAGGTGCCTAGGCTGATCACCATGACCGACGACCTCGAGCTCGACGACGCCGAGATGGACGCCCTGCTGGCCGAGTGGGACGAGCTGGACCAGCTCGGCGCCGAGTACCTGGCCGAGCGGGTGCCCGACGTGGGCGCCGAGCTCGCGCTGGAGGACGAGCGGTGGCTGGCGCAGGTCGCCGCGTCCATGTTTCCCAGCGAGGCGCCGGAGGAGGGCGAGATCGAGGGGATCGCGGCACTGATGGCGCTGGAGCACGTCGACTGGCTCGGTCTTGCGCTCGGTGCGTGGCGCCGCGGCGGCGGAAGCGGTCTGGACGCCCAGCAGGTGCAGGACGACATGATCGCCCTCGAGGACGTCGAGGGCGACCTGGAGGACCCCGACGGCCACCTGCAGGTGACGGAGGCGGCGCTGCTGCACGTGGCGCCACGCTGGCACGAGCTCGGCGTCCTCGACGATCAGGACCAGGTGACCGAGCGCGGCGCCTGGGGTCTGCCGCGCGCCCTGTTCCGTGCGTGGAACGGGAGCGACCGCGCGGCCTCGTAGAACTGCGGACACGACTGCAGCTGGGCGGTCCTCGCCCGCGTGGAACCGGGCCCACCGCAGGGTGAGCAGGGCAACGCGTCCCACTTCCACGGCGCACCGACGTAGCGTGGCGGAATGACGAGCGCTGCCGCCCTGGCCGACGCGGTGCGCCGCGCCACCGCCGAGACGCCCTACACCGTGGTGGACGAGACCCCCGGCGGTTTCGCCGTGCAGATCGACGTCGCCGACCAGCAGTGGTGGACGTTGCTCCACCGCAAGTCCCTGAGGAAGTCGTTCAAGCACGTGGTGGCGGTCCACGAGGCCGCCGGCACCTACACCGTGACCGACCAGAGCCTCGAGGTCGCCTGGGAGGCCGGCGCCGACGTCAGCGGTGGGCTCCCACGCCCGACGCTGCAGGGCAGTGTGTCTGCCGAGCGGGGCCTGCTGGTCGAGAAGTCGTTCCGCAAGGAGTACGGCGTCGACGACCAGGGCGAGGTGGGCGCGGTCGTCGACTACAGCTTCGACTCCCGTGAGGGCAACCGGCTCATCGACGCGCAGGCGCGGCAGCTGGGTCTGAGCAAGAAGCTGAACCCGACGGCGAAGGTCGGCCTCGTGGTCGCCGGCGCCGTGCTGCTGGGCCTGCTGGTCTCCGGGATCGTGCTCGTGGTGCTGCTGCTCGTGAACTGACCCCCGTGGCACGCCCGGTCGGTCACGACCCCCCGAGCGCCGCGGAGACCACCTCGCGCGCCTCGGCCTGCACCTGTGCCAGGTGGTCGGGGCCGCGGAAGCTCTCGGCGTAGATCTTGTAGACGTCCTCGGTGCCCGAGGGGCGGGCGGCGAACCAGGCCGACTCCGTGGTGACCTTGAGCCCGCCGATGGCGGCGCCGTTGCCGGGCGCCTCGGTGAGCTTGGCGGTGATCGGCTCGCCGGCGAGCTCCGTGGCGGCGACGGCCTCGGGGGAGAGCGCGCCCAGCCGGGCCTTCTGCTCCCGGTCGGCGGGGGCGTCGACACGCGCGTAGGCGGGGTCGCCGTGCTCGGCCACCAGGTCGGCGTAGTGCTCCGAGGGGCTGCGGCCGGTGCGGCCGCGGATCTCGGAGGCCAGCAGCGCCAGGATGATCCCGTCCTTGTCGGTGGTCCACGTGGTGCCGTCGGTGCGCAGGAACGAGGCGCCGGCCGACTCCTCGCCGCCGAAGCCGAACGAGCCGTCGAGCAACCCGGGCACGAACCACTTGAATCCCACCGGCACCTCCACCAGCGGCTTGCCCAGCCCGGCCGCCACCCGGTCGATCATCGACGACGACACGAGCGTCTTGCCGATCCGCGCGCCCTCCGGCCAGCCCGGGCGGGCACCGCCGAAGAGGTAGCCGATCGCGACGGCCAGGAAGTGGTTGGGGTTCATCAGGCCGGCGTCGGGGGTCACGATGCCGTGCCGGTCGGCGTCGGCGTCGTTGCCGGTGGCGATGTCGAAGTCGCTGCGCCGGCCGATCAGCGAGGCCATCGCGTCGGGGGAGGAGCAGTCCATCCGGATCTTGCCGTCCCAGTCCAGGGTCATGAACCGCCAGGTGGGGTCCACCAGAGGGTTGACGACGGTGAGGTCGAGCCCGTGCCGCTCGGCGATCTCGCCCCAGTAGTGCACCGCCGCGCCACCGAGCGGGTCGGCGCCGATGCGCACCCCGCCCTCGCGGACGGCGTCGAGGTCGAGCACCGCGGGCAGGTCGTCGACGTAGGTTCCGAGGAAGTCGTAGCCCTGCGCCACCGCACGCGCACGGGTGAAGGGGGTGCGACGCACGCCGTCCAGCCCGGCGAGGATCAGCTCGTTGGCGCGGGCGGCGATGAGCTTCGTGGCGTCGGAGTCCGCCGGGCCGCCGTGCGGCGGGTTGTACTTGAAGCCCCCGTCGGCAGGCGGGTTGTGCGAGGGCGTCACCACGATGCCGTCGGCCAGGCCGGACCCCGATGTCAGGTCCTTGCCGCGGTTGGCGCGCAGGATCGCGTGCGAGACGGCCGGTGTCGGGGTGTAGCCGTCGCGGTCGTCGACGAGCACGGTGACGTCGTTGGCCACCAGCACCTCGATGGCCGTGGCCCACGACGGCTCGGAGAGGGCGTGGGTGTCGCGGCCGAGGAACAGCGGCCCGTCGTAGCCCTGCGCGCGGCGGTGGTCGCAGATGGCCTGGGTGGTGGCCAGGATGTGGGCCTCGTTGAACGAGGTGCGCAACGAGCTGCCGCGGTGCCCGCTGGTGCCGAACGCCACCTGCTGGTCGGCCCACGCGTCGCCGTCGGGGTCGGGGGAGTCGGTGTAGTAGGCGGTCACGAGGTGGGCGACGTCGACCAGGTCCTCGGGGGCGGCGGGCTGTCCAGCGCGGGGGTGGGCCATGGCTGCATCATGCCGCCTGGGGCGAATCCGGGAACCCCCCTCGCGGGTGCGGACATGAGAGAGCATGGATCCGACCACGCCGACGCTCGGGAGGCCCGAGGTGGACGACGACGAGACCGTCGCGCGACTGCGCGACGGCGACCCCGACGCCCTCGCCCGGCTCTTCGACCAGCACGCCGACCGCATCTACAACTTCTGCTTCCGCCGCACCGCCTCGTGGGCGCTGGCCGAGGACGCGACCAGCTCGGTGTTCCTGGAGGTGTGGCGCATCCGCGACCGCGCCACCACCCACGACGGCCAGGTGCTGCCCTGGCTCTACGGCGTGGCCACCAACGTGTGCCGCAACGCCGCTCGCGGCCAGCGCCGCTGGACGGCGCTGCAGGCGCGCACCCCGCGCCCCGAGGCGCAGCGCGACCACGCCGAGGAGGTGGCGGGGCGCGTGGACGACGAGCGCCGGATGGTGCGGCTCGTGGCCGCCCTGCGGCAGCTCCCGGAGCGTGACCAGCAGGTGCTGAGCCTCGTGGCCTGGGACGGCCTCACCTACGAGCAGGCCGCCGCCGCGCTGGAGGTGCCCGTGGGCACCGTGCGCAGCCGGCTCTCCCGCTCCCGCCACCGACTCACCGCCCTGCTCGCCGAGGGCGACGACCACCCCACGACCACTCCGGAGGACCTCCGATGACCGACCAGACTCCCGACCCCCAGGTGCCCGGCGAGCGCCGGCTCTCCGACCAGACCCGGGCTCGGGTGCGCGCCGAGCTGCTGCACCACGCCGAGGGCCGCGAGGTGGCGGCGCCGACGGCAGCAGGCCGTCGCCGCTGGCTGCCCGCCGCCGTGGCGGCGGCCGCGGTCGCCGTCGTCGGGGTGGGCGGGACCCTGCTCGTGCAGGCGGTGGACGACGACGGCGACACCGGCGCGCCGGCCGGGCCGGCGTCGAGCGTGCCCGAAGCCCCGGAGTCCGAGGCCCCCGAGCCCTCGCCATCGGCGCCGACCACCACCGGATCGGCGTCGCAGGGGCCGGAGGCGGGGGCGTGCCTACAGCTGCCCCAGGCGCGCAAGGCGCTCGATGCGCGTGCCATCACGATCGGGCAGACCACCGTCCGCCTCTACGAGACAGAGACCATGTGGTTCGTCTGCGACGAGTGGGCCGCGCTCGACGGCGGCGACCCGACGATGTTCGCACCGCAGCGCATCGGGTCGGCCCTGACCCGGGACCACCTGCGCGTCAGCATGAACTTCTCGATGAACGAGCGAGGGGTCGGCGAGTACGTGGCCGGCGGGGCGCTGCCCGACGACTCGGTGACCGCCATCAGCTACGAGTTCCCCGACGGCCACGTGCAGGAGGCCGTGATCCAGGACGGCATGTGGGCGATGGCCTACTTCGCCACGGAGCGGCCGCTGAACGGCACCGGGCGGATGCCGACCCAGGGCGAGGCCACCGTGGCCGTCGACTACCGCGACGGCACGACCCAGGAGTTCGTGCTGGAGTACCCGCTCGACTTCTGCGCCCAGATCAACCACGGCTGCTGAGGGCGCAGGGCAGCTACCGCGGGGCGTCCTCGCCGACCAGGCCGTCGACCGACTCGCGGATCAGGTCGGCCTGGCCGGTGTGGCGGGCGTACTCCTCGACCAGGTCGAGGAGCACCCGGCGCAGCGTGTGCCGGGGCTCCTCGTCGGCCACGGCCACGGCCTGGTCCAGGCCGCCGTCGGCGAGGGCCCGCTCCACCGCCGCCTCCGAGCGGGCCACCGCGGCGAGCCACAGCCCGAGCAGCTCCTCGGGGGAGTCCTGGGCGGCGGAGCTCCACTCCCAGTCAGGGTCCTCGGAGGTGGCCAGGGGCGCCCACACCGCGGGGTACTCCTCGCCGAGGAGCTGGTGGGTGAGGTAGTGGTCCTCGATCAGCGCGAGGTGCTTGACCAGCCCCCCGAGGGTGATGCTGGACGGCGCCAGCGTGCGCCTCATCCCCTCGGCGTCGAGTCCGCTCACCTTCCACCCGAACGTGCGGCGGTTGCGGTGCAGCACGGTGAGCAGCGCCTCGACCTCGGTGGGCGCAGCCGGGAACTCGCGTGCGGGCAGCAGGACGGCGTCACTCATGGCTCGATGCTGCCACCGTCCCGCTCCTCGCGCGCGGCGCGTCGTCGCTCGTCCTGCTGGCGGCGTCGGCGCACCTCGTGGAGGGCGATGACGACCGCGACCAGCACCGGGGCCACGTACTGCAGCCAGTCGGGCGTGGAGAAGCTCGGCAGGTCGACGTCGGGCCAGGGGATCGAGGGCAGGTCGGGCCACGGGATCGAGGGCAGGCTCGGCCAGGGGATCGACGGCAGCCCCCAGTCCGGCCACGGCACCCGCACCACCACCTGCGCCAGCAGCCAGACGACGAGCAGCCCGCCGAGGACCTTCGCGACGGCGCCGCCCGCGGCGATCGCGGCGTGGCGGCGCGGGTGCTCGCGCACGCGTGCCTCGTGGCGCGCGGCCGGCGACCCGGGAGCGGGCTCGAGGTCGACGTCGGGCTCGTCGGGCACGACCAGGGTGGCGCGGCGGCCGTGACCCAGGGTGCTGAAGACGAGCTGCAGCCGGCTCGGGCCACCGGCGTCGTCCGGTGCGGTCACGGTGAACCGCTCGTCCATCCGCGAGGCCGTGGCCACCTCGCTGCCGTCCACCAGCCAGCGCACCCGGTGCACGGTGGTGCCGCGGGACTCGACGCGGTGCTCACGCCCGTGCAGGGTCAGCGACCACACCTGGTCGGGGTCGCGGTCGGGGCGGGCCATGCCTGGACGCTAGGCAGCGGCGGGGGTACCGCGCATCGGTCGCCGGTCCACGACGCCCCGACCAAAGTCAGGGCCAGCGCAGACCCACGGCCCGTTCGCTGACCTCCCAGAGCGCCCGCTGGGCCACCGGGTCCTGGGCGCGACTGCCCGCGGTCACCACCTGGGCGACGCCGGAGAGCTCGCCGAGCCCGCCGGGGCCGCAGAAGGTGCCTCCGGGCAGGTCGGCCGTGGCCGCCATCAGCGTGGGCCACGCGCCGGCCGCCGGGGACTGCGACACCGCGCGGATGGCGCCGTCGAGCACGCTGGCGACACCGCCCGAGGCTCGCCCGTACTGCCCGTTGGCCGCCAGGTGCGTGCCGGCGAAGCCCGGGTGGGCTGCGGTGGCGCGCACCGGCGCGCCGGACTCGCGCAGGCGCCGCTCCAGCTCGAAGGTGAACAGCAGGTTGGCCAGCTTGCTCTGCGCATAGGCGTTCCACTTCTGGTACCGCCCGGGCACGCGGGGGTCTCCCAGCGGCGCGCTGCGCGCCGTCCGGTGGAACAGGGAGCTCACGGTCACGACGCGGGAGTCGATGCCGGTGGCCTCCGCGCCGGCGACGAGCCTCGGCAGCAGTAGCCCGGTGAGCAGGAAGGGACCGAGGTGGTTGGTGGCCAGCTGCAGCTCGAACCCGTCCCGGGTCCGCCGCAGCGGGGTGCCCATCACGCCGGCGTTGTTGACGAGCAGGTGCAGCGGCCCGAGCGTGCCGGCGTGCTCGGCGGCGTGTCGCACCGACTCCAGCGAGGCGAGGTCGAGCTCCAGCCGCTCGAGCTGCGCGCCGGGGACCTCGTGGCGGATCACGTGCGCGGCGTCGTCGAGCTTGGCCGTGGTGCGCCCGGCGAGCACCACGCGCGCGCCGGCGCGAGCGAGCTCGAGCGCGGTGTGGAAGCCGATCCCGCCGACCGAGGGACCGGTCACCAGGGCGGTGCGGCCGGCGAGGTCGGGCAGCGGACTCCTCGTCCAGGGACCGGCGCCGGACATCAGGGTGTGGTGGCCATGACGCCGAGCAGTCGCTCGCCGAGCGCCGTGTCGCCGGTGACCTCCACGGCGCCGGTCGCGGCCGGACGCCGCCCCCCGGCCAGCACGAGGAACGTCTCCCGGTCCGTGACGAGCTCCACCGAGGGGGTCGAGGGCAGCTGGTCGAGCCGACGCCCGCGGCCGTTCTCGTCGACGGCGAACGCCATCGGCTCGCTGCCCTCGACCCGCAGCACCGCGGTGGTGCCCGCGGGTGCCTGAGCCTTCTTGGCCAGCACGTAGCCGAAGGACTCCATCAGGTAGTCGGTGGTGTGCTGGGCGGCCGGCGTGTCCAGACCCCCGGGCCTGCCGACGGCGCGACGCACGTCCTGCTCGTGCATCCACACGTCGAGGGGCCGGTTGCGCAGCAGCGTCTCCCAGCTCCACGGCACGCCGCCGAAGATCACCGCGGGCCTGGCGGAGGCGTCGGTGGGCGGGTCGGCCTGCAGCGCGGTGCGGCGCGCGGCGGCGGCGGTGCGGATCTCGGCGACGATCGCCTCGGGTGCCGTCTCGCGCCGGTTGATGACGCCGATCTCGGTGTAGGCGCCCATGAACCCCGTGATGTGCGGCAGCTCGGGCACCTCGGCGGTCTCCTCGGGCGCGCCGGCCAGGATGCCCTCGAGGTGGGCGGTGTGCGCGGCGACGGCGCGCACGTCCCAGCCGGCGAGGTCGGTCGGCGTCGACCACTGCTCCTGCGGCAGCTCCTCCAGCAGGGCGGTGAAGGACTCGATCGCCTGCCACCACACCTCCACGTACCCGGCGAGTCGCTCCTGGTCGCTCATGGCCGTGAGGTTAGCGAAGCGGCTCACCCGCGGGCGAGCATGACCGCGATGGCCAGCATGGTGACGCCGATCAGGACGTCCAGGACCTGCCAGGCGCGGGGGCTGGCCAGGCGTCGGTGGGCGAGCCGGGCGCCGTAGCCCAGGGCGGTGAACCAGAGCAGGCTGGCCGCGCAGGCGCCGGCAGCGAACCACCAGCGGCCCTGCGATCCGTGGGTGCTGGCGATCGAGCCGAGCAGCAGCACCGTGTCGAGGTAGACGTGCGGGTTCAACCAGGTCAGCGCCACGGCACTCCCGACGGCGGCGCGACGGCTCGGGGCGCCTGCCCGCGCGGCCTCCAGCGTGTCGGCCGGTCGCCGGGCCCGCAGCAGCGAGCGCACGCCGTAGACGGTCAGGAACGCGACGCCGAGCCAGCGCACGACCTCCACCAGCCATCCCGCGCGCTCGACGATCGTGCCGATGCCGGCCACGCCGGCCAGGATCAGCAGCAGGTCGGAGACCGCGCACACCGCGACGACCACACCCACGTGCTGACGGGCCAGGCCCTGGCGCAGCACGAAGGCGTTCTGGGCGCCGATGGCCACGATGAGGGAGAGCCCGGTGGCCAGGCCGGCCGCGGTGGAGGTGAGCACGGTCCGACGCTAGGCGGCCGCCCGGGCGTAGGCCAGCGAATGATTCTGCGGATGCCGTAGCTGCGCTAATGTCCCGTCATGGTGACCCGGGGCGAGGTGCCGCCCGCCCAGCTCGAGGCGCTGGTGGCGGTGGTGGAGCTCGGCACCTTCGAGGCCGCGGCGCGCCGCCTGCACGTGACGCCGAGCGCCGTCAGCCAGCGGATACGCGCGCTCGAGGCAGCCGCGGGGCAGGTGCTGGTGCAGCGGGCCTCGCCGTGCCGGGCCACGCCCGCCGGCGAGGTGCTGCTGCGGCTGGCCCGCCAGGTGCGGCTGCTCACCTCGGAGGTCGCGCACGAGCTCGCGGCCACCACGGTCCTGGACCTGTCGGTCGCCCTCAACGCCGACACGCTCGCCACCTGGTGGCAGCCGGTGCTGGCCGAGGTGGCCGCGTGGGGCGACGTCGCGCTGCGCCTGCACGTGGAGGACCAGGCGTGGTCCGCGGACCTGCTGCGCCGCGGCGAGGTGCTCGCCGCCGTCACCTCCGACCCCGGCCCGGTGCAGGGCTGCCGGGTCGAGCGGCTCGGGGTGCTGCGCTACACCCCGGCGGCCACGCCGGCCTTCGCGGAGCGATGGCGGCGCGGTCGTAGGCTGGACTGGGCGGCGATGCCGGTGGTGGTGTTCAACGAGAAGGACGCCCTGCAGCACGACGTGCTGGCCGCGCACGACGTCGGCCTGCCCCCGGTTGTGCACCGGGTGCCCACCTCGCACGACTTCCTCGCCGCGGTGCGCGCCGGGCTGGGGTGGGGCACGCTGCCCGAGCCGCAGCTGGCGCCCGAGGTCGAGGCCGGCCGCCTGGTGGCGCTCACCCCGCGCCGGCACGCCGACGTCGAGCTGCACTGGCAGCGGTGGCGGTTGGACTCCCCGTTGCTGGAGCGGCTCGGCGACGCCGTCCACGCCGCCGCCCGCGCCGGCCTGCGCCCCTGACGCTGCCGAGACGACGACGGCCGCCCCGGTGCCGGGGCGGCCGTCGTGTGGAGCAGGAGCGTCAGGCGATCAGAACGCGGACTCGTCGAGGTCCATCACCGAGAGGTCGGTGGCCTGGGCGATCGCCAGCTCGGCGGAGATGCGCGGCAGGTTGGTCTGCGCGAAGAACTGCGCGGCCGCGACCTTGCCCTCGTAGAAGGCGCGGTCCTTGCCGGGCTCGCCACCCAGCTTCTCCAGGGCGACCTCGGCCTGACGCAGCAGCAGCCAGCCGCACACGACGTCGCCGAGCGCCATCAGCAGGCGGCTGGTGTTGAGACCCACCTTGTAGATGTTGCGGATCTCGTCCTGCGCCGACATCAGGTCGTTGATCATCAGGCCGACCATGGCGTTGGCGTCCTCGAGCGCCTGGGCGAGCAGCCCGCGCTCCACCTTGAGCCGGCCGTTGCCGCCCTCGGCGTCGAGGAACTTCTGGATCTCGCCCGCGAGGTGGCCCAGCGCCTTGCCCTGGTCCTTGACGATCTTGCGGAAGAAGAAGTCCTGGCCCTGGATCGCGGTGGTGCCCTCGTAGAGGGTGTCGATCTTGGCGTCGCGCACGTACTGCTCGAGCGGGTACTCCTGCAGGAAGCCGGAGCCGCCGAGGGTCTGCAGCGACTCGGTGCCGAGCAGCACCCACGAGCGCTCCGAGCCGTAGCCCTTGACGATGGGCAGCAGCAGGTCGTTGACCGCGGCGGCCAGCTTGGCCTCCTCGGTGTCGGTGGTGCCCGCGTGCTCGGCCAGGTAGACCGTGTCCTGGTAGGAGGCGGTGTAGAGCACCAGCGCGCGCATCGCCTCGGCGAAGGCCTTCTGCGTCATCAGCGAGCGGCGCACGTCGGGGTGGTGGGTGATGGTGACGCGCGGGGCGGTCTTGTCGGCCGCCTGGCTCAGGTCGGAGCCCTGCACGCGCTCCTTGGCGTACTCCAGCGCGTTGAGGTAGCCGGTGGAGAGCGTGGCGATCGCCTTGGTGCCCACCATCATCCGGGCGTTCTCGATGACCTGGAACATCTGCGCGATGCCGTTGTGCACCTCGCCCAGCAGCCAGCCCTTGGCCGGCTCGCCGCCACCCACGGAGGGGTCGCCGAAGGTGAGCTCGCAGGTGTTGGACACCTTGATGCCCATCTTGTGCTCGACGTTGGTGACGTAGACGCCGTTGCGCTCGCCGGTGAGCTCGCCGGTCTCGTGGTCGAAGTGGTACTTCGGCACCAGGAACAGGCTCAGGCCCTTGGTGCCCGGGCCGCCGGCGCCCTCGACGCCCACGGGGCGAGCGAGGGTCAGGTGCATGATGTTGTCCTGCAGGTCGGACTCGGCCGAGGTGATGAAGCGCTTGACACCCTCGATGTTCCAGGAGCCGTCCTCGTTCGGGGTGGCCTTGCTGCGGCCCGCGCCGACGTCGGAGCCGGCGTCGGGCTCGGTGAGCACCATCGTGGCGCCCCAGTTCTTCTCGACCATGATCTGGGCGATGCGCTGGTCGCGCTCGTTGCCGTTGCGGTCGACGACCGAGGCGAACGAGGGGCCGGCGGCGTACATCCAGATGGGGGCGTTGGCGCCGAGCACCATCTCGCCGAGGGCCCAGTTCAGGGTCGGGGGCGCGGGGGTGCCGCCGATCGACTCGGGGATCTGCAGACGCCAGTACTCCGAGGCCATGTAGGCGTCGTAGCTCTTCTTGAACGACGCCGGCACGGGCGCCAGGTTCGTGGCCGGGTCGAAGACCGGCGGGTTGCGGTCGCCGTCGACGTAGGACTCCGCGAGGTCCTCGCGGGCCAGGCGCTCGACCTCGCCCAGGATGGCGCGGGCGGTCTCGCCGTCGACCTCGGCGAAGGGTCCGGTGCCGAGGATGGAGTCGATGCCCAGCACCTCGAAGAGGTTGAACTCGATGTCGCGCAGGTTGCTCTTGTAGTGGCTCATGGCCCCACCGTTCCGTGTCGGTCACCCGGCGGTTACCGGGCGGTGCTACTTGGGAGTAACTTCATGGTACGAGGTGGTCGGCAGGGCTCGCAAGAAGACGCAGACTCCTAGCTCACCCGAGTCGGTCGATCTATCTGACAGACTGGACCCATGCGAGTCTCCGCCAAGTCCGACTACGCGCTCCGGGCGCTGATCGAGATGGCGGGCCGCGTCGACGGCAAGGCCGTGAGCGCCGAGGAGCTGGGCCGCCTGCAGGACATCCCGCACGGCTTCCTCCAGGCGATCCTGGCCGACCTGCGCCGCGCCGGCCTGGTGATGTCGCAGCGCGGCCAGTCCGGCGGGTGGCGGATGGGGCGCCCCGCCGACACGATCTCCGTGGCCGACGTCATCCGCTCGGTCGACGGTCCGCTGGTCTCGGTCTACGGCCTGCGGCCCGAGTCGGTGCAGTACAACGAGTCCGCCGACGTGCTCCAGCACGTGTGGATCGCGGCACGCCGCGCCCTGCGCGAGGTGTTCGAGCAGGTCTCCATCCAGCAGCTCGCCGACGGCCAGCTGCCGGCCCAGGTCAGCGAGCTGACCGCCGACGAGGACGCCTGGCAGCCGCACTGATCCTGCGGTGAGCGGTGGAGGCGTCAGGCGGCGTCGGCGGCCTGACGGCGCTTGAGGCGTCGACGGCGCCGCTCGGTCTCGGCCAGCTTCAGCTCGAGGGTCTCGTTGCGGCGCGCCAGACGGGCGACGACGGCGAGTGCCTCGCCGAGCGTGGTCGGCGTCGGCTGGGCCAGGCCGGCCACCGAGAGCGACGCGGTGCCGAAGCCCACGAGCGCTCCGAAGCGGCGCCAGACCTCGGCGCGGTCGGCGGCGTCCACCTCGAGCACGTGCACCCGCTCGGGCTTCTTGACTGCGCGACCCCAGCGCTCCCGCAGCTCGGCCAGCGTGTCCGGGTCGGCGTCGGGGCCGGCGACCAGCACCACGTGCACCTTGGTGCCGGCCAGGGTGTCGACCAGCAGGTCGATCTGCTCCGGCGTGGCGTCGTGCAGCAGCGGCTGGCTCAGCACGGCGGTGTCGAGGCCCTTGAGCTTGTGGATCCGGCGGCAGATGCCGGCCCACGCACCCTCGACCTCGCGGCGCTTGTAGCCCCAGGCCTTGTGGGTGCGGGTGATCTCGACGGCCGCGCGGAACATCTCGTCCGCGTTCTCGACCGGCACCCGCACGCCCAGGGAGGCCAGGGCGTGGGTGTGCTCGAGCAGGGCGGCCTCGAGGAAGTCGCCCGGACCCCCCGAGACGCCGACGTGCAGGTAGACCTTGCGCTTGGTGGCCATGCGGCCAGGGTGCGGGCGGCTCGTGACAGGTCGGTGAACGACGGTCGAACCCGGCGCGGCGCCCGGCTGAGGACTGCGCGCCGGTGTGGGGTGTGACGTAGACGCCGTCCGACGCGTCGAGAGGGGTGTACCAACACCCAGGAGTGAGATGACCACCACCCGCCAGACCCGCGCGCAGCGTCGCGAGGAGGAGTTCGAGCAGCTGGCACTCGCGGTGACGCCGCGGCTGCTGCGCTCGGCGCGCCTGCTCTGCGGCGACGCACACGGTGCCGAGGACCTCGTCCAGGAGACGCTGGCCAAGCTCTACGTGCGCCAGCGCTCCACCCTCCTGCCGCGGCTGGAGAACCCCGCCGCGTACGCGCAGACGGTGCTGACCCGCACCTTCCTCTCCGCACGACGCCGGCGCAGCAGCACCGAGCTGCCGCTCGGCGAGCTGCCCGACCGGCTCGAGCCGTGGGGGGTGGCTGCGCCCGCGGCTCCCGAGGACCGGCTGGCCCTGCAGGCGGCGCTGGCGGAGCTCGCGCCGGGCGACCGGGCGGTGCTGGTGCTGCGCTACCTCGAGGAGCTGAGCGTGGAGGAGACGGCCGACCGGGTGGGCTGCACCGCCGGGGCGGTGCGGACCCGGTGCTCGCGAGCACTCGGGCGGCTGCGCGTGGTGGTGGAACGGTCACTCGTCGAGACGGAGGAGCAGCGATGAACGAGCACGAGGTGGACCTGGACGAGCAGCGGACCGGAGCCCGGCTGGGCACCCTGCTGCGGGAGGCGGGCCCGGGTGTCGACGAGGTCGAGACGGTCGCGCTGGTCCGCGCCGGCACCGCGCGCGGCCGCAGGCTGCGCCGACGTCGGCAGGGGGCCGCCGCCCTGGCCGCGGCCGCCGTGGTGGGAGTCGTCGGCGCTGTGGGGCTGACCGGGGCGCTGGGCACCGGAGCGGAGCCCGTGCAGGCGCCTGCCACGCAGGGCCGCGAGGCCGCGCCCGAGCTCCCTCCCGAGCCCGAGGAGGCACCGCCGGCGCGGTGGCGGCCCGTGGAGGCGACCGAGCTGGCGGGGGCTGTCGAGTCGGCGCTCGGCGGCCAGGTGCGGACCGTCGCGACGGAGGACGTGGGCTGGCCGATCGCCGACCTGACCTGGAACGGCTTCGCGATGCGGGTCTACGTGCGTGCGGCGGTCACGGAGGGCGACGGCGCCGCCCGCTGCGCGGTGGAGGGCAGCGGCCCCTGCCGCCCCGTGGACGAGGGGGCCGTCGACGCCCTGACGTGGACGGGCCCGGCCGAGGAGGGCGGCGTGACCGGTCGCAGCGTCACCGTGTTCGACGACCGTGGGTGGGACGTCGGGATCCTCGTGTTCAACGCAGCCGACAGCAAGGCGGGCCCGCTGCTGGCCGACCAGCCGCCCCTGACGGTGCGCGAGCTGACCCGCGCGATCCTGACCGGGGACGGCTGGTTCGAGGCTCAGCGACGCGGGTAGCTGCGCGCCTTCAGCTCGGGGGCGGGGCGGAACTGGGTGACGACGCCCGGGTGGTCGGTGTGCAGGCGGTGCATGACGTGCCACCCGTCGATGCGGTAGGCGGCGTCCTTCTCCGACATCACGTAGTCGATGCGCCAGCCGGACTTGTAGCCGGCCGCGCTGTACTGGTTCTCCAGGCCCAGCGGCCGGGTGAGCTTGCCCTTGACCAGCTTGCCGGTGGTGTCCTTGCTCTCGGTGACGTTGCAGTCGCACAGCGCCACGAACTGCTGCTCCTCGGGAGTGCGGCGGGCGAGCTCGCGCACGCTGGCCGCCATCCGGTAGAAGGCGCCGAGGCGCTGCGGCTCGCCGTAGTTGGGGCCGCCGGTGTTCCGGTTGTGGATCAGGTTCGGCATGTGGAAGCTGATCGCGCGCACGACCTGGCCGGTGCGGCGGTGCTCGAGCACCGTGACGACGCCGTACTGGTCGACGGCGGTCTGCCCGGAGTTGCGTGCCCAGGTGCGGCCGGTGAGCAGCCGCGGCCAGGAGCTCTTGGCCTTCCAGACGCGCTTGTCGAAGGCGATCGGGTTGTCGTCGGTGCCGTCGCGCTTGACCGGCATCCGCAGCGCCCAGTGGTCGGGCAGCGCGGCGCGCATCTGGCGGCGGGTGTCGCGGCGCTCCTGGAACCCGATGATGCTCGGCTGGCGCTGCTTGATCATCTTGCGCACGTCGCCGCGCAGCTGCCCGGCCGAGAGGTTGTTGTGCAGGTTCAGCGTGGCGATGCGGAACCCGTCGTCTGCCTTGCGCTTCTTCTCCGCGGGCGCCACCGGAGCGCTGGCGGCTGCCGCGGGGGCTGCCGCGGCCTGCTCCGGCACTGCCTGCACCGCGACCGGCGCGAGGAGGCCGGCGCCCAGCGCGAGGGCGGCGATCGAGCGCCCCCAGGGGCGCTGGGTGGTCGTGCGGACGGGCGGGGTGGTGCTGTTCGGCGTCGGCATCGGTGGAAGACCCTGCCAAGGTCGGTGCGGGGCTCGCAAGTCGGCGATACCCCCGCGGGGTTCGGCTCAGGCGGTCCAGCGCAGCGACTCGGCGGCCCAGTCGGCCCGCGCGTGCACGCCTTCGAGGTCGGGTCGCCGGGTGAGCAGGTCCAGCAGGCTCCGGGTGTGGTCGTCGCGGCGGCGCTGCACCTCGGCCAGTCGGTCGGCGTCGGCGGAGTCGGGCCTGCCGCGCGTCATCGGGCGGCCTCCTCGGGGGCGCGGGTGCTGTCACGATCCAGTCGCGCGATCGCGTAGGCGGCCGCGTAGGCCGCGGCGGCGGGCAGCACGAACACGTACGCCTCGGTGAGCGCGAGCGCGATCAGGTGCACCGCGGCGAAGAGGGTGATGACGATCGTGCCCGGGTGGGGCGTCGGGTGCGTCATGGGGGGCTCCTGTCGTCGTGACTGATCTAGAACTATCAAGTCACTAGACAATAGCCAAGGGGGGCGGCCCCCCGCGGTCAGCCGGTGGGCTCCTCGGCCGCGGCCATCGCGGTGTCGAGCCACCGCACGAGCGGGCGCAGCGTGCGCCAGTCCTCGCGCACCAGGGTGCGCACCGCGGGGGTGTGGATGACGGGCTCGAACCCGTAGGAGCGTCCGACCGCCAGGGTCTTGTGGCGCAGCAGCTCGATGCGCGGGTGGTCCTGGTCGTAGCCACGGGGAGCGGTGCGCAGCGTGTCCCCGCCGATCTCGAAGCCGGCCTTCTCGAGCTTCGTGAGGATGCGGCGCAGTGACGGGCCGCTGCGGTCGTCGGCCATCGCCGCGCGCACCGCCGCCAGCTCGGCCGGCGTCGAGGCGTAGAACCCACCGCCCACGCGCACGCCGCGGGGCGAGAGCTCGACGTACCAGCCCCGCCGCGGGCCGACGGGGACGAACGCGCCCTGGTGGGTCTTGTACGGCGTCTTGTCCTTGCGGAAGCGCACGTCGCGGTAGGGACGGAACACCTTGGCCGCGCCGAACTCCTGCTCCAGGCTCGCGCACAGCGCCACCATCGGCGCCTTCACCGACTCCTCGTAGACGTGCCGGTGGGCCTCCCAGAACGACTTGGAGTTGTCGACCTCGAGGTCGTCGTAGAAGTCGAGTGCTGCGACGGGGAAGCCGGTGAAGTCCACGGTGCCGAGGGTAGGTCGGCGGGGTTCGCTACCGTGCCGCGCATGTACGACCCGGCGGGCAACGCGATCGCCCGCGATGCTGCCGTCGTGACCTTCGTCGAGGCCGCACCGCCCGCCGCGCTGGGGCACCTGGTTCACCGGTTCGTCTCGCTGCGCACGGATGTCGAGCTCGATGAGGACTACCGCTTCCATGCGTTGCCGGACGCGTGCACGTACCTGATCTTCGACCAGCGCGATCCTCGCATCTGCGGCGCGACCAGGCTGCGCGCGAGCTCGCAGGAGCTGGACCTCGGTCGCGAGTTTCACTTCACCAACGTGCGGTTGATGCCGGGGGCATGGGCGGGTGACGACGTGGGTGAGGGGCCCGTCGAGGACGGGTATCGCGGCGACCTGCCGTTCCGCGAAGTCGCCCGACGTCTGGTGGGGCTGGACTTCGCGGCCCAGCAGCGGGTGCTCTCGCGCTTCGTCGGGTGGCTGGCCGAGAAAGGGCTGGTGAGACCGGAGCCGGCGATCGCCCGCATCTTCGCCCACGTCGACGACGTCGCCTCGGTCGCCGACATGGCGAGCGCTGCATGCCTGTCGCCGCGCCAGCTGCAGCGCAGCCTCAAGCACTCGACCGGACTGGCGCCGCACGACTTCCTGAAGGTCCTCCGGTTGCAACGGACGCTGCGCTCGCACGACCACTCCGCCTACGCCGACCAATCACACTTCATCCGGTCCTTCCGCACCGCCACCGGCTACACGCCCGGTCGCTTCGGCGCCACCTTCGATGTCTGATTCGTCCAATCCCACGGCGGCATCGCGTTCCTAGGCTGCCGACGACGAGTGTCGGACGGTGTGAGGAGCAGAGATGACGAGTGACCAGACGATCCCCAGCGCGGTGTCGTGGTTCGAGATGCCCGCGGACGACCTGGACCGTGCGGCGGGCTTCTACCGGAGCGTGTTCGGGTGGCGGACCCCGCCGATGGGCGCGGACGGCGCGTACGCGCTCACGGTGGCCGCCGACGAGCACGGCAACCCCACCGAGGTGGGCGGCATCAACGGCGGTCTCCACCGCCGCACGGATCCCGCGGACGCCGGACCGGTCGTGAACATCCACGTGGCCGACGTCGACGCGGTGCTGCAGCAGGTCGTGGCAGCTGGCGGTCAGGTCGTGCGCCCACGCACGGAGGTCCCCGAGTTCGGGCTGTCGATGGCGCTCTTCGCCGACACCGAGGGCAACGTGCTCGGTGTGTACCGCTCCGGCGGCGCCGAGGACTAGCCGACGGGCCGGTACTCGGAGGCGTCGATGGCGTGGTCGCGCAGCACCCGGAACTCGGTCTGGGTGAGGTGGTGGGTGCCGCGGTGGTCGACGAGGCGGTAGGGGCCGTTGGGCGTTCCCCAGATCCAGGCGGCCGGTCCGGTCTGGAAGACGGTGTACCCCAGGTGTGTCTTGGCGCGGTGGGCCAACCGCTGCAGGGGCGCGGTGGTGTGGTCGCCGGTCTGACCGGGTGGTCCGCCGGATCTGACTGGTTCGTAGGGGATGACGTGGTCGAGGTCGGGTGGGCGACCTGACTGGTGGGGCAGGTCGCTGGCGTGGGGGAAGACGGTGCCGGCGGTGCGGAGCGTGACTCTCGCGCGGATGTCGGTGGGGTGTTCGTAGCCGTTGACGGAGCGGCCGGTGCAGGTCGACGACGGGGGTGACGGTGATGTCGTGGTGGCGCAGGAGGTCGGCGAGCTGGCCGGTGAGGACCGGGCCGAGGCCCTCCACGCGGGTGACGGGCCCGAGGTCGCCCTCGGGGGTGAGGGCGAGGTGGAGGTAGAGATTCGCCGTGCCGCGGGTGCGGGCGGGCTGCTGGAACGGTGAGGGGGTCCCGCTGCTGGGCTCGTCGGCTGCGACGGGCCGCCAGTCGCGCCGGTCCTCGGGGTCGTGCGGGGTGTCGGCTGCGTCGTCCTCGGCTGCCTGGTCCTCGTCGGACTGGTCGGGCTCGTCGGTGGGCTCGCGGTCACCGGGCGGGACGGCGCCTGAGTCCGGTGCGGGTGCCGGTGTGGGGTGGTCGCATTGGTGGAGGAAGGCGAGGGCGGCGGCGGGGTCAGCGAGCAGGACGAGGGCCTCGGAGCGCCCGTGCCCGGCGGAGAACGGTTCCTCGTCGTCGGGCTGGGGGGCGGCGTGTTCCTCGAGGAGGGTGGCGAGCTCGGTGACGGCGGCGTGGAACGCGGCTGCGTCGGCGGTGGAGAGCTTGGCGACGATGGTGGCCAGGCCGGGGTTCTCGAGGCGGTCCTCGCCGGCGCGGGGGCGGATGAGCCACACGTCGCGGGTTGTCGCGGCTTTGTCGAGGCGGGCTTGGTGGGCTGCGGGGTCGGCTTCGATGGCCTTGGCCTCGGTGATCTCGAGGATCCGGGCAGGTCCCTGGGCGAGGGCGTCACTGACGGCGGTGTCGACGAGCTGGACCTGCTCGGCGGTCAGCTGACGCGACATGCGGGCGACCCGTCGTGCGACCCATGCGGGGCATTCGAGGTTCTGGACGCCGGCCCACACCAGCGCGACTCCCACGACCTGGGGAGGGCGGCTGACCGAGCGACCGGCGAGGGCAGACCACACCTCGACCGGAGAAACGTTGGAGCGGATGACGAGACTCGAACTCGCGACATCGACCTTGGGAAGGTCGCGCTCTACCAACTGAGCTACATCCGCAGTGCGGGGTCACAGTACCGGACCGCCTGCGCGGTCGCCGAGCCGCTGCTCGGCGGGGGCTGGGAGGGTGGTGGTGTGAAGAAGCTCGGGATCGTCCTGGCGGTGCTGCTCGTCCTGGCCCTCGCGGTCGACCGGGGTGGGGCGTGGGTGGCGGGTCGGCTGGCGGGCGAGGCGCTGCAGAGCTCGCAGGACCTGCCGGAGCGCCCCGACGTCACCGTCCGGGGCTTCCCGTTCCTCACCCAGCTCGCGCGCCAGCGGTTCGGCGAGGTCGACGTCTCCGGCAGCAACGTCCCGCTCGGAGGCTCGGGGGTGAGCCTGCGCACGATCGACGTCGACCTGCGCGGTGTCGAGCGGGTCGGCGAGCGGGTGAGTGCCGAGCGCGCGCGGGCGGTCGCCGTCATCGGCTACGACGAGCTCTCGGCGGCGCTGGGTGACGGCGTGACGCTCGGCTTCCTGCCGGAGGAGGCCGGCGGTGAGGAGGGTGGCCGACTCGGCGTCGAGGTGCGGGTGGCCCGCCCGGTGGAGCTGACGGTGCGCGGCACCGTCGGTGTCCGGCTGCGCGACGACGTGCTCGTGCTCGACGGCGTCCGGCTCGACGACGGGGGCGACTCGGGGGTGCTGGCGGCTGCACAGGAGCTGGTGTCCCTGCGGCTGCCGCTCGCCGAGGTGCCGTTCTCGGTGCGCGTCGACGACGTCTCGCTGACCGAGGCGGGGGTGCGGCTGGCGCTGCGCGGCTCGGACCTGCGCTACGACGTGGCGGCGTTCGACTGACGAGCCCGCCCGGCCGGATCGGTAGGGTGCGTGCGTGCTGCTGTCAGACCGCGACATCCTCGCCGAGATCGACGCCGAGCGGATCCGGCTCGATCCGTGGGAGCCGGCGATGCTGCAGCCCTCCTCGATCGACGTGCGGCTCGACCGCTTCTTCCGCGTCTTCGAGAACCACCGCTACCCGCACATCGACCCGGCGGCGGACCAGTCCGACCTGACCCGGATGGTCGAGCCCGAGGGCGACGAGGCGTTCATCCTGCACCCCGGCGAGTTCGTGCTGGGCTCCACCTACGAGGTCGTCTCGCTGCCCGACGACGTCGCGGCACGGGTGGAGGGCAAGTCCTCGCTGGGCCGCCTGGGGCTGCTCACCCACGCGACGGCCGGCTTCGTGGACCCCGGCTTCTCCGGTCACGTGACCCTCGAGCTGGCGAACGTCGCCACGTTGCCGATCAAGCTGTACCCGGGCATGAAGATCGGCCAGTTCTGCTTCTTCCGGCTCTCCTCGGCCAGCGAGCACCCCTACGGCGCGGAGAAGTACGGCTCGCGCTACCAGGGCCAGCGCGGGCCGACGCCGTCGCGCTCCTTCCAGAACTTCCACCGCACGGTCATCTGAGCCGCCCCTTGAGGTGGCGCAGGTCCTCGAGCTTGTCGAAGGTCCACCACAGGTAGTTCAGGGTGCCGCCCTCGCGCAGCGGGTGCAGGTCGGCGGTGTCGGGATCGTCGAGGAAGGCCCGGAGCGCGTCGTGGGAGGGCCACTCCACCAGGACGACCATGTCGCGCGGAGGGACGCCACCGTCGTGCTCGGGTGTCTCGGCGCCCCCGTTGCCGAGCGCGACCACGTGGCCGCCGTGCCGGGCGACCGCCTGCGGCGAACGGCGCGAGTAGGCCAGGTAGTCGTCGTTGTCGGCGAGGTCGAAGAGGTTGAGCGCGTAGACGGCCATGCGCTGACCGTAGGAGCGGGGGAGCGGGTTGGCCACCACCCGGTCGCGTGGGTTAACTTAGGCAAGCCTTACTTCCCCAGACGTCCGGAGACGCCGCCGATGACCACCGCCCCCGCCACCTTGCCGATGCTGCTCGAGGAGCTCGAGGTGCGCGCCGTCGAGCGTCTCTCCCCGAGCTTCGTGCGCGTGCACCTGGGCTCCTCCGCCCTGGCCGAGTTCGGTGTCGACGGCCCGCTCTACGACCAGCGGATCAAGCTCGTCTTCCCCGGCACCGAGGGCTTCGAGGGCATCCGAGCCGCCCGCGAGCAGGCCGCCGTCGACGAGGGCTGGATGGCGCAGTGGTACGGCCGGCCCGAGGAGGAGCGGGGCTACATGCGCACCTACACGGTGCGCGAGGTGCTCGGCGAGGGCGAGGACACCCGCCTGGTCGTCGACTTCGTGCTGCACACCGACGGCGCCCACGGACCCGGCGGCGACTGGGCGGAAACCGCGCAGACCGGCGACCGCGTCGTGGTGCTGGCCCCGCGCCGCGGCTTCCCCTTCGGTGGCATCGAGTTCGCCCCCGGCGAGGCCACCTCGCTGCTGCTGGTGGGGGACGAGACCGCCCTCCCGGCCATCGCGCGGATCCTCGAGGACCTCCCCGACGACGCCCGCGGCGCCGCGTTCGTCGAGGTGCCGGTGGCCGACGACGAGCAGCAGCTGCGCCGTCCCGCCGGCGTCAGCCTGACCTGGGTGGCCCGCGAGGGGCGCCCGCGCGGCGCCGACCTCAGCACCGCCGTGCTGGACCACCTCGGCGCCCACGCCGACGCCGAGCAGGTGCTGGCCGTGGCCGAGGAGGAGATCGACCCCGACCTGTGGGAGACCCCCGTCTACTCCTCCTCGGGCGAGGAGGTCGACGCCCCCGTCGTCACCGTGGGCCACGAGTACGACGGGCTCTACGCCTGGATCGCCGGCGAGTCCAAGGTGGTCACCGGGATGCGTCGCGCCCTGGTCAAGGACCTCGGCATCGACCGGCACCAGGTGGCCTTCATGGGCTACTGGCGCGTCGGCGTCAGCATGCGCTGACCTCGCCCAGCACCTGCGCCCCCCGCACGAACGACGCCGGATCGGGGCCACTGAAGCTCACCCGCAGGTAGCCGGCCGGGGGCTCGGCCGGGAACCAGGCGTCACCCGGCGCCACCAGCACGTCGCGCTGCTCGGCCCGCCGCGCCACGTCCTCGGGGTCGACGCCGGGGGGCAGCCGCACCCACAGGCTCAGTCCGCCCCGCGGCACGTGCTCGACCTCGAGCGAGGGCGCGTGCTCGGCCAGGGCGCCCAGCAGCAGGTCGCGACGCTCGCGGAGCCGGTCGCGGAGCGCGCGCCGGTGCGTGCCCCACCCCGGGTGGGTCACCACCTCGAGCGCCGCCTCCTGGAGCAGCCCCGAGACGTACATCGACTCGGCCGCCTGGTCGGCGAGCAGGCGCTGCCGCGCGGGGCCGCGCGACACGACGGCGGCCACGCGCAGCGAGGGCGAGACGCTCTTGCTCAGCGACCTCAGGTGGACCACGTGCCCGGCGTCGTCGAGCGCCGCGAGCGGTGCGGCGACAGGGCCGGCGTCGATGCCGAGGTCGTGCGCCCAGTCGTCCTCCACCAGGAACGCCCGGTGGCGCCGCACCACCTCCAGCACCGCGGCGCCGAGCGACGGCGACCACAGCGCGCCGGTGGGGTTGGCGAAGCGGGGCTGGGCGTAGACGGCGCGGGCACCGGTCTCGGCGAGGACCCGGTCCAGCTGCGCGGGGTCGGGGCCCGCGGGCCCGCTGGGCACGGGCACCACGCGCACCCCGGCGTGCCGGGCGGCGCTCAGGGCGCCCCAGTAGGTGGGTGACTCCACGAGCAGTGGCCGGCCCTGCCCCACGAGGGCGCGGAAGACCGAGCTCAGCCCGCTCTGGCTGCCGGGCAGGACGACGACGTCGGCCGCCGTCGGGGCCGTGACGCCTGCGGGCGCCCGCTCGGCCAGCTCCGCCGCGAACCAGGACCGCAGCGCGGGCAACCCCGCCGACGGTGGTCGCTCGAGTGCCGCAGCGCCACGGGCGGCCCGGCCCAGCGCCGTGCGCACGAGCCTGCCCGGGAGCAGCTCGGTCGCCGGGTAGGCGGCGTGCAGCGCCACCTGGTCGGCGGTGGCGGTGCGCAGCGCCACCGTGGCGCCCGGCGCACGCGCGGGCGGGTCGGGGTGGAGCGCCGCGGTCTGCCAGGTGTGGTCGACCGGTCGCGCTGTCGGCGCCGGGCGCGTGAACGACCCGGCGCCGGGCCGGGTCTCCACCAGACCGCGGGCCACCAGAAGCTGGACGGCGCGCTGCACCGTGGCCGGCCCGGCCCGGTGCTCGGCGGCCAGGCTGCGCGTGGACGGCAGCCGTGCCCCGGGGGGAGCCGCGGCCACCCAGCGCTCGAGGGCCGCCGCCAGGCGTGCGGCGGAGGAGTCGCCCGGTCGGGGGCTGCTATCGTCGTCCATGTACGAGCAGAGTAGCGCTATCGCTCCAAGTTCGTCCCCGCTTCCGGTGCGAGCGCCCGGACTCGCCTGGGGTCTCCTCGGCGTCGCGGCCTTCTCGCTCACCGTGCCGCTCACCCGGGTGGCCGTCGAGGTGTTCTCGCCGTGGCTCGTCGGCGCGGGCCGTGCGGTCCTCGCGGCCTGCCTCGCGGGCCTCCTGCTGCGCACCACCCGGGCTCGCCTGCCCGACCTCCGGCAGGCCCTGCGCCTGGTGGTGGTGGGCGGCGGTGTGGTCCTGGGGTTCCCGCTGCTCACCTCGCTCGCCCTCACCGCGGTGCCGGCCGCCCACGGCGCGGTGGTGGTCGGGGTGCTGCCGGCGGCGACGGCCGTGGCGGTCGTCCTGCGCACCGGTGAGCGGCCCAGCCGCCGCTTCTGGGTCGCGGCGACCTGCGGACTCGGTGCTGCCATGGTCTTCGCCGCCCGCGGCGGGGTGGGTCCGCCGGCCCTCGCCGACCTGCTGCTGCTCGGCGCGGTGCTGGCCGCGGCGATCGGCTACGCCGAGGGCGGTCTGCTGGCACGCGAGCTGGGCGCCTGGCAGACCGTCTCGTGGGCGCTGGTCTGCTGCCTCCCGGCGACGCTGGCGCTCGCGTCCTGGTCGGTGGTCGCCCAGGGCGTCCCGGGTCTGGGCGACCAGCCGGACGCCGGACCGCAGCACTGGGCCTCGCTCGGCTACCTCGCGCTCGTGAGTGCCTACCTGGGCTTCTTCGCCTGGTACCGGGGCCTGGCGCTGGGGCCCATGACGACGGTCAGCCAGGTGCAGCTGGCCCAGCCCGTGCTCTCCCTGGTGTGGGCGGCGCTGCTGCTCGGCGAGCCGCTCTCGCCGACCACGATCGGGGGTGCCGGACTGGTCGTCCTGAGCGCCGGATGGGCGGTCCGCAGCCGCTGAGGAGGGGTTGGTGGACGCTTGTGCACCACCTGTGCACGCAGTGTTGACGACTGTCACGGACCCGTGGAACCCGGATCGGCACGATGGATGACGCACGACTGGAGGACCGCAGGGGGCGGTCTCCGACAGGGGGAGTCCGATGAGCATCTCGACCTCGGGTGGAGCCGACGCGCGCCGCGCCCGGCTGATCACCAGGAAGGGGAGGTCGCTCGGGGCCACTCCGGCGGAGCTCGAGCAGATGGTGCGCGGCGGTGGACGCCGCCGCCGCTGGTCGCGCCGGGTGCAGCCCTACCTCGTCCTGGGCGACCTCGCCGTCGTGCTCCTGGTCACCGCGATCGCCTCCGCGACCCCGGCGGCCGGTGCGCTGGCCGGTCTCGCCGCCCTGCTCGTGCTCGCCGCCCGCGGCGCCTACCGCTCGCGCCTGACCCTCTCGGCGCTCGACGACGCCCCGACGATGGCGATGGCCGCGCTGGTGGCGCTCGCCGCCGAGAGCGCGGTGCTCATGGCCGCGGGTGGCCAGCCCAGCGGTCAGGCCTCGGTCCTCTACTTCGCCGGTCTGGCCCTCGGGCTCGGCCTGGTGCGCGCGATCGCGTACGGCGTGGTGCGCGAGGCGCGCCGCCGCGGCTGGGTGCAGCACCGCACGCTCATCCTGGGTGCCGACCAGACCGGCCGCCAGCTGGCCCGCGCCGCCCTGGACCACCCTGAGTACGGGCTGCTGCCCGTGGGCTTCCTCGACCACGACGGCGCCGCCGTCGACGACGACGAGCCGCTGCCGGTGCCGCTGCTGGGCAGCTACCAGCAGCTCGCCACCTTCGTGCGCCGCGAGGGCGTCAGCGAGGTGATCGTGGCCTTCCTGGACTCCGAGGGCGCCCGCAACGCCGTCAGCGTGCATGACGACGGCCGACTGGTCGAGGCGATCCGCGCCTGCGACCGGCTCGACGCCGAGATCTTCGTGGTGCCGCGCCTGCACGAGCTGCGCCACCGCGGCTCCGACGTCGACGAGCTGTGGGGCATCCCGCTGGTCCGTTCGCGCCGTGCGACGTGGCGCAGCCCCTCGTGGCGCCTCAAGCGGGTCCTCGACGTGCTGGTCTCGGGGGCCGCCCTGGTGGCCATCTCGCCGCTGCTCCTGGCGCTGGCGGTGGCGGTGCGCCTGGAGGTGGGCCCCAGCGTGCTCTTCCGCCAGACCCGGGTGGGTCTGGACGGGGAGCCGTTCACGCTACTGAAGTTCCGCTCGCTGACGCTGCCCGACTCGCCCGACGACGGCGGCGGCGCCGCGGCGGTGTGGTCGATCAACGCCGACGCCCGGCTCGGCCCGGTGGGTCGCTTCATCCGCGCCACCTCGCTCGACGAGCTGCCGCAGCTGATCAACATCCTGCGCGGCGACATGTCGCTGGTGGGCCCGCGCCCCGAGCGGCCGGAGTTCGTCGACGAGTTCGCCCGCTCGATCCCGCGCTACACCGCGCGGCACCGTGCCCCCGCGGGCCTCACGGGCTGGGCGCAGGTCAACGGCCTGCGCGGCGACACCTCGATCGAGGAACGCGCCCGCTTCGACAACTACTACATCCAGAATTGGTCGCTGTGGTTGGACGCGAAGATCATGGCCCGGACGGTCTCCTCGGTGCTGCTGCGGCGCGGATCGTGACGACGAGCGCCGTCGCACCCCCCGCCGCGCGGCTGCGCACCGAGCTGGTGACGCGACCGGAGCAGGCGCGCGCCCTGGCCCCGGAGTGGGAGGCCCTGGCCCGGCGCAGCGGTGCCGGACCCCTCTCGCTGCCCGACTACTGCCTGGACTGGTGGCACCACCTGGGCCGCGGCCGGCTGCTGGTGGCCACCGTCCGCGACCAGGACGGCAGCCTGCTGGCGCTCGCCCCGCTGCACGAGCGGGGCCTCGGACCGGCGCGCGTGGTGCGCTGGCTCGGCCACGGGCTCGGCACCGTGGCCCAGGTGCTGCTCGAGCCCGGCCGCGAGGACGCCGCCCGCGCCCTGTGGGCCGCCGTCGCCCGCCGGGGCCGCGTGCTCGAGCTGACCGAGACCCGGGCCGACCGCCCGGGCGTCCCCGACCCCGCGGCGCTCGACGGTCCCTCCCGCCGCACCACCGTGACGCCTCGCGACGAGTGCCCCGTGTGCGACCTCACCGACGACGACGGTCTCGGTGTCGTCCGGGCGCAGGGCAACAAGAACCTGCGCAAGAGCCTCAAGCGCGCCGACGCCGCGCTCGAGCAGCGCGGAGCCACGTTCGACGTCGAGGTGGCCACCGACCGCCCGGGGTTCGAGGCCCTGCTGCCCGCGGTGCGCGAGGTCTTCGACGACGCCGAGGCCGACCGGCCGCGCCAGCACTTCCTGCGCCCGCCCTACGAGCCGATGACGCTGGACTACCTGCGCCGCAGGTTCGACGACGGCGCCGCGGTGCTGCTGGTGGGGCACGTTGGCGGCCGCCCCATCGCCTTCCAGGCCGGCATGGTCGACGCGGGGCCGGACACCGACGGCGGCACCGTCTCGCTCTGGCTGGCCCGCTTCCACCCCGAGTTCGCCGACCTCAAGCCGGGGTACCTCCTGCAGCGCGCGACCTTCACGTGGGCCGCCCGTGCCGGACTGCGCCGGGTCGACCTGCTGCTGGGCGCCTCGCAGACCAAGCGCCAGTGGTCGACCGACTCCTACGGCACGCTGCAGGTGACCAGCGGGCACCCGCTGCTGCTGCGCGTGGCGAGCGCGGCGGAGGCGGTGCTCGCCCGTCGTCGGGAGCGGGCCACCGCACCAGCTGAGCCGAACGGCGACTAGCGACCACACCCCGCGGTTACCCTTCCAAGGGCCGCGACCGTCCATCCCCCCACGACCACCAGGAACGCCCATGACCACGGTGCTGGCCGCTGTCGTGGCGGCTCTCGTGGTGGTCCGCGTGGCGTGGTGGGTGCTCACGCGGCCCCAGCGCGGGGTGCTGCTGCTCGCGGCCCTGGTGCCGTTCGACGGCCTGCTGCTGGTCGTGCCCGGCGGGGGAGCCCTCGGCCCGTGGAAGGAGGGGCTCACCCTCGCCGTGCTGGCTGCGACGCTGGTGGCGCCCGCCTCCGCCCGGGGCGAGCGCGCGCGACCGCTGCCCTCGTGGGGCTACGCGGTCGTGGGCTACGGCACGCTCGGACTGGTGGCCGCGGCCCTCGCCGCCGACCTGGTGGGGCTGTGGGGGCTCAAGGTCGGCTACTTCTACCTGGTGCTGCCGGTGGTGCTGTGGCGCTGCCCGTTCACCGCGCGTGACCGCGACCGGCTGGTGACGGTCCTGATGGCGACGGGCGCGATCACTGCTCTCGTCGGTCTGGGCCAGCAGGTGGTGGGTGCCGAGCGGCTGGCCGGGCTGGGCTACGAGTACAACACCACCATCCGCACCGCCGGTGGTCTGCTGCGCGCCTTCTCCACCTTCACCCAGCCGTTCTCCTTCGGGCTCTTCGTGATGCTGGTGCTGCTGGTGTGCCTGCCGGTGGCGCTGAGCGACCCCCGCCGCACCCGCAACCTGGCCTTCCTCGCGGCCTCGCCCCTCCTCGTCGTCGGCATGGCGACCTCGGTGGTGCGCGGCGCCTTCCTCGGCCTGGCCGCCGGTCTGCTCGTGCTCGCCGTCTGGCGCTACCGGTCGCTCGCGCACGCCCTGGGTCCCGCCGTCGTGGGGCTGTTCTTCCTGCCACCGGCCGTGGTGGCGGCCTTCGCCTCCTCGACCTCGCTGGGTCAGCGCACCTCCGGGTGGTCGGTGGTGCTCGAGCGGATCCTCGGCGCCCCGTGGGGCAACAGCGTGGGCTACACCGGCGCCGGAGCCGAGAAGGCCGTCGAGGAGGGCGCCGACCCGAGCCAGGTGCTCACCCTCGGCGGCGAGCTGTACCTGCCCGACAACCAGTACGTGAAGTCCGCCCTCGAGCTCGGGGTCGTCGGGCTGTGGCTGCTGCTCGTGGTGGGCGCCAGCGTGGTGGTGGCCGGTCGCCGGGTCGCGCGCACCGCGGCGGCGCAGGGACGCACGGCCGACCGCGCGCTGGCCGAGGGCATCACCGCCTCCGTGGTGGGAGCGGCGGCCGCCGGCCTGGTCTCCACCTACCTGGAGATCTTCCCGCTCGACGTCTATTTCTGGCTGCTCCTGGGAGTTGTGCTGTGTCTGGATCGCCCCGCCCCACCGTCCACTGGCAGGCTCTCGCTCTCCGGCCCAGCGGAAGCGGCGTCCAGACCTACATCCGCGAGCTCCTCGGCGCACTGACCCCGCAGCTCGCGGCCGGTGGCGACCCGCGCCTGGTGGCCCACGTGCAGCGCGACGCCGTCGACGAGCTGCCCCCGGGCGTCGAGGCGGCACCCCACCCCGTGGTCGACGGCGCACGTCGGGCGCTGCTGGGGCTGGCCCTGTGCACCGGGAGCGGGCTGCTGCACGGGCTCGACGTCGACCTGCCGCTGCGGCACCGGGGTCCCACCGTCGTCACCGTGCACGACCTCTCGGTCTTCGACGTGCCCTGGGCCCACAGCCGGCTGCGCTCCCGCGGCGAGCAGGCGCTGGTGGCGCGCTCGCTGCGGCGCGCCGACGCGGTCGTGGCGGTGAGCGGCTTCACCGCCGAGCGGGTGCGCGAGCGGTTCGGTCGCGAGGCGACCGTGACCCACCTGGCCCCCTCGGCCGACATGCGGCCGGCGTCGTCGGAGGAGGTCGAGCGGGTCCGCGAGCGTTACGGTCTAGGAACGGACTCCGTCCTCTGCGTCGGCACGATCGAGCCCCGCAAGCGGGTGCCGCTGCTGGCGCAGGCCTGTGAGCAGGCAGGGGTCCCGCTCGTGCTCGCCGGCGGCCTCGGCGAGGGTCAGTCCGTGCCCTCCTCCGCGCGGCACCTGGGCTACGTGCCCGGCGAGGACCTGCCGGCGCTGTACGCCGCGGCGGCCGTGGTCGCCTACGTCTCCACCTACGAGGGCTTCGGCCTGCCGCCGGTGGAGGCGATGGCGTGCGGTGGGGCCGTGGTGGCCACCCGGGTGGGCGCGCTCCCCGAGGTGCTCGAGGCGGAGGCCGCCGAGGCCCTGGTGCCGCCCGACGACGTCGACGCGCTGGCCGCCGCGCTGCGCAGCGCCGTGCGCGACGCCGACCGCAACGCGGCCCTGCGCGCCGCCGGGCTGCGCGCCGTCGGCCACCTGGGGTGGGAGCGGACGGCCGTCACGACCCTCGAGGTGTACCGCTCGCTGGGGGTCCCGTGCTGACGCCCCCCGAGGCCGCTACCGACGAGCCCGAGCCGCAGCCCGCCCCGGGCAAGGGACTGGTGTCCAACGCCGGCACGCTGCTGGCCAACCGGCTGCTGCAGGCGGTGCTCGGCTGGTCGGGCACGGTGCTGATCGCGCGGACCCTCTCGATCGACGACTTCGGCCAGTTCACGCTGGTCTTCACCGTGCTGGGCCTGATGTCGATCGTCACCGACATGGGCATCGGTCGGCTCGCCGTCCGCGGCATGCTGGGCGACCCCGACCACGACCCGGAGCACTTCGCCGGCGCCTACGTGGTGCTGCGCTCGCTGCTCGGCCTGCTGGGGTACGGCGTGGCGCTGCTGGTCGTCTGGGTCAGCGGCTACCCCGACGACCTGGTGGCCGCGATGGCGGTCGCGGGCCTGGTGGTGGTGCTGGCCACGCCCTCGGCGGCGCTCGACGTGGTGTTCCAGTCGCGGATGCGCCTGGGCAGCGTCGGGCTGATCGAGTCGGCGGGCATGCTCGCCCAGCTGGCCCTGACGGCGGCGCTGGCCGCGGCCGGGGGCTCGCTGCTGCTGTTCACGATCCCCGCGGTGCTCTTCGAGGTGGTCGTGCTGGCCTGGAAGTGGCCGCTGGCGCACCGGATGGTCGCGATCCGGCTGCGCGTGGACTGGCCGCTGTGGAAGAACCTGCTGCGCGAGGCGCTGCCGCTCTCGATCGGGTTCGGGCTGGCCACGGTCTACACCCGGGTCGACGCGGTGATGCTCAGCCAGCTCGCCGACTTCGAGGCCGTCGGCATCTACGGCGTCTCCTACAAGTTCATCGACGTCGTCCACTTCATCTCCACGGCCGTGACGGCGCCGCTGCTGACCCTGCTGGTGGCGGCCTGGCCGCACGACCCGGGCGCCTTCCGCGAGGCCGCGCGCAAGGGGGCGATGCTGCTGGCCCTGGGCGGTGGCCTGGCCCTGACCGGGCTGCTGGCCTTCGCCGGCCCGGTCACCGCGCTGCTCTACGGCGCCGACTACGCGCCGGGCGCCGACACCACCCGCGTGCTGGCGCTGGCCGAGATGCTGACCTTCGCCACGGCGCTGGCGATGTCGTGCCTGGTGGCGGCCGACCGCCACCGGGTCTACCCGTGGGTGATGGCGGGCGGGCTGCTGCTCAACGTGGGCCTGAACTTCCTGCTGATCCCGCAGCTGAGCTACCTGGGGGCTGGTCTGGCCACGCTCACGAGCAACGTGCTGGTGACGGCGCTCATGTGGTGGGTGCTGCTCCGGGTGCCGGGGATGCGCCCGCTGGGGCTGGGCCGGGTGGCCCTCGCCCTGCCGGCCTGCGCGCTGGGCGTGGGCGCCGGGCTGGGGGCGGACCAGGTGATGCCCTGGGTGCCCGCCGCGGTCCTGGGCTGCCTGGTCTACGTGGGCGCCGCCGTCGCACTCGGGCTGACCCGCGCGGCCGGCGTGCACCGGGGGGTGCGCGCATGACACGGCTGCTCGCCGTCGCCGGCACCGGTCAGGTCTCCGGCGCGGAGCGCGTGCTCCTGCGGGTGCTGGCCACGGCCCGCTCCGAGGGCTGGGCCGTGGCGTGCGCCGCGCCGCCCGGTCCGTTGGCGGCGCAGCTGCGCGAGCACGGCGTCCGCGTGGTGCCGCTGCCCGAGCTTGGCCTGGCGGCCGGACCCCGTGCGCTGGCGGTGCCGCGCACCCTGGCCCGCTGGGCCCGCGCCGCCGCTGCCGTGCGGCGCGCTGCGCGCGGGGCCGACGTGGTGCTGGGCAACGCCCTCACCGCGCTGCCGGTGCTGCGCCTGGCCCGCTGCCGGCCACCGGTGGTGTGGCTGGCCCACGACGTCGTGGTGCGTCCCGACCGGCTGCGCGTGGTGCGCCTCTCCGCACCGGCGCTGAGCCGCGTGGTGGGCGTCTCCGCGGCCGTCACCGAGCGGTTGCAGGGAGCCGGGGTGCCGCTGAGCGTGGTGCACAACGGCGTCGCCTGGCCGGTCGACCCCGCGCACCCGGAGCCCGCGCCCGCGGTGCCCGTGGTCGGCGTCAACGCGTTGCTGACCCCCTGGAAGGGCCACCACGTGGTCCTGGAGGCGGCGGCACGCCTGGCCGGGCCGGTGCGGATCGAGATCATGGGCGGCCAGCTGCCCAAGGACGCGGAGTACGCCGACGGCGTGGCCCGGGCGGCCGCTGCGGTCTCGTCGTCCGCGCGGCGCGTGGAGGTGGAGGTGCTGGGCCACGTGGCCGACCCCCTGGCGCGGATGCGCACGTGGACGGTCGCGCTCAGTGCCAGCACCGACCCCGAGGCCTGTCCGCTCAACGTGCTGGAGGCGATGAGCCTCGGCGTGCCCGTGGTGGCCACCGACCACGGCGGCTCCCCGGAGGTGCTCGACGGCAGCGGGGTGCTGGTGCCGCCCGGCGACCCCGCCGCGCTGGCCGCGGCGGTCGTCCGGCTGCTCGACGATCCCGAGCTGCGAGAGCGGTGCTCTCATTCGGGGAGGCACCGGGTCGCGCAAGCGCACCGGTTGGAGGAGCAGACCCGGGTGCTGCTGCGGCTGCTGGCCGACGAGGCCGCCGGCCACGAGGTGGGGGAGAGCCGATGAGGGTCCTGTTCGTCAACGAGAACATCGGCGGCCACGCCACGGTGCACGCGCACCTGCGGGCCACGCTGGAGGCGCACCCGGAGGTGCTGCCCACCTGGCTGGACGTGCCGCCGCCCACGCTCTTGCGCCGCGTCGTCGGGGCAAGCCTGCCGGGGCTGGGCGGGCTCGACCTGGACCTGCAGCCGCTGCGCGCCCAGCTGGCGCTGAGCGCCTGGGTGCGGCGTCGGCTGGTGCGACTGGCCCCGCAGCACGACGTGCTGCACGTCTACACCGGCAACGCCGGGCTGCGCAGCGCTTCGCTGCTGGCCGCGCACCCCACGGTGGTGAGCACCGACGCCACCAACACCACCAACGCCTACCGGCTGCCCTACCGCGAGCCCACCCGCTTCACGCCCCACGCGCTGCGCCTGAGCCACCGCGTGGAGAAGCCGGTCTACGACGCCGCCACGCTGCTGGCGGCCAGCACCGGTTGGGCGGCGGACTCGCTGCGCGGGGACTACGGCCAGCCTGCCGACAAGGTGCGGCTGCTGCCCTTCGGCATCGTGGCGCCGGACCTTCCCGCCGGGCCGGCACCGGGCACCCGGCCGGCGCCGGGGCGGCTGCCGCAGGTGGTCTTCGTGGGGCGCCAGCTCGAGCGCAAGGGCGCGCTGCGGCTGCTGCGGCTGCACCAGGAGCACCTGGCGGAGGAGTGCGAGCTGGTGCTGGTGACCACCGAGCAGGCGCCGCCCGGCCGCAACGTGCGCGTCGTCGACGACGTGCGGGTCGGCTCCGGGCGACTGTGGGAGGTGCTGTGCGAGGCGGCGGTGTTCGCGTTCCCGAGCGCGATCGACCAGGCCTCCAACGCCGTCATCGAGGGCATGGCGGCGGGGCTGCCGGTGCTGGGTCTCGAGCAGGGCGCGATGCCGGAGATGGTGCCGCCCGACGTCGGGCGGCTGGTACCGGTCGACGACGACGGCGCGCTGGTCTCCGCGCTGCGTGAGCTGGTGCGTGACGCCGACCTGCGTGCCCGGCTGGGTGCCGCGGGTCGGCAGCGGTTCGAGACCACCTACGACGCCCGGGTCTCCACCGGGCGCCTGGTGGCACTGCTGCACGAGGCGCGAGAGCTCCACGCCGGCCGCGGGAACGGCTCGTGAAGGGCCCCCTGGCGGCGGCTGCGCGGCTGGCCACCGGCCGCGCGGCGCAGGGCGGCGCCGTCGTGCTCTGCTACCACGACGTCGTGCTCGGCCCCGGCGACGCGGGGGCCGAGCTCGACCTCAACGTCACCGCCGCCCAGCTGCGCCGGCACCTGCTGCTGCTGCGGCGCTTGGGCTACCGGGTGGTGCCGCTCGGCGAGATCACCACGCGCGTGCTCGCCGGGCTGCCGGTCGCGGGCCTCGCCGCCGTCACGTTCGACGACGCGCTCGCCGGGGTGCACCACCACGGGCTGCCCGTGCTGCTGGAGCTGGGCGTGCCGGCCACGCTGTTCACGGTCAGCACGCTGTGGGGGTCCCCGCCCCCGTGGTGGGCGGGCTCCGGCCCCACGATGACCCGGCGACAGCTCGAGGAGTGCCGTGCGCACGGGCTCGAGCTGGCCGCGCACACCCGCACCCACGCCTCGCTGCCCTCCCTCACCCGGTCCGGCGTCGTCGACGGCGCCGCGCGGCTGCGCGAGGAGGTGGCCGGGTCCCGCGCCGAGATCGAGCAGCTGGTGGGCCACCCGGTGGAGGTGTTCGCCTACCCCTTCGGCCACCACGACGAGCGGGTTCGAGACGCCGTGCACGACGCCGGCTTCACCGCCGCCTACACCTTCCTCAACGGCCGGGTCGAGGGTGGCGAGGACTCGCTGCGGCTGCCCCGCTTCACCATGGGGCGCCACCACGACCGGCTGCGCCTGGCCTACCACCTGGCGCGTCCGCCGGCCTCGTGGCCCGACCACCAGGTCGAGGTCGTCACCGACGGCACCCTCAGCTGAGGGGTGGGCCGAGCCCTGCGGGCGGCTCCGGCTCCCGGCGGCCCAGTGCCCGGCGCAGGGGTCGCAGCACGCCGGCGCGGTGCAGCCAGGTGGTGACGGCGGCTCGCGCCTGCTCGCGACGGCTCACCTCCAGCACGACCGACGCCTTGTCGACCCCGACGGCGTCGGCCACCCACGCCTGCAGCGGAGCAGTGCTCTCCTGACGGGCGGCCTCCACGAGCGCAGGGCGCTCGGGGCAGCTGCCGCCGCCGAAGTGCCAGCGCGCACGCACCGTGCCGTCGGGCTGGCGCAGCCCGACCGACAGCACGTTCAGCGGGAAGAGCGAGCAGTCGAAGGGCCGCTGGTCGAAGACCGTGCAGCGCCGGTCCTCGCCCAGGTAGGGGCACGGCCCCGGTACGTCCACCAGCGCGAACGGCCCCTCGTGGTGCGTCACGTGCGCGGCCAGCAGCGGCAGTCGGTCGAGCTCGGGCCTGGTCATCCGCAGCGCGGTCACGTCGTGGCAGCACCAGCCGCACCCCGCGCAGAGGTCGTCGCCGTCGAGGAAGCTCATCGGTGTCTCCGCTCCACCAGGTCGAGCGCGCGCTGCACGCCGGCGGCGAGCAGCCGGGGCGCCTCGACGACGTCGCAGGTCCCGTAGCCGCCGGTGGCCCACAGGCGCTTGTAGGCACTGTCACCGAGCAGCAGGTCCACCCGGGTCAGCCCCCGGTCGGCGGCGGCGTGCAGCCCTGCGCGCTGCAGCAGGTGGCCGGGGCTGAAGGCCGCGGCGTCGGGGTGGAAGCGGCCCACCCAGGTGTGCATCGTGCGGGCGGTGAGGAGGGCGAGGTCGAAGCTCACCGGCTCGCCGTCCACGTGCCCCACCAGGACCAGTGCGCGCCCACGACCGCTCGCGCGCAGGAGGACCTGCTCGGTGAAGCCCTGCCAGGGTGGGCGCAGCAGGTGCTGGCGTGGGCGCCCGGCCTCGGCGGCGTCGAAGACGTGACGCACCGCCGGCAGCACGGCGCGGACGGCCTCGGGGTCGTCCGCGGTCTCCACGTGGAAGGTCGAGCCGGCGGCGGCCAGGCGACGGTCCGCGAGGCTCAGGGTGCGCCGCAGGCGGCGTCGTGCCGGGTCCCGCAGGTGGGCCTCGACGCCCGCGGAGAGGTCGACCACCGGGCAGCGGTCCCGTGGTGAGGCGCGCACGCTCCTGCCACGCCGCCCCGCTCGCAACGGCTCCAGCGCCGGTGCCCCCTCCAGGCTCTCCACGAGCTGCAGCGACTCGCCCCGGGCGGTGGCCCCCCGCCAGAGCGCCCCGGCGGCCTCCTCGGCACCCGGCGCGACGACGGCCTCACCGACGGTGCCGAGCCCGTGCCCGAGCCACCGCAGCACCGCGGCGGGCCCGCGTCCGCGGCGGTGGAGCGGGGCGAGGGCCACGAGGCGGTCGCCGGTCCACGCCGTGACCAGGTGCAGGGCGCCGCTGCCGAGGTGCTCCCACCAGGTGAGTGCGTAGTCGGGTCGTGCGAAGGGGCCGGCCCCGGTGTCGTCGGCCAGCCGCTCCCAGGCGGCGGCGAGCGCCCACGCCTCCTCCGGGTCGGCGTGGACCCGGACACGGACAGGCTCCCGCCCGTGGCTCCCCCGCGCCGTGCCCATCGGGCGAGGCTAGTGGGCGGGGCGGGTCACCGTGGCTCTTCGGCAGATCGGACGACGGCGGCGCGCAGCCGGCGGTGGAGCGCCGGGTCGTCGGGGCGCACGGCCAGCAGCGTGGCCAGCAGGAACTCGCGGTCGGTCTGCGGGGAGCCGCGGTGCGCGTCGGTCCAGTCGAGCACCCCGCAGAGCCGGTCGCCGTCGACCAGCAGGTTGCCCAGCCAGAAGTCGCCGTGCACCAGCACCGAGCCGTCGTCGCGGCGCGTGCGCTGCTGCAGGTCGTCGAGCACCGCGGCCGCGCGCGCCGTCCAGTCGACCAGCTGCTCGTCGTCGAGGGCGGCGACCTCCAGCGGGTGGCCCGCGAGCCAGGAGTAGCGCACCCGCGTGCCCTCGTCGGCCAGGACGGCGGCCGCCAGGGTGAAGCCGGAGCGCCCCACCTCGGCCAGGGCCGCCGCCTCGGCCGCGCCCTGTGCCGGGTCGAGGTAGACCTTCTCGATCTCGCGTGGCGGGTCGCCGCGCAGCAGCTTGACCTGCACGCTGTCGCGGTTGGCGACCTTGCCGACGATGCGCCGCGGGTCGGGCTCGGGCGCGGGGAGGGCGTGGGCGACCGTCAGCCACCCCGGGGTGAGCATCGCCAGCAGCACCACCATGACCCGGCCGGGCAGGCGCAGCAGCGCGTGCAGCGCGCGCCCGCGGCGTCCACCGACGTGGGTGAGGCTCGCCTCGACCGTCAGTGCGGTGCCGGTGTCGGACCGCAGGTCGCAGGCGGTCACGGGGCTGCTGGTGGAGCGCAGCAGCGCGAAGACCTGCACCGACCGCAGGTCGAGCCCACGCGCCCGGCGTCCCACCGGGGTCGCGCGGAGGCGGGCGTCGTCGCCGCCCGGTCGCCCCCGGAGCGCGTCGAGTGCCCGCAGCGGGCTGAGCCGGTTGTCAGCCACCTGTGCCCAGCGTCCGCCGGGCACCAGCCGGTCCCGCAGCGCCCGGCGCTGCGCCGGGGGCAGCCGGACGCCGTCGACGCACACCAGGTCGGCGCGTGGCGGGAGGTGGGGTGCGTCGGCGTCGCGCACCACGTGCACGTGCGGGGTGCGACGGCGCAGGTGCTGCTCGGCGTCACCGGTGCCGGGGACCAGCAGCACGACGTCGTCCGGTGCGACGTCGAGCAGGTCTACCCAGGTGACCGCCAGCGGCGGCGCGACCTGCTCGCCTGCCGAGGACGCCGTGGTCACGCGGAGAAGAGTAGTGGTCGACCGGCCCGTCCGGGTGGTGTGTCGATGGCCGATCGGGCGGACCAGCCCGAGGGACCGCGACAGGGCTGGTGCGGGGTGCGAGGATCGTCACGGTTGTCTGCCGGGGGGTCGGACGTACCGTTGACCACCAGACTGCAGGGGAGCCCGGGTGACCCACCCTCATGACGACGTTCGCGAGCACGCCGCCGACCACGGCCGGCGCGGTCCGCTGCGCGCAGCCGTCCGGCTGGCGCTGGCGGCGACGCTGGTCGCCGCTCTCGGAGCGCTGGTGCTCGGTGTGCCCGGCGGGGAGCGGGGCCACCACCGCGGCGTCGAGACCGGCGCGGCACCGGGAGCGGCGTTGAAGGGCCTTCCGCGGCTGACCTCGCGCACCTATCCGTGGCCGGGCGCCGCCCCTGCGCCCCAGCCCCCGGCTGCGCCCGCGCGGGGTGCCACCGACATCGGCTTCAGCCCGGGCTTCGACATCCTCTACCAGCCCGAGGCCGAGCTGCACCGCGACCTGGCGGCCATGCGGGCACTGGGCATGCGGCGCCTGCGCGTCGACCTGAGCTGGGCGTTCGTGGAGCGGCAGCGCGGTCGCTACGACTGGTCGGCCAACGACCGGGTCTTCGGCGCCGCCCGCGCCGCCGGGCTGCAGGTGCTCGCCGTCGTCGGGTACGCGCCGTCGTGGGCCACCTCCTCGGCGGGCACGCCCGACGCCGCGGGGTTCGCCGATTTCGTGAGTGCCGCCGCCCGGCGCTACGGCCCGACCGTCGCCGCCTGGGAGATCTGGAACGAGCCCAACCTGGAGCGGTTCTGGGACGCGCCGGACCCCGAGGGGTACGCCCGGCTGGTGGCCGCCGCAGCGCCCCGGCTGGCCGCGCTCGACCCGGCCGCGGCGGTGGTCGTGGGCTCGCTGGCGCCCGCCGTCGACGCCCGTGACGGCTCGCAGATCTCGCCCGAGACCTTCCTGCGGCGCTTCTACGCCGCCCTCCCGCGGCCGCTGCCGCGCGGCCTCTTCGACGCCGTCTCGGTGCACCCCTACTCCTACCCGGCGCTGCCCGCCGGCGACGAGGAGTGGAACACCTTCGCCCGGCTGCCCGAGATCCGCGAGGTGATGGTGCAGGCCGGCGACAGCCGCAGCCGCGTGTGGCTGACCGAGTACGGCGCGCCGACCGGCACCTCCGACCGCGCGGTCAGCACCGGTCTGCAGTCGCGGATGCTGGTGGAGGCGGTGCGCGAGGCCCGGCGCCTGCCGTTCGTGAGCGCGCTGTATCTCTACTCCTACCGCGACGCCGGCAGCAGCCCGGGCGACCCCGAGGCCAACTTCGGCGTCGTGAGGGCCGACGGCGGCGCCAAGCCGGCACTGGCCGCGTTGCGCCGCGCCCTGCGCTGACCTCCGGCTGGATCCCGGCTGGCCGCTGATCGGCGATCGGCCGCGCGCCATCCTCCCACCTGGGATACTCGCGGCGTGGATCTCTCCGACCAGCTGGCCGCCGTGTGGGCCCGCCGCATGGTGGTGCTCGTGGTGGCCCTGCTGGTGGGGGCGGCGGTGTTCGCGTGGCGCGTCACCTCCCCCGAGGAGTTCGAGGCCTCCAGCACCCTGCAGGTGCGCCCGCCGGTGGAGGACACCAGCGACCCCGCGCTGCGCGTGAGCTTCTACGCCGACACCGTGATCGGCCTGGTCACCAGCCGTGGCGTCGTGGCGGCCACGCTCGAGGAGCTCGGCCGCGACGAGGACCCCGACGACGTCGTCGACCTGGTGGCCGCCGAGGAGGGCACCCAGCCCGGCTTCGTCACCGTGCAGGTGCGCGACTCCAGCCCGGCGCGCGCCGTCGAGCTGGCCGACGCGCTGGTGGCCGCCGTCGACGAGCGCGTGGAGGCCGACCAGGCCGCCGACCGCGAGGCCGAGCGCGACGCGCTCACCCAGGCCATCGCCGACGTCGGCCTGCAGCGCGACCAGCTGCCCCAGAGCGACTACGCCGGCCGCGCGGCGCTGATCCGTGAGCGCGAGTCGCTGCTCGCCGCCCTGCGCTCCAGCGCCGGGCGCACCTCCTGGCAGGTCACCACGGTGGCCGAGGCCCAGGAGCCCACCTCCGCGGTCGCCCCGCAGCCGCTGCGCGACGGGCTGCTCGCCGGGATCGTGGCGCTGCTGCTGCTGGCCGAGGCGATCGTGGTGCGCCGGGCCTGGCGCGGCGCGCTCTCGGCCCGCGAGCCCGCGCGTGACGTGCGTGAGGCCGTGGGCGTGCCCGCCGTCGCGGTGGCCCCCGACGACGGCGTGGGTGCGCTGGCGGCGCTGCTGCCGCAGCTGGCCGACGCCGAGCGCGTGAGCGTCGTGCACCGTGGGCCCACGCCGAGCGCGCACACCGCGCTGCTGGTGGCCGAGCTGCTGGCGGCCCGCGGCCACGACGTGCTGCTGGTCGACGTCGCGAGCGCGCGCGGCTCGGTGCACCGCGAGCTGGGTGTGGACGCAGGGCCCGGCTTCGCCGACCTGCCCACCGAGGAGCGCTCGCTGCGCCGCGACCTGGAGCGGCTCCCGCGCCTGGGCGGCGCCCGGGTGCTGGTCGCCGGCTCCGCCGAGGGTGCCGGTGCGCGCGAGCCCGCGGCCACGCTCGCCCGGGTGGTGAGCTCCGCCGGCGCCGAGCGCGTGGTCGTCGCCGCCTCGGTGGAGCGGCCCGACGAGCTGTACGCCGTGCTGGGCCAGGGGTCCGCCGGCGCGGTGGTGCTCGACGTCGACGGCGCCTCGGCCACCAAGCGCGAGCTGCGGGAGGACGCCGCCGCGCTGGTGGGACTGCAGGTGGGTCTGGTGGCGGCCACGGTGCAGACCGGCGGCGGCACCGAGGGCCAGCGGCTGGAGTCGCGACGCCGTCGCGGCCTGCGGGTGACGCCGGCGGCCACGGGCGGCAAGCCCGCCCGCACCCCGTGAGCCGCGCTCACGGGCCGCGCGTCGTCGTCGTCCACGAGCGGTTCAGCGAGCTCGGCGGCAGCGAGCGGGTGGTGCAGCAGCTGACCCAGGCCTTCCCGGGGGCCGAGGTGTTCGTGCCGATCGACAGCCCCGCCGGGCGACCGGAGGGGCTCGAGGGCGTGCGGGTGCGCACCAGCCCGCTGCAACGGCTCTACCGCGGCGGCTCCTACGCCCACCTGCTCCCGCTGCTGCCCTGGGCCATGCGCAGCGCCCGCCTGGGCGAGCCCGACGTGGTGGTGACCTCGCACCACGCCTTCGCCCAGCGGGTGCGTCCGCCGGCCGGGGTGCCGGTCGTGAGCTACGTGCACAGCCCGGCGCGCTGGATGTGGGAGCCCGGCATGCGCGCGGGCGAGCTGGGCGGCGCGCTGGGGGAGCGGGCGCTCGGGGCCTTCGCGGCAACCCAGCGCCGTGCCGACCGACGCGCCGCGCAACGACCGGCGCAGATCGTGGCCAACTCCTCCACGGTGGCCGACCGGGTGCGGCGCTGGTGGGGGCGCGACGCCGTGGTGGTGCACCCGCCCGTGCGCACCGAGGTGTTCACGCCCGGCCCCGAGCCGGCCGCGGAGCGCGGCGACTTCTTCCTGCTGGCCGGCCGGCTGGTGCCCTACAAGCGACCCGAGGTGGCGGTGGCCGCGGCTCGCGCCGCGGGGGTGCGGCTCAAGGTCGTGGGCGACGGTCGCTCCCGGGAGGCGTGCGAGGCGGTGGCCGGTCCGGGTGTGGAGTTCCTCGGTCGGGTCGACGACGCCGCGATGATGGGCCTGATGCGCCGTGCCCGCGCGCTGGTGTTCCCCGGTGAGGAGGACTTCGGGATCGTGCCCGTGGAGGCGATGGCGTGCGGCACGCCCGTCGTCGCGCTGGGTGTGGGCGGCGCGCTCGACACGGTCGTGCCCGGTGTGAGCGGTGCTCTCGTCCGTCCCGACGGCGACTCCCGCGAGGCGCACGTGGCCGCGTTCGCCGTGGCGCTGCGCGACTTCGACGACAGCCTCGACCCCGCCCGCGTGCGCGCCCACGCCGAGGGCTTCGCCCAGGAGCGGTTCCGCGAGCGGATGCGCGAGGTCGTGGCCGAGGTCCTCGGGGGCTGAACCTGGGTGCCGCGTGCCAGGGTGGTGGCATGAGCGACTCGGCAGCTGCCACCGACCCCCAGCCCGTCCTCGTCGTCGGGGCCAACGGCCTCGTCGGCGCCCAGGTGTGCACGCGCCTGGCCAGCCACGGCACGCCCGTGCGGGCGCTGGTGCGCCGTGCGGGCACCGCGCCCCAGGCGCCCGGCGTCACCGAGGTGGTGGGCGAGATGCTCGAGCCCGCCGACGTCGAGGCCGCGCTCGCGGGCTGCCAGGCCGTCGTCACCACCGTGCACCCGATGGGCAGCGACCGCGCCACCCAGGCGCAGGTCGGCGTCCAGGGCAACCTCGCCGTGGCCCGCGCGGCGGCGGCAGTCGGTGTCGATCGGTTGGTGCACGTCTCGACCGCCGCGGTCTACGACCGCTCGCCGGGCGTCGGCGACGTCGACGAGGACAGCGCCGTGGTGCCCGACGACGCCGACGACTACGCCGTCACCAAGCGCGACACCGACGCCGCGATCGCCGAGGTCGAGGGGATCACCCGGGTGCTGGTGCGCCCGCCCGCGATCCTGGGTGAGGGCGAGACCTCGGTGTGGAACACGCTGCGCCCGCGCGGCATGCAGGAGGACCCGAGCTCGGGCAGCCACCGCCCCGAGCAGTCCTGGCCGTGGGTGCACGTGGCCGACCTGGCCGCGCTGATCGCCGACGTCGCCACCGGCGCGATCCCGACCGGCACCGATCCCTCGCTCGGCCCGGTGCCCGGCGGGTGCACGGTCGTCAACGCCGCCGGCCGGCCGGCCACCCAGGCCGACTACCACCGCGCGGTGGCCGGGGCGCTCGACCTCGAGCTGCCCGAGGTGACCGACGGCGAGGTGTGGCGCGGCCGCCTGGTCGCCGACCGGGCGCTCGCCTGGGGGTGGACCCCGCAGGTCGACCTCGACGTCGCGCTCACCGAGCTGGCCGAGGGTCTGCGCTGAGCCGATGAGTCGGCGGAGGCTGCTGCTGGGGGGCGTTCTCGTCCTCGTCGTCGTGATGGTGGCGGGGGCGCTGTGGTGGTGGACCCAGCGTGAGAGCGCCGCTCCGGTGGACGAGCGGCTGGCCGGCCGCATCGAGGCCACCGGGCTCCAGCCCTACCGGATCGACCTGGAGGGGGCCGAGCCCGTCTCGGTGCAGGTGCGACGGCGGATGCTGGAGGTGCGCTACGAACGCGACGACGTGCACGTCTTCTTGCTGCTCGTGCAGCGGGCACCCCAGGGCGACCTCTGCCCCCGCGGGGAGGGCGAGCAGCCGGACGGCGGCACCTGCACCTCCGACGGCGACACGCTCCTCACCTCGTTCGAGGAGATGGGCAGTGCCTCGCTGCGCCGCGACGGCGTGCTGCTGACCGTGGGTGCCCTGGTGATCGAGTCGGACGCCGGGCTGCAGCAGCGGGCCCTCGACGCGCTCGCCGGTGCCGACCCCATCAGCGCCGAGGAGCTCTCGCGGCTGCGGCACTAGTGCCACGTCCCGAAAGTTCTTGGACGCTTCGCGTCCCCATGGCACGCACATCGCGGCGTTGCCGACGCTTGCGAGACAACCCGGTATGGCGGCGCGCCGGCGCCTTGCGCTGCACGCACGCCTTCAGAACGCCAACCGATCAACAACTTACGAGACGCGGCACTAGCGCAGGTGTCCGACCAGCGCGACGACCTCGCCGGTGGTGGGGCAGGCCCACACCACCTCCTGCTGCTCGTCGGGGATCACGAGCGGGTGGTTGCGGGGGTGCCGGGGACACGGCGGCCAGTTGCTGGGCAGTCCGTGGTCCGGGAGCTGCTCGAGGACCCAGTCGTGCGCGAGGTCGGCCACGCGGGCGAGCAGCTCTGCGTGGGTGGCGTCGTCCTCGTCCTCGAAGCAGATCGTGCTGAACCCGACGGGCGTGACGAGGAAGAGACCGCGCGGGTCCTCTCCGAGGTCGGCACCGGGCGTCACGTCCAGGGGCAGGGGGACGGGAAGGTCACGTGCATCGCGCAGGAACATCTGCAGCCCCTCGCGTGCCTGCTCCAGCAGGGACGGGCCGCTGGGTCCGTCTGCGTTCACCGGTCCTCCTCGTCGTCGTCCGACCACTCCCAGCGATCGCCGGTGAAGACGATGGTGTCGCTCCCTCCACCCGAGACGTCCATCAGCTCGTCGGCTGCCCACTGCGGGAGTCCGTCGACGAGGCGGTCGGCCGTCGGGACGATGTACCCGTCGGAGCTGGGTGCGTGCTGGTAGGTCCGGTTGAGGTACGTCGCCCAGGCCTCGGCGTCCACGCGGTACGTGAGGACCTGGGGAGCGCTGCCGACGGCGATCTCGCCCCTCGCGCGGTTGGCGGTCACGACCTGGCCGTGGACGGCGAGGTGGTCGCGCAGTGCGAGCCAGGCCTCCGTCGTCGTCCACGACCGGCGCAGCCAGGGCTCTCCGGGCCGCGAGTCGGCATCGACCTGGTTCTTGAACCGGTGTGCCGCGGCCAGCTGGGCCGCTGCCCAGGCGTCACGTGCAGCGCGCCGCGCGTCGGCCGCAGGTCGCCACGCGACCTCGGTCGTGCCGCGGATGCGGCGACCGTGCGGCTGGTGGTCGTCCGGCAGGTACTCGGGGTCCTCGTAGGACCACACGAGGCGCAGCGCGTCGCTCCGGCCGCCCGCAGGACCCACCTCGTCGAGACGAAGCGTGAGCGGTGCTCCCGGCACGTCGACGACCTCGGCCGCGTGCCGCAGCGCTGCATCGGATCGACTCACGCACGGGAGGTTAGTGGGGCGGCACCGCTCGGGCGACGGAGTTGTTGTCGGGAAGGGCTTGCAGGCATGGGTCTGCGCCGAACTCATGAACAAAGGAGCCACCCGACCAGGTCCTCACGCTCAGCGCCGAGCGAGAGGTGCGCGTTTGTTCATCACTTCGGCGCTCTTCAGCGCCCCACGGCGTCAGGTGTCGAGCCGCTGGGCGAGGGAGACGATGATCCCGCTCGGCCCACGCACGTAGGCCATCGCCCAGATGCCCTCGTACTTGCCGATGCCGCCGACGGTCGGGTGGCCCTGCGCGGCGAGCCGCTCGACAACGCCGGCCAGGTCGTCGACCTCGAAGGCCACGTTGCGGATGCCGACCTCGGTGGCCATCGCGGTCGGTGACCCGGGCTGGTGGTCGGGGCGCACGAAGGTGGAGAGCTCGACGGCGGTGCCGCCGTCCGGCGCGCGGAGCATCGCGATCTCGGTCTTCGAGTCGGGGATGCCGATGACGGTGTCGAGGAACTCGCCCTCCACGAACTGGCGTCCCGCGACCTCGAGCCCGAGATCGGTGAAGAAGTCGATGGCGGCGTCGAGGTCCTCGACGGTGATGCCGACGTGGTCGAAGCGCTTGATGGCGGCCATGGCAGGTCCTCCTCTGACGTCAGGCGGGAGCCGACGACTCGAGTATCTCCCGAAGACGCTCCAGGTCGGCGGCCACGAGGGCCACGTCGCGCTCGAACTCGTCGTCGGTCAGCTCGATCTGGCGCACCGTGAACAGGACTTCGGCGCCGTCGGGGTGGGCGAGGACCCGCATCGGGTTGGTCACCACGGTGCCGCTCGGCAGGACGACGTCGTGGTCGACGACACCGAGGTCGTTGCGGGGCACGAAGTGGACCTGCACCTGCCCCATGGGGGAGTCGACGAGCAGGGTGTCGCCCTGGCGGGTCACCTCGCTCTGCGCCAGGCCGGCCGCCCAGGCGGGCAGGTGGTCGGGGTCGGCGGCGTAGGCGTAGACCTCTTTCGGCGCGCGACGGATGACGGTGCTGACGTGACGGGAGGCGATCGGCGCGGGCACGCCTCGCAGGCTACGGCCGCACGGGCAGCGTGACCACCGACGGATAGCGCTGGCCGGCGTGGATGGTGAGCGGCGCGAGGGTGCTCGGCAGGTCGGGGAGCGTCGGCAGCAGGTGCGGCACGTCGAAGGCCTGGACGGCGATCCGCAGCCGGTGGCCCTTCTTGATCACCGCTCCGGTGGGGAACACCTCGACGTCGACCGGAGCCACCTGGCCGCGGGCCAGCGGGCGCTTGGCCGCCTTGGTGAACGGGTGGTGGGGCTGGATGAGCCGGCCTCGCAGGTAGCGGGAGCGTTCGCGGTCCAGGGCGCGGTGCGAGATCACCTGCCAGCCGCCGGTGAGCCGGGTGACGGTGCCGTCCGGGGCGACGTCGGCCAGCGCGACCGAGAGCATGCCGTCACCGGTGGGGGTGGAGGTGAAGAGCCGGGCGTTGATCGGGCCCTGGATGCGCAGGCGCTTGGTAATGGGCCCGGTCTGGTAGACGACGCCGGTGGCGTCGTTGAGCCGGTTGTCGCGCAGGCACGGGTTGCTCGGCCACGCCTGGCGCAGGAGGCCGGCGGTCCACTGCGAGGCAGAGCGGGTGCACAGGCCGCTGACCGGCACCGGGGGTACGACGGCCCGGCCGGCGGCGGCGGTGCTGCCAGTGGCCAGGACGCCCATCCGCAGGCCGGCGACGGCGCCGCCGGAGAGCCGCAGGGTGCGGGGACGCAGGTCACGGTCGATCCAGCGCTGCGTGCGGACCCAGCGGTCGCTGCCCTGCTCGTAGTAGCTCACCGGGGCGATGTCGCGCAGCAGGCGGGGGTCCTCGCGACCCATCACGTAGCGGTCGAACCAGCGCAGCTGCAGCTGCTCGAGGGTGCCGTAGCCGGCGTCGGCCAGGCCCTCGCCGGAGGAGCCCTGAAGGTGGTCCCACGGCCCGATGATCATCCGGGTCGGGACGCCCTGGCGCTGCAGCCGCTCGAAGAGCAGCGGGGTGCCGCGCTGAAAGATGTCGTGCTGCCCACCGACCAGGAACGTGGGCACGCGCACCCGGTCGACCACGTTGATCGGCGAGCGCTCGCGGTAGAAGGGGCCGTCGAAGGCAGGGTCGCTGCCCAGCACCGCGCCCGCGAGGAGCGGGAGGGTGAAGGTGGTGGCGGTCGTGAGCCTGTCCAGCAGGGTCTGGAACCCGGCGGCGGGCTCGAAGACGGCGTAGGCGGGCGGCACCAGGCCGGTGCCGGTGACCAGGCCCAACCACAGCGGGATGAAGCCGGCGTCCACCTGACCGCCGGAGGCGACGACGTCGCGGTACACGTCGGCCGCGGGCACCTGCGGGAAGATCGCCTTCAGGCCGGCCGGACGACGGGCCGCGGCGAAGACCTGGGTGATGCCCAGGTAGGAGGGGCCCATCATGCCCACGCGGCCGTTGCTCCACGACTGCCGGTGCGCCCACTCCACGACGGCGGCGGCGTCGCGGCCCTCGCGCGCGCTGAAGGCGCCCCAGGTGCCCTGCGAGCCGCCGGTCCCGCGGGCGTCGACGGTCAGCACGGCGTAGCCGCGTCGCACGAAGTAGTCCGCCCCCGAGCCGGTCAGGCCGATGCCCGAGGAGGCGCTCTTGTTGTAGGCCGTGACGACGACGAGCACCGGCGCCCGACGGGCCAGCGGCTCGCCGGCCGCGGTGGCCGGCTGCACCAGGTCGCCGCGCAGGATCGTGCCGTCGTCCACGGTGATCGGCAGGTCGCGGGTGGTGGCGGTGCCCTTGACCGTGGCCGGGCGGGGCTTCCAGCCCTTGAACGCCGGGGCCGCCGGGGCCGCCGGCGCTGCCGCGGCAGCAGGTGCCGCGGGCGGCGCGGCGGCGCCCGGCGGGACGGCGGGCAGCAGCAGCCCGAGGGCCATCAGCGTGGTGGCCAGGACTGTCGTCAGTGCGCGGCGGTGCATCGGTCTTCCTCCCGGTGGCTCCCGTTACCTGCCGGTAGCAACGAGCCACGGGAGTCCCAGGTCACGCCGGCGCGTCGGGCGGCCGCCGGCCCAGCACCCGCTCGAGCAGCCGCGGGTCGGTGGGCCACGCAGCCCGGAGCACGGGCGGGGGCACCCGCCGGGCGGCGAACCGCAGCAGCAGCACCACGGCCAGCACGTCGTCCAGAGGCCCGATGACGGGCAGGAACTCGGGCAGCAGGTCGATCGGCGAGACCACCCACACGACTGCCACCACCATCGCCACCCGCGCGCTGCGCGGGACCTGTGGGTGGCGGCGCAGGGTGCGAGCAGTGCTCACGCACGAGGGCAGGAACTCCAGCACCTGTCGCAGCAGGCCGGGCGGTAGCCGCCGCGCCACCACGACCATCACCACACAGAGCAGCGCCCACACGGCCAGTGCCACCGCGATCGTCGTCAGCCAGGCCTGCACCGGACCATGATGACCGCTGGCGGGTGGTGCGGGTCAGCCGTCCAGGCGGTCGGCCACGCTCCGCAGCCGGCGCGCCAGGTCGTGCCGCGCGGCGTGGCGCGGAGGTCCGGGGCGCCGGTGCCGGTCGGCGGCGCGGGCCAACCGCTCGCGGCTCTCGGCCAGGGCCAGGGTGGTCATCAGGTGCTCGTTCATCGCCGGCTCCTCAGCGCTCGGTGAGCACGACGTCGCCGCTCACGGTCGTCGCGCGCAGCTCGACGTGGTCCTGGCCCTCGGTGGGGCGGCCGCCGCCCTGCAGGCCCGAGCTGATCCGGCCTGAGACCGTCTGGATGTCGGTGAACACCGGCACCCCGGCCACGACACCGACGCGCACGTCGCCGGAGGCCGTCTTGGCGCCGACCCGGCCGCGGTGGACGGTCACCAGCTCGAGGTCGCCGCTGCCGGTGGTGGTCCGCACGTCGTCGAGCGCGTCGACCACCCGGATGTCGCCGGAGCCGGTCTTCACGGCCACCGTCGCCGCGGCGCGCGCGACGACGACGTCACCGGAGCCGGTGGAGACCACGGTGGCGGCCTCCACCAGGTCGAGCACCACGTCGCCGGAGCCGCACTTGACCGCCAGCTCGTCGCGGACCTGGCCCACGCGCACGGCGCCGGAGCCCGTCTCCACGCGGCCCTCGCCCCCCACGACCTCCACCAGCACGTCGCCCGAGCCGCTGCGCAGCGCGACCCGGCCGGCCTCCCCGGTCACGGTGATGTCGCCGCTGCCGGTGCGCCCGGCCACGTCGCTGGCTTCCGGCACGGTGACGACGACGTCCACCTCGTGCTGGCGGCCCAGCAGGCGGCTGGCGTGCTTGGGGGCGACGACGGCGAGGTCGTCGCCCTCGAGGGTGACGCTCACCTGCTCGGCGTCGCGGCCGCTCAGCTCCACGCGGGAGGTGGTGGTGTCGGTGAGGTGGACGCGCACCGAGCCGGCAGGCACCTCCACGTAGAGGTGGACGGGCTGTGGCGTGTCGACGACGTGCTCGAGGTCCGGCATGGGGGCTCCTGAGGGTGTGCTGGTCGGCGGGAGCGCCGGTCGGCGTCCCGTGGTCGGTGGTGCGGCGTCGGGTAGGTGGCTAGACCCAGCCGGTCATCCGGCGGCTCCCGCGCCGGAACGGGTCGGGGGTGGCGCGGCTGTCGGCGGCGCCACCGAACGGCAGGCTGGAGAGGTCGACGTCGACGCGGACGACGTCGTCGCCCGGGCCGCGCGTGGCGGCGCGCACGGCGCCGACCAGCCAGGTGTTGAGGCTCTGCCCGGCCTCCGCGGCGGCGTCCTCGGCGCGCGCCTTGACGCCCTCGGGCAGGCGCAGCGTGACGCGGGCCAGCCCGCCCTCCTCCTCGGGCTCGGGCGGGGAGGGCGGGACGGGGGGTGCCGACGGCACCGGCGGGACGGGCAGCGGTGCTGCCTCGACGACGAAGGCCAGCTCGCGTCCGTCGAGCCGCACGTCGACGCCACCGGCCGGCATCTCGGCGGTGATCTCGGCGGCCGCCTGGCTGATGGCCTCCATGAGCGCGAGGCGGGCCGCGGGGTCGAGGGCGAACGCCAGCCGCTCGGCGGCCTGCCGCAGCTCGGGTCCGGCTCCCTCGGCGGCTGCGGCGAGGTCCCGGCGCAGGCTCTCGACGTACGGGGTCAGCTCCATGACGCCACTATGACATCATCGTGGCGTCACGACAAGAGTAGCTGACGTCTTCATGGTGTCAGCATGACGTCAGGGTGGTTCCGACATCGCGACGGGAGCCGTTGATCATGACAACGGTCTCCACGGGGCACCGGGTCCCTCGTGACCCCGCTCGTGCTTCCGCTCGCCTCCGACACACTCATCGACGCCGGCGCCGTCGACTACCTGATCGTCGGTCTGTACTTCGCCGTCGTGCTGGGCATCGGGCTCGTGGCCCGCCGCCAGGTCTCCGACTCGGTGGACTTCTTCCTCTCCGGGCGGGCACTGCCCGCGTGGGTGACCGGCCTGGCGTTCGTCTCGGCCAACCTGGGCGCCGTCGAGATCATGGGCATGTCGGCCTCGGGTGCGGAGTTCGGCCTGCCGACCGTGCACTACTTCTGGGTCGGCGCCATCCCCGCCATGCTCTTCCTCGGCGTGGTGATGATGCCGTTCTACTACGGCTCGAAGGTGCGCTCGGTCCCCGAGTTCATGCTGCGGCGCTTCGGCACGGGCGCCCACCTGGTCAACGCGATCAGCTTCGCCGTGGCCCAGCTGCTGATCGCCGGCATCAACCTCTACCTGCTCGGCACGATCATCCAGGCGATGCTGGGGTGGCCGCTGATCGTCGCCCTGCTGGTCGCCGCCGTCGTCGTGCTCTCCTACATCACCCTCGGCGGGCTCTCGGCCGCGATCTACAACGAGGTGCTGCAGTTCTTCGTGATCGTGGCCTCGCTGCTGCCGCTGACCCTGATCGGCCTGAACCGGGTGGGCGGGTGGAGCGGCCTGAAGGACCGGATCGCCGAGGCGGCCGTGGCCAACCCCGACGGCCCCAGTGCCGCCGAGCAGCTCAACTCCTGGCCGGGCAACGCCCTCTCCGGCTTCAGCAACGACATCCTCTCGGTCGTCGGCATCGTGTTCGGCCTCGGCTTCGTGCTCTCCTTCGGCTACTGGACCACCAACTTCGTCGAGGTCCAGCGCGCGATGGCCTCCGACTCCATCTCGGCGGCGCGACGCACGCCCATCATCGGTGCGTTCCCGAAGATGTTCGTCCCGTTCATCACGATCGTCCCGGGCATGATCGCCGCGGTGCTGGTCACCGAGATCGCCGACGTCAAGGCCGGCGAGCAGGTCTCCGGCGGCGCCGAGGGCACGGTGCAGTACAACGACGCGCTGCTCTACCTGATGCGCGACCTGCTGCCCAACGGCCTGCTGGGCGTGGCGATCGCCGGTCTCCTCGCGGCGTTCATGGCCGGCATGGCCGCCAACATCTCGGCGTTCAACACCGTCTTCAGCTACGACCTGTGGGAGCGCTACGGCGTCAAGGACCGCGAGGACGGCTACTACCTCAAGGTCGGCCGGGTCGCCACGGTCGGCGCCACGGTGGTCGCGGTGGGCACCGCCTACCTGGCCACCAACTTCAGCAACATCATGAGCTACCTGCAGACCCTGTTCGGCTTCTTCAACGCGCCGCTCTTCGCCACCTTCATCCTCGGCATGTTCTGGAAGCGGATGACGCCGACCGCCGGCTGGGTCGGACTGGTCTCGGGCACGCTGGCCGCGATCGCCGTCGCGTTCCTCAGCGAGGACGCGTTCGGGTCGCTCAGCCTCGGCGTCATCCCCCTGGGCGGCCAGGGCGCCGCCTTCGTGGCCGCCGGCGCCGCGTTCGTCGTCGACATCGTGCTGAGCATCGTGGTCTCGTTGGTGACCAAGCCCAAGCCCGCCAGCGAGCTGCGCGGGCTGGTGTGGTCCGAGACGCCCAAGGAGGACCTCGTGGACGCCGACGAGGCCTCCTACCCCTGGTACCGCCGCACCCTGCCGCTGGCCGGCGTCGCACTGGTGCTCGTGACCATCCTGAACTTCGCCTTCTGATGCCCGACCCCCGACAGGAGCCACCCGTGAGCGAGCCCACCGAGACCTCCGACGTCGACCGCCCCGGCCACCACACCGCCGGAGCCTTCGACATCCGCAACATCATCGGCGGCCTGATCGGCCTGTACGGCGTGATCCTAGGGCTGATGGGCCTGCTCGGCGACCCCGAGACCGACAAGACCGGGGGCGTCAACGCCAACCTGTGGGCAGGCCTGGGTCTGCTCGTCTTCGGCGTGGCCTTCGTGCTCTGGGCCCGGCTGCGCCCCGTCGTGGTGCCCGACGACGTCTGAGGTCTCCCCCCGGGTAGAGACCGGTTTCTGCCCGCAGGCCGATGTGGAGGTGGGTGCCGGCAGCGTGTGATGGGGGCATGAACCCGAGACCGGACACCGACCCCCACGACGAGCCCGTCATCGCCGTGCGCGGACTGACCAAGAGCTACGGCGGCCGCCGCGTCGTCGACCACCTCGACCTCGAGGTGCACGCCGGCGAGGTGGTCGGCCTGATCGGCGCCAACGGCGCCGGCAAGACCACCAGCGTCGAGATCCTGCAGGGCCTGCGCCGCCAGGACTCCGGCGAGGCGCGGGTGCTGGGCCTCGACCCGCACCGGGACGCCGACCGGCTGCGGCAGCTGGTGGGCAGCCAGCTGCAGAGCTCCGGCCTGCCGGACCGGCTCCGCGTGGGCGAGGCGGTCCGGCTCTTCGCCGGGCCGCGCGCCACGGACGCCGACCGGCTGCTGGAGCAGTTCGGGCTGGCGCACCGGCGTCGCTACCCCTTCGCCGGCATGAGCGGCGGCGAGCGCCAACGGCTCTTCCTGGTGCTGGCGCTGCTCAACCGCCCCCGCCTGGTGGTGCTCGACGAGCTGACCCAGGGCCTGGACCCGGCCGCCCGTCGCGACGTCTGGGAGGCGGTGGCCCAGCTGCGCGACGGCGGCACCACGGTGCTGCTGGTGACCCACGAGCTGGCCGAGGCCGCCGCCCTGTGCGAGCGGGTGGTGGCCATGGGTGACGGCAGGGTGCTCGACCAGGGCACCCCGCACGAGCTGGTGGCCCGGCACGGCGGCGGCGTCGTCGTTGCCTTCACCGAGCAGGCGCGCAGCGACGCCGAGCGCGCGGCGGCCCTGCAGCAGCTGAACGGACTGCCCGGCGTGACCGGCGTGACCCGTGAGGGCGACCAGCTCGTCGTCCGCGGTGGGAGAGCAGTGATCGCGCACGTGGGCGCCTGGCTCCTGACCACCGGCCGCCCGGTGCCACCCGACCTGCGCGTGCACGTGCCGAGCCTCGAGGACGCGCTGCTGACCCTGCTCGACACCCCGACCACTGTGAAGGACGCCGCCTGATGACCACCCTGGACACGCTGCCACCCACGACGGGGACCGAGACCCCGCGGCGCACGGTGCGCCCGGCCACGCTGCGGCTCGTCGCCACCGAGCTGCGCCTGCTGACCCGCGACCCCCTCACGCTGACGTTCGTGCTCGTGTTCCCGATCGTCTCGATGCTGATCATCGGTGGGTCTTTCGGCACCGAGGCCGACGACGTCTTCCCGGTCAACCCCTCCCACTGGTACGTGGCCTCGTACTTCACGGTGGTGATCGGCGCGACCGGCCTGATCATGCTGCCGGTGCACATCGCGACCTACCGCGAGCGCGGTGTGCTGCGCCGCTTCGCCGCCTCCGGGTTCCCGCGGTGGTCGTTCGCGCTCGCCGAGATGGTGATCGGCCTGACGGCGGTGCTGGTGGCCGGCGCCCTGCTGCTCGCCGTCGCGGCTCCCGTCTACGGCATCCCCACGATCGAGCAGCCGGTGCGGGTGGTGTCAGGCATGGTGATCGGCTCGGTGGCCTTCATCAGCCTGGGGGTGCTGCTCGGGACCCTGCTGCCCTCGGCACGAGCAGCCCAGGCGGTGGGCCTGCTCCTGTTCTTCCCCTCCTTCCTGCTCGGCGTCGGTGGCCCGCCGCCCGCGGTGATGGCGCCGGCGCTGCGGGAGATCGCCGACGTGCTGCCCCTGACCCTGGTCAATCAGGCGATCCGTGAGCCGTGGCTGGGCATCGGCGACGCCGGTGGTCAGCTGCTGGTCGTCACGGTGCTCGCCGTCGGGGCGACAGCCCTGGCCGCACGACGCACCGCCCTGTGAGACTGCTCCCCGTGAGGTCCTGGAGCATCGAGCGGTGGGCGCGGGTGGGGGCATCCGCGGCCCTGGCGCTGTTCATGGTGCTCGGGATCGTGATGACCCGCCGCCCCCTTGAGGTGGCCCTGCCCGCGGCCGTGCTGGCCGTGGCGGTGGGCGCGCTGCTGGCCTGGCGGGGACCTCAGGACTGGCGCCTGCTGGCGGGGCTCGCGGTCCCGGTCGTCGCCACCGCCGTGCTGGGGCACGACCAGTCCGCCAATCTGGTGTGGATGACGTCGTGCGTGCTGGCGGCGTGGACGGCGCTGGTGACCGGTCCGCGGCTGGCCGGCGCCGCCTGGGGGGGACTCGTCGCCGTCCTGGTGACCCAGCTGGCGCTCGACCGCGGGGAGTCCGGCTGGTTCGCCTGGATCGTGGGCACCACCTTCACCTCGGTGGCCTGCACGTTCGCGCGGCGGCTGCGGGTCACCAACGAGCGGCTGACGGCGGCCCAGGCCGAGCTGGCCGAGCGCAGCCGGGCCGAGGAGCGGCACCGCATCGCCGGCGAGGTGCACGACGTGATCGGGCACGCCCTCACCGTCTCGCTGCTCCACATCGAGGGCGCGCGGCTGGCCGTGGACGACGACGACCCCGCCGACGCCCGGGAGCGGCTCGCCGAGGCCGAGCGGCTGACCCGGCACAGCCTGGAGGAGGTGCGTGCCACCGTCGGGCTGATGCGCGCCGACGGCGACACGGCGCCCCTCCCCGACGCCCGTGACCTCCCGGCACTGGTGGAGTCGTTCCGGCGGGCCGGGGCGAGGGTCGAGCTGCATGTGAGCGGTGATCTCGCCGCGGCGGGACAGGCTCGCGGTCTGGCCGTCTACCGGATCCTGCAGGAGGCGCTCACCAACGCGACCCGCCACGCCCCCGGCGAGCCGGTGCAGGCACGGGTCGAGGTGATCGGGAGCGAGGTGACCCTGGAGGTGCTCAGCTCCGGCGCCGCAGCGGCACCGGCCCTCGAGGGCTCCGGGCTGCGCGGCATGCGCGAGCGCGCCGACTCGCTCGGCGGCCTGCTGACCGCAGGCCCGGTGGCGCAGGGCTGGTGCGTCGACGCGAGGATCCCCCGGTGAGCCCCCGGTGAGTCACGTGCGCGTGCTGCTGGTGGACGACCAGGAGCTCATCCGTACCGGCCTGCGCGGCATCCTGCGCGCCCGCGACGGCTTCGAGATCGTCGGCGAGCTCGACGACGGCGCGGGGGTGGTGGCTGCCTGCCGCGAGCTGCGGCCCGACGTCGTGGTCATGGACGTGCGGATGCCCGGCGTCGACGGCGTCGCCGCCACCCGAGCCCTGCGCGACCAGCCGGACGCGCCACCGGTCCTGGTGCTCACCACCTTCGAGGACGAGGAGGTGCTGGCCGGTGCTCTGCGCGCCGGCGCCGCGGGCTTCCTGCTCAAGGGCGTGCCGGCCCTGGACCTGCAGCGGGCGGTGCGGGCCGTCGCCGACGGTGACTCGTGGCTCGACCCCGCGGTGACCGGGCGCGTCTTGCACGCCTACCGGGAGGGTGCGGCTCCTGCGCGCTCCGGCGCCGAGCTGGAGGTGCTCACGCCGCGGGAGCGCGAGGTGCTGGCGCTCGTGGGTGCGGGACTCTCCAACGCCGAGATCGCCGAGCGGCTGGTCCTGGGCGAGGGCACGGTGAAGACCCACGTGGGTCACGTGTTCGCCAAGCTGGGGCTGCGCGACCGGGCTGCCGCGGTCGTCGTCGCCTTCGACCACGGCCTGGTCCGGCCGCGCGGCGGTGCCTGAGCGGGAGCCTGGCTGAGCTCACCTGCCCGTGTAGGCCACGACGCTGTCGATGCCCGTGGAGCTGCGGTAGAGGTCCAGGGTGAGCGGGCACGAGGTCCTGCCCGGGATCGTGCCCGCGACCAGTCGCAGCGCCGGGCGGGTCGTGATGCTGGCCGGCCGGGACAGGCCGCACGTGCGGGGTGGCGCCGGTGCCACCTCCACGCCGAGTCGTGGAGGACCGTCCGCTCCCGCCGCGACCAGCAGGTCGAGCAGTCCTGCCCAGCGCTCCGGGTCGCCGGCCGCCTCACCGCTCAGGGTGCTGGGCGCGGACCCGTCGACGACCAGCGTCACGGTCCGCGCGAACGGCGGCGCCGGGCCGCCCCGCGCGAAGCCCACGAACCGCCAGGCCTCCCGGCGGGCGACGAGCCGGGCGGCGCACGAGGTGGTCTCCTGGGTCAGCGCGGCCAGCACCTCCACGCGCGTCCCGGCCGGCACGGATCGACCGGCGGCGGGCTCGGTGTCGAGGACCAGGCCGTCGGGCTCGCAGGCGGGCCGACGCGTCACGTCGCTGCTCAGACCGGCCCGCTCGAGCACCTGTTCCGCGTCGTCGGCGTCGAGGCCGAACAGGGAGGGCAGTCGCACCTGCTCCGGGGGCTCGGGCCGCAGCCACACCACCACCGCGGTGGCCAGGAGCGCGACCACGAGGCCACCGGCGACACCGACGACCGCCCTCCGGGCCGCCGGGGGCAACGGGCGGCGCGGCGGCACAGGGGGAGCCAGGCGCTGCTCCAGCGCCGCGTGCACGAGCGGGTCGGGGTCCTCGGCGCGGGCGATGCGACGCCGCTGCGCCGCGAGCACCTCCTCGACGACGCTCTCGGCCTGCTCCTCCTCGCAGCCGAGCTCGCGGGCGCGCTCGACCAGCCGCGTCCACCGCGCCGTCCGGTACTCGTGCACGTCCACCGGCCACCACAGTACGAGCACGCACGCAGACGGCCCGCCGGCACGAGGCCGGCGGGCCGTCTGGGGTGGTGCTGGTGCTGGTGTGCTGTGGCGCTCGCCTAGAGGTCGAAGAGCGAGCTGCTGCCACTGATGTCGGCGTCGGTGCGCGGCTGGTGGCCGCCCCCGTTCGACGACGGCGGTGCGGGCTTCTTCTCCGGCTCCGGCTCGGGGGCCTCCTCCGCCTCGGGCTCGGGCTGAGCGTCGGGCTCGGGCTGAGCCGCGGGCTCGGCTGCCGCGGGCTCGGCCACCGCCGGGGCGGCGATGTCGAACAGCGAGCCGCTGCCGATCGAGGACGACGGCGCCGGGGTCTCGGCCTTCGCCTCGGGCTCCGGCGTCGGTGCCGCCTCGGTCTTCGGCTCCTCGACCGGGGCAGCCGGGGCCTCGGCCTTCGCCTCGGGCTCCGGGGTGCTGGCCGGGATGTCGAACAGCGATCCGCTCGAGGAGGCGACCGGAGAGGGGTCGGCCTTCGGCGCCGGCTTCTCAGCGGGCTTCTCGGCCTTGGCCGGCTGCTCGGCCTTCTCCTCGCCACCGCCGATGTCGAACAGCGACCCGCCCGAGGCAACCGGCTTCTCGGCAGGCGTCTCCGCCTTCTCGGCCGGCTTGTCGGCGGGGGTGTCGAACAGAGAGCCACCCGAGGCGGGCTTGTCGGCCGGCTTGTCGGCGGGGGTGTCGAACAGCGAGCCGCCCGAGGCAGCGGGCTTCTCGGCAGGCTTCTCCGCGGGGGTGTCGAACAGCGAGCCGCCCGAGGAGGAGGCCGGCTTCTGCGCAGGCTCGGTGGCCGGAGCGTCCGCCGCGGCGGCCGAGGGGTCCTCGAAGAGCGAGGAGCCCGCGCCGCCCGAGGCCTTGGCCGCGGGACCGACCTGGTCGGCCTCCTTGACCGTGGTGTCGGCCGGAGCCGGGTCGCCCTCGCCGCCGGGCTCGTCGTCGCGAGCCTTGGCGGCCGGGGCGGGGGTGGCCGTGCGGGTGGCGCCCTCACCGGGCAGCAGCTTGGTGGCCTGCGTGCCCTTGACCGAGGCCAGCAGCATCTGCGCGACGTCGAGGACCTCGACCTCCTCGCGGGCCTCGCCGTTGCTCTGCTTGGCGGTCAGGCCGTCGTCGAGCATGACGCGGCAGAACGGGCAGCCGACGGCGATCTGGTCGGCGCCGGTGCCGACGGCCTCCTCGGTGCGGTTGTTGTTGATCCGCTGGCCGATCGTCTCCTCCATCCACATGCGCGCGCCGCCGGCGCCGCAGCAGAAGGACCGCTCGGAGTTGCGCTCCATCTCCACGTATGAGGCGCCGGGCAGCACCTGCAGCAGCTCGCGCGGCGGCGAGTAGACGCCGTTGTGGCGGCCGATGTAGCAGGGGTCGTGGTAGGTGATCGAGCGCTTGTGGGCGCCCGCGCCCTCGGCGACCGGCGTCAGCTTGCCCTCGCGCACCAGCCGGTTGAGCAGCTGGGTGTGGTGCACGACGTCGAGCTCGATGCCGAACTCCGAGTACTCGTTCTTGAGCGTGTTGAAGCAGTGGGCGCAGGTCGAGACGACCTTCTTGACCTTGTACTCCTTGAACGTCTCGACGTTCTGCTGGGCCAGGCCCTGGAAGAGGAACTCGTTGCCCGCGCGGCGGGCGGAGTCACCGGTGCAGGTCTCGCCGGTGCCGAGCACGCCGAAGGTGACGCCGGCCATGTCGAGCAGCTCGGCGACGGCGCGGGTGGTCTTCTTGGCGCGGTCCTCGTAGGCGCCGGCGCAGCCGACCCAGAACAGCCACTCGACCTCGTCGAGCGACTCGATGGTGTCGCCCACGACCTTGACCTCGACGTCGAGGTCCTTGGCCCAGTCCAGGCGGCCGTTGGGGGAGAGGTTCCACGGGTTGCCGCGGCTCTCCATCCCCTTGAACAGGCCGTTGAGCTCGGCGGGGAAGTTGTTCTCCACCAGCACCTGGTAGCGGCGCATGTCGACGATGTGGTCGACGTGCTCGATGTCGACGGGGCACTGCTCCACGCAGGCGCCGCAGGTGACGCAGGACCAGAGCACGTCGGGGTCGATGACGCCGGCGCCGTTCTCGGGCATGTAGAACCAGTCGTCGGCCGTGTCGCCGACCAGCGGCCGCTCGACCTCCTTGACCAGGGTGTCGTTGCCCTCGAGCAGCGCCTCGCGCTTGCCCTCGGGGGCGATGGTGTGCGGGCCCTTGGCGTAGGAGGCGTCGCGCAGCGCCATGATCAGCAGCTTGGGCGAGAGCGGCTTCTCGGTGTTCCACGCCGGGCACTGGCTCTGGCAGCGGCCGCACTCGGTGCAGGTCGCGAAGTCCAGGGTGCCCTTCCAGCTGAAGTCCTCGACCGCGCCGACGCCGAGCTTGGAGTCCTCGTCGAGGTCGTCGACGTCGTCGAGGGTGACCGGCTTGCCGGCGTTCATCAGCGGCTTGACGGCGCCCAGGGCCTTGGGGCGGCGCCCGAAGAGCACGTTGACCGGGGCGATGAACACGTGCAGGTGCTTGGAGTTCACGACCTCGATGAGGAAGACGAACATGACACCGATGTGCAGCAGCAGGCCGATGCCCTCGAGGGTCTCGAGCGCGCCCTCGCTCAGGCCGTCCAACAGGTTGCCGACGCCGATGGAGGCGAAGGCACCGGACTCGTAGGGCAGGTTGCCCAGCGCGGAGGCGGCGCCGCGGAACAGGAACATCGTCCAGATGACGGTGAAGATCAGGAACAGCACCAGGTAGGCGCCGAAGAGCTTGGACTTGAAGAAGCGCGAGTCGCGGCCCAGCTTGGCCGGGGAGTTCTTCATCCGGATCCGCCAGAAGGCGACGATGCCGACCAGGGCCAGCAGCGCGATGGCGTCCTGGGCGAAGCCGAGCACGGCCCACTCGCCGACGAGCGGGATGTGCCAGGCGGCGTTGCCGGAGATCAGGATGCCGAACGCCTCGACGTAGACCGTGCCGAGGATGACGAAGGCGTAGAACACCGACGCGTGGGCGGCGCCGGGCACCGACCACTTGAGCAGCTTCTTCTGGCCCACGACCTCGACCAGCTGGGTCTTGAGCGCCAGGCCCAGGCGGCCGGTGACCCCCTTGATCCGGTCGGGCGCCGGCTGGCCGGCGGTGATGAGGCGGGTCAGGAACACGATCCGCTTGCCGGCGATCGCGAGGCCGGCGATGGCCATCACGAGGGCGACGAGTCGCACCCAGAGGGCGAGGTCATGATGCACGAGGCACTCCCACACGTTCTCGGCCCGCCGGGCGCGGGCATCTGCAGGCTAGTGGCAGGAACGGCGTCCGGGGGGTCGTCCTGCGGGTGAGAAGAATCCTACCGGTAGGTAACTTGTAAGGCTGCCCTTACCCGGTGTTCAGGCGATGCGGAGGCCCCGGACCTTCCCGCCACGGGTGAAGTCGACCCGCACGGTGACCTTGGCGCGTCCGGGCGCCTTCGCGCACGTCGTGTAGGTGGTGCCCAGGCGCTGGTAGGGCTGGCCGAGCACCCGCATGACCGCGCGGGTGCTCATGCCGGGCCGGATGCGCTGCTGGACGGCGCCGACGGTGCGGCGCAGCCCCGGGTTGCGGCAGGCGTCGGGCCGCACGCCCTCGGCGCGCTCCCACATCTGCAGGTACGCCTCGGCCCCGCGCTCCATGTCGTCGCGGATCGCCGCGCCCTGGCGGCCGGCCACCTTGGTGAGGTCCTGGATCCAGTCGGGGTAGAGGCCGTACTGCGCGACGCCGTCGACGTTGATGTCGTAGACGCGCTGGCCCGCGCGCTGCTTGCGCACCGTGACGCCGCCGAGGCCGCGGAAGGGGTAGGCGACCTTGTTGGGCACGTCGGCGCCACGGGGGTTGCCCTGCGCGCCGAGCCCGTTGATGTCGGCGCCGTAGCCGAAGCCGAAGTAGTAGCGCGGGTCGGCCCAGCCGAGGTGACGGCGCCACTTGGCCACGAAGCCGGTGGAGTCGCCCGCGTAGGGCGCCACGAAGCCGCCGGCCTTGTAGATGCGCGGGTAGGCGTCCGGCGTGGACCACGAGTGGCTGGAGAGCACGCCGGGGTAGCGCATCCGCTCCACCTCGTCGAGCGCGGCCTTGCGCGCCTTCACGCTCAGGTGGTCGGGGTCGAACATCATCTTGCGCTTGGCCAGGCCGCGCACCGTGAAGGCGCCGAGGTTGGTCAGGCCGCGGCTGTTGCAGTGCAGCGGGGTGGGGTAGAGCGGCAGCGCGGGCAGCACCGGTCCGAAGAGCTGGCCGATGGCGCCGAACAGCGCGTCCTGCTGGCCGGCCGACACGTCGGGGAAGCCCAGCTGCGTGCGGTCGGAGCTCTCGCCGTCGGCGGGCTCGCAGTGCTTCATGTCCCAGAACGTGCCGGTCTCGAGGAAGTTGGCCGCGTTGACGGCGACGCCGGTGCTGCCGGTGTCGCCCGCGACCCCGCCCAGCGCGTTGTCGAACTTGTTGACCAGCTCCATCTGCCGCACGCCGAGGCGGTGCATCTCGGTGAGCTGGCGGTCGATCGAGGAGGTGGTGCAGGCCGGCAGGTCGCTGCCGAGCACGGCCTTGAACGTGCAGCCGAACGGCACGCTGGTCTCGATGCCCATGACCACCGCCATCTTGCCGGCGTTGATGACCTCGCGGGCCTCCCACGGGCTGCGCACGATCTGGTAGAAGCCGCGACCCGGGCCGCCGAACTGCGCGTCGACGTAGCGCTCGAAGGCGTACATCTGCTTGGCCTGCAGGCGGATGGAGTCCATGTCGTCGCACGAGTTGCGCTTGAGCGGGTAGAGCTCGCAGAGCTTGTTGTTCTCGACCAGCAGGTTGACGAACAGCCGTTGGCCTCCGCGCCAGGAGCGCTCCATCCAGCGGTAGTAGGTGCCCTCGTGGGTCAGCGAGTCGGGCGCCGGCCAGTCCTTGAACGTGGGCCAGCCGGTGGTGTCGTGCGTGGGCTTGCCGGAGAGGGCGGTCTCGAGCACCGCGCCCGTGCCGCCGGTGAGCTCGTGGTCGGGGCAGTCGCGCAGCGCGTACACGACGCCGTAGGGGTGCCACGGACGGCCGCAGTGCGCCTGCCCGCCGAGGAACTCGAAGGCCATGTGGTGGGTGTGGGCGTCGGCGTAGCCGCGCACCTCCTGGAAGGTGCTGACGCCGGCGTGCGGCTTGCCGTCGACGTCGACCTGGGCCTCGGGGTAGGAGGCGCAACCGGTGGTGCGCCGCAGCGTGAACCGGGTGGGGGAGGAGCCGAGCTGCAGCGTGCCGCCGCGCACGGCGAGCCCGCGGCCGCCGTTGCGCAGCTGGAATCCCTGGCCGGGGCGGCTGCGCGGTGCCTTGGTGATCGACCAGACGGCGCCGACGCTGGGCCCGCGGTCGTCGGCGACGCCGTCGGTGGCGGCCAGGAAGCCCCGGCGCCCGCCCCAGAGCAGGTAGCTGCCCAGGTCGGTGGCCTTGAAGTAGAACCGGGCGGCGCCACCGCGGGGGCCGCGCACCTGGTAGCCGCCCGCGGGCGTGCGACGCACGGCGCCGTTGCTGGTCTGCAGCAGGTAGCAGCCGTTCGCCATCGCCCAGCGGTCGGCCGGGAGGAGGGTGCGCTCGCGCAGCACCGGCACCGAGGTCAGCTCCGGGTCGGGCAGGCGGCGCTGTTGCGCGACGGCGGCCGCGCCCCGCCGCCGTTGGGCCGCGGTGGTGGGGTCGGCGGTCTCGGCGCCGGCGCTGCCCGCGCGGGAGACGGCGTTCTTGGTGAGGGGGTTGCTGTGGTGGTCCGGCGGCAGGTAGGCGGGGTCGTCGTGCGGCAGACCCAGGTCGCCCTTGAGCTGCTCGTTGGCCTCCAGCAGCGAGGGCGCCGGGCCGGCGCCGTCGGGCAGTGCGGCCGCGGCCGCGCCCACCATCACCACGGCCGTCGCCAGGGCGGTCACCAGGTGGCGTCGACGTCCGCGTGCCGGCTCGGGCACGCCTGCTCGGCTCGGTCCGCGCTGTCCGCTGTGTCGACTGGGTCGACTGGGTCGGATCACTGCTCCACCTCCGGCCGGGGGCGCGTCGAGCAGGCCCCACGATGACTCACACCCCCGGCGAGAACGCCGGGGGTGTGAGGGAGGTTACGCCGCGCGCCCGCTGGCCGCGGGCGAACGGAGGATCCGCAGCTGTCGGGTCAGCGGCCCTTGTTGGGCTTGGCCACCCGGATGCCGAGCGAGACCTTGCCGAGGTCGATGGTCGCCCCGGTGCCGTCGAGCAGGGTGACGCGCAGTCCGACGACGTTCACGCCGTTCTTGGTGTTCTGCACGATCTTGCTCTCCAGCTTGAGCAGGCCGGGGATCTCCAGGCCGTCGAGCGGCAGCTCGGTGGCCTCGCCGTCGACGACGAGCTCGCCGATGCCGGTGCCGGCGGTGCTGCGGGTCAGGCGGTTGCCGGGCAGCCGGTTGACGCGGGCGACGCCGTTGATGCCGTTGATGACCACGCGGCCGCCGAGCAGCGAGACGCGGGCGACGCGGGCCGCGCCCTGGGCGACCGAGGGGCGCCTGTCGGTGCCCTGCTTGCCGAAGACGCCGGACTCCAGTGCGCCGACCTCGAGCAGGCCGGGCAGGTTGATGCCGGCGACGCTCTCGGTGCGGACCTTGCCCTTGGTGCCGTCGCAGGGCATGTTGACGATCGGGGTCTTGCCCAGCTCGACGAGGTCGGCGAGAGCGGTGCCCTGCAGGCCGATGGCGTTGCCGCCGAAGAGGCCGCGACGGATGCCGGCGTTCATCTTGGACTTGGTCTGGGCGATGACCACGCGGGTGTTGGTCGGGTAGACCGCGATGTTGATCGCGCTGACCTCGGCCGAGGAGCCGTTGCGGGTCACCCGGGTGCGCGGCTGGCCGATCGAGATGCGGGCCAGGCCCGGCACGGTGATCGTGTCGCCGGGGCTCGGGACGGGGATGTTGACGGCGGGCCCGACCGGCGGGGTGAAGCGGATCGAGGCGATCTCGCTGGTGGTGGCGGCGCGGAAGCGCTTGCCGTCGTGCCAGGTGTGCGAGCGGGCCGAGACGCCGGCGATGTCGAGCGTGCCCAGCGGGCTGTCGACCAGGGTCACCCGGGCGACCGAGTGCTGGGCGTAGGAGTTGACCGTCTTGCCGCGCTTGGTGGTCCAGGTGCGCGAGGAGACGCCGCGCACGGTGCCCAGGCCGGGCACGTTGACGGCGGCCACGGCGTTGCGACCGCTGATGTTGGCCTTGTTGGTGCAGCTGAGCACCTGGGCGCCGGTCTGGCTGGAGCTGGCGGGGATGTCGCCGCCCAGCACGCGGGTGCCGATGGCGACGCCGACCATGCCGTAGGGGACGCGGACGACCTTGCGGGCGGCCGCGGAGGGCGCGGCCGCGGCAGCCGGCGCGAGCGTGAGGGCGGCGGGAGCCGCGCTGGGCGCCGCGGTGGCCGAGCCGGCCACGAGGGCCGAGCCGGCGAGCGCGAGCGCCATGGTGAGTGGGACGAGTCGTGCGGTGCTTCGTCGGTGTCGACGCATGATCGGAGGGCCTCCCCAGTTGGCAAAACGGTGCACGCCGCCCCCCGACAACGTGCAGAACACGCGGAAACGTAGCGGATCCGAGGGGTGGTCCGGACCGGAATGGTCCATTTGGTGCGATTCGCTGATCTGGACACCCCACGGGGTATAGGTTGTGGCGGCTCGGGCTCGCGGCGCTCTCCCGGCGCCGGCGCGCCAGGGACGACCGGGTCTGGTGTCAGCCGTTGCGGAGGCGTTGGATGTCCCCCGTGGACCACTCGACCGCGCCGACGCCCCACGCCCTGCCGCCGATCGCGGTGGGCACCGGCCCCGTGGCACCGCACGAGCTGGTGAGCGTGGCCCGGGGCGGCGCCGGCGTCGAGCTCACCGAGCAGGCGCGCACCGCGATCGCCGGAGCGCGTGCGGTGGTGGAGGCGCTCGCCGCGTCGCCGACGCCGGCGTACGGGGTCTCCACGGGCTTCGGGGCGCTGGCCACGCGGCACATCCCGGCGGCCATGCGCACCGAGCTGCAACGCTCGCTGGTGCGATCGCACGCCGCGGGCTCCGGACCCGAGGTCGAGCGCGAGGTCGTGCGCGCCCTGATGCTGCTGCGCCTCTCCACGCTGGCCACCGGTCGCACCGGCGTGCGCGAGCAGACCGCGCAGCTGCTCGCCGACCTGCTCACCCACGGGATCACCCCGGTGGTGCACGAGTACGGCTCGCTGGGCTGCTCGGGCGACCTGGCCCCGCTGGCGCACTGTGCGCTGGCGCTGATCGGTGAGGGCACCGTGCGCGACGCCTCGGGGGCGCTGGTCCCGGCCGACGCCGCCCTGGCCGCCGCGGGCCTGGCCCCCGTCGAGCTGGCCGAGAAGGAGGGCCTCGCGCTCATCAACGGCACCGACGGGATGCTGGGCATGCTGGTCCTGGCGGCGGCCGACCTGCGCCGGCTCCTGCGCACCGCCGACGTCGCCGCCGCCATGTCGGTGGAGGGGCTGCTGGGCACCGACCGGGTCTTCGCCGCCGAGCTGCAGGCGCTGCGCCCGCACCCCGGCCAGGCCGCCTCGGCCGCCAACCTGGTGGCGCTGCTGGCCGATTCCGGCGTGGTCGCCTCGCACCGCGGCCCGGACTGCAACCGGGTGCAGGACGCCTACTCGCTGCGCTGCTCGCCGCAGGTGCACGGTGCCGCGCGCGACACGCTGGCCCACGCCGAGTCCGTCGCCGCCCGCGAGCTGGCCTCCGCCGTCGACAACCCGGTGGTCGTCGTCGAGGAGGGGCGGCTGGAGAGCAACGGCAACTTCCACGGTGCGCCGGTGGCCTACGTGCTCGACTTCCTGGCCATCGCCGCGGCCGACGTGGCCTCGATCAGCGAGCGTCGTACCGACCGCTTCCTCGACAAGTCCCGCAACCACGGGCTGCCGCCGTTCCTGGCGCACGACCCCGGCGTCGACTCGGGCCACATGATCGCCCAGTACACGCAGGCCGCGATCGTCGCCGAGCTCAAGCGGCTCGCCGCGCCCGCCTCGGTGGACTCCATCCCCTCCAGCGCCATGCAGGAGGACCACGTGTCGATGGGGTGGTCGGCGGCCCGCAAGCTGCGCCGCTCGGTCGACGGGCTCACCCGGGTGCTGGCGGTCGAGATCCTGACGGCGGCGCGGGCGCTCGACCTGAGAGCACCGCTCACGCCCTCGCCCGCCACCGGCGCGGTGGTGCGGCTGCTGCGCGAGGCCGGCATCGAGGGTCCCGGTCCCGACCGGTACCTCGCGCCGGAGATCGAGGTGGCCGTGGGCCTGGTGGCCCGCGGGGCCGTGCTGGACGCCGTCGACGACGTGATCGGAGAGCTGGGATGAGCGGGACGAGCAGCGACGAGACCGCGGGGGCCAACCCCCGCCTGCCGATCCGCGCCGCGCGGGGCAGCACGCTCACGGCACGGTCGTGGCAGACCGAGGCGCCGCTGCGGATGCTGATGAACAACCTCGACCCCGAGAACGCCGAGAACCCGGCCGAGCTCGTGGTCTACGGCGGCACCGGCAAGGCCGCCCGCTCCTGGGAGGCCTACGACGCGATCGTGCGCAGCCTCACCACGTTGGGCGACGACGAGACGCTGCTGGTGCAGTCGGGCAAGCCGGTCGGGGTGCTGCGCACACACGCCTGGGCGCCGCGGGTGCTGATCGCCAACTCACACCTGGTCGGCGACTGGGCCACCTGGGAGGAGTTCCGACGGCTGGAGGACCTCGGCCTGACGATGTACGGCCAGATGACGGCCGGCTCCTGGATCTACATCGGCACCCAGGGCATCCTGCAGGGCACCTTCGAGACCTTCGCCGCCGTCGCGGACAAGAGGTTCGGCGGCACGCTGGCCGGCACCATCACGCTCACCGCCGGGCTGGGCGGCATGGGCGGCGCGCAGCCGCTGGCGGTGACCATGAACGAGGGCGTCGCGATCTGCGTCGACGTCGACCAGGCGCGCATCACCCGCCGCATCGAGCACCGCTACCTCGACGAGCAGGCCGACTCCGTGGAGGACGCCGTCGCCCGGGCCGTGGCGGCGCGCGACGAGCGCCGTCCGCTCTCGATCGGCCTGCTCGGCAACGCCGCCGAGGTGTTCGCGCAGCTGCTGGAGTCGAGGGCGCCGATCGACGTCGTCACCGACCAGACCTCGGCGCACGACCCGCTCTCCTACCTGCCGGTGGGGGTGGCCGTGGAGGACTGGCACGACGCCGCCGAGCGCGACCCGGACGGCTTCACCAAGGAGGCCCAGGCCTCGATGGCGGCGCACGTGCGGGCGATGGTGGAGTTCCAGGACCGCGGGGCCGAGGTGTTCGACTACGGCAACTCCATCCGCGACGAGGCGCGCAAGGGCGGCTACGACCGCGCCTTCGCGTTCCCGGGCTTCGTGCCCGCCTACATCCGGCCGCTGTTCTGCGAGGGCAAGGGCCCCTTCCGCTGGGCGGCGCTCTCGGGCGACCCCGCCGACATCGCGGCCACCGACCGGGCGATCCTCGAGCTGTTCCCGGCCGAGCAGTCGCGCGACTACGAGCGTCTGCACCGCTGGATCACGATGGCCCGCGAACGCGTGCACTTCCAGGGACTGCCGGCGCGGATCTGCTGGTTGGGGCAGGGCGACCGCGCCCGGGCGGGCCTGCGGTTCAACGAGATGGTGGCCTCGGGCGAGCTCTCGGCACCGGTGGTCATCGGTCGCGACCACCTCGACACCGGCTCGGTGGCCTCGCCCTACCGCGAGACCGAGGCGATGGCGGACGGCTCGGACGCCATCGCCGACTGGGCCCTGCTCAACGCCCTGGTCAACACCGCCTCGGGCGCCACCTGGGTCTCGCTGCACCACGGCGGCGGCGTGGGCATGGGCCGCTCGCTGCACGCGGGCCAGGTGTGCGTGGCCGACGGCACCCCGCTGGCGGCCGAGAAGCTGGCGCGGGTGCTCACCAACGACCCCGCGATGGGGGTGCTGCGCCACACCGACGCCGGCTATCCGCGAGCAGCCGAGGTGGCCGCCGAGCACGGGCTGCGGGTCCCCATGAACGAGAACGGCGCATGACCCGCCGCGCGCTGGTGCTCGGTGGTGGCGGCATCACCGGGATCGCCTGGGAGACGGGGTTCCTGGCCGGGCTCGCCGAGTCCGGGCTGGACCTCACCGCCGGGGGCCCGACGCCGCCGGACCTCGTCGTCGGCACCTCGGCAGGCTCGATCGTGGGCTCGCAGGTGACCAGCGAGGTGCCGGTGGCCGAGCTGTACCGCCGGCAGCTGCTGCCGCCCGCGCAGCTGGGCGACGGCGGCGTGCCGCTGGCCGCCATCGGCCCCCGGGTGCTGCTGACCTTCGCGGCCAGCCTGCTGCGCGCCCGCGGCGACGTGGAGCGCTTCGGCCGGCTGCTGGGCGAGCGGGCGGTCGCGGCCGCCCGGGCGGGGCGGGTGCCCTCGGTGGAGGAGCGCTACGCGCAGGTGCGCCAGCGCCTGGTCACGCAAGCATGGCCCGGGGAGGGCGCTCCGCAGCTGGTCGTCACCGGCGTCGATGCGGCCACCGGGCGCCGGGTCGCCTTCAGCGGCCCGGGCGGCGAGCTGCCCGGGGTGGGGCTCGAGGACGCCGTCAACGCCAGCTGCGCGGTGCCCTGCGTCTACCCGCCGATCCCGATCGCCGGCCGCACCTACCTCGACGGGGGTGTGCACTCCGGCTCCAACGCGGACCTGGCCGCCGGCTGCGACGTGGTGCTGGCACTCTGCCCCGCCGACCGTGCGGTCGGGCCGCTGCGCAGCGCGTCCCAGGCCCTGGCCGGGCTCGGCGTCCCCCACCTCGTGGTGACACCCGACGACGCCTCGCGCGCCGCCATCGGCCGCAACGTGCTGGACCCGCAGGCGCGGCCGCCCTCGGCACGGGCCGGGTTCGAGCAGGGCGTCGCGTGGGCCGAGCGGGTGGGCGACCTCTGGCGGGGCGGCCCGCCGCCGACGTAGCGTCCTGCCGTGCCCCACCCGCAGATGTTCGAGGACGACGACCCGCGGTTGGCGCGCGTGCGGGCCCTGGCGCTGGCGCTGCCCGGCGCCGCGGAGAAGGTGAGCCACGGCCGGCCGGCGTTCTTCACCACCAAGGTGTTCGCCTACTACGGCGGCTCCCAGCGCATCGACGGGGAGTGGGTCCAGCACGCGCACTGCGTGATGGTGCTGCTCGAGCTCGACGAGCGCGAGGCCCTGCTGGAGCAGGAGCGCACCTTCGTGCCCGCCTACCTGGGCCCCAGCGGCTGGATCGGTGTGCAGCTGCCCGAGCCGGACGGCGCCGGGTGGGACGAGGTCACCGAGTGGCTCGACGCCTCCTACCGCAGGACTGCCCCCGCGAGGCTGGTGCGGCAGCTCAGCTGAGCCGCTGCTCCTGCCGCACCGGCACCAGGGCGATCGCCAGCATCGGGAACACCGCGGCCAGGGCGAAGGTGAGCCCGAAGCCGCCCTGGGTGACGGCGAGCCCGGCCAGGGGCGGCACGGCCGAGGCGGTGGCGTACTGCGCGGTGTTCTGCAGTCCGAGTGCCCGCCCGGACCAGAACGGTCCGGCCCGCTCGGCGACGCCCGTGAAGGCCAGCCCGTTGGGTGCCACGGTGACGACGGCGGCCAGCACCAGCACGAGGACCGAGACGCCGAGGTCGAGGCCGGCGGTGAGGGCGAGCACCCCCATGACGACGGCGCCGGCCACCGACACCCAGCGCAGGGGCCGCATCCGGCTGGCGACGACGTCGGAGAGCTGACCCGCGCCGATCCGCCCCAGCGCGCCGAGCACCTGGGTCGCGGCGACCAGCGAGCCGGCGGCGGCCGGCGACCAGCCACGGTCCTGCACCAGCCAGACGAGCGCGAAGGTCCACACCACGAACTGCGGCACCACCAGCAGCACCGAGGCCGCGTGGATGCGCGCCAGGTACCCGTCGGCGCGGTAGGGGTTGCCCAGGGATCCCGCCGTCGCCGCGGTGCGCTCGGGACGGGGAGGGTCCAGCACCACCAGGGCGACGGCGACCCACGCCACCGCGCAGGCCACGACCGGCACCAACAGCGCGGCGGCGATGCTCACCCGGTCGGCGAGCACCGCCATCGAGACCGCGGCCACGCCGACGCCGGCGGGTTGCGCCATCTGCCGGATGCCCATGGCCAGTCCACGACGGTGCGGTGGGAACCACCCCACCACCACGCGGCCGCTGGCGGAGTTGGTGCAGGCGGCCGCGGCCCCGGCCACGAACAGCGCGGCCGAGAGCGCCACCGGGCCGCGCGCGAGGAGGGCAAGTGCGCCGAGCGCCGTCGCGGCACCGACCCCGAGGAGCAGCACCAGGCGCTCGCCACGGCGATCGGCGAGCGCGCCCCACGCCACCAGCGCCAGCATGACGCCGACGGTGGGGGCGGCGGCCACGACACCGGCCTGGGCGAGCGTGAGCCCCTCGCGCTGCACCAGCGCGGGGATCAGGAACGCCGGACCGTGGATGAGCACGGCCGCGGCGCCCTGGGCCAGGGTGCCGGCGCCGAGCATCGCCCAGCGGCGGCCCTGACCGACCTCCCGCTCGACCTGCGCGCCGGTCAGGAGCCCAGCGCCTGCACGGCCTCGTGGATGCTCAGCGTGCGCTGGGCCGACTCGACGTGCAGGTTCTCGATCATCCGGCCCTGGTAGGTCACGACGCCGGAGCCCTGGCCCTCCTCCCAGGCCTGCAGGATGCCGCGGGCGCGCTCGACGTCGTCGTCGGACGGCGCGAACGCCTGGTTGGCGCCCTCGACCTGACCGGGGTGGATCAGCGTCTTGCCGTCGAAGCCCATCTGGCGCCCCTGCAGGCACTCGGCGGTGAAGCCCTCGAGGTCCTTCACGTCGTTGTAGACGCCGTCGACGATGGCGATGCCGGCCGCGCGGGCGGCAAGGAGGGCGGTGTGCAGGCTGGGCAGGATCGGGGCACGACCGGGCACGTGCTCGGCGTAGAGCTCCTTGACCAGGTCGTTGGTGCCCATCACCAGGCAGGTGAGGCGCTCGTGGGCGCGGGCGATCGCGAGCACGTCGAGGATGGCGCCCGGGGTCTCGACCATCGCCCAGAGAGCGGTGCTCTCCGGAGCTCCGGCGGCTTCCATGGCGGCCACGAGCTGCTGCACCTCGGCCGCACTGCCCACCTTGGGCACCACGACGGCGTCGGGACCGGCCTGGCTCGCCGCGGCGAGGTCGGCGTCGTGCCACCGGGTGCCGATGCCATTGACCCGGATGGTGAGGGTGCGGCGGCCGTACTCGCCGGAGCGGACGGCGGCGCACGCGGCGTCGCGTGCGGACTCCTTGGCGTCGGGTGCGACGGCGTCCTCGAGGTCGAAGATGATGCCGTCGCAGGCCAGGCCCTTGGCCTTCTCGAGGGCCTTGGCGTTGCTGCTCGGCATGTAGAGCACCGAGCGCAGGGGGGTGAACGCGGGGGAGCCCGTCGTGGGAGTGGTCTCGCTCATCTCAGGCCTCCAGCTCGATCGCGTCGTACTGCTCCTTGAGCTCCGGGTCGATGGCGGCGAGCTGCTCGGCGAGCTCGACCATGACCAGGCACTGCTTGAGGGAGGCGTCGTCCTCCATCTTGCCGTCGAGCATCACCGCCCCGGTGCCGTCGCCCATGGCGGCCTTGACGCGCCGGGCGTGCCTGACGTCCTCGACGCTCGGGCTGAAGACCCTGTTGGCGATCGCGATCTGCTTGGGGTGCAGGCTCCAGGTGCCCACGCAGCCCAGCAGGAAGGCGTTGCGGAACTGGTCCTCGCAGGCCACCACGTCGGTGATGTCGCCGAACGGCCCGTAGTAGGGGTAGATGCCGTGCATCGCGCAGGCGTCGACCATCCGGGCGATCGTGTAGTGCCACAGGTCCTGCTGGTAGGTGCTGCGCGGTGCCTCGTGGTCGCTGACGCCGAGGTCGTTGACCGGCGGGTCCTGGCGCACCAGGTAGCCCGGGTGCCCGCCGCCGACGCGGGTGGTCTTCATCCGGCGGTCGGCCGCCAGGTCGGCCGGGCCGAGGCTGAGCCCCTGCATGCGCGGGCTCGCGCCGCAGATCTCCTCCACGTTCGCCACGCCGCGGGCGGTCTCGAGGATCGCGTGCACGAGGATCGGGCGCTGCAGCCCGGCCTTGGCCTCGAGCTGGGCGAGCAGCCGGTCCACGTAGTGGATGTCCTCGGCGCCCTGCACCTTGGGCACCATGACGACGTCGAGCCGGTCGCCGATCTCGGTCACGAGCGTCGTCAGGTCGTCGAGCGCCCAGGGGGAGTCGAGGGCGTTGACCCGGGTCCACAGCTGGGTCTTGCTGTCCGGCCCGCCGAGCTCGGGCGTGGCCTGCGCGATGTCGACCAGGCCCTGGCGCGCGGCCTCCTTGTTGTCGGCCTTGACGGCGTCCTCGAGGTTGCCGAGCAGCACGTCGACGCTGCCGACCATGGCCGGGATCTTGGCGGCCATCTTCTGGTTGCTCGGGTCGAAGAAGTGGATGGCGCGGCTGGGCCGCGCGGGCACCTCGTGCAGGGGCTGCGGCGCCCCCACGGCGAGGGGGCGGAAGAAGTCCTTGGCGGGTCGGGAGGCGCTCGGCATGGCGCGGAACCTACCCGCTGGTCACCGGGTCGCGGTATGACCGATCTGACAGCGGACGGCGGGGTGGCCATCCCTCGCGCGGGGGATGGGCGGTCGTGCCAGATCGTCCTCGCGCCCGATGCCCGGGCGGCCCGCCCCTGCCTAGCGTGGCGGCACGCCGTCGTCCGGCGGCGCTCCGCTCCCGACCCGTACCTGGAGGCGAACGACCGTGGCCACCACCACCGCACCCCGCACCAAGACCTTCGACCCCATGAAGCTGGCGATCTGCGTGGGCATCGGCGCCGCGCTGGGCATCGTGCTCGACCTCGAGGTGATCGGCGTCCCGAGCGCCGCGTGGATGCCCGCCCTCGCCGTCTTCGTCGCCCAGCTGTGGAGCCGCCCGGAGCGGGCCGCGGCGCGCCGCGAGGCGGAGGCCTCCACCGCGAGGTGACGGTCGTCGGATCGGCCTCCCCCGCGAGGGGGAGGCCGGTTTCCGACTCGCGGCCGACGCGGCGCAGGGCCCCGCGTGACTAGCGTCTCGGTCAGCCGGTGGGACCCACCGGCATCCATCCCCGGAGACCAGGAGGACCCGTGACCGCGCCGACCCTGACCCAGCTCCCGACCGACACCCTGCCCGACGTCCTGCCCGACGTCCTCGACGCCGAGCTCGAGGCGGTCGTGGGCGACCTCGAGACCGAGCTCGCGGAGCAGCGCTGGGGCGGCGAGTCGGCCGTCCTCACCGGGATGCCCGGTGTCTCGACGGTCCACTGCCTCACCGTGCGCGTCGACCCCGGCGTGCTGCCCACCCTCTGAGCACCGCGACCGTGCAGGCCGCCACCGTGCAGGGGGGCTGGGAGCGGCTCTTCCCCGAGCTCGACGGGCGGTCCGACGAGCTGGCCGACCTGCTGCGCCGGCTCGACGACGTCACCCCGCCCGCGGCGCCCAGCCTGCCCGCCGGATCGTCACGGCCCGGTGCTGCTGGGTCTCTGGGGCCCGAGGAGGCCCACGGCCTCTTCGGTGCCCTGCCGACGCTCCTGCTCGGCGACCTGCCGACCGTCGCCACCGAGGCGCTGCGCTGCCACCCCCTCCTCGCCGACCCGGCGCGCGTCGCGCGCGCCCTGCGTGCCGAGCTGACGGAGGGCGCCACCCGGCTCCTGGCGCGCACCCTGCTCGGACACCTGCACGCCGGGCGCCGGGCGGGGCTGCTCCGTGGCGCGACACCGCAGGAGCGCTTCGCGGACTTCCTCGCCAGGGCCACCACCCCTGCCGGCCTCGCCGAGATCGGCGAGACGTGCCCCGGCCTCCTGGCGCACGTGCGCGAGGTCGCCGCGCGACGCATCACGGCCGTCCGCGGCCAGCTCGACGCCACCGCACAGGCGTGGCCGCAGCTGGCCGCCCGGCTGCCGGGCGTCGGGCGCCACGACCGCGTGGTGGAGGTGCGCCTGGGAGCCGGCGACACCCACGGGCTCGGGCAGAGCGTCTCGGTGCTCGTGCTCGACTCGGGTGCCGGGGTCGTCTGCAAGCCCCGCGACCTGCGCGTCGAGCAGGGCACCGGCCGGTTGCTGGCCTGGCTCGGCGATCGCGTGGACGCCGACCTGGCCGCGCCGGCGACGGTGTGCGGCAAGGGCCTCGGCTGGGCCGAGCACGTCGAGGCCGGGCGCCCCGGCGCGGGCTGGTGGCGCGGGGTCGGGGTCCTGCTGGCCGGCCTCTACCTGCTCGAGGGCACCGACCTGCACTACGAGAACCTGCTCACCGACGCCGCCGGCCGTCCCGTGCTCGTCGACACCGAGGCCGTCCTGACACCCCGCCTGCGCGTGCCCGGCGGTGCGCACGACGACGGGCGGCTGCTCGGGGTCGCGGCCACCGGGCTGCTCTCCGCGCGGGTCACCGCCGGCGACGGCCGCACCCTGGACGCCGGGGCACTGGCCTACCGCCCGGGTGTCTCGCCCTTCGGCACCTGGCAGGTCGAGCGGCCGGGCCGCGACGACATGGCGCTGCGGATGGCGCCGGCCGAGGTCGCGCACCCGGCGCCCACGGACGGGCTGGTCCGCGGACGCGCCGAGCGGTCCGCGCTGCTGGCCGGGCTGGGCGACGCCCTCGCCCACGTGCTCTCCGACCGTGCGGCGTGGTGCCGCCGGGTGCGGGCCGAGCTGGGTGAGGGCACCGTGCGGTACCTGCACCGGCCGACGATGCTCTACGCCCAGGTGCAGCGCACGGCCACCCACCCGAGCCTGGCCGGCGGCACGCAGCGGCGTCGTCGCGCGCTGGGCCGGCTGGCGGTGCTCGCGCCGTCCGGCCCCTCGACGCCCTGGCCGATCGTGGCCTCGGAGGTGCGCCAGCTGCTCGCCGGCGACCTGCCGAGTTTCCACGTCCCGGTGCGGGGTAGGAGCCTCCTCGACGGTCACGGCACCGACACCGGGGTGGCCTGCCACCCGCCGCTCGAGCGCACGCTGGCGGCGGTGGCCGCCCTGGACGAGGAGCAGGCCGCCGCGCAGGTCGCGGTGGCCGCCCGCACCCTCGGGGAGTGGTGAGCGTTGACCGAGGTGGAGCCGCAGAGCCGGCAGCAGGCGCCGGAGCGAGGAGGTGGGACGGTCGTGGACCGGCTGCTCACCGCGTTCGGCGTGCACGAGGGCTGGCAGCGCCCGGTGCCGCTGCGCCGCACGCTGCGGGTCGACGTCGTCGTCGCCCTGGTCTTCGCGGGCGGGGCGCTGCTCTCCCTGGAGACCGCGCGCAGCCTCGGCTCGCTCGCCCAGGTCGAGCTCTCGCAGGGCTGGCAGTACGTGTGGCTGCTGCTGCCGGCGGCGACCCTGGTGGTGCGCCGCGTGTACCCGCTCACGGTGCTGCTGGTCGCCATCACCCACTTGAGCCTCACCGCGGTGGTCGAGCCGGCGCTCTCGCCGGCGTTCGCGGTCCAGCTCTACTACTTCTTCGCGCTCTTCAGCGCGATCGCCTGGGCCCCGGACCGTCGGCGCCTGGTGGCGGCCGTCGGGCTCTTCGTGGCCGTGTGCCTGGGCTGGATCGTGCTCGACTTCGCGATCCGCGACGGGCTCGAGACGCTGGCGGCCGCGCCGCAGCTGGGGTGGTTCACCCCGGCGGTGGCGGCGGTGCTGCAGGTGGGCCTCTCCACGCTGGTCTTCCTGATGGCCTCCTGCCTCTCCGGCACGCTGACGTGGTGGAGCGCCTGCCGCGAGGCCGAGGCGCGGCGCCAGGCCGTCACCATCGCCGACCAGGCCGCGCAGCTCTCCGACGCCGCCGTGGGCCGCGAGCGGTTGCGGATCGCGCGCGAGCTGCACGACGTCGTCGGCCACCACATCGCCGTCATCGGCATCCAGACCGGTGCCGCGCGGCGGGTGCTCGAGCGCTCGCCCGAGCAGGCCAGCGAGGCGATGCTGCACGTGGAGGAGTCGGCACGGGCGGCCACCCGCGACCTGCGGCTGCTCCTCGGTGCGCTGCGCACCCGCGAGGAGACCGAGTCCCGCGCGGACACCCACCCCGGCGGGGTCAGCCTGCCGTTGACCGTGGAGGCCTTCGAGCGCCTGGGTCTCGAGGTCCGGTTGCGGGTCGAGGGCGAGCTCGACGCCGTCCCCACCTCGGTGGGCCTGACGCTCCACCGGGTCCTCCAGGAGAGCCTCACCAACGTCCGGCGGCACTCGACGGCGCAGCGCGTCGACGTCGAGGTCGTCGTCCACGGCTCCGGCACGCCGGAGGCGGGTGCGGACGGGCCACGTGCCGGCACCGTGAGCCTCGTGGTGCGCGACCACGGCAGCGCGCGCGGTGACACCTCGGGCTCGGGGATCGGCATCCGCGGGATGCGCGAGCGGGTCGCGCTGCACGGCGGCTCGCTGGAGACCTCGACGACCCCCGACGGCGGGTTCCGCGTGGCCGCCTGCCTGCCCTGGCAGACCGCGTGAGGTGGCTGCGATGCTGACCCGACCGATCCCGTGCCGCGCTGAGGAGCCCCGAGGATGACCGCACCGACCACGACCCGCCTCCCGCGGCAGGCGGCGCCGGTGCGCGTGCTGCTCGTCGACGACGAGGACCTCGTGCGCCGCGGCTTCACGATGATCTTCAGCGTCGAGGAGGACCTCGAGGTGGTCGGCGAGGCCCGCGACGGCGCCGAGGCGGTGGAGCTGGTGCGCACCCTGCGACCCGACGTGGTGCTGATGGACGTGCGGATGCCGCGGCTCGACGGCATCGAGGCCACCCGGCGCATCCTCGCGGAGGGGCCGGCGACGGTCCTGATGCTGACCACGTTCGACGACGAGGAGAACGTGCTGGCCAGCCTCCAGGCGGGAGCGGCGGGCTTCCTGCTCAAGAACACCGACCCCGACCAGCTGGTGAGAGCAGTGCTCGCGGCAGCGGAGGGACACGCGCTGCTGGCCCCCGAGGTGACCCGGCAGGTCATCCACCGCGGCATGGACGCCACCAGCCGGCGCTCGCCGATGTCGGACGCCGACGCCGCCGCGATCGACGCGCTGACCCCCCGCGAGCGCGAGGTGCTCGTGCTGGTGGCCCGCGGGCTCTCGAACGCCGAGATCGCCGAGGAGCTGGTGGTCGGCGAGGCCACGGTCAAGACCCACGTGTCGGCGTGCCTGGCCAAGCTCGGCCTGCGCGACCGGGTCAAGCTGGTGGTCTTCGCCTTCGAGTCCGGTCTCATGGACGGGGCCGGCGAGTCCTGAGGTGACCCGGTCTCGTCCGCACGGACGAGACCGCGGGGTCCACCTGCCGGACCATGCGTCGCGAGGGGAGCCGCTCCTACGGTGGGAGGGCCCCGGGCCGATCGGTCCGGGAGAGCCAGCCACCCAAAAGCCACCCACCAGCGAGGAGGAGCCCGCCCGCGGGCGCACCACGCCATGGAGCCACAGCACCCGGACCGCGACGCCCCGCTGATCCGCCTGGTCGCGCCCGACGACGCCGGACCGGGCTCGCTGCTCGGGGCAGCGCGTGGGGCGGCCGGCGCCGCGAGCCGCGAGGCGCTGCGGCGGATGCGCGACCTCGGCTCCTGGTTGCGGGCCCAGCACGAGGCCGAGCACCGGGGCCCGCGCCGCGACCCGGCTGCGGTCACCGCGGCACTCACCGCGCTGCAGGAGTGGCCCGACCCTGCTCGCCGCGACGCCGCCCACCGGGCGTCCCTGGCGCGGTGGGCGGCCGTGCTCGCCGGCCGTCCCGCACCGGGCCGCAGCCTGGACGGGTTGACACTGGCGCGGCTGGGCTGGTCGGCGGACGCCCTGGTCGTCGTCGACACGGACCCGGCGGCCGCCCCCGCGGCGCTCGACCTCGGGTGGTTGACCGGCGACCTGGTGGCCCTGACCCACCGGGCGCGCGCCGAGGGCGGCGACCCCGGCGTGACCGAGGGGCTCCTGACCGGCTTCCTGACCGGCTACGACGGCCTCACGGCCTCCGGGCCGGGCCGCAGTCTCGAGGTGCGCCGGGCCGCCGCGGTCCGGCTGCTCGTGCGCGCGGTCGAGCAGGCCGGGACGCGGGAGGGCGAGGTGGACCTGCGGTTGTGCCGGCTGCTCGTCGAGCGCTGCTGGGCCGAGGAGCGCGTCGCCTCCTGAGGGGGGCGGGTCCCTCGCACGGGGGAGACGGGCGGTGCCACGACTCCGACGCGCGCGCGAGGAGCGTTGCCCGCAGATCGCCGCGGCGGCCGATGTGCCGCAGTGCCCGGCCGGGCGAGGGTGGTGTCACGCCGTCGGACGCGACCACCGCCGCCGTCCGGCCTCCGACCAGCACCCGTGAGGACGCCGATGCGCATCGACCCCGAGCTCGACCCGTTCCTGACCCGTCACGGTCTGGGCACCGCCCGCCCGGAGACCGCCAAGCACCAGAACGGGCGCAACACCAACCTGCTGGTGGTCACCACCACCGGCCACGCCCTGTTCGTCAAGCGGGTCAACACCGGCTCGCACGACGCGGCCGAGCGGATCGCCGCCTGCCGTGCGTTCGAGGAGCTGCGTCGCACCGACCTGGGAGTCCGCCGCTCGCTGGGCACCGCACCGCTGCTGGCCTGCGATCCGGAGCTGGGGCTGCTCGCCTACCAGGCGGTGACAGGCGCGACCAGCCTCGCCGAGCTCAGTGGCGAGGACCCGCGCGCCGACGGGCCCCTGGCCCCCCACGTGCCAGGCATGGGCCGCCTGCTGGCCGCGGTGCACGCGCTCGACGTCGAGCGGGTCCCGCCCCGCTCCGGACCCCCGGGCATGCCGCCGGTGGACTGGCTGCAGGAGCTGCCCTGGCGCATGCACCAGTCGGCCACCGCGCCGGTTCTCGAGGTCTGGCGCCGGCTGCAGGGCGACCCCGAGGTCGCCGCGGCACTGCGCACGCTGCGCGCCGACGAGGACGCGGCGGTGCGCGAGCGACCCGTCGCCGTGCACGGCGACGTGCGCCTGGACCAGCTGCTGGTCGGGCACGACGACGTGCTGCGCCTGGTCGACCTCGAGGAGTTCCGCCGCGGCGACGCCGCCCGCGACGTCGGTGCCATGGTGGGCGAGTGGCTGCACCGGGCCACCCTCGACATCGTCGAGGACCACGTGACCGACCCCGAGGCCGGCGCCGGGCCGGGCGAGCGCGCCCGCGCCGCCGTCGCCGACCTGCAGCTGACGCACGACGAGGTGGTGGCCTCCGGCACCGCCGCCCTCGAGCGCCGCCGGGTCGTCGTCGAGCGGTTCTGGGAGGCCTACACCTCCGCGGGCGGCCAGCACGACCCCGCCTTCGTCGAGCGGGTCACCCGGTTCGCCGGCTGGCACCTCTTCGACCGACTGATCGCCGTGGCCGAGCACACGTCGCGCATCTCGGCCGTGCACTGGGCCGCCGCCGGCATCGGCCGCCGCGCCCTGCTCGACCCGGCCGCCGCCGCCCCGGCGCTCGGCCTGCCCGACCCCCGCACCGCCACCGAGGAGACCGCCGCATGAGCACCCCCGTCCTGCCCCCGCGCCTGGCCGAGAGCCTCGATGAGGTGCGTGTCGACGCCGACACCTGGACGGCGTCCGTCGGCCCCCGCGAGCTCGAGGGAGGCCGCCCCCGCGACCTGCGCCCGCGCCTGATCGGGGCCCTCTACGAGGTGCTGCACGCCGGTCGCGCCGAGGAGAAGGACCTCGGCAAGATCGGCCGCGAGCCGGACGTCGAGCAGCTGCTGGGCGCCGCCGTCCCGCACGAGCTGGCTCCGCGCCGGGCGCCGGTGCTGCGCCGCGACGAGGACGGCTCCGCCGTCGTCGAGCTGGCCGGCGTGCGGACCCGGATGCCCGCGGAGCTGGTGCCGGCCAACGCCCACCCCGGAGAGCTGGCCACCCTGCACCTGCCCGCCGCCCGGCCCGCGCTCTCGCACGGCTTCTACCTGCTCGACGGCCCGCACGGTGGGCCCGACCCGCGCGGCGGTCTGCGCCGGGTCTACCTGCACGCCGAGGACCCCGCGGCCGCCGCCCGCCTGTGGCGACCGGTGCTCGAGCACCTCAACGACGCCGGGGTGCGCTACCGCTCGAAGGCGCTCTCGCACCACGAGGGCTACCCGCGTCGCGACGCCGTCGTGGTCTACCTGCCGCTCGCGGCGGCCGGCGTCGCGGAGGAGCTGGCCGACGCCGTGGCCGGGCTGCCCGGCCTCGCCCCCGACGTCTCGGCGCTCGCCCACCGGGTCGGGCCCGGCGTGGCGGTGGCCGACGACCCCCGCGACGCGCGCCCGCAGTACCGCGAGCTGAGCTTCGGCGAGCACCGCTGCGCCGTGCTGGCCAACGCCCTGCTGCGCCACGCCGCCGACCCCGCACACCCCCTGGGGGCGCTCTTCGCCGAGGAGTGCCGCGCCGCAGGCGTGCGCGCCGACGCTCCCGCCTTCAACACCCCTGTCCCCGTCCCCACGACCACCGCCGCCTGAGCGACGAGAGGAGAACGAGATCGTGACCACCACCGACACCACGACCACGACGACCGACCGGACCGAGGGCGCTGCCCAGCCCTTCGGCGAGAACACCTACGGCGACGGGCTCGCCGCCGTCTACGACTTCCTCTACCCCACCAGCCCCGACGCCCAGATGGCCGGGGAGTACGTCGCCCGCCTCGCCGGCGAGGGCGGCACCGCGCTGGAGCTCGGCGTCGGCACCGGCCGGGTGGGTGTCTTCACCGCCCGGGCCGGGGTGAGGCTGGTCGGCGTCGACGCCTCCCAGAAGATGCTCGACACGCTGCACGAGCGCCACCCCGGCAGCGGCATCGAGACCCGCCTGCTCGACTTCACCAGCCAGAGCACCGGGCAGCGCTTCGACGTCGTCTACGTGCCGCTCTCCACGTTCTTCGTGGGGCGCACCGCCGAGGCGCAGCAGCGCACGATGCACCTGATGCGCGAGCAGGTGCAGGACGACGGGCACGTCGTCGTCGAGGCGTTCGAGCCGCGCGACTACCACGCGCTCGAGGGCATGCGCACCGACACGCACCCCTTCCCCGACGGGTCGCTGATGATCGACACCACCGCCGTCGACCGCACCCGGCAGCTGATCGTCGTCAGCCACACCACCCTGGGCCCGGGCGGGCGCTACGAGACCGTCAAGGAGGTCGTGCGCTACGCCTTCGCCTCCGAGATCGACCTGATGGCGGCGAGGGCCGGCCTCGAGCTGGTCGAGCGCTCCGAGGACTACGTCGGCACGCCGTTCCACGCCGGCAGCCTGCGCCACGTCTCCCGCTACCGCGTGGCGCGGTGAGGAGCCGGACCATGCACGCCCTCCCCACCGAACCCCAGCCGGACCCGACGATCGACGTGCTGCTGGTCGACGACCAGGACCTGGTGCGCAGCGGCGTCGCGATGATCGTCGAGCACGAGGCCGACCTGCACGTCGTCGGGCAGGCCCGCTCGGGCCCCGACGGCGTCGCGGCCGCCGTCGAGCTCGCCCCCGACGTGGTGCTCATGGACATCTCCATGCCCGGGGAGTACGACGGCATCGAGGCCACGCGCCGGATCGTGGAGCAGACCGACTGCCGGGTCATCGTGCTCACCACCTTCGACGACGACGAGTGCGTCTTCCCCGCGCTGCAGGCCGGCGCCAGCGGCTACCTGCTCAAGGTCAGCGAGGGCGAGGCGCTGGTGGAGGCGGTGCGCACGGTGCACCGCGGCCAGGCGCTGATGTCACCCGACGTCACCCGCACCGTGCTCGACCACTTCACCTCCCGCGCCACCGGCGGCACCTTCCGGCCGCGGCTGGTCGACAGCCTGACCGCGCGCGAGCGCGACGTGCTGGGCCTGGTGGCCCGGGGGTTCTCGAACGCCGAGATCGCCGCCGAGCTGTACGTGAGCGAGTACACCGCCAAGACCCACGTCTCCCACATCCTCACCAAGACCGGGCTGCGCGACCGGGTGCAGGCCGTCTCACTCGCCTACGAGAGCGGCCTGGTCCGTCCCGGCGAGCTCGCCTCCTGAGCCCACCCCGCCCACCCCGCCCAGACCCCGAAGGAGATCCCGATGAGCCGACCCGTCAGCGTGCACGACTGCTCGCTCATGTACCCGACCTCGCCGGTGGACCCGGTGGAGCTGCGCACCTTCGCCTCCTTCGCCGAGCTGGCGGGGATGCAGCGCCTCTACCTGGGCCAGACGCTGGTCTTCGAGCCGCACTCGACGTTCTCGCGCCTGCTGGCGCAGGGCAGCACGACGCCGCTCGGCACCGCGGTGACGCTGATGCCGCTGCGCCACCCCATGACCGCGGCGCTGCAGGCGCGCGAGCTCGCCGTCTTCTCCGGCTCCCGCTACGTGGCCGGCCTGGGCCTGGGCTCGCGGCGGTTCAACGAGACGATCGGCGGCGGCTGGCCCGCGAGCCCGCTCGGCTACGTGCGCGAGTACGCCACGATCGTGCGCGGCCTGGTGCGCGGCGAGCGGGTGCAGGTGGACGGCGACCACTTCCGGGTGGACACGCGGCTGAGCCCCCCGGGGCTGACCTGCGACGTCGAGGTCGGGCTCGGCGTCCTGCGGCCGCGGATGACCGAGCTGGCCGGCGAGGTCGCCGACGTCGCCGTCTCCTGGCTCACGCCGCCCGAGTACTGCGCCGAGCAGCTGGTGCCCGCCCTCGAGCGCGGCGCCGTCGACCGGGAGGAGCGGCCGCGGCTGGCCACCGTGGTCAACGTCGCGGTCGACCGGCCCGGCCGCGACCCGGTCGAGCTCGCCCTGGCCGGTCTCGGCGACCACCTGGCCGCGCCGCACTACGGCGACGCGCTGCGCCGCGCCGGCTACGACGTCGTCGTCGGCGACCGCCAGCACAACGCGGCCGAGATCGTGCGACGCGGCCTGTACGCCTACGGCTCGCCCGAGGAGATCGCGACGACGCTGCGCGGCTACCGCGAGGCCGGTGTGGGGGAGATCCTGCTCAACGTCGGCGGCGTCTACCTCTCGCGCGGCCCCGTCGAGGCGCTGCAGGACCTGCAGGCGATCACCGAGGTGCTCGACGGCGGCCCGGTGCCGGCCGACGCCTCCGGCCTGACCGCCCCGGAGGCCGCCACCGCGGGAGCCCGGTCGTGAGCGCCGCCGCGGGCCCCGGCGTCGACCCCGGCAGCGCCGAGCAGTTCGCGCGCACGCTGGCCACGCTCGAGGGGCGCCGCGTGGCGCTCGTCGTCACCGGCTCGCTGAGCGCCGCCTACCTGCCCTACTGGCTGAACTTCGTCTCCGGACTGGAGGCGCCGCCGCGGCTGCAGGTGCTGCTGACCCGCAGCGCCACCCGGATGGTGGCTCCTACGGCAGTGCGTGCGCTCGCGGGGGGCGAGGTGGCGGTGGACACCTGGGAGGACGCGCCCGAGGGGGCGTCCCCGCACGTCGAGCTCGCGGAGTGGGCCGAGGCCTTCGTCGTCCACCCCTGCACGTTCTCCTACCTGGGCCGGTTGGCCGCCGGTCTCGCCGACTCGCCCGCACAGCTGGCGATGCAGTGCTCACCGGCCCCGAAGGTGGTCTGCCCGGCGCTGCCGCCCGGCACGCTGCGCAGCCCGGCCTACCAGGCCCACCTGCGCACGCTCGCCGAGCAGCGTCCGGACGTGACGGTGCTGGAGCCGACGCAGGGCGTCAGCGCCGCCACCGGGCGGCGCGAGGGCCTGCCGCCGGCCTACTTCCCCGTGGCACTGGCCACGGCAGCCGCGGCGCTCGGCGAGACCGGTGCTCCGAGCGCCGGGAGCGCCGAGGACGCCGCGTGAGCACCGCGAGCCTGCGGCGCACCGAGACCGGCTACCTGGTCACCGAGCTGCACGAGGACCCGGCGGGACTGGTGCTGGTGCGCCGCCCGGGGCCCGCGCGCGAGGGGCACCATGAGCCGTGCCCCGACGTGGTCGCCTCGCTCGGTGCGCTGACGGTGCCGGGGGTGGTCTGGGCAGCACCGGTCCATCGCGGGTTCCTCCTCGAGCCCGGCGTCGAGCGCTTCGTGGTGCCCGGGCCGGCCAGTGTCGCCACTCTCGTGCTGGGCGGCATGCCACCCGCGGCGGTGGCGACGATGCTGCGGCCGGTGGGTGGCGCGCTGGGCGCGGTGCACGCCTCGCCGCTGCGCACCCGGCGTGCTCCTGCCGCGGTGCGCCGCCTGCACTCCTGGCTGCTCACGGGCCGTGCTCCCGGTGAGGGCGCTCGGCTGCACGCCGCGCTCACGGATCGCCCAGCCTTTCACCGGTTCGCCGTCGACGCCACCGAGCGGGTGCTCTCCGCGCCAGCGTGCTGTGCGCTCGGAGCGCCCGGTCAGAGCGTCCTCTACCCCCACCCCGACGGCTCGGCGACCACCGTGCTGCTCACTGACGAGGTGGGCGACGCCCCGCCGGAGTGGGACCTCGGCTGGCTCCTCGGCGAGCTGCTCGAGCTGCTCAACGCACCCGCCCGCGCGCCCGAACCCCGGCCCCTGGCAGGCTTCCCCCCGGCCGACGCCCTGCTCGCGGGGTACGACGCTCCCCTCGACGAGGGTCTCCTGGCGCGCACCTGCCTGCTGCGCTGGCTGCTGCACCTGCACGACTACGCCGCCTACGTCGACTGGGACGACGACCTCCTCGCCCGGCTGGACCGCATCGCCGCCCTCGCCGCCGACCTTCCCCGGGTCCTCGGCTGACACGCGTTGCGCCCCCTGCTGGTTGAGGTGCGAGGAGCGCTAGGGATCCCCTGCTGGTTGAGGTGCGAGGAGCGCCAGCGACGAGCCTCGAAACCCAGGGAGCCGACCGCCCTCCCTCAGGACCGGCATCGTCCGTGACGGGCGGTCGGTGGTCCGGACCGACAGCGACGACGGCGAAGCGCCGCGGTGGGTCACGGAGGACGGCCGCCACCCGGCGTGCTCGATCAGAGACCTCCGCACCTGCTCGCCGACCTCGCCCACCAGGTCTGACAACGGGAGAACTGTTACCAGTTTGTTCCTCGCCGACCAGTGGAGAACCCCTGATTCGGGCCCTTCTATGTCGGTGGTGAGTGCTTGAGTAGACCCATGACCACCACGGCTCCCGACCTCGCCGAGGTCCTCGCGCGCGAGGAGCGCGAGCGCAGGGAGCGCGAGCACGCGTTGCGGATGGTGCGCTCCGCACAGTCGCAACTGATGAGTGCGGAGGTCGCGAAGCTCCAGATGATCGTGGAGTGGGCCAAGGTCAACCGGTTGGACGCCGACCACCTCGAGGGCGAGCCCGACCCCGACGCGGTGATGAGCGACGAGCAGGTCGCCGAGCTCGAGGCCGCGCTGGGCGACCAGGGAATCTGCGACCGCTGGTTGAGCGTGGCCGGCCCGGGCGCCCCGGTGGTCTCGGAGTTCGCCGTCATGGAGCTGGCGAGCACCCTGAACATGAGCACCGACGCCGGCCTCGTCCTGGTCGGGCGGGTGCTGGAGCTGAAGTACCGCCTCCCGCGGCTCTACCACCGGGTGGAGGAGCTGCAGCTGCCGGTGTGGAAGGCCTTCGAACTGGCCGACCTGACCCAGAAGCTCCCGTACGAGGCGGCCGAGCACGTGGACCGGCAGGTCGAGGCGGCGGCCGGGAAGGTCGGCAAGCGTCAGATGGAGCGCCTGGTCGCCGAGACCCAGGCACGGTTCGACCCCGACGCCGCAGCCGAAGCGGGGGAGAAGAAGCGGGAGCGGCGGTTCTTCGACATCGGCGAGGGGCGCCGTACCGACTCCACCGCCGGCACCCTGGAGGACCTCGCCGGCACCGTGCCGGTCGTCGGCTGCCTGGATGCTGCCGACGCCGCCGACCTCGAGGCCGCGATCCGCCACACCGCCCGCGCGCTCGGCAAGGCGGGTGCGAGGACTCGTTGGACGTGCGCCGCGCGGCTGCGGTGGGTGAGCTGGCGAGGAACCAGCTGGCCCTGGATCTCGAGACCGGCGAGATCCACGAGCCGTCGGCGCACCACGGCCGCGCGATCGAGCTGGTGGTGCACCTCTCCGACGAGGTGTTCACCGCCGCCGGGTTCATGGTCGGCCGCCTGGAGAGCACCCAGAGGCCGGTGAGCGCCGAGGTGATCCGCGAGTGGTGCGGCACCGCCGGCCGCATCACCGTGCGCCCCGTGATCGACCTCAACGGCGCCGTGCACGTGGAGCAGTACGAGGTCCCCGACCGGCTCAAGCAGCGTTCCCGGTGGACCGACCCGCGGTGCGTGTACCCGCACTGCAACCGTCCCGCGGATCGTTGCGACTGCGACCACATCCAGCCGTTCGAGCAGGGTGGCGCGACCTGTTCCTGCAACCTCCCCCGCTCTGCCGTCGCCACCACCGGTTCAAGACCCATGGCGCCGTCATCTATCGCCGGATCGGACCGGGTGCCTACGAGTGGGAGTTCCAGACCGGGATGACCATCGTCCGCGACCACCTCGGCACGCACGAACCGCAGTGGCCCAAGCCCCCACCTCTCGAGCACTGGGAAGCCGAACCTCCGGACGATCCCGTCTTCGATTGACCTGTTGGTCAACGGCGCGGCTCGAGCAAGGCACCCCGCGAATCCGCGGACGTGCGTCACCCGCCACGTGCTGAGAGCCAGCCCCAGCGCAACCGCCGCGCTGTTGCCGCTGCGCGCCGCGACTCTCGAGGTCCGTCAAGCGCGCAGAAGGCTCCATCAGCTTGTGATTCGTGGACAGCAGACCGCTACTGCACGTTGACGGGCCGCCACGACGAGGTTCTCCGCGCGCACTCAACGAACCCCACACATGCACGCAAGCTGAAGCACCGCGGCTGCTCGGCGGCGCGGACGGTTTGGTGCCCGTGACAGCCTGAGGGTGGTCGCACCCCTGCGACGACAACCCGAAGGAGCCCCCCGTGGCCAGCCCGGACGCTGCATCGAACCCCCAGGCGAACCCGGCCCCGACCCGATCGGCGGCCCCCGCCTCCCGCGACGCCAAGCCGGTGCCCGTGACGGGCTCCGCCAAGACCGGGGGCGACCCCCTCAAGGCATCAGGCAAGAAGCCCGACGCCCCGCTCGCGAACCCGCCGGCGACGCAGGACACGCCTGCAGCTGAATGAGCTCGGCGCTGGAGAGTCCAAGGATCCGGCGTGCAACCCCCGCTTGAAGCCTGGATCAAGCCGTGCGCTGCGGCATGGTCAGCGCCACTGGTCGTCCGCCCGACTCTGCCGCTCTGCGGACATCTGCCGATCACCGGGCGTCTCGGGCCGACCGTGCAGAGATCAGGAGTGCTCGTCACGGGATGCCTCCACCGGGCTCAGCCCCGCTGCAGCGCCTCACGGAGCCGCACGCGACCGCCGGAGCGGAGGACCGAGCCGGCGTAGATCCGACCGGCCAGCACGAAGGAGACGGCGGCGGTGAGGGCGGCGACGGCCAGCGAGGCGGCGACCTGCCACAGCGGCATGCCCTCGACGGCGATCCGGGCCGGCATCACGAACACGTTGAGCACAGGGACCATCGAGCCGAGGTCGAGCCAGGGGCTGTCGGCGAACTCGAAGGCCAGGTAGACCGCCGCGACCAGGGGCAGCAGGGCGACGGCGAGCGCGGGCTGCAGAGCGCTGCTGAGGTCCTCCTGGCGCTCCACGCGGGCGGCGAGACCGGCCATCAGGGCGCAGCAGGTGACGATCGCCAGCAGCAGGCAGGCCGACGAGACGGCGACCAGCGACCAGTCGACCCCCTCGAGCCGGGGCAGACCTCCGGCCAGGCCGAGGCCGGCCGCAGTGGCGCCCAGCACGAGGACCAGCTGGGTGAGGCCCAGCACCGTGGTGGCCAGCACCTTGCCGGCCAGCAGCTGCCAGGGGCGGATGCTGGTGAGCAGGATCTCGACGACGCGGGAGACCTTCTCCTGCATCACGTCGGTGGCGAGCGGGATGCCCCAGAGGAGCACCACGACGACCGCGCCGGCGGCGAACCCCAGGGCCACGAGCACCGAGGTGGTGTCGAGGCCGGAGCCGAGAGCGACGACGGCGGGGTCCGCTGCCCCGGCCTGCAGCTCGGTGGGGTCGACGCCCGCGGCGGCCGCCGCGTCGCGCAGCGCCTGGTCGGAGGCGGTGGAGGAGAGCAGTGCTCCGACAGTGGGGTCCAGGCTCGTCTCGACGATCACCTCGGGGCCCGTGGGGCCCTCGGTCAGGACGGCGTCGAACCGGCCCTCCTCGACGGCGGCACGGGCCTCGCCCGCCGAGACCTGCTCCACCTGCACCGACTCGCCTCCGGCCTGACCGACCGCGGTGGCGAGCGACTCGGCTCCGCTGGTGTAGCCCAGGGTCGGCCGCTCCTCGTCGCCGCCGCCCATCAGCAGCGGCCCGGCCAGCGCCAGGGCGGCGAAGATGCCGGTGCTCAGCAGGAAGGCGGTGGTCATCAGCTTGGTCGACAGCTCGCGGCGCAGCACGATGCGCACGCCGCCGAGGCCGCGCACCCGGCGCGGGTCGGTGGGGGTCGGGGTCGAGGTGGTCGGTGACGTGGTCATGCCGCACGCTCCTCACGGTTCCGGTGGTCGTCGGTCTGGTCGGTCTGGTCTGCCGGGTCGACGGTCGCGCCCACGACGTCGCGGTAGACGTCGGTGAGCGAGGGCCGCCAGGGCCGCAGCTCGCGCAGCACGCCGTGGCGGCGCACGACGTCGACCACGAGCGGCAGGGCGTCCTCGGCGGCCCGCAGGGTGACGGCACCGGCCGGGTCGCCGGGGTCACCCTGCGGGCGGACCGTGGCGTGCAGGGCGGGCGCGCGCTGCGCCAGCTCCGCGAGCCAGCCCGGGGCGCCGTCGGCGCGCACCAGGTGGCGGTCGCCCTCGTCGCCGGTGAGCTCGGCGACCGAGCCCACGGCCACCACCCGTCCCCCGGCCAGCACGGCGACGCGGTCGCAGATCCGCTCGACGAGGTCGAGCTGGTGGCTGGAGAAGACGACCGGCACCCCCCGGTCGGCCTCCTCACGCAGGATCTGCGCCATCACGTCGACGGCGAGCGGGTCGAGGCCGGAGAACGGCTCGTCGAGCACCAGGACGTCGGGGGAGTGCACCAGCGCGGCGGCGAGCTGCACGCGTTGCTGGTTGCCGAGGCTGAGGTCCTCGAGCCGGTGGTGGCGGCGCTCCGCGAGTCCGAGGCGGTCGAGCCAGGCGTCGGCGGAGCGCGCGGCGGCGCGGCGCTCGACGCCGCGCAGCTCGGCGAAGAAGCGCAGCTGCGCGTGCAGCTGCATGGTGGCGTAGAGACCGCGCTCCTCGGGCATGTAGCCCATCCGCGCACGCACGGCGTCGTCGACCGGCTGGCCGTCGAGGGTGACGGTGCCGGTGTCGGCGGTGGCCACGCCGAGGGTGATGCGCATGGAGGTGGTCTTGCCGGCGCCGTTGCCGCCGACGTAGCCGAGCAGCTCACCGCGCTCGACGTGCCAGGTGACGTCGTCGAGCACGCGGCGCGGCCCGTAGGACTTGCTGATGTGGTCGAGGGCGAGCACGGGGTGTCCTTTCCGACGGGGCTGCGGTGGAAGCACCATCACCGTAGAACAGATCGTTAGGTTTACACAACAGGTGATGTGAAAAAGCATCAGAAAATGCTTGATCGCCCGACGGTTGAGCAGGTACGTTCGATCCATGGCCCGATCGACCCGACGTGACGACGACACGAGACGCATCCACAACCGCGTCAACGTCGTGCGCGCCGAGGTGGGCATGTCGCGGGCGCAGCTGGCCGAGCTGGTGGGGGTCAACCCCCAGACCATCGGAGCCCTCGAGCGTGGCGACCACTACCCGAGCCTCCAGCTGGCGATGAGCATCTGCGAGGTCTTCGACCTCCCGGTCGAGGCGGTCTTCAGCCGCACGCCCTTCCAGTCCATCGCCGCCAGCTACCGCCGCGACCCCGAGGTCCCCGCGAGAGGAGACCAGTCATGACCTCCCCCCTCGAGACCCCGCGCCCCGGCGCCCGGCCCGCCCGCGACCGACGACCCTCGCGGCGCCTCGCCGTCACCGGGGTCGTGCTGGCAGGCGTCCTCGGCTGGACGGCCCTGACGGTGCTCAGCCTGGCCGGGCACGCCAACACGTGGGGCTGGGGGCTGGCCCTGGTCGTCGTCGGCGCGAGCTGGTTCGGCTGTCGTGCCCTGACCCGCGACGTCGCCGAGCGGCGTGCCAGCGAGGTCGACGAGTACGAGCTGGCCCAGCGCCAGCGGGTGCGCGAGGTCGGCTACGTGCTGGCGCTCGTCGTGGCGCTGGTGCTCTACGTGGTGCTGACGGTGGCAGTCAACCTCGCCGACGGTGGCCGCCCGACGCTGCTGGAGCGGGCGCCGGACCTGGTGCTGATCGGCTTCCTGCCCGCCGCGGCGCTGCCGTCCTTCCTGCTGGCCTGGCAGACCCGCGACACCGACGACGACACCGACTGACCCGACCCGACCGACCCGACTGACCCGACCGAGCGACACCCGACGTCCACACCGAGGGAGAGACTCATGACCACCTCCACCACCACCCCCCTGGTCTCCAGCGGCGCGCTGAGCGTGCCGGAGGCGCTGATGCCGTTCCTGCACAACGGCGACGGCCAGGCCTTCCAGAGCGCGCGACCCCAGGCGCTGACCGCCTGCGCGGAGATCGCCGAGCTGGTGGTCCGCGGCCTCGTCCGGCTCGACGACGACCGGCTCGTGGTCACCGGCCAGGCAGACGCCGCCGCGGGCCGGCCCACCTGGACGACGGAGGTGACCCGTGAGCTCACCGAGCGGGGAGCCACCGTCAAGCAGTGGGTGCGACGACGCCGCGCGGCGCTCGAGGTCCAGCGCGAAGAGGCGGTGACCCGCGGTCTGCTCGTGCCCGGCCGCGGCCGGCTGCTGGGCCTGGTGCCCTACCCGCGCCACGACGTGCCGGCAGGCACCGTCGAGACCCTGGCCCACGACCTGGCCGGCGCCGCGGCCACCACCGAGCGCGGCCGTGCCGTGGCGCGGCTCGTTGTCCGCTCCGGCCTGCACCGGCGCCACGGGCTCGACACCGCCGTGCGCGAGGCGCTCGAGGCGGTCTCGCAGCAGGCGGGCGAGGTGCCGCACCCGGCGCTCGACGCGATCGACGTCGCGATCGGCATCACGGTGCTCGGCGTCGTCACGGGCGGCGAGTGACCCCCTTCCCGGCGCCCACGCTCGAGCGGCTGCCCAACGGGCTGCGCCTGGTCGTCGCGCCGGGCGCGCGCGCCGGCGTCGCGGCCGTCGCCGTGCACGTGGGTGTCGGCTTCCGTGCCGAGCCGCCCGGCGCCTCGGGCCTGGCCCACCTCTTCGAGCACCTGATGTTCGCCGGCAGCGCCCACGTGCCCGCCGGGGGTCACTTCGCCGCCGTCGAGGCCGGCGGTGGCCGGGTGGGGGCCCACACCCGCCACGACCACACCGAGTTCTTCGACCTCGTCGCCGCGCCCGCGCTCGGCGAGACCGTGGCCCTGGAGGCCGACCGGCTCGCCGGCCCCCGCCTGGACCAGCACGCGCTGAGCACCCAGGTCGACGTGATCGCCGCCGAGATCGCCCAGCAGGTCGACGCCGTCCCGTTCGGTGGCTTCCCCTGGCGCCAGCTGCCAGCGGTGCTCTGGAGATCGCCCACCAGCACCCACGACGGCTACGGCGACCTCGCAGCCCTGCGCGCGGTCACTCTCGAGGACTGCGAGCGGTTCTTCGAGCGCTGGTACGACCCCCGCAACGTGGTGGTGACGCTCGAGGGTGAGCTGGAGCCGCGCGAGGTGGACCGTGCCCGCGAGGCCCTGGCCGCCGTGCCCGCCCGCACCGGCCCCGCGCCGACGCCGGTGCCGGTGGCCGAGCCCCCGCTGGTCGAGGACCGGCACCTGACGACGGTCGCGGCCAACGCCCCGGCCCCCGCGTGGGCGGCCGGCTTCCGGATGCCCGACCCCGTCGGGGAGCCGCAGCTCCACGCCGCCTGCACGGCGCTCGCGACGCTGCTCCCGCTGCACGCGCCCGCGCTGCGCCTGACCGGTCGCTCCGGCTGGTACGGGGTGCCGGCCGACGCGCGCACCCCCGACGTCCTGGTGCTCAGCACCCATCCGCGCCCCGGCGTCGCGCCGGAGCCGCTCGCCGCGGCGCTGCGGGAGTCGCTGGCCGCGCTGGCCGAGGACGTCCGACGGTCGACGCCGTCCGCGGTGCTGCGCACCGCCGCCGCGCGGTTGCGCCACCAGGCCTACCAGCGTGGCGAGCGCACCGCCCACCGCGCCCGGCGCCTCGGGGCCACCGAGCTGCTCTTCGGCGACTACCGTCTCGACGAGCGACTGGACCCGGCCGACGCCCTCGGCGCGCTCCCCGCAGCCCTCGCGCACGTGCTGGACCAGCCGATGGCCTCGGTGCTGGTGACCCCCGCCGGTGGTGACGCGTGAGGGCGCCGGCGCGGCAACGCTGCCGCACGGCCTGCGGCGCCGACCTGGTGGTGGTGGACCGGCCGGACGCGCCGTTCGCCGAGGTGCGCTGGCAGGTGCCGCTGGTACGTCGCGACCACGCCGACGCCGCGGTGGCGCTCGTTGCCGGCCGCGCGCTCCTGCTCGGCCCGCTCGACGGCGACGCCGCCGCGGCGCAGCAGCGCGTGCTCGAGGAGGGTGGGGTCTGGTCGACGACGCCCGCGGTCGACCGGGTCACGCTCAGCGCCACCGTTCCCGCGGAGCGGCTGCCGTGGCTCCTCGGCGAGCTGCGGGACCGGCTCGAGAGCCCGGCCCCCCGCCCCGAGGCGCTCCAGGACGCGCTGGCGACCGAACGGACCCGGCTGGCCGCCGCGGTCGCGCACCGCGAGCTGGGGCTCCACCGCCTGCTGGCCCGGCACCGCTGGGGGCCCGAGCACCCCTACGCCCACGCCGTCCTCGAGCCCGCGGACCTCGACGCCGTCGACCCCGCCGCGGTCCTCGACCTGCTCACGACGCGGGTCCACCCCGCCGGCTCGACCCTGCTGGTGCTCGGCCCGCTCGGGTCCCTGGGCGGGCTCGACGCCCTTGAGCTGCTCGCCGCGCCGCTCGGCGGCGCCGTCGGCCCCGGCGGCCCCAGCGACCGCGACCCTCGTGCGCCGGCACTGCCGGCCGACCCCGGCCCGCGCGGCGTGCCACCGCAGCGCCTCCCCGTGGCGCCCCACGAGCCGACGGCCTCGCTGCGCCTCTGGGCGCCCGCGCCGCCGCGCAGCCATCCCGAGCACCTGCCGCTGCACCTGGCCGGCATGGCGCTCGGCGGCTACTTCGGCTCGCGGCTCACCCAGGAGCTGCGCGAGCGCCGGGGCGACGTCTACGGCGTCACGACGGGCTTCGAGGTGCTCGCCTCCGGCACCACGTGGGCGCTCTCGCTGGAGTGCCCGGCCGACCGCATCGGCGCCGTCCGCGAGACCGTGCACGCCGCTCTGGCCGCCCTCGGCGACCCCGGCGCCGACGAGCAGGAGCTGGAGCGCGCCGCGGCCTACGCCCTGCAGGGCGCCGCCGTGGGTCTCGCCTCGCCGGCCGCGTTGGCCTCCGCCGGCTCCACGGTGCTCTTCGCCGGCGACGACCTGGACTTGTGGGAGCGCCAGGCCGCGCAGGCGGCCACGACCACCCCTGACCAGGTGGCCGAGGTCGCGCGCAGCTGGTGGCGCAGCGACGCGCTGGTCGAGGTGGTGGCCGACCCGCGGGACGACGCGGGTGTGCCCGCTCCTCCGCAGGACTGAGGGCACGAGGTCGTCGTCGCGGACGATGCCCGGCGAGCAGGCCGGCTCCTAGCGTCGTGGAGCGAAGGCCGGCACCGTCCGCGTGGCCGGCGACACCACCAGAGATCCCAGGAGAGACGCATGAGCACCCAGGACCTGATCGCCGGCTACGCCGCCTACACCGAGGCCGCCGAGCTCGGAGCCGCCGACTCCGCCGACGCCCCCGGCGTCACCCCGACGACCACGACCACCTCCTCCAACGCCTGTGCGGCCAGCGTGGGCGCCTCGATCTACTTCACCGTCTCGCAGTCCTGCTGACCCGCCCCCACCGACGACGCCGTGGCCCTGGTGGCCACGGCGTCGTCGTGCGTCGGGACCCTGCCGGCCTCGGCGCCTCCCCCGCGCAGGGGAGGCGGCGGGCGACTCCTCGTCCGCGCCGACGACGTGGCCGAACCGGCACCGCGGACGATCCGCGACGGCGCCGTCGCTGCCTAGCGTGGGATCCACCAGCGCGGCACGGACCGACCGGCCGCGACCCGACGAGCAGAAGGAGACCCACCATGAGCACCCAGGACCTCATCGCCGGCTACGCCGCCTACACCGACGCCGACGAGCTCGGCGCCCAGGCCGGCGACAACGCCGCGGGCATCACTCCCGTCACCTCTTCGCAGCCCTGCGCCGCCTCGGTGGCCACCGCGATCTCCGTGTCGGTCGTGACCACCCAGGAGAACAACTGCTGAGGACCAGCACCAGCGCTCCACGACGGCGCGGCAACCCCCTCGGGTTGTCGCGCCGTCGTCGTGCGTCCGGGGGGAGCTGGCACGGACTCCGCGTCAGGCGCAGTCGCCCCTCGCCCGTGCGGACGATCCCCGCAGATGCTCCCGTCGGGCGATGAGCGCGACCACCGCCGGCTCCTAGCGTCGTGGTCACGAGGTCGACGAACGGCCTCCGTGCCCCACCCGGGCCTGTGGCTGGCCCGCGGGCACTCGCACCCCAACCAGAAGGAGAACACCATGAGCACCCAGGACCTCATCGCCGGCTACGCCGCCTACACCGACGCCGCCGAGCTCGGCGCGACCGGCGGCGACGCCCCCGCCGTGACCCCGACGACGACCTCCTCGTCGTTCTGCGTGGCCACCTCCGCGGCCGTCATCAGCGCCAGCGTCGACAACACCTTCGACCACAGCTGCTGAGCGCCCCGGCAGGGGGCGGTGCACCCGCGCCGCCCCCGCCGCACGGGGTCGCGACCCGCACCCAGACCACCGTCCGAGGATCCCAGGAGACCGCCATGAGCACCCAGGACCTGATCGCCGGCTACGCCGCGTACACCGACGCCGAGCGCCTCGCGCACGTCGCCGCCGAGGCCCCGGCCATCACCCCCACCACCACCTCCTCCACCTTCTGCGCCGCCACGGCCTCCGCCATCTCGGCGGCCTCGGCGGAGAACACGATCGAGCACACCTGCTGAGACTGCTCGACCAGCTGGACCTTGCTGGATCTTGCTGCCCAGGGGCGGCCCCGCGCGTCGGGGCCGCCCCTGGGCGCGTCCGCGACCGGGTCGCGCCGCCGCCTCCTCCCCCGCACGGGGGAGCCGGTTCGACCGCACGGACGACGCCCGCGGATGGCGCCGAGGCACGACGCGCCCGCCGCTCGCCGTTCCTAGCGTGGTGGTCCAGATCGCAGCGACCCGACGTGCACAGGAGGCCACGATGACCCGCTCCGTCCCCGCCCGCCGGGTGGGCACCCGGCCCGGCGCCCCGCCCACGCCGTGGCCGGCACCCTCCGGGCACGAGCTGCCCGCGCCCGGCCGGCGCGGTGGGGCCCTCCGGTGACCGCGCTGCTGCTGTCCCGCCTGCGGCCGCACGCGGGCTCCCTGGCGCTGCTGTGCCTGCTCCAGGTCGCCGCGGTGGGCGGCACCCTGTGGCTCCCGGCGCTCAACGCCCGCCTGATCGACGACGGCGTCGCCCAGGGGGAGGTGGCGACGGTGTGGTCGCTGGGCTCGCAGATGCTCGGCGTCGGCCTGGCCCAGCTGCTGGCTGCCGCCCTCGCGATGGTGCTCGGCGCTCGCGTCGCCGCCCAGGTGGCCGCCACGCTGCGGTACGAGGTGTTCGAGCGCGTGATGCACCTCGACGCCGCCCAGGTGCGTGCGGTCGGAGCGGGGTCGCTGCTGACCCGCTGCGGCAACGACGTGCTGCAGCTGCAGATGCTGGTGCTCACCTGCTGCACCGTGCTGCTGACCGTGCCGCTCACCATGACCGGCGCGATCGTGCTCGGGCTGCGCGAGGATCCCGGCCTGGCGTGGCTGATGGCCGTGGCCGTGCCCGCGGTGGCGCTGGTGCTGGGGCTGTTCGCCTGGTGGGCCGTCCCCGGCTACCGCCGCATGCAGGGCCAGATCGACGACGTCAACCTGGTGCTGCGCGAGCAGCTCACCGGGCTGCGCGTCGTGCGCGCCTTCACCCGCGAGCGCCACGAGCAGCGCCGATTCGAGCGCGCCAACGACGCGCTGGTCGACACCTCGTTCGGGGTCGGCCGCCTCTACCTCTCGCTGGGCCCGGTCGTGGCGCTGCTGATGAACGCCGGCGGCGTCGCGGTGGTCTGGTTCGGCGGGATGCGGGTCTCCGCCGGCGAGATCGGCATCGGCTCGGTGACGGCGTTCATCGCCTACCTGCTCCAGCTGATGAGCTCGGTGCTGATGGCCTCCGCGATCGTCATGCAGCTGCCGCGCGCCCGGGTCTCCGCGGGCCGCGTGCGCGAGCTGCTGGACCTGCCCCCGGGTGCCGGCTCCGTGCGCGGGGCGCGCACCGCTCCCGTCCCGGGCCGGTCCCGCGACGGCCTGCGCATGGAGGGCGTGGAGCTGCGCCACCCCGGATCGCCCGGTGCCGTGCTCGAGCACGTCGACCTGCACCTGCCCCCCGGCTCGCACACGGTGCTGCTCGGCTCCACCGGCTCCGGCAAGACCGCGCTGCTGCAGGCGCTCGCCGCGCAGCTGACCCCCACCCGCGGCCGCGTCCTGCTCGAGGGTGTCGACCTGGCCGAGGCGGACCCGGCGCTCGCCCGGCGGCGGGTGCTGCTGGTGCCCCAGCGCGCGCACCTCTTCGGGGGCAGCGTGGCCGACAACCTGCGCTACGGCGCCCCCGACGCGAGCGACGACGAGCTGTGGGAGGCCCTGCGCGCCGCGCACGCCGACGACGTCGTCGCCGGGCTCGGCGGGCTGGACGCGACGCTGCCCCCCGGGGGGCTCACGCTCTCCGGCGGCCAGCGCCAGCGTCTGTGCCTGGCGCGCGCCCTGCTCGCCCGCCCCGACCACTACCTCGTCGACGACGCGCTCTCCGCGCTCGACGCGCGCACGGAGGCCGCCGTCCGCGAGGCCCTGCTGGCGTGGGCGGCCTCGCACGGCGCCGGTGTGGTCACGGCGACCCAGCGCCTCGCCGGTGTCGAGCGTGCCGACCGGGTGGTCGTGCTCGACCGCGGCGCCGTGGTGGGCCTGGGCACCCACGACGAGCTGGCCGGCACCTGCCGGGCCTACGACGAGCTGCTCGACGCCGACCACGAGGGAGCCCTGGCATGACCCGACCGCTGCACCTGTCGACCCTGCTGCCCCTGCTGTGGCCCGTGCGTGCGCGGGTGGCGCTGCTGGTGCTGCTCACCGCGGCCGCCGTCGGGCTCGGCGCGCTCGGGCCGCTGGCCCTCGGTCGCGCCACCGACGTCGTCTTCGACGGGTTCCTGGGGGCCTCGCTCCCCGCCGACCTGACCCGGACCGAGGCGGTGGCCGGGCTGCGCGAGAACGGTCAGGACACCTTCGCCGGCGTCGTCGCGGGATCGGACGCCGTGCCCGGCCGGGGGGTCGACGGCGGGGCGCTCGCCCGCGCCCTGGCCGTGGCGCTCGGGCTGTTCGCGGGGGCCGCGCTGCTGCAGCTGGCCGCCGCCTCGCAGCTCAACCACGCGCTGCACAGCGTCATGCGCGACCTGCGCCGCCGCACCGAGACCAAGGTCAACCGGACGCCGGTCGAGGTGGCCGACCGGCAGGGTCGCGGCGACCTGCTCTCCCGCGTGACCAACGACGTCGACACCATCACCGTCTCGCTGACCCAGGGGCTGGGGCAGCTGCTCTCCGCGGCGATGACCCTGGCCGTGACCGCGACGGTCATGGTCGTGCTCTCGCCGGTGCTGGCGCTCGCCGCGTTCCTCACGCTGCCCCTGGCGGTGCTGGGCACGCGGGCGCTGATGAAGCGCTCCCAGGCCCGCTTCGTGGCCCAGTGGGAGGCGCTGGGGCAGCTCACCGCCGCCGTCGACGAGGGCATCTCGGGTCACGAGGTGAGCAGCGCGTTCCACCGTCCCGACGAGCACGTCGCGCGCTTCGCCGAGCACAACGACCGCCTGGCCCGCGAGGGCTTCCGGGCCCAGGCCGTCAGCGGCCTGGCCGCGCCGCTCATGACGTTCGTGGGCAACCTGTCCTACGTGGTGATCTGCGTGCTCGGCGGCCTGCGGGTCGCGAGCGGCAGCATGACGGTGGGCGGGGTGCAGGCCTTCGTGCAGTACGCGCGCCAGACCTCGCAACCGATCAGCGAGATCTCGGGCATGCTCAACGAGCTGCAGGCCGGCGTGGCCGCGGCCCAGCGGGTGCTGACGTTCCTCGAGGGACCCGAGGAGGACGCCGGCGTGCGCACCGACCGGGTCGGCCGTGGCGAGCTCGAGCTGCGCGACGTGACGTTCGGCTACGACGCCGACGCGCCAGTCCTGCGCGAGGTCTCGCTGCGGGCGGCCGCGGGCGAGACGGTCGCCGTCGTCGGACCGACCGGCGCGGGCAAGTCGACGCTGGTCAACCTGCTGCTGCGCTTCCGCGAACCGCAGTGCGGCGCGGTGGTGCTCGACGGCCGCGACGTCGCGGAGCTCTCCCTGACTGACGTGCGCTCGCGGGTCGGCCTGGTGGCCCAGGACCCGTGGTTGTTCTCGGGCACCATCGCGGAGAACATCGCCTACGGCTGCGCGGGGGCGACCCGCGCCGACGTCGAGCGGGCCGCCACCCTCGCCCGGGTGGATGCCTTCGCCCGGGCGATGCCCCGGGGGCTCGACACGCCGATCGGCTCCGACGGCGCCGACCTCTCCGCCGGCCAGCGCCAGCTGGTCACGCTCGCCCGGGCGCTGGTCGGCGACCCCGAGCTGCTGGTGCTCGACGAGGCGACCAGCTCGGTGGACCCGCGCACCTCCGCGCTGGTGCAGGACGCGCTGGCGCAGGTGCGGCGCGACCGCACCTGCCTGGTGATCGCCCACCGCCTGGCGACCGTCCGCGAGGCGGACCGGATCGTCGTGCTCGACGAGGGCCGGGTGGTCGAGTCGGGCACGCACGAGGAGCTGCTCGGGACCTCGGGGCTCTACGCGGAGCTGCAGGCCAGCTCGCTCGTGCCCGCCTAGGGAGTCGCTGCCCGTCGGCGGCGGAGACACCGGGTGATCCACGAGCCGGCCCGGCTGCGGCTGACCAGCCTGCTGGCCGGCGTCGACCGGATGGCCTTCTCCCAGGTGGCGAGCGCGCTGGGAGTCAGCAAGTCGGTGCTCAGCAAGCACGCGCGCGTGCTGCAGGAGTCCGGCTACCTGCAGCTGAGCAAGGAGCCGCAGGACGCCCGGGGCACCCGTGCCTGGCTCGCGCTGACCGACGACGGACGCCGCGCCCTCGCCGGCCACCTGGCCGCCCTGCGGGCCATCACCGCGGGCGTCGACGGGCTGGTCTGAGCCGGGCTCGTGCGGGTGGGGCTCAACCGCGGCGCCACCAGCGTCGACGTCGGGGCGGCTCGGCGGCCCGGGCGGCCGCCACGGCCGCCCGTGCCTGCTCGCGCCGCGCCTCGCGACGCTCGCGCCACGCGGCCACCTCGGCCTCGACGTCGCGGGGCATCGTCACGAGCGGGGGCCCCTCGGCCAGCGAGTAGCGCGCGCGGATGACCCGCTCGTTGAAGTCGGTCAGGTCGCGGCGCACCTCGGACTCGACGGCGAGGGCGTCCAGGCGCGCGTCGAGCTCGGCGTCCTCTTTGCGCAGCTGCAGCGAGGGCGGCAGCACGCCGGTGATCTGCTCGCGCTCGACCAGCCGCTTGACCCACCAGTCGGGGTCGTGGCTGCCGCCCAGGTCGCGGATCGGCTTGCCGGCGCCGGGCAGGTCGTCGAACTCGCCCTTGGCCATGGCGACCCGGATCTGCTGGTCGACCCACGAGCTCTGGTGCTGCATGCGCACGGCGGCCGCGCTGCGCCCGGTCCGCTTGTCGCGGCGACCGGTGCGGTCGGCCTTCTCGGGCTCGTCGTCCTGGGGCTGCTCGGGCTGGGTCATGTCATCACCTCGCCCCTCCACTCTAGGAAGGCAGCGGTGAGAGCGGGTCGGCGGTGATCGCCTCACGGTCGCCGAACGCGTGCCGCGGAGCGGCGAGCAGGGCGAGGGCGGCCAACAGCGCCGCGCCGGAGCAGACCGCCCAGACCGTCAGGTAGCCCGAGAGCGGCGCCTCGGCGCGGGTGACGCCGTCGATGCCGTCGGCGGCCAGCGCGATGGCGAAGATCGAGGAGGCGATCGCGCCGCCCACGGTCTTGGTGGCGTTGGTCATGCCGGTGGCGAAGCCGGTGCGGTGCGCGGGCGCCGCCGCTGCGGCCGCTGCAGGGAGCGCGGCGACCAGGGCGCCGGAGCCGAGGCCGGCGACCGCCATGTTGGTGAGCGCCTGCGCGGTCGTGTCGTGGAACGGGATCCACAGCGCGTAGCCGACGGCCACGAGCAGCGAGGAGCCCACCAGCGCGCCGCGCATGCCGAGCAGCCGTGCGGTCAGCGGCAGCGTGAAGGCGCCGATCGCCAGGGTGACGACGTAGACGCCGATCAGGGTCGAGACGAACGCCGCCTCGGCGCCCAGCCCGTAGCCGCGCACCGCGGGGTCGGCCTGCGCGAACGTGGAGAGCGGGATCTGCCCGCCCAGCACCGGCACGCCGAAGAGGAACGCCGTGGTCTGCACGGGCCACTGCGCGGGGGTGGCGAGCAGCCGGACGTCGACGAGCGGCTCGGGCACCCGCAGCGAGTGCCGGGCGAACGGCACCAGGGTGGCCAGTCCGGCCAGCACCAGCGCCCACGGCAGCAGGCTCGCGGCGCCGTCGAGCCGCAGCGCCACCAGGCCACCCATCACCAGGCCGAGCGCGCCGGTGATCCACGCCAGGCCGGTCCAGTCGATGCCGCCGCTGCCCTCGCCGGGGGTGTCCTCGATGCCCACCAGGATCACCAGCAGCACGGCGGTGACCACGATCGCGGGGAGCGCCAGCACCAGGTTCATGTCGAGGGTCTCGACGAGCATCCCGCTGGTAAGGGCACCCACGATCACCGAGAGCTCGAGCACGCCCACGAGCACCGCGGCGCCGCGGCGGGTGAGCACCGCCTGCCGGCCGGAGTCGCGGGTGCGTCGGTGGATCAGCGCCACCTCGAGCGGCAGCCACACCACGTAGGCACCCTGCAGCGCCCACCCGACGAGGAAGGTGGTGAACGACGGCGCCACCGCCAGCACCCACGAGCCCAGCGCCGTCACGGCGGTGGAGAGCACCAGCACCTTCTTGGGCCCCACCAGGTCCGAGAGCCGCGCCAGCAGCGGCACGCACAGGGCGCTCACCACCAGCTGCGCGGCCTCGAACCAGTTGACGTCGCCCTCGCTCACCGACAGGTGGTCGGCGATCTGCGGGAAGATCGGGGTGTAGAAGCCCTGCAGCACGCCGCTGGCCACCTCGACGGCGGCGAGCAGGCCGACGACGGCCAGCAGGCTCTGGGCGGGCCGGGTCGGGAGCCCCGGGAGCGGGAGACTCATCGGGGCAGCTCCTCGACCAGCCGCCGGTACCAGCGCACGCCCTCGAGCAGCGCCTCGACGCCGAGGTGCTCGTCGGCGGCGTGGATGGACTGCCGCTGCGCCCTGGTCATCCGGAAGGGCGCGAAGCGGTAGACGCGCTCGCAGATCGCGGTGAAGTGCCGCGAGTCGGTGGCGGCCATCATCACGTAGGGCGTCGGCACGGCGTCGGGGAAGACCTCGGTGATCGTGCGCTCGAGCAGCGCGAAGCCCGGGTCCTCGGAGGTCATCGGCGAGAGCGGGCTGGGCTCCCCGTGCTCGAGCACGTTCACCTGCACGGCGTCGTCGGCCACGACGCGGCGCACGTGCGCCACCACGCCCTCCACGGTGTCGCCCAGCATCACCCGCACGTTGACGCCGGCGCGTGCCGTCGTCGCGATCACGTTCAGCGCGGGCGAGCCGGCCAGCGTGGTGACGGCGAAGGTGGTGCGCGCCATCGCGGCCGTCTCGGGACCGGCGGCCAGCAGCACCCGGGTGAGCGCCGGGCGCAACCGCTCGGCGCGGGCGAAGAGCGGTCGCAGGGGCAGCGGGGCGTGGGCGGCCAGGCGTCGGAACAGCTCCACGGTGGGGGCGGGCAGCGAGGCCGGCATGGGGGCGTCGTCGAGCCGGGTGATGGCGCGGGCCAGACGCGCGGTGGGGCCGTGGCGGGCCGGGGTGCTGGCGTGGCCACCGGCACCGTCGACGCGCAGCTCGAGGTCGGTGGTGCCCTTCTCGGTGACGCCGACGACGCCGAGCGGTGCCCGGATGCCGGGGAAGGCCTCGGTGGCGATCGCGCCGCCCTCGTCGACCACCACCCACGGCCGCACGCCGCGCTCGCGCAGCACGGCCACCGCTTCCTGCGCCGCGGTGCCGGAGACCTCCTCGTCGCAGCCGAAGGAGAGCCACACGTCCTGGGCGGGCACGTGGTCCTGCTCAAGCAGCGACTCGACGGCCTGGCAGATGCCGACGACGCAGCCCTTGTCGTCGAGGGTGCCGCGGCCCCAGACGGCGCCGTCGTGGATCTCCCCGGAGAACGGGTCGCGCGACCACTGCTGCCCCTCGACCGGGACGACGTCGAGGTGTGCCATCAGCACCAGTGGCTGCGCGTCGCTGGCGCCGTCCCAGCGGAACAGCAGGCCGTGCGTGCCGACGCGGGTGAGCTCGAGCCGGGCGTGCACCAGCGGGAACTGCGCTGCCAGCTCGTCGAGCAGCCGGTCGAACGCGCCTGCGTCGGTGCGCGCGGCGTCGCGGTGGCTGACGGTCGGGATGCGGACGAGTGCCTGCAGCGCGCTGACGGCGTGCGGCAGCGCCGATCCCTCCCCAGGCATGGACGGAGGCTAGGGCACCCGTGCGCCGCGGTCGAGGGAGCGGTGCCAGCCGGCCAGCCGCCCGTGCTCGCTGACGGCGCGCAGCCGCTCCTCCACCACCTCCCGCGCCTCGCGCGGGGCGGCCACCAGCACGTGGTCGCCGTGGCGCAGCGCGGTGGCGCCGGTGGGGGAGAAGAGCCGTCCCTCACGCAGCACCAGCGAGACGGCGACGTCGGGCGGCAGGCGCAGCTCGGCCACCTCGACGCCGGCCAGGCGCGAGCCCGGCGGCACCGCGAACTGCAGCAGCGCCGCGCCGACCGACTCCAGCGGGGCGGACTCGACCGCGACCTCGCGCGGGTTCTGCTCCGCGACGGCGCCCAGGCGGCGCGCCACCCACGGCAGGGTGGGGCCCTGCACCAGCGTGAACACGACGACGAGCAGGAACACGACGTCGAAGATGCGCGTGGCGCCCGGCAGGCCCGCGCTGAGGGGGATCGTGGCGAGCACGATGGGCACCGCGCCGCGCAGGCCGGCCCAGCTGATGAACGCCTGGTCGCGCCACGGCACCCCGAACGGGGTCGCGCAGACGGCCACCGAGAGCGGGCGGGCCACCAGGGTCAGGGCACCGCCCACCACCACCGCGGTGGGCAGCGCCTCCCACAGCCGCTCCGGGCTGGCGAGCAGGCCGAGCAGCACGAACAGGCCGATCTGGGCCAGCCACGCGAGCCCGTCGATGAACGAGGCGGTGGCCGCCCGGTGGGGCAGGGGGGCGTTGCCGAGGGTCAGCCCCGCCACGTAGATCGCCATCAGCGCCGAGCCGCCGCTGCTGCCGGCCACGGCGAACGCCAGGAACGCGATCGCCAGGGTGGCGATCGGGTAGAGCCCGGACGCCGGCAGCGCGCTGCGCGCGAGCACCCACAGGCCGGCCCGCGCCACCACGAAGCCCAGCACCAGACCCAGCACCAGCTGGTAGCCGACGGCGCCCAGCAGGCCGATGCCCGGCGAGCCGTCCCAGGCGTCGGAGGCCACCACCGTGACCAGGATGATCACCGGCGGGTCGTTGAACCCCGACTCCGCCTCCACCGCGGCGCGCAGCCGGCTGCGCACCGGCAGGGCGCGCAGCACCGAGAACACCGCGGCGGCGTCGGTCGAGGAGGCCACCGCCCCCAGCAGGATGGCCGTGCGCAGGTCGACGTCGAGCAGCACGTAGGCCAGCGAGGAGGTGACGGCGACCGAGACACCGACCCCGACGGTCGCCAGCACCGCCGCCAGCGGCGCGACCGGGCGCACGCTGCGCCACTCGGTGGTGAAGCCGCCCTCGGCCAGGATCACCGCCAGCGCCACGGTGCCGAGCACCTGGGTGAGGTCGGCGTCCTCGAACTGCACCCCGAGGCCGGACTCGCCGATCACCAGGCCGATGGCGAGGTAGACGAGCAGGCTGGGCAGCCCGGCGCGCGAGGTGACGCGCACGGCGGCGACCGCGATGATCAGCACCCCGGCACCCAGCAGGAGGCTCAGGTTGAGGTCGGCCGGGTCCATGCACCTGCTTCCTGACCTGCCGGATCTGCCTGACCTGGGCGCCGCGCCGGACGGCCACGGTCTCGGGATCCCTGGCCGCCCGGCACTGGCGCTGCCGTGCCGGCATCGGGGGATGTCGGCCTCGGCGTGCTCCAGCCTGCCCGTGGCGGCCGCGTCGCGGAATGGGGTCCGCACCCCATCTGTGCGCGGCCGCGGCTCACTAGGGTGCGCGCATGGGCCACTCGCTGCCGCTGTACTGGAGGGTCTGCCTGATCAACGGCGGGGTCTTCGTGCTGGGCCTGCTGGCGCTGGTGGTCACGCCGGCGACCGTCTCCTCCGAGGTGCTGCCCTCCGAGGTGGCGGTGCTGGTGGTGGGCCTGCTGGCGATGCTGGGCCTCAACGCGGTGCTGCTGCGCCGCAGCCTCGCGCCGATCGACCGGGTGGTGGCCCAGATGGCCACCGTGCGCCTGCCCGGCAGCGAGCAGCGGCTCGCGGAGGGCGCGCCCGGGCCGGGCGGCCGGCTGGTGGGCACCTACAACGCGATGATCGACCGCCTCGAGCGGGAGCGGTCCGACGGCAACGTGCGGGCCATCTCGGCGCAGGAGGCCGAGCGGGAGCGGATCGCCCGCGAGCTGCACGACGAGATCGGGCAACAGCTCACCGTCGTCCTGCTGGGCCTGAGCCGGGCGGTGGAGAAGGCGCCGCCCGCGCTGGCCACGGAGCTGGCCGACCTGCGCGACAGCGCCCGCAGCGGCCTGGACGACGTCCGCCGGGTCGCGCGCCGGCTGCGGCCCGGCGTGCTCGACGACCTCGGTCTGACGACGGCGCTCGCCTCGCTGGCCTCCGAGGTGGGGGAGCGCGGCGGACCTCGGGTGGAGCGCGCCGTCGGCGCCGGGCTGCCCGACCTCGCACCCGAGGCCGAGCTGGTGGTCTACCGGGTGGCCCAGGAGGCGCTCACCAACGTGCTGCGCCACGCGGCGGCCCGGTCGGTGCGGCTCTCGCTGACCCGCCGGGCGGAGGTGGTGGTGTTGGAGGTGCGCGACGACGGCTGCGGGTTCGACGTCGACGCCGCCACGCGGGAGGGCGCCGGGATGCTGGGCATGCGAGACCGCGCCCTGCTGGTGGGCGGCACCCTGCGGGTCGCGAGCGACCGCAGCGGGACCACCGTGCGGCTCGAGGTGCCGGTGCCGTGAGCGCGTCGGCCGAGCCGGTGCGGATCCTGCTGGCCGACGACCACGCCCTGGTGCGGCGCGGCGTCCGGCTGATCCTCGAGCACGAACCCGACCTGGCGGTGGTGGCGGAGGCCGGTGACGGCGCCGAGGCGGTGGCCGCCGTGCGCGAGGCACAGGCGGCGGGCGCACCGATCGACGTCGCGGTGCTCGACATCGCGATGCCCACGATGACCGGGCTGCAGGCCGCCCGCGAGCTGGCCCGGCGCGGCGACCCGCCGCGGATGCTGATGCTCTCGATGCACGACCACGAGCAGTACTTCTTCCAGGCGCTGCGGCTGGGGGCCTCGGGCTACGTGCTGAAGTCGGTGGCCGACCAGGACCTCGTGGCCGCCGTGCGCGCGGTGATGCGCGGCGAGGCGTTCGTCTACCCCGGGGCGATGGGCGCCCTGGCCCGCGACTACCTCGACCGGCTGCGGCGGGGTGCCTCGGTGCCCGAGTCGGTGCTGACCCCGCGCGAGGACGAGGTGCTGAAGCTGATCGCCGAGGGGCTCTCCTCCAAGGAGATCGCCGTCACGCTCACCATCTCGGTGCGCACCGTGGAGCGCCACCGCGAGAACATCCTCGGCCGCCTCGGGATGCGCGACCGCACCCAGCTGACCCGCTACGCGATCCGGGCGGGGTTGATCGAGCCCTGACGGGTCGGGGCGTCCGGCCTGGTCAGCCGCCCCAGTGACCGGTGTGCACGACCTCCTGCCAGGGGCGACGGCGACGCCGTGCCGGTGACCCCTGCGCGCCGCGCGCCGACTCGGCGGGCTCGGCGGGGTGGCCGAGGGTGATGGCGCCGATGGGGTCGTGCGTGGCAGGGATGCCGAAGGCCTCGCGCAGGGCCGGCTCGCGGCCGGCGGCGATGCCGAAGAAGCAGGCGCCCAGGCCCTCGTCGACGGCCGTCTGCAGGATCAGCAGCGAGGCCATCGCGGCGTCCAGGTGCCAGTAGGGCATCTGCCAGCGGCTCTCGTCGCGGTCGGTCCAGCCCTTGTCGGGCTCGGCGTACCGCTCCACGTAGGCCGCCTTGCTGCTGCAGGGCAGCACCACCACGGGTGCGCGCATCATGCCGGCCAGCCAGGCGCCGGGGCGGTCGACGTCGTCGCTGCTGGCGCGCCAGAACCGCTCGACGGCCTCGGGGGTGTCCAGGCGCAGGAAGGCCCAGCCCTGGCTGAAGCCCGCGCTGGGCGCGCGCGTGGCGTTGGCGAGGGCGCGGTCGATGGTGGCAGGCTCGACCTCTCGCTCGGCGTAGCTGCGCACCATGCGGCGTCGCCGGACGACCTCGGAGAACTCCATGGGCGGAGCATAGGAAGGGTGGGCGGGCACGGTGGTCGACGACCTCGAGCGGATGTGGGCCGACCTCGTGCCGGTGGGCCGCTCGGCGGTCTCCGGCGGCTACCACCGCCAGCCGTTCCTCACCGCCGAGCGCGAGCTCGACGCCTGGTTCGCCGAGCAGGCCGCCGCGCGCGGGCTGCGGCTCGAGCGTGACGCCACCGGCAACACCGTGGCGTGGTGGGAGCCGCCGGGTGCCGCGGGGCCGGGGGTGCTGACCGGGTCGCACCTGGACTCGGTGGTCGACGGGGGTGCCTTCGACGGACCGCTCGGCGTGGTCTCGGCCCTGGCGGCGCTCGACGTGCTGCGCGAGCGCGGCGTGCGACCGGCGCGGCCGCTCGGGGTCGCGGTGTTCGTGGAGGAGGAGGGCTCGCGGTTCGGCCTGGCCTGCCTGGGCTCGCGACTGGCCACCGGCGCCGTCGACTGGGAGCGGGCGCGCGAGCTGCGCGACCGCGAGGGCACTGCTCTCGCCGACGTCGTCGAGGGGGGCGGGCCCGGGCTGCTGGCCGGGGTCGGCCGCTACGTGGAGCTGCACGTGGAGCAGGGGCGCGACCTCGTGCACCGCGACGCCGCCGTGGGCTGGGGCAGCGGCATCTGGCCGCACGGTCGCTACCGCTTCGACCTCTCCGGTCGTGCCGACCACGCCGGCACCACGCGCATGGAGGACCGCGCCGACCCGATGCTGACCTTCGCCATGACGGCGCTGGCGGCCAACAAGCAGGCTCGCCTGGGCGGGGCCCGGGCCACCTTCGGTCGGGTCGAGGTGAGCCCCGGCGGCACCAACGCCGTGCCCGGGCGGGTGAGCGCGTGGCTCGACGCACGTGCGCCCACTCCCGCGCAGCTGGATGCGCTGCTGGTAGCCGTGGAGCGGCAGGCCGGCGAGCGCGCGGACCGCGACGGCACCGCGCTCGTCGTCACGCCCGAGTCGGTCTCGGGGCTCGTGGAGTTCGACGCCACGCTGACGGCGCGCCTGGCCGGGGACCTGCCGGTGATCCCCACGGCCGCCGGGCACGACGCGGGCGTGCTCGCCGCGGCGGGCATCCCCACCGCCATGCTGTTCGTGCGCAACCCCACGGGCGTCTCGCACTCGCCGGCCGAGCACGCGGAGGCGGCCGACTGCCACGCCGGCGTCGCCGCGCTGGCCGACGCGCTGCAGGAGCTGCTCACCGATGGCTGAGGCCTACACCCTCGAACGCGCCTGGGTCGGCGGCGCCGTCCGCGACCAGGTGGTGGTGGAGGTCGAGGCGGGCCGCTTCACGCGCGTCGACGTCGGTGGTGGCTCCGCGGGCACGCCGCTGCCGGGGCTGACGATCCCGGGGCTGGCCAACTGCCACAGCCACGCCTTCCACCGCGCCCTGCGGGGGCGCACGCAGCGCGGCGGCGGCACGTTCTGGACCTGGCGCGAGCAGATGTACGCCCTGGCCGGGGCGCTCGACCCACGGACCTACCAGGCGCTGGCCACGGCGGTGTTCCGCGAGATGGCGGCCGCGGGCATCACCGCCGTGGGCGAGTTCCACTACCTGCACCACCAGCCGGGCGGAGCGCCCTACGGCGACCCGCAGCAGATGGACCTGGTGCTGGTGCAGGCGGCCCGGACCGTCGGCGTCCGGCTCACGCTGCTCGACACCTGCTACCTCGCCGCGGGGTTCGGGGAGGCGCCCGCCGGCGCGCAGCTGAGGTTCGGCGACGACGACGCGGACGCCTGGGCGGAGCGGTTCGACGACCTCGTCGAGCGGCTGGCCGAGGAGCCCGGCGTCGTCGTCGGGGCGGCGGTGCACTCGGTGCGCGCGGTGCCGGCCGACCAGCTGGCGACCGTCGCGCAGGCGGCCGCGGGCCGGCCTTTGCACGTGCACCTCTCCGAGCAGCCGGCCGAGAACGAGGCCTGCCTGGCCGCCCACGGCCTCACGCCCACCGGGCTGCTCGCCGAGCGCGGGGTGCTCGGGCCGCTGACCACCGCCGTGCACGCCACCCACCTCACCGACGACGACGTCGCGCTGCTGGGCACCAGCGGCACGCACGCCTGCTTCTGCCCCACCACCGAGCGCGACCTGGCCGACGGCGTCGGGCCCTCGCGGGCGCTGCACGAGGCGGGGAGCCCGCTCACGCTGGGCTCCGACAGCCACGCCGTCGTCGACCTCTTCGAGGAGATGCGCGCCGTCGAGCTGCACGAGCGCCTGGTGTCCGGGCGGCGCGGGCACTGGAGCGCTGCCGAGCTGCTCGACGCCGCAACCGCCGTCGGACACGCCAGCCTGGGGTTCGCCGACGCCGGTGAGATCGCCGTCGGTCGGCGCGCCGACCTGGTGACGCTCACGACCGACGGCCCGGCGACCGCCGGCACGGGAGCCGACGAGCACACCGCCGTCTTCGCGGCCACCGCCGCCGACGTGGTGCACGTGGTGGCCGACGGACGCGTGGTGCACACGGCGGCGCAGCGACCCGAGGTGGGCGCGCTGCTGGCCGAGGCGGTGGCCGCTGCCTGGCAGCTGGTGGAGGAGGGGGCGCGATGACGAGCACGCTGCTGACGGGCGCGGGGGAGCTCTTCGGGCACCCGCACCTCGTGTCACCGGCACTCGTGACCGACGGTGACCGCATCGCCTGGGTGGGGGAGCAGCGCGAGGCGCCCGAGGCCGACGCCGTCGTCGAGCTCGCCGGCCGCGCGGTGCTCCCCGGCTTCGTGGACTCCCACAGCCACCTGGTCTTCGCCGGCGACCGTTCCGCGGAGTTCGCCGCCAGGATGGCGGGTGAGCCGTACGCGGCGGGGGGCATCCGCACCACCGTGGCGGCCACCCGCGCCGCCACCGACGAGCAGCTGACGGCCCACGTGGCGCGGCTGCTCGGCGAGATGCGCCGCCAGGGCACCACCACGGTGGAGGTCAAGAGCGGCTACGGACTCACCGTGCACGACGAGGCGCGCTCGCTGGCGGTGGCGCGGCAGTTCACCGACGAGACGACGTTCCTGGGTGCCCACGTGGTGCCGGCGGAGCACGCCGAGGACCCCGCCGCCTACGTCGACCTGGTGACCGGTCCGATGCTGGAGGCGTGCGCCCCGCACGCCCGCTGGATCGACGTGTTCTGCGAGCGCGGGGCCTTCGACGACGACCAGGCCAGAGCGGTGCTCTCTGCCGGCGAGCGGGCCGGTCTGCGAGGCAGGTTGCACGCCAACCAGCTGGGCCCCGGCCCTGGCGTCAGGCTGGCGTGCGAGCTCGGCCTCGCCGCCGTCGACCACTGCACCTACCTCGAGCCCGCCGACGTCGAGGCGCTTCGTGGCTCCGGCACGGTGGCGACCCTGCTGCCCGGCGTCGAGTGGAGCACCCGGCAGCCCTACCCCGACGCCCGCGCCCTGCTCGACGCCGGCGTCCGCATCGCGCTCGCCTCGGACTGCAACCCCGGCTCGTGCTTCACCTCCTCGCTGCCGTTCTGCATCGCGGTGGCCGTGCGCGAGATGGGCCTGACGCCGGCCGAGGCCGTCACCGCCGCCACCGCCGGCGGCGCCGCCGCCCTGGGGCGCACCGACGTCGGTCGGCTCGAGGTCGGTGCCCGCGCCGACCTGGCGGTGCTCGAGGCCTCGAGCCACGTGCACCTGGCCTACCGGCCGGGTGTGCCGCTGGTGGCGCAGACGTGGGTCGGCGGGCGGCCGGTCTGATGGATGTCCGCGCTGGATACCGGAGACGTGCGCGGTCGATCTCCCCGACCTCGCCTGACGACGCCCTGGAGGACCCGTGCCCGACCCGCACGACGCGCAGCAGGAGGTGACCCCTCTCGAGGGGCACGAACGGGGCGAGGGGTGGCACTTGGGAGACGCGGTCGGCAACCGGTCGCGGACGGTGGCCACGGTGATCGCGGGCCTGCTCGTCCTCGTGGCGGCCGCGGCGGCGGTCAACGGAGCCTGGCCGGCCGCCGGCCTGCTGCTCGCGATCGCGGTGGGAGCCGCCGTCCTGCGGCTCGGCCGGGACCCGATGTCACGGACGCCGCAGCTCGCGGAGGGCGAGGGCGTGCTGCTGCCGGCGCGCCCGGCGCGGCCGGTGGTGCTCGTGACCTGGCTGCTCCTCGGGCTGTTGCTGTCGGTGTCCGGGGTGGCGCTGGCGCTGGACCAGCTCGTGTCTGCTGGCGCGCCCGACCGGGCGGAGGTGACGGGCGCCGTGCTCGCGGGCGGCGTCGCCCTGCTCCTGGGGATGGTGGTCCTCGGCGCCACCTGGTCCGGGGTGCGTCACCGCTCGACTCCGCGCCAGGGGCTGCTGCTGCGCCCCGACGCGCTGGTGCTGCGTACCCAGGCCAAGCCCGTCGTCCTGCCCTGGGAGTCCATCACCCGGGTCCGCCCGCACTGGAGCCGGCAGCGCGCCCGCGGCGTCACCGTGGCGGTGCGCTCGTGGCTCAGCATCGAGGTGGCCCCGCCGCTGGCGCGCGGCGAGAGCACCGCGCTCTCGGCCTTCGCCGGCACCGGGACGGTCCCGACCGTCGACATCGAGGCCGTGGCCGTGCCACCCGGTGCGGTGCTGGAGCTCTGTCGCTCCTACCTGGAGCACCCGGAGCGGCGTGATGAGCTCGCGACGTCGCAGGGGTTGCGGCGGCTCGCGGAGGCCTGCGAGCGGCACCGCGAGCGGGAGGGGGTCCGATGAGCACCGAGCTGCCCGGCACCACGCCGACCGAGTTCAACAGCGAGGGCGAGGGCTGGCACCACGACCACCGCTCCTCGCGCCGGCTGACCGTCGGTGCCTCCGTGATCCTGGGCGGCATCCTGCTGGTGAGCGCCGGGGGCGCGGCGCAGGCGCAGGCCTGGCTGGCGGCGGTCTTCCTGACGCTGGTGGGCCTGGCGGTGCTGATGCTCACCGCGGGCCGGGACCCCCGACCTCGACCGGCACGCCTCTTCACCCCTCCGGCGGATCCGCTCGACCCGCCCACTCCCGGCACCAGCACCGGTGTGCTGGTCCCCACCCGTCCCCATCGGTGGGCGACCCTCTACGCGTGGGGGGTGCTGGGGCTCGTGCTGGCCGGTGCGGGCATCGGGATGGCCGTGGAGGCCGCGATCGCCAGCCGGCCGGGCGAGGTGCTGCAGGGGCTGTTCCCCGGTGGCTTCGGCGCGCTCCTCCTCATCGGCGTGTACGCCGGCGTGCGGAACCGGCTGACGCCGCACCAGGGGTTGATGCTGCGACCCGACGCGCTCGTGCTGCGCAGCGAGGCGGTCCACGTGACGGTGCCGTGGGAAACCGTTACGCGGCTGCGGCAACACTGGACCAAGGTGAAGGCGCGCAGCGGAGCCACCGTGGCGGTCAACAACTGGCTCAGCGTCGAGACCACGCTGGAGCTGACGCCCGAGGAGACCACCGGGCTCTCGATGATGGCGCGCACCGGCACCACGCCCACCCTCGACATCGACGCCCTGGCGGCGCCACCGATCGCCGTGCTGGAGGTGTGCCGGTTCTACCTCGAGCACCCCGAGCGCCGGGCAGAGCTGGAGACCGAGCGAGGCGTCAGCGCGGTGCAGCACTGGGAGCCGCCGCGCTGAGCGGGACCGGTCAGGGGCGACCCAGCTGCGCCACCACCAGGTCGGCGAGGTCCTCGGTGAGGTCGCACCACCGGCCGTAGTCGGCCCGGTGCAGCCGCGCCGCCACCAGCGCGCCGAGCCCCGGCAGCGCCCACGCCCACTCCTCGCCGAGCAGGTCGCGGCGACCTTCGAGCCAGGCGTAGCGCCGGTAGTGCACGTCGCGGCCGTGCAGCTCGAAGCAGTCCTCGTCCTCGACGTCGAACCCGTGGCTGTGCCTGCGCAGCACGTGCAGGTCGACGGCGCGCCAGGACCGCACGTCCGGGGGGTCCGCGGGCCCCCCGAGCGAGATCAGCTCGACGCGCACCTCGGGCCGCACCCCGCCGGTCCCCGGCCGGCCGGTGAGCACGAGCAGGTCGGGACAGGTGTGCACGGCCCAGCCGGGCAGCCCCGGGAGGGTGGGCAGGGCCGGCCGCTCGGGCAGGTCCGCCGGGTCAGGCAGGGGTGCCGTGCTCGTCATCACGGGTCACCTCCTCGTGGGTCAGCAACGTGTCGAGGCGGCGGTGCAGACCCGCGACCGTCGCGGTGAGCACCGGCAGGCTGCCGGCGGCGAGGCCGCTCAGGATCCGGGGCCCCGAGGCCCGTGGGCTGGGGGGCTCCGTCGCCGGGCGCTCGCCACCTGGTGCCGGCGTGGCGCGGTGCGCCGCAGCGACGGGGTGCCTCCCGCGGTCACGGCCGGGCTCGGGGTTCGCCACGCGGTCCGGCTCGCGGTCCTGCGGCGGGGCGGACGGGGCGGACGGCGCGGGCGGGTCCTCGGTGGGACTGCGCGGAGCCTCGTCCGGAGGCAGGCTGGGCACCGTGGGCGCGCTGGTGACCGGCGAGGCGAAGCCTGCCTCCTGGGCCGGCGGCAGGCCGGTGGCGCCGCTGAGCGCCGCGCGGTAGCGACGCTGCGCCGCGTCCTCGAGGGCGCGGCCCTTGGCGGCGATGGTGTGGAGCCTGCGGTAGAGCGCCCGCTGCTCGGGCTCGGCGTCGGCCGTGGGTGCCTGCACCACCCAGCCCTCGACGCCCAGCCGCCCGCGGGCGACGGCGCGCACCCGCGACATCAGCGACCGAAGGTCGGCGAGGTCGTCGGCGAGCACGAGCAGGGCGCCGGCCAGCAGCTCCAGCTGCTCGCCGAGACGGCGGGCGGCGAGGGCGAGCCCGGTGCAGCGGGCCCGGTAGGCCTGCGCGGCCATCCCCTCGAAGCCGGCGCGACCGGGCAGCGCCTGCGCGGCCAGCAGCTGCTCGCCGTGCTGCACCGTGCCCGCGAGCTGCTGCAGGCGACGGGCGGACTCACGGCACGGCCCGGGGCTGCCCTCCACCCAGGTGTCGATGCTCATCGCCGGCTCACCCGCCGACCTGCATCAGCAGCAGGCCGTGCAGCGCACCGACCTCGCCGTCGAGCTCGACGACGCTCTCGACGAACGCCTCGAGTCCGTCGCCGGTGCCACGCAGGGCGTCGCTGAGGGTGTGGCTCCGGGTGAGCAGCAGCTCGAGCCCGGCGGCGGTCGCGGCGCGACTGGTACCGGTGTCGGGAGCGGGGACCGCGGCGTCGTCGGCGTCGTCGGCGACGTCGAGGCCGTGGCGGACCAGCGTGCGGCCGGTGGCCAGCACGGCGGTGGGGTCGATGTCGAACATGCCGCCACCCTGCCCCGGTGTCGCGTTCCGTGGGCCGGGCCGACGTCGCCCTGTGGAGGACCGGCGTCGGGAGTGCCGCCTGTGGACGGGAAGTGGGCCGGTCAGCCCCGGTCGAACGCCGCGCGCACCTGGGTCTCGGAGAGCCCGTAGTCCTTCAGGGAGTAGCGGTGCGAGGGCTTGGCCGCTCCCTCCTTGCTCTCGCGGTCCAGCTCGGCGACGGCGGTCTCGACCTCGGGCCCCCAGCCCAGGTCCCACCGCTCGTAGAGCCCGCGCACCACGCCCATCGGGTCGGCGCGCAGGTCGTCGAAGGCGACGTCGGCGAACTGCGCGGCGTCGTAGCGCGGCCGGGCGTCGTGGAAGGCGTGGTAGGCGTGCGACCAGAGGCCGAGCTGGGTGTGGCCGATGACGCCGCCGACGTAGGTCTCGGAGTGGCCCTCGGTGGTGGCGGCCGAGAGCGAGCAGGAGGAGGCGATGCAGACCACCGGGTCGCGGTGGGTGTAGACGACCAGGGCGTCGGGGTAGACCGCCATCAGGGCGTCGAGCGCCGTCATGTGCGAGGGGTTCTTCAGCACCCAGCGCTTCTCGGCGTCGTTCAACCCGATCAGCTGCAGGTTCTGCTTGTGGCGGGCGAAGGCGTCGGTCCAGTCCTGGCCGCGCAGCCAGTCGGTGTAGCGGGGCAGGTTGGCCAGCGACTCGTAGGAGTTGGACTTGCCGGTCTGGCGCAGCAGGCGCCAGCACTCCTCCACCGAGGTGGCGTCCATGTAGTGGATCCCCAGGTACTCGGGCGACTCCACGTGGTGTGCCGAGAACGCCTGCTGCATGGCCGTGAAGATCGGGTCGTCCTCCCAGGTCTCGCGCGGGGGCCGCGGCTGGGGGTACTGCGTCAGCCACATCTCCAGACCTTGCGCGGCCGGGTCGGCGTGCAGCAGCCGGTGCAGCGCGGTGGTGCCGGTGCGGGGCAGGCCCATCACGAAGACGGGGCGCTCGATCGGCACCTCGGCGTGCTCGGGCCGGGCGTTGAACTGGGCCTGGGTGAGCAGCCGGCCCACCAGGGCGCTCTTCACCTCCGAGCGCTGGAAGTAGTTGCCGCGCGGGGTGAGGCCGGCCTCGGGGGAGGCGAGGTCCTCGACCAGCACGCGCAGGCCCTCCTCGTGCGCGGTGCCGCCGAAGTCGTCCATGCCGGTGGTGCGCACCGCCGCCGCGGCGATGTCGTCGTAGGTCCCGACGTCGGCGCGCTCGCGCGTCATCACGTTGTCGCTCATCGCGCCTGCCCTCTCAGTTGTCGTGGAACTCGCCGCAGTCGACGTTGAGCATCGTGCCCGTGACGGCGCTCGCGAGGTCGCTGGCCAGGAACAGCGTGGCGCGCGCGACCTCCTGGGGGGAGGCGAGGCGCTTGAGGTCGGTCGGGGCGGCCTTCTCGGCGTACACCTCGTCGTGGGTGCGTCCGGACTCGCTCGCGATCCAGTCGAAGTAGGACTTGTTGACGTCCTCGTAGATGTAGGAGGGCGCTACGCTGTTGACGCGGATGCCGCGCGGACCGAGCTCGGTGGCCAGGCTGGAGGCCAGGTGGGCGAGCGTGCCCTTGCTGAGCTTGTAGCCGCTGTACTCGGGCTCGCTGGAGTACTGCACGCAGGAGTTCAGCATCACGATCGACCCGCCGGGCTTGTCGGGTGAGGCGGCCAGGGCGTCGGCGAACAGGGCCGAGAGCCGCAGCGGGGCGAAGACGTTGGTCTCGTTGGCGGCGCGCAGGGCGTCGAGGTCCAGCGTGCTGATCGGGTCCATCGGCGGGATGCCGAAGGCGTTGTTGAGCAGGCAGTCCACGCGGCCGAACTCCTCGAGGCTGCGCTCCACCAGGCGGGCGCGCGAGGCCTCGTCGGTGATGTCGGTCGGGACGACGAGCGCCCGCCGCCCGTGCGCGCGGACCACCTCGGCCATCTTCTCCAGACGCTTCTCGGTGCGGCTGACCAGCACCAGGTCGGCGCCCATCTGCGCGGCCTCCTCGCCCAGCGCCCGGCCCAGGCCGGGGCCGACGCCGGAGAGCACGATCACCTTGTCCTGCAGCAGGGGAGCCGGGGTGTAGGCGGCCTCGACGAGGGTGGCGGCGGCCTCGTGGGCGGCGGCGGTGGTGGTCACCGGGTCACACTAGAACGTGTTCCAGTTTGGCGTCTACGGCGGAGCTGCCCAGGCCGGAGGTGTCGCACGTCGCGCTGAACGGGGTGGTGGTGCACGGCTGGGACCGGTCGTGACCCGCGGTGGACCCAGGCGGGCTGAGGCTCGCACCTGGGCTCGAGGTCCGCGCTCTGGGCGCGCAGCTCGACGAGCTCGGCGGTGGTCAGCCGGTGGGTGCCGGGGCCATGCCCCCCGCAACACGTTCCTCAGAGGATCCCTTCGGCCGCTGCGGCGTGGATGGTCGGCACCGTCGGCCGGAAGCCGAGCTCACGGGCCAGCGCTCCGTCCATGCGACCCGACCACGGGTGCTCGAGGGGTGCGGAGGACTCCTCGAGGGTCGCGCCCGCCAGACGTGCCATCTCCCAGACCGTGACGGGGGCGTCGTCGGTCAGGTTGACGACGCGACCGTCGGTGGTGCCGGCCAGCGCCATGCGCACCAGGGCGGCGACGTCGCGGTGGTGTGCGACGGAGTAGGTGTGCGCCGGGTGCAGCCCGAAGCGCGGGGCGAGGGTGGCGATCGTGGCCAGGTGCCCGTCGTCGTCGCCGTACACGAAGGGCAGGCGCAGGATCGACCAGGTCAGGCCGCTCTCGCGCAGCAGCTGCTCGGCGGCCACCTTGCTCGCCGGGTAGGCGGCGGTGGGCGTGCACGGGTCGGTCTCGCGCGCCGGGCGCGGGGCGGTCGCGTCGTAGACGTTGCCGGTGCTGGCCATCACGACGCGCGCCGTGGGTGCGTGCGCCGCGACCGCCTCGACGAGGTGGCGGGTGCCGTCGTGGTTGGCACGCCAGATCGCGGCCTCGTCGTCGGTGCGGAACAGGGCGGCGAGGTGCACCACGGCGTCGACCCCCTCCAGGGCCGGTGCCAGCGAGGCGGGGTCGTCGAGGTCGCCGCGGACGGCGGTGACCCCGGCGGGCAGCTCGACGTCGCGACGCACCAGGGCGCGGCAGTCGACGCCGTCGTCGGCGAGCCGGGGCAGGAGGCGGGAGCCCACGAGGCCGGTGGCCCCGGTCAACAGAACAGTGGTCATGATCATCCCTTTGCTAGATCGTCAGCGCTACTGATGATTAGCGTACACCCTACGATGGCGCCATGGGTGACGAGCGGGACGTCGGACCGGCAGTGCGCCGTCGGCTGATCTACCAGCTCAAGCACTCCCTGCTGAGGTTGGAGGAGCTGCACGCGGCACACCTGGAGGGATCCGGGGTGACCGCCCGCGAGCTCGGGGCGCTGCTGCTGCTCGCCGACCGCGAGCCCGAGTCCCAGCAGCAGGCCGCGCTGCGCCTCGGCGTCGACCGCACCTCGATGGTCGCCCTGCTGGACGGACTCGAGGCCAAGGCGTTCGTGGTGCGCCGGCCCGACCCCGCCGATCGCCGCCGCAACGTCGTCGAGCTCACCGATGCCGGCCGCGCGACCCTCGACGTCGCGACGCGGGCGAGTGACGAGGCCGAGCGGGAGCTGCTCGCCGACCTCGACCCGCCGGACGCCGCGCTCCTGCGCGAGCTCCTCGGGCGGCTCGTGATCGGCTCGGGCGGAGGCTAGGTGCTCCGACCGTGAGTGCCGGGGGACCGATCTGGCGTCAGCCGGGGATGGCGCCGCTGGTGGTGATGACGTGCGCGGGGTTCTCCAGCTACGCGGTGCTCCTCACGGTCGCTCCGCTGTGGGTGGTCGAGGGCGGGGCCGGCACCGCGGGCTCCGGACTCGTCAACGGCGTGCTGCTGCTGTTCACGGTGCTCACCCAGCTCCTCGTCCCGCGCGCCCTGCGCAGCTTCGGCTGGGGCCCGGTGCTGGCCGTCGGGCTGACGCTGCTGGGGCTGCCCGGCCTCCTGCTGTCGATCAGCAACGAGCTCGGCGTGGTGCTGGGGGTCTCGGCGGTCCGTGGCATCGGGTTCGGTGTCCTGACCGTCACCGGGAGTGCCGCAGTGGCCGCACTGGTGGGTGCCGAGCGCCGTGGGGAGGCGATCGGGGCCTACGGGCTCGCCGTCGCGGCGCCGAACCTGCTTCTGCTGCCAGCCGGACCGTGGGTCGCCGAGAACGTCGGCTTCGGGGTGGCCTTCACGGTGAGTGCCCTGCCTCTGCTCGGCATCCCGGCCGCGCTCCGGCTGGCGGCGGCGCTGCGGCTGGGCGCCCCCGACCTGCACCCCGCCGTCGCTGGAGCCGGTGACCCGGGCGACCCGGAGTCGGCCGCCTACCGGCGGTTGCTGCGACCGATGCTGCTGCTCCTGGCGGTCACGCTGGCGGGTGGAGCGGTGATCACGTTCACGCCCCAAGTGGTCGACAGTCCGTCGGTCGCGGCGGGCGGGCTGTTCCTGATGGGGCTGACGGCCGCGCTCAGCCGGTGGCGGGTCGGGGTGCTGGCCGATCGCCACGGACCGCAGCGCTTCCTCGTGCCCCTGGTCCCCCTCACCGGGGTGGGGATGGCGCTCGTGGCGTGGTCGGTCGCGAGCCCCGACGGCGTGCGCGTGGGACCCTTCCTCGCCGCCATGCTGCTGATCGGCCTCTGCTACGGCGGACTGCAGAACCTGACGCTCCTGATCGCCTTCGCAGCCGTCTCGCGTCGGCACCACAACCTGGCGAGCGCGGTCTGGAACGTGGGCTTCGACGCCGGGACGGCACTGGGCTCGGTGGCCGTCGGGGTGATCGCCGAGCTGAGGTCCTTCGCCACGGCCTTCGCGGTGGCGGGCGCGGCGGCCGTGGCGACGCTGCCGCTCGCGCTGCAGCGGCAGGCCGACCGACGGTGAGGTCGGCGACCTCAGCCGGTGCTGTCGAGGATCAGTCGGGTGGCTTCGCGGGGTGCGTCCCACTGGGGGAAGTGACCGCACCGCTCGAACCAGTGCAGGACCGCGTCGGGGTACAGCTCCACCGCGCGTGCGGCCTGCGCCGGCACGGTCACCAGGTCACGACGACCCCAGCCGATAGTGACTCGCCCGGGCACCGTGCCGGCCGGCGCGCCCTCCTGCTTGGGCCCCTTGGTCAGGGCGTCCAGGGCAGCTCCGGTCGACGGCGAGTCGGCCAACCCGCGCACGTCGGGCAGCACGGTGTCGCGCGAGAGCGCCCAGGGCCGCGCCGACAGCTGCGCCAGCAGCAGGGTGCGTCCCACCGGGTTGCCGAGCAGGGTCGGCAGCATGCGCCGGAGGACGCGGACCAGGGCGATCGAGGGTCGCAGCGTGGCGCCGAAGACGAGGAGCTCGCGGTCGCTCCAGAAGCCGCCCGGGTCCAACGCCACGGTGTCGCCGCCGACTCCCCGCCTCGCGAGCTCGAGCACCAGCCGGCCGCCCATCGACTGGCCGACCGTCGAGACGCCCTCCAGGCCCTGCTCGCGGATGAAGGCCTCGACCGAGTCGGCCAAGGTGGCGATCGAGACCTCGCCGGTCAACGGCGGCGTCTCGCCGAACCCCGGCAGGTCGATGGCGATGACCTCCCGGCTCTCGGCCAGCTGGTCGAGGACGGGAGCCCAGGACCGCCACCCCGCGCCCAGTCCGTGCACCAGCAGCAACGGACTGCCGCTTCCTCTTCTCACCTGGTTCAACGTCACACCTTGAACGCTAGCCCGCGACCAAGTGGGCAGGGTCGTGCGCGCGGCCGGCCCCCCCGGCCGATGGAGCCGTGGCCCCCGTCCGCACGCGCGGGAACCGGTGGGCCGCACGTGACGTCGCACAGGCATGAACCGCGCCAGCGTGGCCGCCGCCGTCGTCCTGCTGACCGCAACGGGATGCGGCCGCAACGGCTCGTCCGACGACGAAGCCAGGGAGCCCCCGCAGTCCACGAGGTCGTCGCCCGCATCGTCCGCGCCGTCGGGGGACGCGGCGCCTGGCACGCAGGTGGTCCTCTACGTCTCCAACCAGTCCTTCGACGACGAGCGGGTGCGCCTGCGCGTCACGCTCGACGGCCAGGTCGTGGCCGACCAGTACTTCGACGTCGAGGGCCAGCACAACTGGGTGCGCTTCCCGGTGCGGGTGCCGATCGGCCGGCCCCTCGAGCTGGCGGTGGAGGCCGACTCCGGTGCGAGCCTGCGCAGGTCGCTCGTGGCACTCGAGGACGTCGCCCGCGGCGTCGTCGTCGACTACTGGGGGGCCGGGGAGGAGGCCTTCGTCGGGGCCACGGTGGTGCGCGAGCCGGTCGCGTTCGCGTGACCCGTGTGAGCATGGGGCGGTGAGGAGCCTCCGCGCCGCCGCTGTCGGGCTCGCTGCCGCCCTGCTGCTGGCCGGGTGCGGCACCTCGACGCCGCAGAGCGAGCTGGGTGGCGAGCCGTTCGCGCTGCCGACCGGTCCCACCACCTGGGAGCAGACGAGCCCGGCGTGGCTGCTGGACGGCACCCTGCACGTGGGCGAGCAGCAGGTGCGACTGGGACGGGACGCCGAGCAGTTCGTGCTCGGCGCGACCGGCGCCTACTGGGTGCGGGGGTCGGACCTGGTGTTCACCAGCGTCGAGGGCGAGACCCAGGAGGTGGCGCCCACCGGCTGGGGCAACATCGCGATCTCCGCCGACCACCGGGTGTTCGCCACCGTCGACCAGTCGCGCGGACCCACCGACGAGTACGGCACCCACGTGATGCAGGTGGCGGCCTTCGACACCCGTACCGGCGAGCAGCTCTACCGCACCCCCGACGAGGAGCCCGACCGCAGCGACGACCTGGCCGACCTCTACAGCGAGACCATGCCGCTGCTGGACGGCGTCAGCGACACCCGGCTGTTCCACGCCGGCCGGACCATCGAGCTGGACGACGGCTCCTCAGTGCCCTGGAACACCGACCCCCAGGGCGGCAACGTCTACGAGGGTTACGACGGGGCGCTGTTCCCCGACGGCTACCGGGTCCCCGTCCGCAAGCGGGGCGACCGCCTCGTACTGGGCGACTCCGAGGCGTGGGGCACCGGACGACTCTCGCCGGACCGCAGCACGCTCTTCGACGTCACCCAGTGGCCGGCGCGCGCCGTGGCCTACGACGCCGAGACCGGGGAGCGCCGCCAGGTCGACGCTCCGTGGGACCACCTGCTGCTCGGCCCCTTCGACGACGAGGGGTCCTTCACCGCGATCGCCCAGCTGATCAAGCCACGTGCGATGACGGTCGTGCGGGCCCAGCAGGTCGTGCAGTGCGAGGTGGCGACCCTGCGCTGCGTCACGGTCAGTCCGGTGGTGCCCACGGCCGACGACGCGTACCCGCCCCTGTTCCTCGAGAGCGGCGAGGGGTTCTACTAGCTGATCATCCGCCGCGCGACCGCCGGCCGCCGCACGCGGTGCTGCTCGATCGGGTTGAGTGGCCACATGCCTCCACCACGCCGAGCCTCGACACTGCCACCACAGCTCGATCCCGTGCCGCTCGGCGAGCTGGGCGTCGGTGACGCCGAGGAGCTGGTCGCCGACGCCGACCTGGACGGGCGGTCGTTCGACGGCGTCACCACCCCCACGCTCGATCTCGGCGGAGCTGCCGTCCTCGGCTGCGCCTTCATCGGCGTCGCGGCCCGCGAGGCAGACTGGGGGTCCACCCGGCTGCACGAGGTGACCTTCGACCGGCTGGACGTGCCCGTGATGCGTGCCCCGCGCGGCGACTGGCGCGAGGTGCGCGTCGAGGGCTCACGACTGGGCTCGGTCGAGGCCTACGAGACGTCGTGGCGCTCCGTGCACTTCGTGGGCTGCAAGCTCGGCTACCTCAACCTCCGGGGCGCCGAGCTGCTCGACGTCGCCTTCACCGACTGCACGATCGAGGAGATCGACGTCGGTCGTGCCACGGCCCGGAGGGTGGCCTTCGCCGGCAGCCGGCTCGCTCGGCTGACCGCGCAGGGAGGCTCGTTCGAGCACGTCGACCTGCGGGGCTGCGAGCTCGCCGAGGTCGACGGTGTCGACTGCCTGCGCGGCGTCACGATCAGCCCCGAGCAGCTGGACCTGCTGGCACCGCTGCTCGCCCGGGAGAGGGGGATCAAGGTCGAGGGGGAGGCTGGCGACTAGGGCGTCCTGTCCGCGACCAGGTCAGCGAGGTGCTGCAGCGAGTTCGCGAGGTGGTCCGGGGGAACGGCGGGAACGCGAGGTACTCGCGCGGCCCCGGCCCCACCGCCGACCAGTCGTCGGTGTGCACCACCTCGCAGGCGTGCGATCCGCGCGAGGTCAGGTCGTAGCGCCACGTCCAGCCACCGAAGTCGAGCGCGCCCGGGGTGGGGTCCGGCACGTAGCCGGGCCTCCACTGGATGGCGCGCGCGTCCTCGAGGTCCAGCACCAGGTTGTGGATCTCGTAGCGCCCGAGGGCGCAGACCTCCGGATCCGTCAGCTGATCATCCGCCGCGCCACAGCCCGCTGCCGCGCCGCGATCCGTGCCACCCACTCCTCCTGGCTCAGCGGCGAGGCGAGCGGCAGCAGGGTCGGCACGTCGGCGAGTTCGACGACCTGCACCTGCGGGCCGTCGTCGTCGGTGAGGTCGCGCTCGAGCCGCTGCCAGCGGAGCATCATCGGACCGGTGCGGTGGCCGGTGGTCTCCAACCAGTTGGCGATCGGAGCACCGCTCTCGCCGGGCGGCCGCGCGGAGACGACGAACCGCATCATCCCGTCGGGATCGGTCTGCGCCTGAGCCTTGGTCAGCGAGGTCTGGTGGGTCTCGTAGTCGGTGCTGGCGTACCAGTCCGAGCCGATCTGGACGGCCTGGTAGCTGCAGTCGTCGCAGCGCGGCACGGTGATGACCATCGCCTGGTCGTCGTCGAGCTCGTAGTGCCCGATCGAGGAGCGCTGCGAGGAGAGGCCACCCGGCGTGGCCTTCGGCGGCGTCAGGGTGTTCACCGGCTCCCGGTACTGGAAGAACTGGGGGAAGGCGAACCAGGTCTGGATGGAGCCGGTGAGCGAGCGTGCCGCCACCTCGTACTTCTTGCGCAGCAGCTGCTCGGTGAGGGGCCGAGCCGGCTGGCCGAGGGTGTCGGTGCGCTCGATGGTGAGCGAGCCGCGCTCCTCGGTCTCCCAGTCGTTGAAGACCTCGCGCACGATCATCGTCTTGGCGCCCGGCTCGGCGGTGTAGGTGAGCTCGAAGCGGCCCTCGTCGTCGATCTCGAGCTCACGGTCGTCGAAGGCCAGCATGCTGGTGGCCGCGGAGTCGGCGGTGTAGGCGCCCCCCATCACCTGGAAGGAGAGGTCGGCGCTGGTGCCGCGGCGGCCGCGCACCACGTACTCGACGCCCTCGCGCAGGTAGGCGTTGAAGTAGATCGCGTCGGGGTTGTCGAGCCCCTGGCGGGAGAACTGGTGGGTGGGGTTGACGAACAGCGGGCGGTCGAGGTCGTAGTCGAAGGCGGTCTGCATCGCCATCCGGATGCGGCCGGCCAGGTAGTCGTAGCCCTCGAGCAGGTCGGCCTCGGTGCGGATGAACGGTGCGCCGGCGATCAGCCGCTCCGCCTCGGCGATCGCCTCCTGCAGCACGTCGGTCAGGCCCAGCGGCTCGACGGCGGGGTCGGCGGGCTCGGTCACGGGTTCACCTTCGCGATCACGGACTCCGCGTACGACTCCAGGTGCCGCACCTTCGTCTCGAGCGGCTCGGTGTCGGGGCCCTTGATGTAGGGCACCCGGAACCCGACGATGCAGTCGGTGACGCCCTTGTCCTCCAGGCGCTTGACGCCGTCGGGGTCGTAGGCGTCGTAGCTGATCACGTGCACCTCGAAGTCGTCGCGGTCGTCGCCCTCCTCGCGACGGATCTCGGCCAGCCGGGTGAGGAGCCGGTCCAGCTCCTCGCCGTCGCCGCCGGCGTGCATCCAGCCGTTGCCCTTGCGCACGGCCCGGCGCAGGGCGGCGTCGGCGTGACCACCGACCAGCAGGGGGATGGCGCGGCCGGGCGCGGGCCGCTGCTGCACCTCCTCCAGCTGGAAGAACTCGCCGTCGTAGCCGAAGAACTCACCGCTGGTGAGGCCGCGCAGGATGTCCATGCACTCGTCCATCCGCTTGCCGCGGCGCGCCCAGTCGACGCCGAGCGCGGCGAAGTCCTCGGGCCACGGCGAGAGCCCGACGCCGAGCCCCAGCCGGTCGCCGGAGAGGTGGGCCAGCGAGGAGGCCTGCTTGGCCACCAGCACCGGTGGCCGCACGGGCAGCTTGAGCACGAAGGGGGTCAGCCGCAGCGTCGTGGTGTGCGCGAAGAGGTGTGCGCACATGATCATCGTCTCGATGAAGTCCTTGCCGAGCAGGAACTCGCGGTCGCCGGTGTCGGTGTAGGGGTAGGTCGAGTCCGACTCGCGCGGGTAGATCAGGCTGTCGGCCACCGTCATGCTCGTGTAGCCGGCCGCCTCGGCCGCCTGCGCCAGCGGCGCGTAGTAGCTGACGTCGGTCATCGCCTCGGCGTAGGTGAATCTCACCGCGCCAGACTAACCGCAGACTAGAACGTGTTCTAGATGTCTGGGAGAGTGACCCGCGTGGACCTCCAGGAGATCGGCGACCGCCTCGAGATCGCCGACGTGCTCACCCGCTACACCCGCGCCATCGACACCGGCGCCTGGGACCTGCTCGACACCGTCTTCACGCCCGACGCCGCCATCGACTACACCGAGTCCGGGGGGATGGCCGGCGCCTACCCCGAGGTGAGGGCGTGGCTGGCCGAGGTGCTGCCCGCGTTCTTCCCGAAGCGGCTGCACACGCTGGGCCAGCTCGACGTCGAGCTCGGCGTCGACGGCGACCCGGACGCCGCCACCTGCTCGGCCTACTTCCACAACCCGATGCCGCTCGCCGACGAGCAGGGCACCGAGCGGATCGTGGAGTTCGGCGGGCTGTACCACCACCGGCTGCGCCGCACGGCCGAGGGCTGGCGCAGTGAGAGGCTGCACGAGGAGATCGTCTGGACGAGAGGACTGTGACCGTGCGCGGTGGGGCGAGGACCGAGGACGAGAAGCTGGCCAAGCGCAAGGAGGCGCTGGCCCACCCGGTGGTGCCGAAGGTGATCAAGGCGATGGCGCGCCTGAACGTGCGGCTCTTCCGGCTCACCAACGGCCGCGTCGGCAGCACGTGGCGCATCGGCGCGGGTCTGCGCAAGCCGGTGCCCGTGCTCCTGCTCGAGCACGTGGGCCGCAAGAGCGGCGCCACCTTCACCACCCCGCTGCTCTACCTCGAGCACGGCGCCGACCTCGTGGTCGTGGCCTCCCAGGGCGGGCTGCCCAGGAACCCGCAGTGGTACCCCAACCTGCTGGCCCACCCCGAGACCCACGTCGACCTGCGTGGCGAGCGCCGGCGTCCGGTCCGGGCCCGCGAGGCCGAGCCGCAGGAGCGCGAGCGACTCTGGCCGCTGCTGGTGGACCTGTACGCCGACTTCGCGACCTACCAGCAGACCACCGACCGGGTGATCCCCGTCGTCGTGCTCGAACCCCGCTGACCTGCGGCTGAGCAGGCGGTTTGGCGCCCTCCCGGTGGCCCCGCACAATGGGCGGCATGGCTGAGCAGACCCCACCGCCCGAGGAGCAGGACCCCTCGGAGCGCACCGACCGCCCCATCCTCACCGGGCTGGTGGCGCTGGTCGGCGTCGGCCTGGTCGTCGGTCTCGTGCTGGGCGGGGGTGCGCTCGCCGCGACCCGCCTGCTGGGCCTGGGCGGCGAGGAGGAGGCGGCCACCGCCGTCGCCACCGAGCGCGACTCGCTGGTGCTGCCCGAGCCCGAGGAGACCGAGGAGCCCGACGGTCCGCTGGTCACGCTGCGTCCCGACCCGCAGCAGAGCGCCCGCCCCTCGCAGGAGCCGACCGAGGAGGAGGAGGAGGGCATCACGCTCTCCGCCGGCCAGACCCAGGTCAGCCCGATGGGCCAGATCGACCTCACCGGCGTCTACCCGGGCGGCGAGGGCGCGATCTTGCAGGTGCAGCGCTTCGAGGGCGGCCGCTGGGGCGACTTCCCGGTGACGGCCTCGGTGAGCAACGAGACCTTCTCGACCTACATCCAGACCGGCCAGACCGGCGTCAACCGGTTCCGGATGCTCGACACCGACAGCGGCGACGCCTCCAACGAGGTCAAGGTCACCGTCGGCTGATCGCGCCGAGCCGGCTCCGATCCGCCCGACGGGTCCAGTAGCCCACCCAGCCGGTGCCGAGCAGGCCGACGCCCCCGACGACCACGCACGCGGCGGCCAGCGGCGCTACCGACGCGACGGCGGAGATCAGCAGCGGCCCGCCCGAGAGCCCGACGTCGCCGCACAGCCGCCACCCGCCCAGGAACTGCGCGCGGCCCTCGGTGGGCGCGGAGTCGGCGCCGAGCGTCATCACGATGCCCGAGCCGAGGCCGTTGCCGACGGCGATCAGACCCACCACCGCAGCCACCGACCACGCCGCCGCGGTGAGCGGCAGCAGCAGCGACCCGACGGCGACCGTGAGCACGACCGGCACCGCCACCAGCGTGCGGCCGTAGTGGTCCATCACCCAGCCGCCCGGGTAGAACATCGCGATGTCGACCGCGGCGGCGAGCGCGAAGATCAGCGAGGTCGTGCTGGCCGCGATGCCCACGTGGTCGGCCCACAGCGGCAGCAGGCTGGTGCGCACCGAGCGTGAGGCCGAGAGCACGACGACGGCGCTCCCGAGCGTGAGCAGGGTGCGCCGGTGCGCGCGCAGCACCGACCACACGCTCAGCTGGGTGCTGCCCGGTCGGCGTCGCTCCGAGCCCAGGTCGGGCATCAGCAGCGCCATCAGGCCGGAGAGGGCCGAGGTGACGGCGGCGAGCACGAACACCCAGCGCAGCCCACCGACGTGGATCACGCCGGCGCCCAGCAGCGGCCCGACCAGCAGCCCCACCCGGTGCGAGCCGCCGAGCGCCGCCAGCGCCCGCGCGCGCTGGTGGGCGGGCACGGCGTCGATCATGAAGCCCTGCCGCGCGAGCAGGAACGCCGTCCAGGTGGCGCCGCTCGCGGTGACGGCGACCGCGAGCAGCAGCACCGAGCCGCTGGCCGCGGCGGCCAGCATGATGACGGCGTCGAGCAGCCCGGCCCCGAACAGCGTGCGCCGCTCGCCGATCCGCGCCACCAGCGCCCCGGCGGGCAGCGAGGCGATCAGCATCCCGACGCCGAGCAGCCCCACCACCAGGGCGGCGGTGCCGACGTCGGCGCCCAGCTCGCGGGCCCGCAGCGCCAGCACGGGGGCCACCGCTCCGTGCCCCGTGGCGTTGACGATCGTGGGGCCGTAGGCGGTCAGCGCCACCTCACGCAGCCGGAAGCGCTCCTCGCCGACCTGCTGCGCGGGGGTGGGCATCGCTCCATTCTGCGACGACGCGTCAGCGTGCTCGGTGCTGGGGGCGCTCTGCCACCATGGGCCCGTGAGGTCGACGCGCATCCGGCAGCTCTCCCGCAGCACCCTCCCGCTCGCGGCCCTCGGCGTCGCCCTGGCGCTGGGCGCCGGGTGCACCCGCGACGTCGGCGGCGACGACCAGGCGCGGGCGGTCCCCGGCGTCGGGACCGAGGACGCCGCGCCGGCCGAGCCGACCCCGTCCGAGCCCAGCGGGTCGACGTCGGTCGACACGGCGCCCACGGTGCCGCCCGACGAGTCCGCGGAGGTGCTCGAGGGCACCCTGCAGGTCCGGGCGGTCGAGGAGGCCAACCCGAGCGACACCGACGGGGTGGACTGCTCGGCGACCCCGAGACCGACCGTGGAGACGCCGGCCGAGGAGCGCGTCGTGGCCTGCGACGCGCTGGGCGTGCCCTACCTGCTCGCGCCGGCGGCCATCGAGGGCGGCGTCGCCTCCGCCGAGGCGGAGAACGTCGACGACACGACGTTCGTGGTCTCCATCGAGTTCGAGGGTGACGCCGCGCGGGTCTTCGCGGAGGTCACTGGGCAGCTGGCCACCACCGGCCAGCAGATGGCGCTGGTGCTGGACGGTCGCGTGCTCGCCGCGCCGTCGGTGCAGGAGTCGATCACCGGCGGCACGGTGCAGATCTCGAGCAGCTTCACCCAGGCCTACGCCGAGGCGCTCGCCGCCGCCATCGAGGACGGCGGCTGAGCGCCCCGGCAGCTCCGGATCGGCTCCGGACGAGCCCGGATCAGTCCGGGATGTAGTCGAACGTGTCGGGGTTCGGGCCGGTGCGGCCGTCCTCGCCCCGATCGAGGCCCGAGATGCGCGCCACCTCGTCGTCGGTCAGCTCGAAGTCGAAGATCGCGAAGTTCTCCTCCATGCGCTCGCGGCTCATCGACTTCGGGAAGACGACGTCGCCGCGCTGGACGTGCCAGCGCAGGGTGACCTGCGAGGGGGTCTTGCCGTGGGCCGACGCGATCTCGCCGATCGTGGCGTCGTCGAGCACCTTGCCCTGGGCGATGGGCGACCAGCCCTCCACGACCACGCCGTGGCGCTGCGAGGCGGCGCGGGCGGCCTCGTTGGTGAAGTAGGGGTGGACCTCGATCTGGTTGATCACGGGCACGACGCCGGTCTCGGCGACGATGCGGTCCAGGTGCTCGGGCTGGAAGTTGGAGACGCCGACCGAGCGGGCGCCGCCGGCCTCCACGAGCTCGGCCATGGCGCGCCAGGTGGCCACGTAGTCGCCGTCGTACTGCGTGGGCAGCGGCCAGTGGACCAGGAAGAGGTCGACCTGCTCGAGGCCGAGCTTGCGCAGCGACTCCTCGAAGGAGCGCTTGACGTCGTCGGGCCGGTGGTTGTTGTTGTTGAGCTTGGTGGTCACGTAGAGCTCGTCGCGGGCGATCCCGGCGGAGGCGAGGGCCTGGCCGACACCCTCCTCGTTGCCGTACATCTGCGCGGTGTCGATGTGGCGGTAGCCCACCTCGAGGGCGGTGGTGACCGTCTGCGCGGTCTCCTCGGGCGGCACCTGGAACACGCCGAAGCCGAGCTGCGGGATCGAGGTCTTGTCGTGCAGGTCGATGGTGGGAACGGTCATGGGAGTCCTGAACCCCGGGAGCGGCACGGGCATTCCGCGCGACCGCGGGGCCGTGGGGCTCATCACCCGTCGGGCACGATGGGGGGATGGAGTTCACCGACTACGACACCCGTGTGGCGGCCTACGCCGTGGTGGTCGACGGTGAGCCCGGCGCCGAGCGGGTGCTCCTGGCGCTGTGGAACGAGGCCGAGGAGCCGCGCTGGACGCTGCCCGGCGGCGGCGTCGAGCTGCGCGAGACCGTCGAGGACGGCGCCGTGCGCGAGGTGCGCGAGGAGAGCGGCTACGACGTCGAGCTCACCGGGCTGCTCGGCGTGCACTCCTACGTGATCCCGCCGAGCCGCCGCTTCGTGCGCACCCGCCGTCCGATGAAGGCGCTGCGCGTGGTCTTCGGGGCCCGTGTGGTCGGCGGCAGCCTGACCCGCGAGATCGGCGGCACCACCGACGAGGCCCGCTGGTTCGACCTCGCCGAGGTCTCGGCGCTCCCGCAGGTGGGGCTGGTCGAGATCGGGCTCGAGATGTGGCAGCGCGCCCAGCAGGCCCGGCGCTGACCCCTGCCCGACCAACGCTCCGGCCGCCGAGCCCGGGCCGTGGGAATGCGCGCGCTCCGGACTGGGTTGCACCGACTGACGAAACTTGAGTCGAGTGGACTCAACCAACTTGAACGCGCTGCCACCGCGACGCACACTGGAGGCACCGCGCCACCCACGCGCAGCACCAGACGCACCGAGAAAGGTTCATCACCATGGCACGAGCAGTCGGCATCGACCTCGGCACCACCAACTCCGTCGTCGCCGTCCTGGAGGGCGGCGAGCCCACCGTCATCGCCAACGCCGAGGGCGCGCGCACCACCCCCTCGGTCGTCGCCTTCGCCAAGTCCGGCGAGGTGCTGGTCGGCGAGGTCGCCAAGCGCCAGGCGGTCACCAACGTCGACCGCACCATCCGGTCGGTCAAGCGCCACATGGGCACCGACTGGAAGCAGCAGGTCGACGAGAAGTCCTTCACCCCCCAGCAGATCAGCGCCTTCGTGCTGCAGAAGCTCAAGCGCGACGCCGAGGCCTACCTGGGCGAGTCCGTCACCGACGCCGTCATCACCGTGCCGGCCTACTTCTCCGACGCCCAGCGCCAGGCCACCAAGGAGGCCGGCGAGATCGCGGGCCTCAACGTGAGCCGCATCGTCAACGAGCCCACCGCCGCCGCGCTGGCCTACGGCCTCGACAAGGGCGACGACCAGACCATCCTCGTCTTCGACCTCGGCGGCGGCACCTTCGACGTCTCCCTGCTCGAGATCGGCGAGGGCGTGGTGGAGGTCAAGGCCACCAGCGGCGACAACCTGCTGGGCGGCGACGACTGGGACAACCGCGTCGTGGAGTGGATGGTCACCAAGTTCAAGAACAACAACAACATCGACCTCGCGGCCGACAAGATCGCCAAGCAGCGCCTGCAGGAGGCTGCCGAGAAGGCCAAGATCGAGCTCTCCTCCTCCAGCGAGACCACGATCCACCTGCCCTACATCACCCAGGGCGAGTCGGGCCCGCTGCACTTCGAGGAGAAGCTGACCCGCAGCGAGTTCCAGAAGCTCACCGCCGACCTGCTCGAGCGCACCAAGAAGCCCTTCCAGAGCGTGCTCAAGGACGGCGGCGTCGCCGTCGACAAGATCGACCACGTGGTGCTGGTGGGCGGCTCGACCCGCATGCCCGCCGTGAGCGAGCTCGTCAAGGAGCTGCTCGGCGGCAAGGAGCCCAACAAGGGCGTCAACCCCGACGAGGTCGTCGCCATCGGCGCGGCCCTGCAGGCCGGTGTCCTCAAGGGCGAGGTCAAGGACGTGCTGCTGCTCGACGTCACCCCGCTCTCGCTGGGCATCGAGACCAAGGGCGGCGTCATGACCACCCTGATCGAGCGCAACACGACGATCCCGACCAAGCGCTCGGAGATCTTCACGACCGCTGACGACAACCAGCCCTCGGTGGAGATCAAGGTCGCCCAGGGCGAGCGCCAGATGTGGGGCCAGAACCAGCCGCTGGGCAACTTCGAGCTCACCGGCCTGCCCCCGGCCCCGCGTGGCGTGCCGAAGATCGAGGTCACCTTCGACATCGACGCCAACGGCATCGTGCACGTCTCGGCCAAGGACCAGGGCTCCGGCAAGGAGCAGTCGATGACCATCTCCGGCGGCTCGGCGCTCGGCAAGGACGAGATCGACCGCATGGTCAAGGAGGCCGAGCAGTACGCCGAGGAGGACGCCAAGCGTCGCGAGGCCGTCGAGGCCCGCAACCAGGGCGACCAGCTCGTCTACACGACCGAGAAGTTCCTGGCCGACAACGGCGAGAAGATCCCCGAGGAGGTCCGCGCCGAGGTGCAGGCCGACGTCGACGCCCTCAAGAGCACGCTCGAGGACGCCGAGGCCAGCGCCGACGCGATCAACGCCGGCATCGGCAAGCTCAACGAGTCCAGCCAGAAGATGGGTGCGGCCATGTACGCCGCCGCGGAGGCCGACCAGGCCGCCGCCGGGGGCACCACCGGCGCCACCGGTGAGGCCGACGAGGACGTCGTCGACGCCGAGATCGTCGACGAGACCGACGGCTCGGCCGAGGGCGAGCAGCCGGCCTCGGGTGAGGGCGAGTCCAAGTGACCGACCCCGACCGGCACGAGGCACCCACGGCCGAGGACCAGGGACTGCCCGACACCAGCGGTGTGGGCAACTGGGTCGAGGAGGGCGGCCCGCTCGAGCCCCAGGACGTCGTCGACGTCGAGGGCGCGGGCGGGTCCGCCCCGGCGGACGGGCCCCACGGCGAGGTCGGCGGGTCCGAGGGCGGCTCCGCGGAACTGGCGCAGGTGCGGCAGGCGCTCACCGAGCGCACCGAGGACCTCCAGCGGCTGCAGGCGGAGTTCGTCAACTACAAGCGGCGGGTGGAGCGCGACCGCGACCTGCTGAAGCAGAACGCGGTCTACAGCGCGCTGGCGCCGATCACCGAGGTGCTCGACACCGTCGACCGTGCGCGCGAGCACGGTGACCTCGACCCCGGTCTCAAGGCCGTGGCCGAGCAGCTCGAGCGCACGGTGGCCGCCCAGGGACTGGTGAAGTTCGGCGCCCCGGGCGACGCGTTCGACCCGACCATCCACGAGGCGCTCTCGCACCTCGGCGAGGACGAGGGCGTCGAGGTCACCACGTGCCGCACGATCGCCAAGTCCGGCTACCGGATCGGCGAGCGGGTGGTGCGGGCCGCGCAGGTGCTGGTGGTCGACCCGCCGGCCGGCAGGTGAGCAGGACGACGATGACACGGAGATCCGGGAGGGAGGTGCGCGATGGCTGACGACGGGATCCGGGCCGACTGGGCGCAGAAGGACTTCTACGCCGTGCTCGGCGTCGGCAAGGAGGCCGGCGCCGACGACATCAAGAAGGCCTACCGCAAGCTGGCGCGCGCCAACCACCCGGACTCCAACCCCGGTGACACCGCCAAGCACGAGAAGTTCAAGTCGGTGGCCGAGGCCTACGACGTGCTCGGCGACGCCGAGAAGCGCGCCAAGTACGACGAGGCGCGTCGGCTCTTCGCCTCCGGCGGCGTCGGCTTCGGCCGCGGCGGCGCGACTGGTGGCGGGGGCGCCGAGGGGTTCAACCTCGACGACCTGCTGCGCGACCGGGCCGGGGCGGGTGGTGGCTTCGGTGACATGTTCGGCGACCTGTTCGGTCGTGGCCGCACCCAGCAGCGGCCCCGCGCCGCCAAGGGTCAGGACGTCGAGACCAGCGCCACGGTCTCCTTCACCGACGCGCTCGAGGGCGTGACGATCTCGCTGCGGCTCACCTCGGACGCACCCTGCCCGGCCTGCTCGGGCACCGGCGGCAAGCCGGGCACCAAGCCGCACATCTGCACCGAGTGCGAGGGGGCGGGGTTCGTCGTCTCCTCCATGGGCGGCGGGTTCTCGATGAACGAGACCTGCCCCGCCTGCGGTGGCCGCCAGCTCGTCTACGACGAGCCGTGCCCCACCTGTCACGGGTCCGGCCACGGCACGTCCGCGCGCAGCATCCAGGCCCGCATCCCGGCCGGGGTGAAGGACGGGCAGCGGATCCGGCTGCGCGGCAAGGGCGGCGCGGGTGAGAGCGGTGGCCCGGCTGGCGACCTGTTCGTGGCGGTCAAGGTGACCCCGCACCGCATCTTCGGACGCAAGGGCGACAACCTCACCCTCGACGTGCCGGTCTCCTTCGACGAGCTGGCCCTGGGCGCCGACGTCAAGGTGCCCACGCTGGGTGGCGCGCCCGTGACGCTGAAGCTGCCTGCGGGCACGCCCGACGGCCGGACCTTCCGGGTGCGTGGCAGGGGTGCCCGCAAGAGCGACGGCACGGTGGGCGACCTGCTCGCGACCGTCAAGGTGCAGGTGCCCTCGCACCTGGACGCCACGGCGCGCGAGGCCGTGGAGGCCTACCGCGCCGCGATGGCCGGCAAGCCGCTGCGCGCCGGGCTGTTCGAGGCCTGAGGCGAGGGGAGCCCCACGATGAGCGACGGCGCAGGCGGGTCCGGGGCCGGCTCGGGCCGGCAGCCTGCGCCGGACGCTCCGGTGTACGTCATCTCGGTGGCGGCCGAGCTGACCGGTCTGCATCCCCAGACGCTGCGCACCTACGAGCGCGTCGGCCTGATAACGCCCGGGCGCACCGGAGGCGGCGGCCGACGCTACTCCGCACGCGACCTCGACCGACTGCGCGAGATCGCCGAGCTCACGGCCTCCGGCATCGGCATCGAGGGGGTACGACGCATCCTCGACCTGGAGAACAAGAGCGCTGCTCTCGCCTCGCGCAACGCCGAGCTCCAGCAAGAGCTCGAGGCCACCCGCGAGGCGCTGCGGCAGGCGCTCGCCGCTGCGCGCACCGCCGCGCGCCAGGGGGTCCCGCCCAGCCGTCTGCCCGCGGTCCGGCAGCCGGCCCCGGGGCAGTCGGTGGTGGTGTGGCGGCGGGGCAGGTCGTGAGCAGCAGCCCGGCCTGGGTGGGCTTCGACGCGATCGTCGAGCCCCTGGTGTGGGGCGAGAGCACGTACACGATCATCCGGCTCGACGACGCTCTCGCTGCGGCCGCGGCCGCCCAGCGCACCCGGCGCGTCGAGGGCCGGGTGGAGGACGTCGAGGTCAACGTGGGCCTCAACCGGGCCGACGTGCTCGAGGACGCGTTCATGTACGTGGGCGGCTCGCTGCGTCGCCGGCTGGGGGTCCGGCCCGGCGACGTCGTGCGCTGCCGGCTGCGACCTGCCGACCCCGACCTCGTGCCGCTGCCCGACGACGTGCGCGAGGCCCTGACCGCCGCCCGCCGGCTGGAGCCCTTCGAGCGCCGTCGCCCCGCCGAGCGCCGGCGTCGGCTGCAGCCGGTCGAGGACGCGGCGCGCCCCGAGACCCGCGCCCGCCGGATCGCTGCGCTGGTGGCCGGCGAGTCGCCGGACTGATCAGTCGCCCGAGGGCACCGTCGCGGCGATGAGCGTGCCGTCGGCGCGCCGGGTTCCGGCGGGGTTGGCGGGCTCACCGGTCAGGCGCGGCCCCTGGTGCTCCAGCGGCACCAGCGTGGGTTGCCCGGGTCGGACGACGACGCGCTCGCCGCGCACGTCGAAGGAGACCTCGGTGGCGAGATCGGCCACGTCGCCATCGTGCTCGGCGTCCTCGATCTCCAGGCACAGCTGGTCGCGCTCGACCTGCACCTTGACCCGGACGCCCCGCAGGGTCAGCCGGTAGGTGAGCGACTCCCAGGCGTCGGGCAGCCGCGGATCCAGGCACCACTGCTCGCCGTCGGCCACGGTGCCGAGGTCGCGGAAGCCACCGAAGCCGCCCACGAGGGCGCTCCACACGCCACCGGTGGAGGCCACGTGCACGCCGTCGGCGGCGTTGGCGTGGCGGTCGGCGAGGTCGACGTAGAGCGAGCCGAGGAAGTAGCGCAGCGCCAGGTCGTGGTAGCCCACCTCGGCGGCGATGATCGACTGCACGACACCGGAGAGCGTGGAGTCGCCCGTGGTGATCGGGTCGTAGTAGTCGAAGTCGGCCTTCTTCTGCTCGGTGGTGAACTCCTCGCCCTGCAGGTAGAGCGCGAGCACGACGTCGGCCTGCTTGAGCACCTGGAAGCGGTAGATGACCAGCGGGTGGTAGTGCAGCAGCAGGGGCCGCTTCTCCAGCGGGGTGCGGCCCAGGTCCCACATCTCGCGCTCGAGGAAGTGGGAGTCCTGCGGGTGGATGCCGAGGTGCTCGTCGAAGGGGATGGCCATGGCCTCCGAGGCGCGCTCCCACTCCTCGACCTCGAGGTCCAGGAGGCCGGTGCGGCGCACCATCGCGTCGTAGGCCTCGGGGTCGGCCTCGCCCAGCTCGCGGACGGCGCGGGCGGCACGGCGCAGGTTGAAGCGCGCCATCACGTTGGTGAACAGGTTGTCGTTGACGACGGTCGTGTACTCGTCGGGGCCGGTGACGCCGTGGATGTGGAAGGCGCCGCCGTTCTCCTCGCGCCAGAAGCCGAGGTCGGCCCACAGCCGGGCGGTCTCCACGAAGATGTCGACGGCCTGCCGGTGCAGGAAGTCCAGGTCGCCGGTGGCGCCCACGTACTGGCTGAGCGCGTAGGCCACGTCGGCGTCGATGTGGTACTGCGCCGTGCCGGCCGCGTAGTAGGCCGAGGCCTCCTCGCCGTTGATGGTGCGCCACGGGAAGAGCGCGCCCTTCTGGGTGAGCTCGCGAGCGCGACGGCGCGCGTCGTTCAGCAGCGAGTGACGGAAGCGCAACGCGTTGCGTGCTGCCCAGGGGGAGGTGTAGGTGAGGAAGGGCATCACGTAGATCTCGGTGTCCCAGAAGTAGTGACCGCCGTAGCCCGAGCCGGTCACCCCCTTCGCCGGGATGCCGGCGCCGTCGGCGCGCGCCGCGGCCTGCATGATCGAGAAGAGGTTCCAGCGCACGGCCTGCTGCACCTCGGGCTGGCCCGGGATCTCGACGTCGGCGCGGGCCCAGAAGTCGGCCAGGTAGGCGGCCTGGTCGGCCACGTGCTCGGCGACGCCCTCCTCGGTGACGCGGTCGAGCGTGCGGTCGCAGCGGTCGAGCAGCTCGCGCGGTGGCACGGCGCGCGCGGTGTGGTAGCTGACCAGCTTGGTGAGGCGCACCGGCACGCCGGGCTCGGCCTGCACCCGGATGCTGGCCTTGGCGAGGTCCTCGCTGCTCTCGCGCCGCACCGAGTAGTCGTTCTCGGTCTCCACGTGGTGGTCGGCGGTGACCGCGATCGTCATGCCGCTCTCGGCGCAGCGGAAGCCGAGCGCCAGCCGGTGGGAGTCCTCGTGGTCGGCGTGCACCACCGGCACGAGCACGCGGTGGCTGAACTGGGCGGCCTTGCGGGGGTCCATGCCGGTGTCCACCAGCGCGGAGAGCAGCTCGTACTCGCTGTCGCTGTCCTGGCGGTTGAGCAGCTGCGAGGAGATCGTGAGCGGCGCGGGGGCGTCGAGCAGCGTGACCTCGAAGGTGAGCACCGCCAGGTGGCGCTGGGTGAAGGAGACCATGCGGGTGCTGACGACCTTGACGCGCTTGCCGCTGGGCGTGCGCCAGATCAGCGAGCGGGTCAGCACCCCGGTGCGCATGTCGAGCGAGCGCTCGTACTCCTCGAGGTCGGCGGTCGAGAGCTGCAGCGGCTCGTCGTCGACGTAGAGGCGCAGGATCTTGGCGTCGGGGGCGTTGACGATGGTCTGGCCCACGCGCGCGAAGCCGAAGGCCTCCTCGGCGTGCTTGATGCTCCAGGTCTCGTGGAAGCCGTTGACGAAGGTGCCGTTGGTGGCGAAGTCGCGGCTCTCCTCGTAGTTGCCGCGCAGGCCGAGGTAGCCGTTGCCGACGCTGAACAGCGTCTCGGTGACGCCGAGGTCGCGGGAGTCGAACCGGGTCTCGGTGAGCCGCCACTCGTCGACCGGGAAGCGCGTGCGGTCGAGCGGGTCGGTGGCGGGGGGCGGCACGTGGCTCGCGCCGTGGTGCCGCTCGTCGTCAGGGGGCTCGACCGTCATGCCGAGAACGATAGGGGCGACGGCATGTGGCGCGGGCCGGCATCCGCGGGGGTGCGACGGTGGTCACGCGCGCGGCAGCAGCGACTCGACGACCTCGACGGCGGTCCGGGCGCCGCCGGCCTCCTCGATCTCGGCGGCCAGTGCGGCCGCGCGACGGCGCACCGGCTCGGAGGTGACGGCGGCCAGGGCGGCGCGCAGCTCCTCGACGCCCACGGTCGCGCTGTCCACTCGCTGCGCGACGCCCGCCGCCACCAGGGCGTCGGCGTTGCTGAACTGATCGACGTCCTGGGGTGCGGCGATCATCGGCGTGCCGGTCGCCATGCCCTCGGCCGAGCCGCCCATGCCGGCGTGGGTCACGAAGGCGCTCGCATGGCGCAGCACCTCCAGCTGCGGCACCCACGGCAGGATCTCGACGTCCGGTGGCACGGGCCCCCCGCCGGTGACCTCCTCGACCGACACGTGGCGCCCGACCTGGAGCACCAGGTGCCAGTCGTCGAGGCCGCCGAACGCCGCCAGGCAGCGACGGTAGAAGTCGGGCCGGCGGGTGAAGGCGGTGCCCAGCGAGACCAGCAGCACCCGGCGCCCGGGCGGGGGCGTCCAGGTGGCCCCGGGGTCGGTGCGCCGCAGCGCCGGGCCCACGAAGGTGTAGGTCCCCTGGTCCACGCGCTCCAGGTGCGGCTGCAGCGAGGGCGGCACCAGCACCACGCACCGGGGCGGTCGGCCGAGGTAGGTCAGCGCATCGGTCGTGACGCCGCAGCGCGCGAGCATCGCCTGCTGGCGCTCCAGGTAGGCGACCCCGCGGGGGTCGGTGCGCAGCTGGTGGTGGAAGTCCGCCAGGTCCTCCTCGTAGCCCTCCCAGGCCACGTAGGTCGGCGAGAGCTGCAGCGCCGGGAGCCCCCAGGTGTCGGCGAGCAACCGCGCCGGGATGCCGGCGATGTCGTAGAGGAACAGGTCGGGGCGGTCGGTGGCGAAGGCCGCTTCCACCACCGGCAGCATCGCCTCGTACTCGTCCTGGAAGAGCGCGAGGTGGTCGACGGCGTCGCCCGCGTAGCCGGTGTCGGGTGCGGTGTCGCCGCCGGCGGTGTTGGCCCGGGGGAGGACGGAGCGGTAGGGCACGAGCCGCGCGCCCACCGACTCGACCTCGGCGCGCACGGCCTCGTCGTTGACGTAGGTGACCCGGTGGCCGCGCTCCACCAGGCGTCGCAGCACCTCGAGCGAGGGGTAGACGTGCCCGGGTGCCGGGATGCTGACCATGCCGAGGTGAGCCACGGCGTCCTCCTGAATGACGAAACGGTGCGTATCGTTTCGTGACGCTACCATCGTGGCGTGCCGCCCGCACCCCGACCGCCCGACGCCGCCCGGCGCTCCGAGCGCGCCCGCACGGCCGTGCTCGAGGCCGCGCTGGCCCTGACGGCGGAGCGTCCCTACCCCCAGGTGACGGTCGAGGCGGTCGCGGCGCGCGCCGGCGTCAGCAAGGCGACGATCTACCGCTGGTGGCCCAGCCGGGGCGCGGTCGTCGTCGACGCCCTGGCCCACCGTGCCCGGACGGGCGGGGACCACGCGCTGCCCGACACCGGCGAGCTGGAGGCCGACCTGGCGCTGGTGCTGCGCGCGATCGTGGACGAGCTCGCCGACGAGACCTGGAGCAGCCTGCTGCGCGCGCTGACGGTGGAGACCCTGCTCGACGAGGGGTTGCGCGGCCAGGTGCTGGAGACGATCTTCGCCCCGCAGCTGGAGGCGTTCGGCGCGCGCTTCGCCGCCGCCCGCGCCGTGGGCCAGGTGGGGGAGGGCGTCGGAGACCTCGAGGCGCTCGAGCTCGTCGTCGCGCCGGTGTTCCACCGCTGGCAGCAGGGCTCCGGGCCGCTCACGCACTCCTACGCCGACGGCGTCGCGGCTCGCGCCTGCCGGGCCCTGGCCCCGGCCTGAACCGGCTGGACCGGCTGGACCGGTTGGGTCAGGGAAGGAGCTCGGCCAGGTCCTGGACGACGAGGGTGGCGCCGGCCTCGCGCAGCGCCTGCTCGCCCGCGCCGCGGTCGACGCCGACCACCGCGGGGAAGCCGCCGGCGGCACCGGCGGCCACGCCGCTGGTGGCGTCCTCGACGACGACGGCCCGGTCACGGGCCACCCCGAGGTCGTCGGCGGCGGCCCAGAACGTGTCGGGCGCCGGCTTGCCGGCCAGTCCCCGCTCGGCGGCCACGCCGCCGTGCATCACCACGGGGAAGTAGTCGGCCACGCCCGCCGCCTCCAGCACCGCCGGGGCGTTGCGGGAGGAGGAGACGATCGCCATCGGCACCCCGCGCTCGCGCAGGGCGTCGAGCAGCGCCACCGAGCCCGGGTAGGCCTCGACGCCGTCGGTGCGCAGCTCCTCGGCGAAGACGGCGTCCTTGCGGTTGCCCAGCCCGCTGACGGTCTGCGCGGTGGGCGGGTCCTCCGGGCTGCCCTCGGGCAGCTCGATCCCGCGCGAGGCCAGGAACGCCCGGACGCCGTCGTAGCGGGGCTTGCCGTCGACGTGGTCGAAGTAGTCCTGGTCGGTGTAGGGCTCGGCCACCCCGAGGTCGGTCAGGAGCTGGGAGAACATCGCCGCCCAGGCCCGCATGTGCACCTCGGCGGTCGGCGTGATCACGCCGTCGAGGTCGAACAGGACGCCGTCGTAGTCGCTCCAGTCCAGGCTCACGTCGCCAGCCTAGGCGGGTGTGACCCAGGGCCCCGTACCGCGGGCGTAACGCCGCTGCACCTTTCCTGTTACTCCCGGTAGTCAGGCACTACCCTCGGGGTCCGAGCCCCGGGTGAGCGGGCGGAGTCAGGAGCGGCACGTGGACGCGGCGCAGGAGTGGTTCACCCAGTGGCTCGAGGAGCTCAACTGGGTGGCGTTCCTGTCCATCCCGGTCTTCACCGGCGTGATCGGATGGCTGATCAACTGGTCCGGCCTGTGGATGCTGTTCAGCCCCGTGCGCTTCCACGGCGTCACGGTGCCGGGCTTCCGCGAGATCTCGGCGCTGCTGCCGCGCAAGATCCAGGAGGTGCCCGGCGTCCTGCAGGGGGGCATCGGCTGGCAGGGCATCGTGCCCGCGCGGGCCGCCAAGATGGGGTCGATCGCCGTCGACAAGGCGATCTCCAAGCTCGGCACGCCCGCGGAGTTCTACCAGCAGCTCGAGCCCGACCAGATCGCCGAGCACATCGTGCGGGTCTTCCGCCCCGAGGTGCCCCAGCTGGTCGACGAGGTGATGACGCGCGAGCACCCGCGGCTGTGGCGCGACCTCCCGCGACCGGTCAAGGAGGCGATCTACGAGCGGGTCGCCGCCCAGCTGCCGGGCGTCGTCGGCACCGTCACCGACGAGATCGGCATCCACATCGACCAGCTGCTCGACCCGAAGATCATGGTCATCGACCACTTCCGGAAGAACCCCGAGCTGGTGGTGCGGATCTTCCGCGACTTCGGCCAGCGCGAGCTCGACCTGATGGTGCGCTTCGGCTTCGTCTTCGGATTCCTGCTCGGCATCCCGCTGGCGATCGCCGACTCGATCCTGCACCTGTGGTGGGTGCTTCCCGTGATGGGTGTCGCGATCGGGTGGATCACCAACGCGCTCGGCATGTGGCTGATCTTCGAGCCGCCGGAGCCCAAGCGGCTGTTCGGCGTGATCCCCGTGCACGGGCTGTTCCTGCGCCGCCAGGACGAGGCCGCCGAGGTCTACGCGCGGATCATCGCCGAGGACGTGATCACCCTCGAGCGGATCGGTGACTTCATCCTCGACGGCCCCCGCGGCGACCGGACCCGGCAGATGCTCGCCACCGCGCTGCGCCCGGCCATCGACCGGGCGGCCGGTCCCGCCCGCGCCGCCGTCCGGGTGGCAGTGGGCCCGGCGCGGTTCGACACCATCCGCGACTCCGTGGCCGCCGAGGCCGTGGGACGCACGCTGACGCCGTTCAAGGACCCCGAGTTCTCGGCCCGGCAGGCCGAGAAGATCCGCGTCCTCGTGGCCACGCGCACCAAGGAGCTGCCTCCGCGCGACTTCGTGGAGATGATGCGCGCCGCCATCAAGGAGGACGAGTGGATGCTCTACGCCCACGGCGCCATCATGGGCGCGGCGGGCGGCTTCCTGCACCTGGCGATCTTCGGGGTACAGGGTGGCTGACGAGCAGAACGGTGACCGGCGGCAGGAGGGGCACGTGAGCGGGGTGGAGCGCCACCGCGGCACGAACCGCGAGGAGGTCGAGGGCGCCATCGAGGCGATCCCGGGCCTGGCGCGAGTCGCGGCACACGCGGCCTGGCACACGACCGAGTGGGGCGTGCGCACCTCGGCGCGCGCCTGGCTGCGCGTCGGCCGCGCGGTGACCCGCCCCGAGGAGGCCGGAGAGCTGGCCCGCGACGTGACCCGCGCCGCCTCGGTGGTCGGCGAGCTGGCGCGCTCGGTCTCGGCCGGCACCCCGGTCTCGAAGGCCCTGATGTCGGCGGGGGAGTCGCTCGGCGGCATCGTCGAGCAGGGCGAGGTGGTGGACGGCACCGTCGTCAACGGTCACTCACACACCTCACGCCCAGGTCACTCCCGGCAGCCGCCGCAGACCTCGCTGCGCGAGCGGGGGCAGGAGCTGCTGCACCGCTCCCGCGACGTCTGGAACACCGACGAGGGCCACCCCGCGTTCGAGCGGATCCTCGGCGAGCTCGCACCCGACGAGGCGCGCATCCTCCTGCTGCTGCTCAAGGGCGGCCCGCAGCCCAGCGTCGACGTGCGCACCGGCGGCCCGATCGGCATGGTCAACAGCCAGCTGGTGGCGCCGGGGCTGACGATGATCGGCGCACGCGCCGGGTGCCGCTACCTCGACCAGGTGCCGGCCTACCTCAACAACCTGTTCCGGCTCGGGCTCGTGTGGTTCTCCCGCGAGGCGCTGCGCGACCCGCTGGAGTACCAGGTGGTCGAGGCGCAGCCCGACGTGCTGGCCGCCATGCACTCGGTGAAGTTCGCCAAGGTGGTGCGGCGCAGCATCCACCTCACCCCGTTCGGCGAGGACTTCTGCAAGGCCTGCCTGCTCGAGGAGGACGCCGCCACCGTGGCGTTCCCCGAGCACGCCACCCCTCCGGCCAGCGATGCCGCGGAGCCGCCCTCGCACTCCTGACCGCGCGGGCCTGCGATCCCGTGCCGGTCAGGCGGCGGGCAGGGTGATCGTGAACTCCGCGCCGCCGCCCTCGCGTGGGGCGTAGGCGACGGCGCCGTCCTGCGCCTCGGCGAGGGTGCGCACCACGTAGAGCCCCAGGCCGGTACCGGCGGCGGTGACGCCGTCGGCGCGGGCGAACTCGCTGAAGAGTCGGGAGTGGAACGCCTCGGGCACGCCACCGCCGCGGTCCAGGACGGCGATCTCCAGGTGCCCGGACCGGTGCGACCCGCGCACCTGCACCTCGATCGGCGGTGCGCCGTACTTGACGGCGTTGTGCACCAGGTTGGCCACCATCTGCTCCAGGCGCAGCGGGTCGGCCAGGACCGTGCGCGGGTCGAGCACCCGCACCGTGGCCGCCTCGCCGCGGACGCCGGAGCGCTCGAGGGCCAAGGTGGCCACCTCGCCGGGGTCGACGGGGCGCAGCTGGAGCCGCAGGCTCCCGCGGTGCACCTGGGCGGCGGTCAGCAGGTCGGCGGTGATGGTGTCGAGGATCCGCACCTGCCGGGTGACGGCGCGCATCATCCGCGCCAGGTCAGCGCCGTCGACGTCGGACTCCTCGGCGATCATCTCGGCCACTCCGCCGAGCACCGTGACCGGTCCCCGCACCTCGTGGGCGGCCGTGGCGATGGCCCGTCGCAGCAGCTGGGCGTCCTCGGGAGCGCGGTCCAGGTAGAGCAGGAGCGACCCGTCGGCGGCGCGCTGGCGCACCCGCACCCGCACCCCGGTGGCGGTCTCGAGCTCGTACTCGGCGTCGGGGTGCAGCCGGTGGCGGGCCAGCGCCTCGGCGAGCCGCGGCGCGACCTGCTCGAGCGTGGCGCCCTCGCACAGGTCGGCCCCCAGCAGGGCGCGGGCCTCGGGGTTGAAGGCGAGCACGCGCACCGCCTCGTCGCCCGCGGCGGCGGGGGACGGCGGCGTGAGGGCGAGCACGCCCAGCGGGGCCAGTGCCAGCGCCTCGCCCGGCAGGGTGTCGGGAGGCGGCCTGGGGGAGTCGGGGGGCGGCCCGGGAGGGTCGCTCACCAGCGAGAGCGGGGGGAGCGACCGCCCGGTGGTGCCGGCGGTGGCGGTGCTGGTGGTGGTGGTGGTGGCGCCGCCGTCGTGCCGCACCTGCTGCAGGTAGGCCAGCATGCTGCGGATCGGTGCCCCCTTCTGCACGTAGCCGTCGGCGCCGGCGGCCACGGCGCGGGCCGCCATCTGGTCGGCCCCGAAGCCGGAGAGCACCACGATCCGGGCCGTGGGGCAGCGGCGGCGGATACCGGGCAGCGCCTCGATGCCGTCCATGACCGGCATCGCGAGGTCGAGCAGCACCAGGTCGGGCTGCTGGGCGGCGCACACCTCGATGCCCTGGCGCCCGTCGCCCGCCTCGCCCACCACGTCGTAGCCACCACGGGTGAGTGCCATCCGCATCAGCTCGCGCAGGTCGGCGGTGTCGTCGACCAGCACCACCCGGGGGGCGGTCAGGGGCACGCTGGTGATGCTCACGGCCGGCCCGGCTCCTCGCCGAGGTCGATGACGGCCGGGCTGCTGCGCAGGAGCTCGACGGTGAAGTGCTCGTGGCCCAGCAGGTCGGTGATGATGTCACTGGCCGAGGCGATGGAGGAGGAGAGCGCCGCACCGGCGCGCGCGGAGTCGCCGAGGTCGAGGGCGAGCTTGGCGACCACCAGGCCCTGCAGCACGCTGTCGTTGAGCTCCAGGGCCTGCTGCTCGCGGCGGCGCAGGTCCTCGAAGAGCGCGGCTCCCTGCATGAGCGGTCCGTAGGTGCGCCGCAGCGTGAAGTAGTAGATCGCCACCACCAGGCCGACGGCGTCCCAGACGGTCAGCGGCCAGGTCCAGGCCTCGCGCATGGCCAGGCCGGCCGGGTCGCTCACCCCGAAGGAGGGCAGCAGCATGTGCACGGCGTGGCCGCCGTGGTGCACCGCGCAGGTGAAGAAGATGGCGGCCGTGGCGGCGCCGAGAGGGTTGCTGCGCAGCTGCTTGCTCCGCGCGAGCGGCCTGAGGATCGCCAGGCAGACGAACAGGTAGGCGACGGCGATGCCGGCGTTGAAGGCCGCGCCCAGGTACCAGCTCACGCCGCCCCCACCCCGCCCAGGGTCAGCAGCGCCAGGGCGCCGACACCGAGGGTCAGCACCACGTGCGGGGCCGGGTGCCAGTCGAGCCAGTGGGCGGTGCGGTGCCCGTGCCCCGCACGCAGCGCGCACACGCCACCGGCCACGGCGGCCAGCTGCGTCGTCAGGGCGAGCAGGTCCCACGCGCCCACCGGCTCGGGGCCGGGGAGCAGCGGCGGCAGCCCGGTGGCGCGGCTGAGTGCCCACAGGGCGCAGACCCCCAGCTGGGCGGCGACCCCGAGCCGCAGCAGCCACGGCGTGGGTCGCAGCACCAGGGCCGCCGCCCAGCCCAGCTGACCGGCGGCGCAGACGGCGAAGGCCATCGCCAGGGTGGGCAGCGTGGCGGAGTGGGGCGGCACCAGGGCGGCGTGCACCCCGGCGGCCACGGTGCTGCCCACCACCGCGAGCGGCAGCCAGCAGCGCGGGGTGGTCGCGGCGGCGGCTCGCGCGGGTGCGGGTCGCGCGGTGGTGGTGCGCAGCAGCGCGAGGTGCGCGGCGACCTCGTCGGGCAGGCCGGTGTGGTCGCGGCCGGCGGTGCTGCTGACGGTCCTGCTGGCGTGGTGGGAATGTGGCAGCGGCGTCGCGGCGCGGTGCACGAGGTGGGGCAGCAGGATGGCGGCCAGGCCGAGCACCCCGATGACGACGACGCCCAGGTGCACCAGGTGTGCGGAGGCGTGCGGCACCTGCGCGGCCACGAGAACGGTCGCTGGGCTGCTCACTGCTCCCCCTACCGGGGCCTCCCGGCGCAGCCCTCCCCGACCGCGCCTCCCCCGGAGGTTCCAGGCTAGGGACGTCGGCGCCGGTGGGAAGGGGATCGCGGCAGATCGGGCGGCGCGGACCAGACCGGATCGAAATCAGCTCACCCACTTGGAGTTGAGCGGAACAGACTCAACTTTTCTGACGTTGACGAGTGTGACAGCCTCGTGGAGGCGCACCCCGCACCAGCACAGATCCAGGAGACGCCCGTGAGCCAGTTCGGCGCCGACAAGTTCACCACCCGCAGCCGCGAGGCCATCGAGGCCGCGCAGCTGGCCGCGACCACCGGCGGTCACCCGCACACCGAGCCCGTGCACCTGCTGGCCGCGCTGCTGCGCGAGCCCGAGGGCACCGCGCGCACGATGGTGGCCAAGGCCGGCGTCGACGCCGGCGCCGTGGCGGCCGCGGCCGAGCAGGCGCTGGCGGCCCTGCCCCGGGCGAGCGGCTCCACCGTGCAGCAGCCCGCCGGGTCGGCCTCGCTGACCCGGGTGCTGGCCGGCGCCCTCGACCTCGCGGGGTCGATGAAGGACGAGTACGTCGCCACCGAGCACCTGCTGATCGCCCTGGCCGGCACCGAGAGCAGCGCCCAGCGGCTGCTCACCGAGGCCGGGCTCACCGAGGCCGGTCTGCGCGAGGGCCTCACCGCCGTGCGCGGCAACCGGCGGGTCACCAGCCAGGACGCCGAGTCCACCTACGAGGCGCTGGAGAAGTACTCCGTCGACCTGACCCGGGCCGCCGAGGAGGGCAAGCTCGACCCCGTCATCGGGCGCGACGCCGAGATCCGCCGCGTGGTGCAGGTGCTCTCGCGCCGCACCAAGAACAACCCGGTGCTCATCGGCGAGCCCGGCGTCGGCAAGACCGCCGTCGTCGAGGGCCTGGCCCAGCGGGTGGTCGACGGCGACGTGCCCGACTCCCTCAAGGGCCGCCGGGTGCTGAGCCTGGACCTGGCCGCGATGGTGGCCGGCGCCAAGTACCGCGGCGAGTTCGAGGAGCGGCTCAAGGCCGTGCTCGAGGAGATCAAGGACGCCGGTGGCCAGGTGGTCACCTTCATCGACGAGCTGCACACCGTCGTCGGGGCGGGCGCCGGCGGTGACTCGGCCATGGACGCCGGCAACATGCTCAAGCCGATGCTGGCCCGCGGCGAGCTGCACATGATCGGCGCGACCACGCTCGACGAGTACCGCGAGCGGATCGAGAAGGACCCCGCGCTGGAGAGGCGCTTCCAGCAGGTGCTGGTGGGCGAGCCCTCCGTCGAGGACACCATCCAGATCCTGCGCGGCATCCGCGAGAAGTACGAGGCGCACCACAAGGTGCGCATCACCGATGCCGCCCTGGTGGCCGCCGCCACCCTCTCCGACCGCTACATCACCGGCCGCCAGCTGCCCGACAAGGCCATCGACCTGGTCGACGAGTCGGCCTCGCGCCTGAAGATGGAGATCGAGAGCAGCCCGGAGGAGATCGACGTGCTGCGGCGCGTCGTCGACCGGCTCAAGATGGAGGAGTTCGCGCTCGAGAAGGAGACCGACGACGCCTCGGTGGAGCGGCTGGCAGTGCTGCGCGCCGACCTGGCCGACCGCGAGGAGGAGCTGCGCGCGCTCGAGGCCCGCTGGGAGCAGGAGAAGGCCTCCCGCGAGGGCGAGGGCGAGCTGCGCGCCCAGCTGGACCAGCTGCGCATCGAGGCCGAGCGGCTGCAGCGCGAGGGCGACCTGGGGGCCGCGAGCGAGATCCTCTACGGCCGCATCCCCGCGCTCGAGCAGCAGATCGCCGCGGCCGAGGAGGCCGAGAGCGTGGCGTCGGCCGACGTCGACCCGCTGGTCGGCGACTCCGTGGGCGCCGAGCAGATCGCCGAGGTGGTGGAGGCCTGGACCGGCATCCCCACCGGCCGGATGCTCGAGGGCGAGACCGCCAAGCTGCTGCGCATGGAGGAGGTCGTCGGCGAGCGGCTCGTGGGTCAGGCCGACGCCGTCCGCGCCGTCAGCGACGCCGTCCGCCGCTCCCGCGCCGGCATCGCCGACCCGAACCGGCCCACCGGCTCCTTCCTCTTCCTCGGACCCACCGGCACGGGCAAGACCGAGCTGGCCAAGTCGCTGGCGGACTTCCTCTTCGACGACGAGCGCGCGATCGTGCGCATCGACATGAGCGAGTACAGCGAGAAGCACGCCGTCGCGCGGCTGGTCGGCGCGCCCCCGGGCTACGTGGGCTACGACGAGGGCGGCCAGCTGACCGAGGCGGTGCGGCGTCGCCCCTACTCGGTGGTGCTGCTCGACGAGGTCGAGAAGGCGCACCCCGAGGTGTTCGACATCCTGCTGCAGGTGCTCGACGACGGTCGCCTGACCGACGGGCAGGGCCGCACGGTCGACTTCCGCAACACGATCCTCATCCTGACCAGCAACCTGGGCTCGGGCTTCCTGGTCGACCCGCTGCTGGACCCGGAGAAGAAGCGCGAGTCGGTGATGGCCACCGTGCGCGCGGCCTTCAAGCCCGAGTTCCTCAACCGGCTCGACGAGATCGTGCTGTTCGAGGCGCTGACGCTGGCGGACCTGACCCGGATCGTCGACCTGCAGCTGGCGCTGCTCGAGCAGCGGCTGGCGGTGCGGCGGATCAGCATCGAGGTCGACGACGCCGCCCGCACCTGGCTCGCCGAGACCGGCTACGACCCCGCCTACGGGGCGCGGCCGCTGCGCCGGCTGATCCAGAGCGCGATCGGCGACCCGCTGGCGCGGATGCTGATCGGCGGCGAGGTCGTCGACGGCGGCGCCGTGCGCGTCGAGGCCGCCGAGGGCGGGGGCCTCGCGCTGCGGGTCTGACCCGGCAGGGCCGGCAGGCGGGTGGGGTCGGTCTGCTGGAATGGGACCGTGCCCCCCGACACCCCCGACGACCGCCCCGGCCGTGGCTCCCGCTCCGGCGCCACCCTCGAGCGCCCGCGCCAGACCGGCTTCGCCGCCTGGGGGATCCTCGGCGGGTCCGCGTTGCTGGTGGTCTCGGCCTTCGAGGGAGTGGCCGGGCTGCAGAGCCTGGAGACCCAGGAGGCCGTCCGCGACTTCCTGGCCGAGCCGCCCGGCTCCGGCCTCGGACTGAGCGAGCAGGGTGCGCGGTCGGTGCTGCGGGTGCTGATGCTGGTCGGCGGCGCGAGCGCCGCCGCGGCGGCGATCCTCGGCGGCTACGTGCTGACCCGCTCGCACAGCGCGCGCGTGGGGCTCTCGGTGCTCGCCCTGCCGCTGCTCGTCGGCGGGTTCGCCGTCAGCAGCCTGCTGACGGCGCTCGTCGTCGGCCTCATCGTGACGCTGTGGCTGCAGCCCTCGGCCAGCTGGTTCCGCGGCGAGGCGCCGCCCGAGCCGCGCCGGCCGGCGCCGAGCACGGCGTCGCCCGCCGCCGCGCGGCAGCCCGCGCCGACGTCGGCTGCCGCGCCCGGATCGACCGCGTCGGGCTCCGTGCCCCCGATGGCCTGGCCGCCCTCCGGCGCCCAGCAACCGGCTCCCTACGGCCAGGCTCCCTACGGCCAGGCTCCCTACGGCGGGGCGGGCGTCGGGCAACCGGTCCCGACGCGGAGGCCCTCCTCGGTGCTGGCGGCGTGCCTGGTCACCTGGATCGCCACCGGCCTGGTGGCGCTCGGCATCGCGGCGACGGCCTTCACCCTGGCCACCGTGCCCGACCTGCTCTTCGAGGAGCTGCAGCGCCAGAACCCGGACGCGCTCTCCTCGGCGGGCCTCACGCAGGGGGAGGTGCGCGCCAGCACGCTGGTGCTGTGCGGCGTCGCGCTGGCGTGGTGCGTGGCCGCAGCGGTGTTCGCGGTCGGCACGTTCCGGGGGCGCTCGTGGGGTCGGCGCGGGTTGCTGGTCTCCGCGGCGCTGGTGAGCGGGCTCTCGCTCGTCACCATGCTGGCCAGCGTCGCGATGGTGCTGCCGCTGGCCGCGGGCGCGGCGACCGTGGGGCTGCTGCTGCGCCCCGAATCGCGCGCGTGGTGTCGCCGGGCCACCGGCGCTGGTGTTTCATGACCCCATGAGCGACCCCCAGTACCCCTCCCCGTCCCCCTCCGGCGAGGGCGGCCCCTCCGGCCAGGGCCCGTACGGTCAGCAGCCCTACGGCCAGCAGCCCTACGGCCAGCAGCCCTACGGCCAGCAGCCCGGCTACGGCGGCCAGCAGCCCTACGGCCAGCAGCCGTTCGGCGTGCAGCAGCGCGACCCCGACAAGCGACCCGGCACGGTGCTGGCGGCCGGTCTGGTGGCCGCGATCTCCTCGGCCATCGTGATGATCTTCGCCGGACTCGTGGCACTCGGCGGTGACGCGGTGCTCGACGAGATCCGCCCCGACCTCGAGCGTGAGCTCGCCTCGGGCGACTACGGCAACCTCACCGTCGACGACATCGGCGGCGTCGTGATCGGCATCTTCGTGGTGCTCGCCGTGTGGAGCCTGATCGCCCTGGTCACCAGCATCCTGGCGCTGATGCGGCAGAACTGGGCGCGCATCCTCACGGTCATCTCGGCCGCCGTGGCCGCGCTCCTCACGCTCGTGGCCGGCTTCCTGACGATCGTGCCCTGGGTGATCACGATCGCGGCGGTCGCCTCGATCGTGCTGTTCTTCGTCGGCGGCGCCAGCGAGTGGTACGCCCGCAAGGGCGGCTCCGCGCAGCAGCTGCCCACGGGCACCTCCCAGCCCTGGGGCTGAGCGGGCCGGGTCAGGCGGTGAGGTCGGCGGCGGCGAGCCGTGCGACGCCGTCGGCGATGACGGCGGGCTCCTTGCAGAACGCCCAGCGCACGTGGTGGCGCCCGGCCTCGCGGCTGGCGGGCAGGTCGGGGTCGTAGAAGCCCTGCGCCGGGATGGCGACGACGCCGGCACGCTCGGGCAGTGCCCGGCAGAAGGCGTCGCCGTCGGCCCACCCCAGGTGGGCGACGTCGGTGCTGGCGAAGTAGGTGCCTTGCGGCACCGTGGGCTCCAGACCGGCCTCGCGGAGACCGGCGACCAGCAGGTCGCGCCGCTCGCGCAGGCTCGCGGCCAGGGAGCGCGGGAAGTCCGGGTGCTCCTCGAGTGCGACGGCGACCGCCGGCTGCAGCGGCGAGCCGGAGGTGAAGGTCAGCCACTGCTTGGCGGCGAGCACCGCCTGCACCAGTGGCGCGGGTCCGGTGGCCCACCCGACCTTCCAGCCGGTGAACGAGTAGGACTTGCCGGCGCTGGAGAGCGTCAGCGTGCGCTCCCACATGCCGGGCAGGGTGGCCAGCGGCACGTGCTCGGCGTCGTCGAAGGTGAGGTGCTCGTACACCTCGTCGGTGATCACCACGAGGTCGTGCTCGATCGCGAGGTCGGCCACGGCCTGCAGCTCGGGGCGGCTCAGCACGGTGCCGGTGGGGTTGTGCGGGGTGTTGAGCAGCACGAACCGGGTGCGGGGGGTGACCGCGGCCCGCAGCTCCTCGACGTCGAGGCGGTAGTCGGGTCCGCGCAGCGTGACGGGACGGCGCACCCCTCCCGCCACCTGGAGCATCGCCGGGTAGGAGTCGTAGAACGGCTCGAGGAGCACCACCTCGTCGCCGGGGTCCACCAGGCCCAGCAGCGCCGCGGCCACGCCCTCGGTGGCACCGGTGGTGACGACGACCTCGGTGTCGGGGTCGACCTGCAGGCCGTAGTGGCGCTGCTGGTGGGCGGCGATCGCGCGGCGCAGCGCCGGGACCCCGATGCCGGGCGCGTACTGGTTGGCGCCGTGCTCGAGGGCGGCGACGGCGGCGGCGATCACCGGTGGCGGGCCGTCGACGTCGGGGAACCCCTGGCCGAGGTTGACGGCGCCCGTGCGCACCGCCAGCGCCGACATCTCGCTGAAGATGGTGGGTGGGATGCCGTGCAGGCGTCGGGCGAGCATGCGCCCGAGCCTACGAGCCGGCACGATCAGGCTCCTCCCAGGCGACGCCGGTAGCGTGCTGCCCGTGACCACCACCGACGACGCGCTCGCCGCCGACATCGACGCCTGCTGCCGCCTGACCGGGGAGTTCACGCTCCGCTCGGGGCAGGTGAGCACCGAGTACTTCGACAAGTACCTCTTCGAGGCCGACCCGCTGCTGCTGGCACGCGTCGCGCGCGAGATGGTGCAGCTGCTGCCGCAGGACACCGAGCTGCTGGCCGGGCTCGAGCTGGGCGGCGTGCCGATCGCCACCGCCGTCAGCGGGATCCTGGGCACCCCTGCGCTCTTCGTGCGCAAGGAGCCCAAGACCTACGGCACGGCCAAGCAGGCCGAGGGGCCGCCGTTCGCCGGCAAGCGCGTCACGATCATCGAGGACGTGATCACCACCGGCGGGGCCGTGCGCGACGCCGTCGCCCACCTGCGCGAGGGTGGCGCCGTCGTCGAGGTGGTCTGCTGCGCGATCGACCGCAGCCCCGAGGGCGAGAACCCGCTGGCCGACGTCGGCCTCGAGGTGCGCCCGGTGCTCACCAAGGCCCAGCTCGACGCCGCCCGCGCGGCGACCCGGGGCTGAGCGCGTGCCGCACGTGTGGGCGCTGGCCGCCGCGGCCGACGGCACCGAGGAGCTCACGGGCATCGCCGGCTGGGCCGTCGACGTCATGGAGCGGCTCGGGCCCGCCGGGGCCGGGCTGCTGATCGCGCTGGAGAACCTCTTCCCGCCGCTGCCGAGCGAGGCGATCCTGCCGCTGGCCGGCTTCACCGCGAGCCGCGGCGACTTCTCGCTCGCCACCGCCATCTTCTTCACCACGCTGGGGTCCGTCGTCGGCGCCATGGTGCTCTACGGGATCGGGGCCGGCTTCGGGCGCGACCGCACCTTCTGGCTGTGGAAGAAGCTGCCGCTGGTCAAGGAGGACGACTTCCTGCGCACCGAGGAGTGGTTCGCCAAGCACGGCCGCAAGGCGGTGTTCTTCGGGCGGATGATCCCGATCTTCCGCAGCCTGATCTCGATCCCCGCCGGACTCGAGCGGATGCCGGTGCTCACGTTCCTGCTGCTCACGACCGCCGGGAGCCTGATCTGGAACAGCGTCTTCGTGGTGGCCGGCTACCAGCTGGGCGAGCAGTGGCACCGCGTGGAACCGGTGGTGGGCTACCTGCAGTGGGGCGTGGTCGCCGTCGTCGGCTTCGGCGTGGCGTGGTGGGTCATCAAGCGGATCCGGGAGCGCCGGCTCACCGTGTGACGCGGTCCGGCTCCTCGTCCGGCACCGGCCCGACGGCGCCGACCGCGCCGTCGCGGGCCGCACGACGGTGCGCGCGACGGTGGCGCCACCACTCCCACGCGATGGGCACGGCCGTGAAGGCGAGGATCGCCAGGATGGCGGCGTCGATGTTGTGCTCGAGCCACGGCACGTTCTCGCCGAGGAAGAAGCCCAGCGCGGTGATGGTGAGCACCCAGGCGAGCCCGCCGATGAGGCTCCACAGGTAGAAGACGTGGCGCGGCATCCGGGTGATGCCGGCGACCACGGTGACGTAGGTGCGCACGAAGGCCACGAAGCGGCCGATGACCAGCGCCTTCTTGCCGTGCTCGGCGAAGAAGCGCTCGGTGCTGGCGATGTGCTTGCGCTTGATCAGCCGCCCGTCGCGGTTGCGCAGTGGTTGCCCCACCCCGCGGCCGATCTCGTAGCCCACCACGTTGCCCAGCCAGGCGGCGGCGAGCAGCAGCGTCAGCGCGATGCCCAGCTCGACCAGGCGGGAGCCGGGGAACAGGTCGATCTGGCCGGTGGCGATGAAGATGCCCATGGCGAAGAGCAGGCTGTCGCCGGGCAGGAACGGGAAGAAGAGCCCGCACTCGACGAAGATGATGATCAGGCTGATCCAGAACAGCTCCGCGCCGAAGCGCTCGAGCAGCCACTGGGGGTCCATCCAGTCGATGCCGAGGAACATCGGGAGCACGATCTCGGTCACGGATGTCACGGTAGCCCCGAACACCGGCACCGGCATCGGGATTCCCCCCGGGGGCACCCCTATCCTTCGGTCGGTGGAGGGACCGGAGGCGGTGGACGGGTCAGGGGGCGAGCCGCGGGCGCCCTACGACCCGATGCCGCACGGCCGTCCCGAGGTGGGCGTGGGCCCGTGGGAGGGGCCCAGGCCCGCCGACCCGCACCTGGACCCCGAGCTGCTCGAGCACGGTGACCGCCGCAACGTTGTCGACCGCTACCGGTACTGGCGCCTGGAGGCGATCGTCGCCGACCTCGACACCCGCCGGCACGGCTTCCACGTGGCCATCGAGAACTGGCAGCACGACTTCAACATCGGCACGATCGTGCGCACCGCCAACGCCTTCCTGGCCGCCGAGGTGCACATCGTGGGCAACCGGCGCTGGAACCGGCGTGGAGCGATGGTGACCGACCGCTACCAGCACGTGCGCCACCACCCCGACGTCGAGACGCTGAGCGCGCACCTGGCGTCGGGCGTCGAACGGGTGCCGCTGCTCGGCATCGACAACCTGCCCGGTGCCCGGCCGCTGGAGACGCTCGCGCTGCCGCGCGCCGTGTGCCTGCTGTTCGGCCAGGAGGGGCCGGGGCTGAGCGAGGCGGCGCGCGCCGCGTGCGACGGCACGTTCTCGATCGCGCAGTTCGGCTCCACGCGCTCCATCAACGCCTCGGCCGCGGCCGCCATCGCGATGCACACCTGGGTGCGTCAGCACGCCGACCTGGACGGCGCGGGCCCGGGCGGCGAGCAGGTCTGGCGGGGCTGAGCCGGACCGAGCGCCGGCCTCAGCGCCGGGTGAGCAGGTCGCAGACCAGGACCCGGTTGCCCGCGCGCCACTGCAGCTCGTCGGGGACGCCGACGTCGTAGCGCCCGGCGCCGAACCGCTGGCAGCGGACGGCCGCGCGCTGGACGGTGGCCGGGGAGGGGTAGGCGCGCCCCACCTGCAGCGCCCCCACGGACCGGGTCACGTGGGGGACACCGCAGTGGACGGCGTACCCACGACGGTCCTCGCAGGCGCTCAGCCGCTCGGGCAGCGGGCCGTCCGGCAGGCGCAGGTCCTCGTCGAGGCTGATCAGCCGGTCGCCGGCGCCGCGGATGCCGAGGTCGCAGCGGATCCAGGAGGCGCCGCGCCGCTGCTGGGCGGCCGTGGGCACGAAGAAGTTGAAGAGGTAGGGCGTGAGCGCGCGCCGGGTGACCGACGAGCCGAGCACGCGGGCGCGCGCCCGGGTGCAGGCCGGTCCGGCCGCGCGGTAGACCTGGCCGAAGTCGGCGAGGTCGACGCTGCCCGGGACCCGCACGACGGACACGGTGCGGGTGTTGTGCCGACCGCTGCACGGCACCGCTCGCTTCGTGTCCGAGAAGGCCTGGCTCTGGCGGCGCGAGAGCTGGTGGCAGGTGCCGACCCGGGGCAGACCCGGGGCCGTGCGCGCGGTGGCCGGCCCGGACGGCGCGGACGCCGCAGCCAGCGGGAGCACCGAGGTGGCGGAGGTCGCCGGCGTCGGCGAGCCCAGCACGAGGGCGGCCAGCAGCGCCGCCGTCAGGCTCAGCACGCGCGCGCTCACCGTCGGGTCTGCTCGTAGCAGACCAGCGCGCGGTTGCCGGCCCGGAAGAGGGGTTTCAGCGCGTAGCGGTAGGTACCTCGGCCCTCGATGAACCGGTTGCAGCCGCGGGCCTGCTCGCGCGCCCGCTCCGGCGTCGGGAAGCCACCGCGGAGACGGACGGCGCCCACCGCGCGGAAGCTGTGCGGCCGGCTGCAGGTCAGGATGTAGAGACGGCGGGCGTCCAGGCACCCGGTCGGCTGCGCGGCAACCGACCCGCGGGGAGTCGGAGGTCCTCGTCGAGCGGGACGACGGTGCGACCGCCGAAGATGCCGATGTCGCAGCGCACCCACGCGGCACCACGGCGTCGCTGAGCCGGGGTGGGCACGAACAGGTTGAGGTCGTAGGCGCTCTGGGAGCGCACCAGGTCGGTCCGACCCAGCACCCGGGCACGGGCGCGCTCGCAGGACGGCGCGACCGCCGCCATCGCGGTCTGGAAGTCCTCGTAGTCGATGGGACGGGCGAGGCGCTTGACCGCGAGGGTGCGCAGGTTGTGCCGGCTGCTGCACGGCACCGCACGCCTGGTGTCGTAGGAGGAGAGCAGCTCGCGAGCGGAGAGACGGTGGCAGCTCCCGACCGTCGGCACCTGGTAGTTGCGGCGGCTCGCGCTGCGGCTCGCCGTCGCCGTGGTGACCACGGCGCCGACGGGCTGTGCGACCGAGGGGCCCGAGGCGGCCAGCGGGCGCGCCTGCGCGCTGGGCGCTGCGAGCAGCAGGGAGAGGGCGGCGGCCAGGGCGACGGCGACCGCACCCAGGCGCGGGGCCGTGCGGGGTGGCAGGGGCATGCGAGGACTCCCGAGAGACGAGGTGGGTGCAGGGCTCGACCGCGCCGCGGTCAGCACTGTAGGGAGTGCCGCCGACACTGTCCCGCGATTCGCCCGAACCGCACTAGAGCCGACCGCCGACGGTCTCCCGGAGCCGCCCGATGCCGCGCGAGGCGTGGCTCTTGACCGTGCCCTCGGAGATGCCGAGCTCGGCAGCCACCTCCGCGACCGGTTGGTCGAGCAGGTAGCGCAGCACCACCACCTTGCGCTGCATCTCGGGCAGCTCCTGCAGGGCGGCGACCAGGTCGTCGCGGTCCTCCGGGCCGGGGCTCGGCGCCGTCGCCGGGTCGAGGCCCTCCAACCCCGGGCGCTCCGGCCGCCTGCTGCGGCGGCGGTGCTCGTCGATGGAGGTGCGCACCAGGACGGTCCGGGCGTACGCCTCCTCGCGACCCTCGCGCCGCACCCGCGGCCAGGCCACGAAGAGCTTGGCCAGCGCGATCTGCAGCAGGTCCTCGGCCAGGTGCCAGTCGCCGCACAGCGAGTAGGCCACCCGGCGCAGGTGCGCCTGGCGGCCCTCCACGAAGGCGACGAACTCCGCCTCGCGCTCGGCGCGCCTCACAGCATGCCCTCGCTGCCGCCGCCGGGCCCGTCGGCGTAGCGCTCGCGTGCGAAGGCGAGGAAGTCGTCCAGGGTGGAGGCGCGCGCCAGCGCCACGGTGATGACGTCGGTGGCGGCCGGGTCGCGGGCGAGCAGCCAGGTGCGCTCGCCGTCGACCTCCACGAGCGCGGCGGCGGTCACCAGGTTCCCGCCGTCGTAGGAGTCCGGCAGGTCGGGCGAGGCGACCTGCTCGATGATCTCGACGCCGGGACGGCCCGGCGCCAGGGTGCCGTCGGGCGCCAGCCGCACCAGGGCCGCGCGCGCGGCGGGGCCGCCGGGGAAGGTCTGGTCGCTCACCCAGTCGGCCAGGCTGTCGAAGGCCACGTAGGCGTCGAACGAGGTCGTTCTCCGGCGGTCGACCAGGTACCACCGGACGTCGTCGCCGGCGCGCAGCTCCAGCCCGACGCCGTCGCGGCCGGCGTCGATCCGGTCCAGCTCCTCGACGCCGTCGGCGAGTCGCACGGCGCCGTCCTGCCACTGCGCCCACTCGCCCTCGGGGGGCGGCATCGGAGCCCTCGACGTGGTGGGTGGCGCCGCCGGCGGCTCGGTGGCACGGGAGGAGCCGCCGTCACCCACCACGGCCCAGCCGCCGACCAGCACCGCCAGCACCGCGGTGACGGCGCCGAGCTCGGCGACGCGGCGGCGGCGCAGTGCGCGCCGTCCGGCCGCCAGGTGCTCGTGCGCGGGGCGGACGGGCGGCTCGTGGGCGGCGAGGCGCTCGAGGTGGTCGCTGAGGTCCAGGTGGTCCATGGGGTGCTCCCGGGTGGTCCGTGCGTCGGGTCGTCGTCTGCCCACTAGTACGCCGCGCGGGCGCGCGAGGTTGTCCTGCTACTAGGGTCGGGGTCGACGGCCGGTCCGCAGCCCCGAGGAGACGCACGATGCCCATCGCCACCCCTGAGAAGTACGCCGAGATGCTCGACGCCGCCAAGAGCGGCCAGTACGCCTTCCCGGCCATCAACGTCTCGTCGTCGCAGACGCTGAACGCGGCACTCAAGGGCTTCGCCGACGCCGGCTCCGACGGCATCATCCAGGTCTCCACCGGCGGTGCCGAGTACTTCTCCGGCCCCTCGGTGAAGAACATGGTCACCGGCTCGGTGGCGTTCGCGGCGTTCGCGGCCGAGGTGGCCAAGAGCTACCCGGTCAACATCGCCCTGCACACCGACCACTGCCCGCAGGACAAGCTCGACGGCTTCGTGCGCCCGCTGCTGGAGATCTCGCGCGAGCGGGTGCAGCGCGGCGAGGCGCCGCTGTTCCAGTCGCACATGTGGGACGGCTCCGCGGTGCCGCTGGAGGAGAACCTCTCGATCGCCAGCGAGCTGCTGGAGAAGTGCATCGAGGCCAAGATCATCCTCGAGATCGAGGTGGGCGTGGTCGGCGGCGAGGAGGACGGCGTCGAGAACGAGATCAACGAGAAGCTCTACTCCACCCCCGAGGACGCCATCGCCACCGTCAAGGCCCTCGGCCACGGCGACCGCGGCTACTACATGACCGCCCTGACCTTCGGCAACGTGCACGGCGTCTACAAGCCCGGCAACGTCAAGCTGCGCCCCGAGGTGCTCAAGGCCGCCCAGGAGGCCGTCGTCGCCGAGGTCGGTCTCGAGCCCGGCAGCAAGCCCTTCCACCTGGTCTTCCACGGCGGCTCGGGCTCCTCGGCCCAGGAGATCGCCGACGCCGTCGACTACGGCGTGGTGAAGATGAACGTCGACACCGACACCCAGTACGCCTTCACCCGGCCCGTGGCCGGCCACATGCTCGCCAACTACGAGGGCGTGCTGAAGGTCGACGGCGAGGTCGGCAACAAGAAGCTCTACGACCCCCGCGCCTGGGGCAAGGCCGCCGAGGCGGGCATGGCCGCGCGCGTCGTGGAGGCCTGCGAGCACCTGCGGGCCGCGGGCAAGTCGCTGGGCTGAGGCTTGCCGCGGGCGCATGTTACTGACCCGTGGCACTACTAGATGGGGTCGTGGTGAGCGGTCCTAGCAGTCGCAACAGTCAGTAACATGCCCGCTCACGACCATCCCTCCGGCCGGCCTGACCGACGTTCTCCACAGGCGCTCGGCAGGCACTTCCGAGCGAGCCGCATCCCAGGCAGGGTGACGCCTCATGGTCGCCACGATGCCCACCCACGCCCGAGCCCGCGCCGAGGCCAACCTCGGCGTGGTGACCCGTCAGCAGCTGCTCGACACCGGCACGACCCCCTCGGTGATCGCCGCCCTGGTGCGTGCGGGCGAGCTGCGGGTGCTGCGCCGCGGCGCCTACTGCCTGGGTGAGACCTGGGAGGCAGCGGAGCCCTACGTCGAACGCCCGCGCATGCTGGCCCGGGCCGCGGTGGCCACCATGCACCGCTCGTGGGTGCTCAGCCACGACTCGGCGGCGCACGAGCTCGGACTGAGCATCTTGACGCCGCCCGAGCCGGTCGTGCACGTCACCCGACCCGGCTACTCCTCAGCCTGGACGCGCGACGGCGTCGCCCGGCACTACGCACGGTTCCAGCCCCGGCAGGTGGCGCAGGTCGGCGGGATGCGCTGCCTCGACGTCGCCCGCACCGTGGCCGACATCGGCCGGCTACGAGGCGAGCTGCACGCGATGGTCGCGATGGACGCAGCGCTGGAGATGGGCGTGACCCGGGCCGCCGTCGAGGAGGCGATGGCGGCGATGGACTTCTACCCGGGGATCGTGGCCGCCCGGCTGGGCGTGGGTCGCGCGCGCCTCGGTGCGGAGAGCGTCGCCGAGACACTGGCCCGCGACCTGCTCCAGGTGCTCGGCTTCGATGACATCGACCTTCAGTTCCCGGTGCGCACCCGGTCCGGTCGGATCTACTGGGCGGACCTGCGGGTCGGGAACCACCTGGTCGAGGTGCACGGCGTCCTGAAGCTGCGGCCGGTCAGCGACGGCGGCCTCGCGGACCGCCCGGCCGACGATGTCGCGCGCGAGATGCAGGAGCGCGCATCCTTGATCTCTGCGCGTCGGCTGGGCATCAGCGACCTGTGGTGGAAGGACGTGCGCGGGCCGGGGCGGCAGCTCGCCGGGCTGCGCCTGTTGCGGGACATCGCGACCACCTGCGACCGCTATGGCCCGACCCTCCACCCGGAGCTGGCCGAGGAGGCGGAGCGGATCAGGGCGGCGCACCCGCGTCGTCGGACGCCGGGCACACTGGGGGCATGACCCACCAGGACCTGATGGCCGGCCCCCCGCCCACCCACCTGCCCGTCGACCCGGCGGTCGAGGCGCTCGCCTCCGCCTCGCCGGTCGACGTCGTCCGCGCCCACCCGGCGTCGCCGGCGGCGTGGGCCGCGCTGGCCACCGAGGCGCGCGACGGCGGAGCCGACGACGTTACGGTCTACGCCTACTCGCGGGTGGGCTACCACCGCTCGCTCGACATGCTGCGCCGCAACGGGTGGAAGGGTCACGGGCCGGTGCCGTGGGAGCACGAGCCCAACCGCGGCTTCCTCACCTGCGTGGCGCTGCTCGCGCTCTCGGCCCGCGCCATCGGCGAGACCCCGGAGTGGGAGCGCTGCTCGGACTTCCTGCGCGACTCCAGCCCGGCGGCCTACGACGCGCTGCTGGGCTGAGCCTGCGCAGGCGGTGGCGCCGGACGCGGCATGTTACTGACTGTTGCGACTACTAGGTGGGGTCACGATGACACCACCTAGTAGTCGGGCGGGTCAGTAACATGCGCCTGGCTCAGCGCGCCTCGGGCCGCAGGTGCGGGAAGAGGATCGTCTCGCGGATGCCGGCGCCGGTGAACAGCATGATCAGCCGGTCGATGCCGAGCCCCAGGCCGCCCATGGGCGGAGCGCCGTACTCCAGGGCGCGCAGGAAGTCCTCGTCGAGCTGCATGGCCTCAGGGTCGCCGCCGGCGGCCAGGCGCGACTGCTCGGTGAGCACCTCGCGCTGCACCACCGGGTCGACCAGCTCGGAGAACGCGGTGCCGCGCTCGACGCCGCCGATGATCAGGTCCCAGGCCTCGATCAGGCCGGGCTCGCTGCGGTGCGCGCGCGCCAGCGGCTGCGCCGAGGGCGGGTAGTCGCACACGAAGGTGGGCTGCACGAGCGTCGGCTCCACCAGCTCGGAGAGCAGCTCGAGCACGATCTTGTCGTGGCCCCACGCCGGGTCGAGCTCGACGTCGTGCTCGGCGGCGAGGCGACGCAGCTCCTCGACCGGGGTCGACGTCGTCACCTCGGTGCCGACGGCCTCCGAGACGCCCTCGTAGACCGGCAGCCAGCGCCACTCGCCGTCGAGGTCGACGACGCCCGCGGGCGTCTCGACCTGCCGGGAGCCGGCGGCGTCGGCGGCGGCCAGCACCATCGTGCGCATCAGCTCGGCCATCGTGTGCTGGTCGCCGTAGGCCTCGTAGCACTCGAGCATCGTGAACTCGGGGGAGTGGGTGGAGTCGACGCCCTCGTTGCGGAAGATCCGGCCGATCTCGAAGACCTTGTCGACGCCGCCGACGACGGCCTTCTTCAGGTTGAGCTCGAGCGCGATGCGCAGCGTCATCGCCTGGTCGAAGGCGTTCATGTGCGTGCGGAACGGACGGGCCGCCGCGCCGCCGTGGATGAGCTGCAGCACCGGGGTCTCGATCTCGAGGTAGCCCTGCTCCTCGAGGGTGCGGCGGATCGCGGAGACGATGGCGGCGCGGGTGCGCACCATGTCGCGCGCCTCCTGGCGCACGATCAGGTCGGCGTACCGCTGCCGCACCCGCGACTCCTCGGAGAGCTCCTTGTGCAGCACCGGCAGCGGTCGCAGCGCCTTGGAGGCCATCCGCCACGAGGAGGCCATCACCGAGAGCTCGCCGCGGCGTGAGGAGATCACCCGGCCCTCCACGAAGACGTGGTCGCCGAGGTCGACGGTGCGCTTCCAGCCCTCCAGCGCCTCCTCGCCGACCTCGGCCAGCGAGAGCATCACCTGCAGCCGGGTGCCCGCGCCCTCCTGCAGGGTCGCGAAGCAGAGCTTGCCGGTGTTGCGCACGAACATCACCCGGCCGGCGACGCCGACGACGTCCTGGGTCTCCTCGCCCGTCTCCAGGTGGCCCCACTGCTCGCGCACGGCAGCCAGCGTGTGGGTGCGCGGCACCACGACCGGGTACGGCGCGTGCCCCTCGGCCAGCAGCCGCTCACGCTTCTCGCGGCGCACGGCCTCCTGGGTGAGGCGCTCCTGCTCGGCCTCGTCGGCGGCTGGCGTCCCCGGGGTCTGCTCGCTCATGCTGGCAGGCTATCGAGCAGGCGGCAGGTCCCGACTCAGGGCACCACCGACGGCGCCACCAGCGAGTACGCGGCGGGCTCCAGGCGCCAGGAGCGGTGCCGCTCGGGGCCGTCGATCTCGCCGTCGGCACTGCACCAGAACTCCTCGCCGGCGATCGAGACCTCGCGGCCGCGGTAGCGGTCGACGTCGGGGTGCTCGAGGTGGGTGCCCACGCCCAGGCGCGCCGCGTAGACGATGCGACCGACCGGCCCGATGGCGCGCGAGACCACGACGTCGATCCGGCCGTCGCTGGGGTCGGCGTCGGGGGTGAGCTCGGTGCCACCGCCCACCGAGCTGCCGTTGCCGAGCGCGACCTGCAGCACGGGCGAGTCCAGGTCGTTGACGACGACGCCGTCGACCTCGACGCGCAGCCGGATCACCGGAGGGTTCCAGGCGGTGATGGCGGCGCCGATGGGGTAGCCGAGCTTGCCCAGGTTGAGCTTGCCGACGCCGACGGGCCGCAACCGCTTCTTCCAGCGGGTCGAGCGGCGGCTCGCCTGCGCGCCGGCGCCCACGTGCACGCCGTTGACGACGACCTGACCGACCTCGTCGACCATCAGGTCCATCGCCTGCGGTGTGCCCTCGACCAGCACCCGGGCCGCCTCGGGCACCTCCAGCGGGATGCCGACGCCGCGGGCGAAGTCGTTGCCGGTGCCGAGCGGCAGCAGCCCGAGCACCCGGCCCTCCAGCTCGCGCCGCTTGTGCAGGCACGACACGACGGCGTGCAGGCTGCCGTCGCCTCCGGCCACGACGATGCGGCGCGACCCGGCGCGGTGCAGCACGCCGTCGAGCTCGCCCGGGTCGGCGGTGGCCGCGACCTCCACCGAGGTGTGCTCGCGCAGCACCTCGAGCGCGAGGTCGAGCCGCTCCTGGTCGGAGGTGCCGGCCTCGGCATTGGTGATCACGAGCAAGGGGTCCACCGGCGCCACGGTACCGGTGGGTACCCCCGCCCCCTGCTACCGTGTCGCCGCAAGAGCCCCGGACGCTGTTGCCGGGGCTTCGTCGTCCCCGGCCGACGCGGGGGCACCCGCGAACGGAAGAGAGCACACCCATGCCCGCCATCGCCATCATCGGCGCCCAGTGGGGCGACGAGGGTAAGGGCAAGGCCACCGACCTGCTCGGCCACCGCGTCGACTACGTCGTGAAGTTCAACGGTGGCAACAACGCCGGCCACACCGTGGTGGTGGGCGACCAGAAGTACGCGCTGCACCTGCTGCCCAGCGGGATCCTGACGCCGGGCTGCACCCCGGTGATCGGCAACGGCGTCGTGGTCGACGTCGACGTCCTCTTCGAGGAGATCGACGGCCTGGAGGCGCGCGGCGTCGACACGAGCAAGCTGCGCGTCAGCGCCAGCGCGCACGTGATCGCCGACTACAACCGCAGCCTCGACAAGGTGACCGAGCGCTTCCTCGGCAAGCGCCGCATCGGCACCACCGGTCGCGGCATCGGCCCGACCTACGCCGACAAGATGAACCGCATCGGCATCCGGATCCAGGACCTCTTCGACGAGAAGATCCTCACCGCCAAGGTGGAGGGCGCGCTGGAGCTGAAGAACCAGCTGCTCGCCAAGGTCTACAACCGCCGCGCGGTCACCGTGGAGGAGGCCGTGGAGAGCCTGCTGGTGCACGCCGACCGGCTCGCGCCCATGGTCTGCGACACCGGCCTGCTGCTCAACCAGGCGCTCGACCGCGACGAGACCGTGCTGCTCGAGGCCGGGCAGGCGACCCTGCTCGACGTCGACCACGGCACCTACCCGTTCGTGACCTCCAGCTCGGCCACCGCCGGCGGCGCCTGCACCGGCTCCGGAATCCCGCCCATGCGTCTGGACCAGGTGATCGGCATCGTCAAGGCCTACACGACCCGCGTGGGCGAGGGGCCTTTCCCCACCGAGCTCTTCGACGAGCACGGCGAGCACCTGCGCTCGGTGGGCGCCGAGTTCGGCACCACCACCGGTCGCCCGCGCCGCTGCGGCTGGTACGACGCCGTCATCGCCCGCTACGCCGCCCGCGTCAACGGCGTCACCGACTTCGTGCTCACCAAGCTCGACGTGCTCACCGGCCTGGAGCAGGTGCCGGTGTGCGTCGCCTACGAGGTCGACGGCGTGCGCCACGACGAGATGCCGGTCAACCAGACCGACTTCCACCACGCCGTGCCGGTCTACGAGAACCTGCCGGGCTGGACCGAGGACATCTCCGGAGCCCGCTCCTTCGACGACCTGCCGCCCGCCGCGCAGGCCTACGTGGAGGCCGTCGAGGAGATGTCCGGTGCGCGGATCTCCGCCGTCGGCGTCGGCCCCGACCGCGCCGCCACCGTGGTGCGGCACGAGCTGATCTGAGCAGACACCCGCTCAGTAGCCGCTCCACTGTGCGGTGGTGGTCGGGCCGAGCACGTGGCTGTAGCCCTCGTCGGGCAGGTCGCGGGCCCACACCTGGGCCGCGGCGAGCTCGGGCCGACCACCCTCGGCGGTGAGCGAGCGGAGCACAACGGCGCGGCGCGGCCCCTCGAAGTCGGAGTCGTAGGCGACCAGCACCAGGTCGTCGCGCCCGTCGCCGTCGACGTCGCTGAGGGCCACCTCGTCGGCGTAGGCGTCGCCCACGCCCGCGCCCCCGCCCGCCACGGGGAGCCGGATGCTGGTGCCCAACCCACCGGCTCCCGACCCGTCCAGCGGCCAGACCACGACGCCGTCCTCGATGCCGCCGCTGGTCACGTAGACCAGCTCCGGGGCGCCGTCGCCGGCGAGGTCGGCGGTCAGCAGGGTCCCGGAGTCGTCGCGCAGCGCCGCGGCGGGCACGCTCCCGCCGGCGCGGAAGCGACCCCGCGCGGCCGTGAGCACCCGCAGCTGCGCACCCGAGCCGCCGGGTACCGCCACCACGAGGTCGGCCGCCGCGTCGCCGTCGAGGTCGGCCGCGGTCACCACCGCGGTGTCGCTCTCGCCGGTGTCGACGGGGCCGTCGAACCACGAGCTCGCCTGGCCGAAGCCGCCCGCGCCGTCGCCCACCGCCACCGTGACCGTCAGGGGCCCCTCCTGGACCGAGGAGGCGACCAGGTCGAGCACACCGTCGCCCGTGACGTCGGCGAGCAGGAAGCTGCTGCCCGGGGTCACCGGCACCGGCGAGGCGACGGTGGGCTGACCCGGACGACGTACGCGGACCGCCACCACGGCGCCGTCGCCGTCGACCTCCACGAGGTCCTCGCCGCCGTCGCCGTCCAGGTCGCCGGCCAACGCGTCCGCCTCCACCGGACGCCGGCCCGCCGCGCCCTGCGGCGCGGTGAGCTCGCTGCCGGTCGAGCGCCAGGTGAGCAGGACGCCGCGATCCCGGTCGAGGTAGCCCACGTCGCCCAGCCCGTCACCGTCGAGGTCCCCGGTGACGGCGGGGGCGGGCTCGGGTGCGGGGGGCGCGGTGGTCCCAGCGTCGTCCGGGTCGCCCTCCGCGTCGGGGGAGGTGCCCGTCCCGGCGGTGGGGGCAGGCTCGTCGTCACGGGTCAGGAGCACGCCGGCGGTGACGCCGCCGGCCACCAGCACCAGCGCGAGGGCGCCCGCCAGCAGCCCGCGACCGCGTCGTCCTGACCCCGCGGCGGGCCCACCGGCGCCCAGCGCGGGCCCGCCGCTGAACGAGGGGGCGACCGCGGGGGGCACGAGCGCGCGCAGCTCCTCGCGCAGGGCCAGCGCCGACGCCGGCCGGTGTGCGGGGTCCTTGGCCATCGCGCGCGCCAGCACGGTGTCGGCCCGCTGCGAGGTCGCGTCGGCCGCGGCGAGCTGCGGCACCGGTTCGGTGAGGTGCGCCATCGCCACCTCCACGTCGCTGCCGGCGTAGGGCGGTCGACCGGTGAGGGTCTCCCAGAACAGGCATCCCACCGAGTAGACGTCGGTCAGCGGGGTCCCCGCGGACCCCTCGGCCCGCTCCGGCGCCAGGTAGTTCCAGGTGCCCGCGACCGCGCCGGCCGTCGTCAGGCCGCCGGAGGAGTCGTGGGCGACGCCGAAGTCGCCCAGGTAGACGTGGATCCTGCCGGCCTGCTCGGGGGAGGCGTCGCGCACCAGCACGTTGGCGGCCTTGACGTCGCGGTGCACGACGCCCACGGCGTGCGCGGCGGCGAGCGCGTCGGCCACCTGGCTGCAGACCCGGGCGGCCAGGGCCGGCGGCAGCGGGCCGCGCTCGGCCAGCAGGGTGGCCAGGTCCCCACCGGCGGCGTACTGCGTCACCAGGTAGGGCCAGCCGTCGATGACGCCGTGGTCGAAGACACTGAGCACGTGCGGAGAGTCGAGCCGCGCCATGACGGCGGCCTCGCGCTGGAAGCGACGCAGGTAGGTCTCCTCCTGCGCGTGCCGCTCGAGCAGCACCTTGAGCGCGACCGGCCGGTTCAGCCGCGGGTCGTGCGCCAGGAAGACGGCACCCATGCCGCCGTGCCCGAGCAGGCGCTCCACCCGGTAGGGACCGAAGGTGCTGCCCGGCGTCGGAGCACCGCTCACGGGAAGCTCTCCCCGCCGAGCGTGAGGTAGGCGTCGCCGTCGGCCGGGAGCCGGTAGCGACCCCATAGCTGCGGTGCGGCGAGATCGCCGCTCTCGCGTGCGAGCACCGCAGAGACGAGCACCGGCCGCGAGTTGGCTTCGCGCTGGTGCAGCTGGACCAGGTCGTCGAGGCCGTCACCGTTCACGTCACTCACGGTGATGGCCATGTCGAAGTCCTCCACCAGACCGGCGACCCGCGGGGCCGAGAGGCGGCCGTCCCGGTCGTCCATCAGGTGCACCGGGGTGACGCCGCCCGAGGCGTAGACGTCGGCGAGCAGCACCTCCTGGTCGCCGTCGCCGTCGGTGTCGGCCATCAGCGGCTGGGGCGCCAGACCGGTGACGAAGTCGCGCTCCGGGGAGCCGCCGCGGGTCCGTGCGGTGAAGCGGCGGCCGTCGCCGGAGTAGACGGTCACGTTGGTCCGGTAGCTGTACTGCGGCCGCTCCACGGTGGTGATCACGACGACGTCGACGCGACCGTCGCCGTCCACGTCGCCGACCTCGGTGTCGCTGGCGTCGTAGCTGATGCCCTGCGTCTGCAGCGCGGGCCGCGGGTCGGTGAAGCCGTCGTCGGTGGCGAGCGAGACGAAGTAGTCGAACGGCTCGTCCTCGGCCCAGACGGCGATCGTGAGGTCGTCGCGGCCGTCGCCGTCCACGTCGCCCGGGTAGTAGGTCACGTACTCCTCCTCGCCGGCGAGCGGGGCCATCTCCGCGACCGGACCGGGCGCGCTGCCGTCGGTGGGGACGGCACGCACCTGCACGGGCGCACCCGGACGGTCGCGCTGGGTGATCTCGAGCAGCTCGGCGACGCCGTCGCCGTCGGTGTCGGCGAGCACCTGGTCGCGGCTCTTGAAGCCCTTCGCCGAGGGCAGGGTGACGGTCTCCTGCTCGCTCAGGCTCGTGCCGTCGGAGAGCCAGGTGGTGCTCACGTTGCTGTCTCGCGTGCTGTCGAGCACCACCAGGTCGCCGAAGCCGTCGTCGTCGAGGTCGCCTCGGCGCCCGGCGCCGCTCGTCGGTGTGGGAGCTGCGCTCTCGGTCGGGCTCTCGGTCGGGCTCTCGGTCGGGCTCTCGGTCGGGCTGCCGCTCGAGCTCTCGGTCGGGCTCTCGGTCGGCCCCCCGCCGGGAGCGGTGCTGCCCTCGACACCGCCGGTGCGCGCGGGGTCCTCGCCGCCGCCCAGTGTCGTCACCGCGACCACGCCGCCCACCACCGCGAGCACGGCGAGCGCCGCCCCGGCCACGGCCCAGGCGCGACGGCGAGGTGACGACGCACCCGGCGAGGTGGGCGGAGGGAAGGCGCCCGGCGTGAGCGGTCCGGGGGTCCCGGGCGTCAGCCCGCCCGTGGTGGAGCCGGGGCCGGTGGCGGGACGCCCGACCGGGCCCCCCGCGCCGGCGGGCAGCTGCGGACGCACCGGCAGGGTCGGGGGCGGAGTCTGGGCGAGCGCCAGCAGGGCGCCGCGCAGCGTGCCGGCGTCGGGGAGGCGCTCGGCGGGGTCCTTGGCGAGCGTGGCCCGGAGCACGGCGTTGACCTGCTCGAGGAAGGGGTCGCCGGTGCCGCCGGCGCCACCGGTCTCCAGCTGGGGCACCGGCGCCCGCTGGTGGGCCACCGCCACCTCCACGTCGGTGCCCCGAAACGGCGGCTGGCCGGTGAGCGTGGCCCACAGCAGGCAGCCCACCGAGTACAGGTCGGAGGAGGGGGTGGCCGGGCGGCCCTGACCGCACTCCGGGGCCAGGTAGGTCCAGGTGCCGGAGACGGCGCCCGCCGCCGTGAGGCCGCCGTCGTCGGCGCTGCGGGCGATGCCGAAGTCGCACAGGTAGGCGTGCAGGTCCGGGTCGTCGGCGTCGCGGAGCAGCACGTTGGTGGGTTTGACGTCGCGGTGCACGACGCCGGCCGCGTGCGCGTCGGCCAGGGCGTCGGCCACCTGCGCGCAGACGGTCGCGGCGAGCACCGGCGGCATCGGCCCGCGGCGCGCGATCAGGGCGCCGAGGTCGCCGCCGCCCACGAGCTGGGTGGCGATGAACGGGCAGCCGTCGTGCTCGCCGGCCTCGAAGATGCCGATCACGTGCGGGCTGTCGAGGCGCGCCAGCAGGGCCGCCTCGCGCTCGAAGCGCTTGAGGAACTCCTCGTGGCCCGCGGTGCCCTCGGTGGCCGCCAGGCCCAGGTGCGCCGACATCACCTTGAGGGCGACGGGGCGGTCGAGCACCGTGTCGGTGGCTGCGTGCACCACACCCATGCCGCCCTCGCCCAGCTGGCGGTCGATGCGGTAGCGGCCGAAGGTCTCTCCGGCGCGGGGCAGCTGGGGCATGCTGGGTGGTGTTCCCCTCTGCGTCGGCGGCCAATCCTGCAGGCGGTGCCCGCGGGGCGATGGTACGGACCGGTGCGACGCCCGCACGCACTACGGTGGCTGCCCGTGACGACCCAGCCTGACCAGCCAGAGCAGCCCGCAGCCCTCTCCGTCCTGGTGCTCGGCCCCGGTGGCCGCGAGCACGCGCTGGCCCGTGCCCTGGCAGCCGACCCCGGCGTGGTCGAGGTGCACGTCGCGCCCGGCAACCCCGGTGCGGCCGGCGTCGCGGCCCTGCACCCCGTGGACGCCCTCGACGGCGCCGCGGTGGCCGAGCTGGCCTCGCGCCTCGGCGTCGGCCTGGTGGTCGTGGGCCCGGAGGCGCCGCTGGTGGCCGGCGTGGCCGACGCCGTGCGCGCCGTCGGCATCCCCGTGTTCGGTCCCTCGGCGCAGGCCGCGGTGCTCGAGGGCTCGAAGGCCTTCGCGAAGGAGGTGATGGCGGCCGCCGGCGTGCCCACCGCCCGCGCGTTCGTCTGCACCACGGCCGAGGAGGCCGAGGCGGCGCTCGACGAGCTCGGTGCGCCCCACGTGGTGAAGGACGACGGCCTGGCCGCGGGCAAGGGCGTCGTGGTGACCGAGGACCGCGCGGAGGCGCTGGCGCACGCCCTCGCGTGCGAGCGCGTCGTCATCGAGGAGTTCCTCGACGGCCCGGAGGTCTCGCTGTTCGCGATCACCGACGGCACGACGGTCCACCCGCTGCAACCGGCGCAGGACTTCAAGCGGATCGGCGACGGCGACGCCGGCCCCAACACCGGCGGCATGGGCGCCTACACGCCGCTGCCGTGGGCGCCCGAGGGCCTCGTGGAGGAGGTGCTCGCCACCGTGCTGCAGCCGACCGTCGACGAGATGGCGCGCCGCGGCACCCCGTTCTCCGGCCTGCTCTACGCCGGCCTGGCGCTGACCTCGCGCGGCGTGCGGGTCGTGGAGTTCAACGCCCGCTTCGGCGACCCCGAGACCCAGCCGCTGCTGGCGCTGCTGGAGTCGCCGCTCTCGCCGCTGCTGCTCGGCGCCGCCACCGGCACGCTCGCCGAGGTGCCCGCGCCCGTGTTCCGCGACGGCGCCGCGGTCGGCGTCGTCCTGGCCAGCGCGGGCTACCCGGAGAGCTCGTCGTCGGGCGACGTCATCACCGGGGTCGAGGCCGCCGAGCAGCAGTCGGGCGTGCACGTGGTGCAGGCCGGCACCGCGCTCGACGACGAGGGTCGGCTCGTCACCGCCGGCGGCCGGGTGCTCGCCGTCGTGGGTGTCGGCGGGTCGGTGGCCGACGCGCGCGAGGCCGCCTACCGCGGCGTCGGGGAGGTCGTGTTCGACGGCGCCCAGCACCGCACCGACATCGCCGCCGACGTCTGAGGGACGGCGGGCGTGGTCGTCACCGGGCGCCGGCGCCGACTTCGGCCCGGACGCCGTCGTGCGGGAGGATGACCCCGTGACCGTGCCCAACGTCCTGGCCACCCGCTACGCCGCCGCCGACCTCGCCGAGATCTGGTCGCCCGAGCACAAGATCCGCCTCGAGCGGCAGCTGTGGATCGCGGTGCTCGAGGCCCAGCGAGACCTCGGCGTCGACGTGCCCGACGGCGCGATCGAGGCCTACCGGGCCGTCGTCGACCGGGTCGACCTCGCCTCCATCGCCGCCCGCGAGCGGGTGACGCGGCACGACGTCAAGGCCCGCATCGAGGAGTTCAGCGCGCTGGCCGGGCACGAGCAGATCCACAAGGGCATGACCAGCCGCGACCTCACCGAGAACGTGGAGCAGCTGCAGGTGCGCCAGAGCCTCGAGCTGCTGCGCGACCGCGCCATGGCCACGCTCGCGCGCCTCGCGCGCCTGGCCGCCGAGCACGAGACCACCGTGATGGCGGGCCGCTCGCACAACGTCGCGGCCCAGGCCACGACGCTCGGCAAGCGGTTCGCGAGCGTCGCCGACGAGCTGCTGATCGGGGTCGAGCGCGTCGAGCAGCTGGTGGCCCGCTACCCGCTGCGCGGGATCAAGGGGCCGATGGGCACCTCCCAGGACATGCTCGACCTGCTCGACGGCGACGCCGGCCGCCTCGAGGAGCTCGAGCAGCGCGTGGCCCACCACCTGGGCTTCGAGCGGGTGCTGACCAGCGTCGGCCAGGTCTACCCGCGCTCGCTCGACTTCGACGTGGTCTCCGCGCTGGTGCAGCTGACCGCCGCGCCCTCCAACCTGGCCACCACCATCCGGCTGATGGCCGGCAACGAGCTGGTCACCGAGGGCTTCCAGGAGGGCCAGGTGGGCTCCTCGGCGATGCCGCACAAGATGAACACCCGCTCCTGCGAGCGGGTCAACGGCCTGGCCGTCGTCACCCGCGGCTACCTCTCGATGGTCGGCGAGCTGGCCGGCGACCAGTGGAACGAGGGCGACGTGTCGTGCTCGGTCGTGCGCCGCGTGGCGCTGCCCGACGCGTTCTTCGCCGTCGACGGGCTCTTCCAGACCTTCCTCACCGTGCTCGACGAGTTCGGCGCCTTCCCGGCTGTCATCCAGCGCGAGCTCGACCGCTACCTGCCGTTCCTGGCCACCACCAAGGTGCTGATGGCCGCGGTGCGCAACGGCGTGGGTCGCGAGAGCGCGCACGAGGCGATCAAGGAGGCCGCGGTGGGCACCGCGCTCGACATGCGCCGCGGCCAGGCGGAGAACGACGTCTTCGCGCGGCTGGCCGCCGACGAGCGGCTCGGGCTCACCCAGGAGCAGCTGGCGACCCTCGTGGCCGACCCGATCACCTTCACCGGCGCCGCCGTCGCCCAGACCCAGGCCGTGTGCCGGGCCGTCGCCGCGCTGGTGGAGCGGCACCCGGCCGCCGCGGCCTACCAGCCCGGCGCGATCCTCTGATCCAGGCCCGGCCTGCCCCGGCCGCTGCTGCCGAGCTGCGCCCGGTTCACCCGGTCCAGGACACCGAGCCTGAGCCCGCCTCGTACTCGGTGCCGCGCGCGCTGTAGGTGACGCCCGTGACCGGCACGCCGCTGAGGGAGAGCGCGCTGAAGCAGCCCTCGAGGACCTGCCCGTCGGCCGCGCCCTCGGGCACCTCGGCCTTCTCGCACGGCCCGACCGCCCCACCGGTGATCAGCAGGCCGGACGGCAGCCCGTCGGGCTGCTGGCCCAGCAGGTCGCTCGAGGGCGACCACCCGGCCAGGTCGGCCGCACCCGAGACGACGGTGGCCTCGTAGAAGACGTAGGCCGGCGCGGCGTCGGGCCCGTAGCTGGCGGCCTCCTCGCCGAGGTCGGCGCGGTCGCCGGGCCGGATCTCGGTGACGGTCAGCTCGACGACGCCCTCGCCGCCGCCGAGCGAGTCCACCACCGGCAGGGTGGCGGTCTCGCCGAGCGCCAGCTCGCTGCCCGGCGGGGTCAGGTCGCCTGTGGGGGCGCTGGGTTCCTCGGTGGGCTCGGGCGTGGCTCCCTCCTCGGGCGTGACCTCCTCGGGCGGGATGGTCGCGCTCTCGGCCTCGGCGGGGGGCTGGTCGTTGCCGCCCACGCGCAGGTCCCCGGAGCCTCCCCCGCAGGCGGCGAGCAGCAGGACGGCGAGCGCGGCGGGGGCCACGCGGCCGGAGCGACGGCGGGTCACGGGACGTCCACCGCCCAGGTGACCCGCTCGGGACCGGGGGCGGCGTCCCCACCGCCGAGGTAGGCCACCGCGACCAGCGGCGTGCGGGGCGGGGACTGGGCGATCGTGCAGCCGGTCAGCGGCTCCTCCTCGGTCCAGCCCGGCGGGATCTCCAGCCGGGGGCACGGTGCGACATAGCCCGGGACCGCGATGGCCCCCAGGTAGGCGCCCTCGGCGGTGACGCCGGCGAGGTCGGATCCGGGCGACCAGCCGACCAGCTGGTCGGCCCCCTCCAGCGCGACGACCTCGAAGTCCACGAACACCGCGTCCCTCCGGGTCTCGGGATCCAGCTCGCCCGGGGCCGGGCGAGCGACGTCGGTGATCGAGTACAGGACCACGCCCTGCCCGCCGCCGGGCCCCTGTGCCGGGACGACCGCAGGGTCCAGCACCCCCAGCTCCGCGTCCGGAGGGGTCAGGAGCTCAACCGTGCTCGACTCGGTGGGCTCGTCGGTGGGTGCCTCGCTCGGCTCGGGAGCGGTGGTGAGGTCCTCGGGACCGCTCGCCGAGGGCTCGGGGGCGGCTGTCTCGACGCCGCCCACCCGCAGGTCGTCCGAGCCGGCGCCGCACGCGGTGAGCAGCAGGCCGGCGAGCCCGACGGCGGCCGCGCTGCCGTTGTGACGCCGGGTCACGGGACGTCGACCGCCCACGTGACGGGGTCCTGCTCGAAGGCGGTGTCGCCCCCGCCGAGGTAGCTCAGTGCGACCATCGGGTTGCGGGGCGGTGACTGCACGATGGTGCACCCGCTCAGGGGGTCACCCTCGGCCCAGCCCGGCGGGACCTCGAGCTGCGGGCACGCGTCCGACCCCCCGACGACGGCGATCGCCCCGAGGAAGCTGCCCTCGGCGGTGACCCCTGCGAGGTCGACGCCGGGCGACCAGCCGCCCAGCTGGTCGCCGGCCTCGAGCGCCAGGACGTCGAAGAACACGTAGACAGCCTTGTCCCGGGTCGCCGCGTCCAGCTCCGGCCCCGGCCGCTCGACCCGGCTGACGGCCAGCGAGACGACTCCGCGACCACCGGTGCTGCTCTGAGCCGGCAGCACGGCGTTCTCGAGCAGCTGCAGCTCGGTGCCGGGCGGCGTCAGCGGCTGGGTGAACCCGGTGGGCAGCCCGGTGGGCTCCTGCGTGGGCTCCTCCGTCGGCAGCTCGGTGGGCTCCTCGGTCGGCATCTCGGGCGGCTCGGAGACCTCGGGGCTGCTGGCCGACGGCTCCTCGGCCGGCGTCTCGACGCCACCCACGCGCAGCTCGCCGGAGCCACCGCTGCAGGCGACGAGCAGCAGCGACGCGGTGAGGGCGGCACCGACCCGCAGGGCTGCCGGGACGCGGGGGGAGGGCGGGGTCGGGGGCATGGCGCAGTGGTGCCCGCCACGGGGACGCACCAAACCCGCCCGACCGGTGCCGACGCCGCGAGCGGCTGCGGCAGCATGGTGGGGTGTCCCAGCCCGTCACCGTCGCCATCACCCGCCAGCTGGCTCCCGGCCACGACGCCGAGATGATGAGCTGGCTCAACGCCGGCATCACCCTCGCCGAGCGGTTCCCCGGGTTCCTGGGAGCGGGGTGGGTGCGACCCGAGCCGGGGTCGGACACCTGGCACATGCTCTACCGCTTCGCCGACGGGGCCTCGCTGGAGCAGTGGGAGCACTCGCCGCAGCGCCAGTGGTGGCGCTCCTCCGCGCAGGGCCTGGGCGTCGTGGAGGGGCGGGTCGAGCGGCGCACGGGCATCGAGGGCTGGTTCGACGTCCCGGCCTCCACCGTGCTGGAGAGCGGCGCTCACGCACCCGCCGCCCCGGCTCCGCCGCGGTGGAAGCAGGCCTGCGTGATCTTCCTGGTGTTCTTCCCGCTCAGCCTGCTGGTCAACGCCCTCGCCGGGTGGCTGGTGCCCGACCTCTGGCTGCCGCTGCGGGTGCTGCTCTCGGTGTTGGTGATGACGCCGACGATGACCTACCTGGCGCTGCCGTGGATCACGCGCCGGATGGCGTGGTGGCTGCACGCGGAGCGGCCCGCCAGCTGACGACGGCGGCCACGAGCGCGAGCCCGATGACGCCGACGGCCACCAGCAGCGCGCTGCGCAGGCCGGCGAGCTGGTAGACGGTCACCAGCAGCGCGGCGCCGAGGGAGGCGCCGATCCGCTGCCCGGTCTGCAGCGCAGCACCTGCCGCCCCGCCCATCCGTGGCGGCACCTCGGCGAGCGTGAGGGTGAAGTTGGGGGAGACGACGGCGCCGCTGCCCAGGCCGGCCAGCAGCAGGCACGGCACCAGCACCCAGACCAGGCCCGGGCCGCTGCGGTCGGCCGCGAGCCACGCCGTCAGGGCGGTGCCGGTCATCATCACGACGAGCGCGATGACGGTGAGCGGTCGGCCCACGGTGGAGACCAGCCGCCCGGCCACCGGCGAGGTGACGGCGGCGCCGAGCGCGAACGGCGTCAGGAGCAGGCCGGTCTCGAGGGCGCTGAGCCCGAGGTCGTCCTGCAGGTGCACCGAGACCACCAGGAAGATGCCGGTGAAGCCACAGAAGTACAACGAGCCGATCGCCATCCCGATGCCGTAGCCGGGCAGGCTGCGCAGGAGGGCGACGTCGAGCAGCGGCGCGTGGCCGCGGGCCAGCACCCGGTGCTCCCATCGCACGAAGGCCCAGCCCAGCACGGGGGCGAGCAGCAGCAGCAGGAGCGGTAGGCGGGCGCCGTTCTCGGCCTGGACGACCGGGAAGAGCACGGCGAGCACGGCCGCGCCGAGCAGCACCGCGCCGACGCCGTCCAGGCGGGTGTCGCCCTGCTGCTCCTCGGCGGGGTGCGCGGGCACCAGTCGGGCGATCGCGACCAGTGCCACCAGGCCGAGCGGCACGTTGACCAGGAAGAGCCAGCGCCAGCCGTTCTCGGGGCCGGCGAGAGCGATGATCACACCGCCGATGACGGGCCCGGCCGCCGAGGCGATGGCGACCGTGAGACCGAACAACCCGAAGGCGCGGCCGCGTTCCGGGCCGCGGAACAGCTGCTGGATAAGGCCGGAGCTCTGGGGTGTGAGCAGGCCTGCCGAGGCCCCCTGGGCCAGTCGCGCCACGACCGCTAGCTCGATGGAGGGCGCGAAGCCGACGAGAGCACTGCTCACGATGAAGCCGGCGAGTCCGACCAGCATCAACCGGCGCCGGCCGTGCGCGTCGCCGAGCCGCCCACCCGAGACCAGCGTCAGGCCGAAGGCGAGTGCGTACCCCGAGACCACCCACTGCACGGAGCCCGTCGAGGCGTCGAGGCCCTCGCGCATGGTGGGCAGCGCGACGTTGACGATCGTGACGTCGAGCAGCGCCATGAAGCCGACGGCCAGGACGACCGCCAGCACCTGCCACCGGCGGGGGTCGGGCGTGAACTCCTCCGCCGCCGGGGCAGGCTCATGCGCGGGCGTCGCCACCCCAGTTGGCGAGCTTGGTGGCCACGGTGTGCAGGTCCTCGCGCCAGACGTCCTCCGGCGTCGGGGGGATCATGTCGTCCCACGTGAGGGCGGTGGAGCCCTTGACGCCGGCCAGTCCGGCGGTGCGAGCGAAGAACCAGACGTGGCAGCGGGCGCCGCCGTCGCCCCAGCGGTTGACGTGCACGCGGGCGACGTGGGGGAGGTTCTCGATGATGCGCACGAGCCGGTTGGTGATGCGACCCAGCTCCGAGGCCATCTCGTCGTCGAGCTCACCGAGGTCCTGCAGCTCGCGGGTGTGGAGCACCAGCACCAACGGCAGGCCGCTCGGCGCGCCGGGGTGGGTGAGCACCCAGCGCTCGTCCTCCCACACGACGTGCGCGGGGTCGTGGTCGCCGAGCTCGGGGCCACCGGGCTCGCCGCGTCGCGGCTGCTCCTCGGTGACGCCCGGCAGCACCTTGGGTGCCAGGGCGTCGTCGACGACCTCCCAGGGGAAGATGTCCCACTGCGCGGAGGCGGGGAGCGGCAGGCGGCCGCCCTCGCCGGCGGCGGCGACGATGCGGGCGTGGACCTGGTCGGCGGACTCCGGCATGGCACCAGCGTGCCCTACGGCGTCCGGGCTCCGACCACGACCCCTGGACCGGAGCCCCAAAGTCGATTCATTCAATCGACTATGCTGTCGCCATGCCTGACGCCACGCTGCCCGTCCCCACCACGGACGACGCGACCGTCGTCGTCCCGGCGCCGGGGCCCGGGCCCGGCAACTGGGCGGGAGCGGCGAGCGCGGTGCTCGTGGACGGCACGTTCTGGCTGACCTACCGGGTGCGCCGGCCGCTGACCGAGGGCCGCGGGGTGGCGGTCGTCGTCGCCCGGTCCGAGGACGGCCTGGCGTTCGAGGAGGTGGTGCAGGTGCAGCGCGAGGCGTTCGGGTGCGAGTCCTTCGAGCGGCCGGTGCTCGTGCCCGTCCCCGGCGTCGGCTGGCGCCTCTACCTCTCGTGCGCGACCTACGACTCCAAGCACTGGTGGGTCGACAGCCTCACCGCCGACTCGCCCGCCGAGCTCGCCTCGGGGCGGCGGCGGGTGGTGCTGCCCGGCGACGACCGGGTCGCCGTCAAGGACCCGGTCGTCACCCACCACCCGGGGGCCGGGGACGAGGCCTGGGTGATGTGGCTGTGCTGCCACCCGCTCACCGAGCCCGGCCACGAGGACCGGATGACCACCCGACGCCTCACCTCACCCGACGGGCTGGCGTGGCACGACCGCGGCGAGGTGCTCGCCGGTCGACCGGGGGAGTGGGACCAGCGCGGTGCGAGGGTCACTGCGGTGCTCGCCGAGGAACCCCTCACGGTGCTCTACGACGGGCGCCCCGACGCGGCGTCGAACTGGCACGAGACCACCGGGGTCGCCCGGTGGGAGGGGGACCGGCTGGTCGCCACCGAGGTCGAGCCGCTGGCCTCCCCACACTCCGACGGCGCGTGGCGGTACGCCGCTGCCGTGCCGCTGCCCGACGGGCGCACCCGCTTCTACGTGGAGGCGGCCCGCCCCGACGGCGCCCACGACCTCGTCACCCTCGTGCGCTGAGCCGGGCCCAGCCGCCGATCTCAGCCGGTGCGCTGCTCGCGCTGGAGGTAGGAGCCCCGGCTGTCGGTGGAGAGCCAGTCGTCGAAGTCCTCGCCCGTCACCTCGGCCAGCAGCTCGATGTCGTCGGCGAAGGCCGGCAGCAGTCGCGCGCGCTGCTCGGGTGTCAGGTGGGGACGGAAGGGCTGACCTCCCCCGGCGAGCAGCCCGGTGAGCGGCCTGCTGGCCCGGCGCCACCACTCGGGCGGGGCGAACTGCGCGAGCGCCGCGCTGGCGCGGACCGTGGGTCCCAGGAGGCGCGATCGCCAGCCCGGGGTGACGAAGGGCCGTGCGTTGTCGCGGGGGATCACCGGCACGAGCCCCGTCTCGAGACCGAGGAACCGGCATGCCCGGTCGACCGTGCCGCCCGGGTCGTCGACGACGTCGCGGTAGCGGATCACCAGCAGGCGAGCCGGGTCGACCAGCGTCCGCAGGTGGGCCAGCTGCTCGCCGTAGAGGCCGAGGTCGCGGTAGCGCCAGAACGGCGCGTAGCCACGCTCGACCCGCTCGTCCTGGAGGGCGAAGGCCTCCTCGAAGTCCGCGACCGGCTCGAGCCCGTCGGACCACAGGTGCATCCAGTTGCTGTAGGCCCGGTCCACCGGGTCGCGCACCAGCGCGATGAGCCGGACGCTCGGCAGCTCGGCGGCGATCCGGCGGTGGGCGCTGCGGCTCCACAGGTAGAACGGCGTGCTCTCGCCTCGCACCTGGCCGGGTGCGGCGTCGCGGAAGAGCGCCGCGTAGTCGGCGCGCCGCCAGATCCACTCCTGCTGGGAGTGGCGGTCGCCGGGACCGCACCAGTGCGGCGGCGGCGCGTCGTCGCAGAGCCAGAACTTCGGCTCCTTCGGCGTCGTGGTGAACACCTGGGGGTGCTGGGCCAGTGCCGCGTGCAGGGCGGTGGTGCCGGCCTTCGGAGCGCCCACGACCAGGAAGTCGGGCTGAGGAGCGCGCGCCATAAAAGTAGAGTAACTCACCTGAGTTAGACATGCCCAGGCCCCTGCAGCGCGCGGACGGCGTGCGGCCCCGTCTCCTACGCTGGCCGCGTGCTGAACATCCCCGACGCTCCCGCGCTGCCGGGCATGCGACACCTGCACTCGGGCAAGGTGCGCGACCTCTACGAGGTGGAGGCAGGCCCGTACGCGGGTCAGCTGCTGATGGTGGCCAGCGACCGGATCTCCGCGTTCGACCACGTGCTCGCCTCCACGATCCCCGACAAGGGCGAGATCCTCACCCGGATGTCGCTGTGGTGGTTCGAGCAGCTCGCCGACCTGGTGCCGGGGCACGTGCTCTCCGCCGAGGTGCCCGACGTCGTCCGCGGCCGCGCCGTGGTGTGCGAGCGGCTGGAGATGTACCCCGTGGAGTGCGTCGCGCGGGGTTACCTGACCGGCTCGGGCCTGCTGGACTACCGCGCCACCGGCGAGGTGTGCGGCGTCGCGCTGCCGGAGGGGCTCGAGGACGGCAGCAAGCTGCCCGAGCCGATCTTCACGCCCGCCACCAAGGCGGCGCTGGGCGACCACGACGAGAACGTCAGCTACGAGGCGGTCGCGGCCCAGGTGGGCGAGGAGGTGGCCGACCGACTGCGGGCCGTCACCATGCGGGTCTACGCCACCGCGGAGCGGATCGCGCGCGAGCGCGGCATCGTGCTGGCCGACACCAAGCTCGAGCTGGGTGCCCGCGCCGACGGCACCATGGTGCTCGCCGACGAGGTGCTCACGCCCGACTCCTCGCGATTCTGGCCCGCCGACCAGTGGCAGCCGGGTCGCGCCCAGCCCTCCTACGACAAGCAGATCGTCCGCAACTGGCTGCTCTCGCCGGAGTCGGGCTGGGACCGCTCCTCGGACGAGCCGCCGCCGCCCCTGCCCGCGGAGGTCGTGGAGCGCACCCGCGCCCGCTACCTGGAGGCGTACGAGCTGTTGACCGGAGAGACGTGGTGAGTGTCGTGGCGAGTGACCTGGCGAGGATGGTGGCAGAACGATGACGAAGCCCGTGCGGTTCGAGGTGCCGGCTCAGGTGGCCTTCGACTACCTGGCCGACCCCGTCAACCGGCCCGAGTGGCAGAGCTCGCTGAAGCGGGTGGAGGGGATCACCGGGCCCGTGGCGGTCGGCCAGCGGTGGATCGACGTCACGGTGCCGGGCCTGAAGCCGGCGATGGAGACCACCGAGCTGGACCGGCCGCACCGCTGGGCGGAGCGCGGCACGTGGCGGTTCATCTCCGCCACGCTCACCCTCACCTTCACCCCGGTCGGCGAGCGGGCCTGCGACGTCGGAGTCTCGTTCGTGCTGCGGGGCAAGGGTCTCGCCGCACCCGTCGGAGCAGTGCTCACGCTCGTCTCGCCGCCCGCCGTGCGCGCCGACCTGGTGCGTGCCGCGAGGCTGCTCGCCGAGCGCGCCTGACCCTCACCGCGACAGTCCGACGGAAAGTGGTCGTCGGCAGGCGCCGGCGACGACCGAGATCCGACGGGCTGCCGCGGTGGTGTGTGCTCAGCCCTCGGCGATGTCGCGGCGCGCCTCGTAGGTGGCAGCAGCGGCGTCCTCGAGGAACGCGGCGATGACGGCGAGCTCCTCCTCGGAGCGGGCCGCGAGCACGGGCCCCATCCGAGCGGCGACGCGGGCGAACATCTGCCCACCCACCTCCATCGCGTGGTCGGTGGCGACCACCTCGACCGAGCGGCGGTCGGTGGGGTGCGGTCGCCGCTCGACGTGGCCCAGGCGCTCGAGACGGTCGAGCATCGCGGAGGTGGCGGGGGCGCTGAGCTGCATCGAGGCGCTGAGACGGCCCGGCGTCACCGGGCCCTCGGGGTCGTGCTCGCCGTCCATCACCTGGGCCAGGCCGGTGAGGTCGGTGCGGTGCATGGCGGCCTCGCGGCCGGCGGCTGCGATGTAGGCCTCGGACTGGTTGGCCATCTCGCGCATGCCGCGCACGACGCGCTCGGCCACGGAGCGGGCGTCGCCGTGCTGCGGCGGGCGCCGCGAGGGGACAGGACTTGATGCAGGCACCCCTCTACCCTACTCTTTCCAGCGTGGAAAAGTTCGATGAGCGAAACAGTCGCCACCGCGCCCTGGTCGGCCCCCGCCTGAGCTGGTTGGTCGTCCTCGTCGCGATCGTGCTCTCCGGCGTCGCCCTGGGGGCCGGCATCCAGGCCGACGAGGACCCCAACGGCGTCGCGAACCTGCCGGCCGACGCGCCCTCGGCGCTGGCCGGCGACCTGGCCGAGCGGATCGGCGGTGACGAGGTGACGCCCGCCTTCGTGGTGCTCGACCGCGGGGGCGAGCAGCTCAGCGCCGAGGACCGCAGCGCCGTCGAGGAGCTGGTGGGGCGCCTGACGCCGTTCGCCGTCGAGGGCCAGCAGGTCTTCCCGGCCTTCTCCGACGACGGCGAGGCGGCCCTGATCGGCGTCCCGCTCTCGGGCACCGCCGACCAGGACCAGGTCGTCGAGACCGTCGAGGACCTGCGCGCCGAGGTCGACGAGGGGCTGTCGGAGGGTCTCGACGCCCAGGTGACCGGCGGGCCGGCCTTCCTGGTCGACCTCGCGGGCGTCTTCGACGGCGCCGACGTGACGCTGCTGGCCGCCACCGCCTCGATCGTGGCGCTGCTGCTGCTCATCACCTACCGCAGCCCGTGGCTGTGGCTGGTCCCGCTCGCCGTGGTCGGCGTCGCCGACCAGGTGGCCATCACCGTCGTGGCCATCGGCACCAAGATCCTGCCCTTCGCCACCGACGGCGCCTCCGTGGGCATCACCTCGGTGCTCGTCTTCGGTGCAGGCACCAACTACGCACTGCTGCTCATCGCCCGCTACCGCGAGGAGCTGCGCCGTCGCGAGGACCGCTTCGACGCCATGCGCCACGCGGTGGGCCGGGCCGCCCCGGCGATCCTGGCCAGCTCGGGCACCGTGGTGCTGGCGCTGCTGATGCTCGGGTTCGCCGACAGCCCCAACAGCCGCAACATCGGCCTCGGCGGCGCGCTGGGCATCGCCACCGCCGTCGTCTACGCCCTGGTGGTGCTGCCGGCCGCCATGACCGTGTGCGGCCGCTGGCTGTTCTGGCCCTTCGTGCCCCGCGTGGGCCAGGCCGAGCCCACGCGCACCGGCTTCTGGTCCAAGGTCGCCGGCGTGGTGACCGGACGCCCGGTCGTCGTCGCGGTGGCGAGCCTGGTGGTGCTCGTGCTGCTGGCGCTGCCGCTCCTGGGTCTGCGCACCGGCCTCTCCCAGACCGAGCAGTTCCGTGCCACGCCGGAGTCGGTGACCGGGCAGGAGGTGCTGGCCGAGCACTTCCCGGCCGGGTCCACGCAGCCCACCACCGTGATCACCCGCGAGGGTGACGCCGCGGCCATGGAGCAGGCCGTGGGGCGGATCGCGGGCGTGCAGCAGGTCATGCCCGGCGCCACCGGGGAGGGGTACGCGGTGCTCTCGCTGACCCTGGACGCCGACCCGGCCAGCGACGAGGCGTTCGCGACCATCGAGCAGGTGCGCGACGCCGCCGCCGAGGTCGACGCCGACGCGCTGGTGGGAGGGCCGGACGCCGAGGCGCTCGACTCCTCCGACGCCGCCGCCCGCGACCGGCTGCTGATCATCCCGCTGGTGCTGCTCGTGGTGCTCGCCGTGCTGCTCGTGCTGCTGCGCTCGGTGGTCGCCGCCGTCGTGCTGGTGATCACCGTGGTGGCCACCTACGTCGCCGCACTCGGCGCGGGCTGGTTGGTCTTCGACCTGCTCTTCGGCTTCCCGGCGCTGGACCTCACGGTGCCGCTGCTGAGCTTCCTGTTCCTGGTGGCGCTCGGCGTGGACTACAACATCTTCCTCTCCACGCGCGCCAAGGAGGAGGCGGAGGAGGGCGCCGACCCCCGCACCGCGATCTCGGTGGCGCTGGCCGTCACCGGCGGCGTCATCACCAGCGCCGGCGTGCTGCTGGCGGCGGTCTTCACGGTGCTGGGGGTGCTGCCGCTGATCACCCTCACCCAGATCGGCGTCATCGTCGGCATCGGCGTGCTGCTCGACACCCTGCTGGTGCGCAGCGTGCTGGTGCCCGCGCTGGTGACCCTCCTGGGCCGGCGGTTCTGGTGGCCCGGGCACCTCTCGCGCACGCCCTGACGAGCGGGTTGCCCGTGCGGCTAGGTTGACCTGGAGTGGACGTGGAGATGCACGTCACGTCGTCGTCGACCCTGGAGGCACCACGCACATGAGCACCACCTACAACCTGGCCAGCCTGCTCGAGGACAGCACCGAGAAGTACGGGGACCGGGAGGCGGTGGTCCTGGGCGACACGCGCCTGACCTACGCCCAGGTCAACGGCGCGGCCAACCAGGTGGCCAACCTGCTGGCCTCGCGCGGCATCGGCCACGGCGACAAGGTGGCGTTCTCGTGCGCCAACCTGCCCTACTTCACGATCGTCTACTTCGGCATCCTCAAGGCCGGCGGCACCGTTGTGCCCCTCAACGTGCTCCTCAAGGGCCGCGAGGTCGCCTACCACCTCGGTGACTCCGACGCGAAGGCCTACTTCTGCTTCGAGGGCACCGCCGAGCTGCCGATCGGCACCGAGGGCCACGCCGGCTTCGAGCAGGCCGAGGGCTGCGAGCACTTCTGGATGATCACCGTCGACCCGTCCGCCGACTCGCCCGTCGAGGGCACCGAGACGCTCGGCCAGGGCATGGCCCAGCAGCCGCCCACCTTCGAGACCGTGGCCACCGACGAGGACGACACCGCGGTGATCCTCTACACCTCCGGCACCACCGGCCAGCCCAAGGGCGCCGAGCTGCGCCACCGCAACATGCGCGACAACGCGTTCTCCGGCGAGCACCTCTTCGGCGCCGACGCCGACAAGCCCGACACCTACCTGTGCGTGCTGCCGCTCTTCCACTCCTTCGGCCAGACCGTGATCCAGAACGGCGCCTTCGCCTTCGGCGGCACCGTGGTGATGCTGCCGCGCTTCGAGGCCGACGCCGCGCTCAAGACGATGGCGGCGAACGAGGTCACCTTCTTCGCGGGCGTGCCCACCATGTACTGGGGCCTGCTCGGTGCCCTCGACGGCTCCGGAGTCGACGTCAAGCAGCTCGCCGCCAACCTGCGGGTGGCCGCGGCCGGCGGCTCCGCGCTGCCGGTGGAGGTGCACAAGGAGTTCGGCAAGCGGTTCGGCGTCACGATCCTCGAGGGCTACGGGCTCTCCGAGACCTCGCCGGTCGCCTCCTTCTCGGCCCTCGGCGAGGAGGTGCGCGTCGGCTCGATCGGCACGCCCATCCCCGGCGTCGAGATGAGGCTGCTCGAGCCCGAGTCGTGGGAGGAGGTCAACGCCGACAACTCCGACGACCAGGCCGTCGGCGAGATCGCCATCAAGGGCCACAACATCATGAAGGGCTACTACAACCGCCCCGAGGCCACCGACGAGGTGATCAAGGACGGCTGGTTCCGCTCCGGCGACCTGGGCCGCCGTGACTCCGACGGCTGGTACTACATCGTCGACCGCTCCAAGGACATGATCATCCGCGGCGGCTACAACGTGTACCCGCGCGAGATCGAGGAGCACCTGCTCACCCACCCGGCCGTCTCGCTGGCCGCCGTCATCGGCGTGCCGCACGAGAGCCACGGCGAGGAGATCAAGGCCGTCGTGATCCTCAAGGACGGCGCCGAGGCCACCGAGGACGAGCTGGTGGCCTGGGGCAAGGAGGAGATGGCCTCCTACAAGTACCCGCGCATCGTCCAGATCGTCGACGAGCTGCCCATGACGGCCACGGGCAAGATCCTCAAGCGCGAGCTCTCGTGACGCTCGGCCGCGCGGCCGGCCTCGGCCTGGCCGGTCTCATGGTGCTCGTGGGCGTCGTGTGGACCGGTCAGGGCCTCGGCTACTTCGAGGGCAGCGTGATGACCGGCGAGGAGCTGTGGGCGGTCCTCGGCCCGATCGTCGCCGGCCTCGGCGTCGCGCTGTTCATCGTGGTGGTCAAGCCGCGGCGGTGAAGTGCGGACGGGTCCCGTCCGGTCGGGGCATGATGTGCAGCCCCTAGCCGGAGGTCCTCGGTGTACCGGAACCTGCTCGTTCCCCTCTGCGCGCTGATCGCCGTGCTGGCGGTTCTGTCCGTCCCGGCGACCGCCGCGCGGTCCGCGCCGGCTGCCGTTGCCGATCCGTGCGCACAGCTGCAGCCCGACGACCTGCGCTACGACGCACCCGACCTCGTGGCGGTCGTCTTGGCGCAGCAGGGATCCTGCTTCGCGCTGCCCGATCCCGCGGGCACGGTCTACCAGCTCGAGCGCATCGGCACCGACGAGGTGGTCTTCCTCGACGCCGAGGGGCTTCCTGCCTGCTTGCCCTCACCCGAGAACACCGGTCGGTGCGAGCTGGACGGACGTGCCCCGTTCCGGATGGACGTGCCGGCGCAGCCATACCGGGGCGCACCGGTGCAGCTGCGGTTCGCCGTGTTCCGGCTGACCGGAGACACCGGTTGCCCGCGCCTGCCAGTGAGCGCGTACGGCCGGGCGCGGGAGGCCTCGTTCACGGGGCTCGACGGTGGCTGGCTGTGCCTGGACCTGCCGGCGTCCCCGACCCGGGTGCCACTCCTCAGCCAGGCTGCTGCGCCCTTCGTGCCCCCCCCTCGGTATGGAGCTGCTCGACGACGAGGGGCTCGCGGCGTGCCCGCAGCGCCTCTGCGCGCTCCCGGACGGAGGCAGCCTGCTCGCCGGGACCACGGCTGCTCGCTACACGGTGAGCCTGGTGGACCTGGCGTCCGACGAGGGCTGCTCCGCGACAAGCCCCGACATGCGGTGGACCGGCCGCCCGCTGCGCGCCTCGCTCGGCTCGGCCACCGAGTTCGACTGCGTGCTCACTGACCTGGAGGCGGGCGACTCGCCGCTCGCGGAGACCATGACGTCCGACGGGACGCTCAGAGGGGTCGGCCTGCAGATCGTCGACGCTGACGGCAACCAGACCTGCGTCCCCGTTGGGCCGTGCCAGGGGAGCGGTCCGTACCGGCTTCTCGTCGGCGGGGTCCGCCCCGCGACGGGTCCCTTCCGCGAGGTGGACTACCGGGCCGTGGTGCGTCTGCTGTCCGAGGAGGCCGGGTGCGCGCGGATCTCACCGCGCCCGTTCGGGACGGCAGCGGACGACAGGGCCCCCGGCAGTGGCTGCCGGGTGTTCACCGCCCTCACCGACCACCGCTACGAGGTCGACGTCGTCGAGGTGGCCACGGGGCAGAAGACCTCCGGCTCGCTCCTGGGTGCCGATGGGCAGGACGGCTGCGTCGGCTCGTTGGCGGTGGGGTGCACCCCCCGCCGGACCGGCGACCTCTTCGTCGTCCACTCGTTGTTCGGCGGGGACGTCGTGACGGGGGTCCACGATCTGTCCGACGAGCTCGGCTGCCGTCCCCAGGACCTCGGCACTCCCGCGGTCCTGGAGGCCCGTCTGGGTCCGGGCCAGCGCGACTGCGTGATCGTCGACGGCACGACTGGCCAGGGGCTGATCTCCCCCCTGGGGGAGGACCACGGCGATATCACGCTCGTGGCGTCCGACGGCATCGAGATCAGCTGCCTCACGTGCGTCGGACCGGAGCGCTTGCCGGTCAAAGCCGTGCTGGGGCGTGGGGACGCGCAGCAGGCGACCGTCCTGGTTCCGGGTGACTGGCGACGACGAGCCTGCGCCGCGCTGGGTGAGGCGCCGTCGGCTCGGGCGGTGCAGCTGACGCGAACCCGGCGCCTGGGCTGCCTGCGGTTGCCGTTCGCGACCGATGAACCCGACGCCCTCCACGTAAGGCGCGTCGCCGGAACAGGGTCGCCTGCCACGACGCTGGTTGCGGCGGACCGGGGCGTCGCGTGCCTGGGCTCGGGTCCGCAGTTCAGCTACCAGGCGCTCGGCTCCTGGACCTGTGACGCCAATGATCCCGGCGGGGCCTTCGACGTGCTGCTGCTCGGAGACGGCGGCGACCAGCGCGTCGTCGTCTCCCGGACCCCTGCCTTCGAGCCCGAGCGCCCGATCGCGGGGCTCACGCAGCCGCGCGCGCAGCGAGCCCCCTGGCTACCGAGCCGAGCCGTGGTAGGCCGGGCGTTGCGCGCGGGAACCGGCCGCTGGACACCGGCACCTCGCACGTACGCGTACCAGTGGCTCGTCGCGGGGCGTCCTGTCGAGGGAGCGACGCGCAGGACCTTCGTCCCACGTCCGCAGCACGTCGGACGCCGAGTACAAGTCCGCGTCACGGCACGGGCCCCCGGGCTCTTCGATGGAGCGGCGCTCTCGCGGTCCGTCGTCGTGAGACGCGGTCGGTGAGAGGATCGGGTCAGGCGAAGGGGTTCGGGGTGGCACCGGGGAGGCGAGCCAGCAGCTCGCGGGCCTGGGCCGCGACCTTGTGCTCCACGAGCACCTCGTACCGGGTGGCCACGACCTGGGTGACGGAGGAGAAGTCGCGGCGGCCCCGCGTCATCGCGTAGCCGACCATCGCCCAGATCAGGCCGAACAGCGCACCGAAGACGACGGTCGAGATGATCGTCTGGAACGTCTCGCCCTCGGTGAACAGGCTGAAGACCAGGCCCACGAAGAGGCCCAGCCACACGCCTGACGCGAGCCCGCCCGCGGCCACCTTGCCGGTGGTGAGGCGACCGGTGATGCGCTCGATCCGCTTGAGGTCGGTGCCGACGATCAGGCACTGCTCCACGGGGAACTTCTCGTCGGCCAGGAAGTCGACGGCCTTCTGGGCCGCCGCGTAGTCGTCGTAGACCGCCAGCGACTGCGGGAACTCGAGCTTCAGGGGAGAGGTGGGGTCGACGCGCGACGTGCTGCTCATGCCTCCAGTGTGCCTGGCGGTAGGCAGGGCACCACGATCTCCGCTAAGGGACGGCGAAGAAGTCGCTGAGAGCGGCCCTGCTCAGCGGGCGCGGCGCGCGAGCCGCTCGACGTCCATGATGACGACCGAGCGGGGCTCCAGGCGCAGCCAGCCGCGCGAGGCGAAGTCGGCCAGCGCCTTGTTGACCGTCTCGCGGGAGGCGCCGACCAGCTGCGCGAGCTCCTCCTGGGTGAGGTCGTGGTGCACGTGGACGCCGTCGTCTGCGGTGCGGCCGAAGCGGTCGGCGAGGTCGAGCAGCGCCTTGGCCACGCGGCCGGGCACGTCGGAGAACACCAGGTCGGCGACGACGTCGTTGGCCTTGCGCAGCCGGCCGGCCAGCTGGGTCAGCAGGCCGCGGGCCACGGTGGGCCGGCCCTCGAGCCAGCGCAGCAGGTCCTCGTGGGAGAGCGAGGCGAAGCTGGAGTCGGTGACGGCGGTGACCGTGGCCGAGCGCGGGCCGGGGTCGAAGAGCGAGAGCTCGCCGAACATCTGGCCGGGGCCCAGGATGGCGAGCAGGTTCTCGCGGCCGTCGGAGGAGGTGCGGCCGAGCTTCACCTTGCCGTCGAGCACGATGTAGAGCTTGTCGCCGGCGTCGCCCTCGTGGAACAGCACGTCGCCGCGGCGCAGGCGGCTCTCGGACATGGAGGCGCGCAGCGCGGTGGCGGCCTCGTCGTCGAGCGCGCTGAACAGCGGGGCCTGACGCAGCACGTCGTTGTCCACTGGGACCTCCTCGGTAAGTGGTGGTGCGATCCTAGCCAGTGGCTCACCTCACAGAGAAACCAAACCCCCACGTCGCGCGGCGTGTCACGCACCGGCAGGGGTGTCGGTGCCGCGCCGTAGGCTCTGGGGCGTGCCACCCGCGACGCCTGCTGCCGAGACGCCCACGGGCCTGGTGCGGCGCGCCCGCAAGATGCACCGGGTGCTGGCCGAGACCTACCCCGAGGCGCACTGCGAGCTCGACTTCGCCAACGCCTTCGAGCTGCTGGTGGTCACCGTGCTCTCCGCCCAGACCACCGACCGGCGGGTCAACGCGGTGCGTCCCACGCTCTTCGCCGCCTACCCGACGCCCGAGGCCATGGCGCAGGCCGACCGCGAGGTGCTCGAGGGGATCCTCGGTCCGCTCGGCTTCTTCCGCGCCAAGACCGAGTCGCTGCTCAAGCTCTCCGCCGCCCTGGTCGAGCGGTACGACGGCGAGGTGCCGCCGCGTCTGGCCGACCTGGTGACCCTTCCCGGCGTCGGCCGCAAGACCGCCAACGTGGTGCTGGGCAACGCCTTCGACGTCCCCGGCATCACCGTCGACACGCACTTCGGCCGGCTGGCGCGCCGGTTCGGCTGGACCGAGGAGACCGACCCGGTCAAGGTCGAGCACGCCGTGGGTGCGCTGTTCGCGAAGAAGGACTGGACGATGCTCAGCCACCGGCTGATCTGGCACGGCCGCCGCCGCTGCCACGCCCGCAACCCCGCGTGCGGCGCCTGCCCGGTGGCCCGCTGGTGCCCTGCGTTCGGCGAGGGTCCCACCGAGCCCGAGGTCGCCGAGAAGCTGGTCAAGACCGAGGCGCGTCGGTGAGGCGAGCGGGTCGGGGGCTGCTCGCTGCCCTGGGGGCGAGCCTGGTGCTCTCGTCGTGCTCGAGTGGCATCGAGGAGCCCGACTTCAACTTCCCCGACCAGCAGGCCGACGTCGAGGTCGACAGCCCGCGGCTGCGCGAGCTCAAGGCAGAGCTCGGCGTCGAGGACTGCCAGCCGGGCGCGGAGCCGGGCGTCAACGACCTGCCCGCCGTCACCGTGCCGTGCTTCGGCGGCGGCCCGGACGTCGACCTCAGCAGCCTGCCCGGCCCCTTCGTGCTGAACCTGTGGGCAGGCTGGTGCGGCCCCTGCCGCGACGAGATGCCGGTGCTCGAGGAGTTCCACCAGGCCTACGGCGAGCAGGTGCCGGTCATCGGGATGAACGTGCGCGACCCGAACAGCATCTCCGCCTTCGAGGTCGTCCGTGAGACCGGCGTGACCTACCCGCTCGTCACCGACCCCGACGACCGCACCCGCGCGCAGGGTCCGTTCCCCGCCACGCCTCCGGTGCCCTCGCTCTACTTCGTCGCGGAGGACGGCACGGTCTCGGTCGAGCTCGGTGGCGTCGACACCGTCGAGGAGCTGGTCGGCCTGGTCGACGAGCAGCTGGGGGTGCAGCTGTGAGCAACCCCGCCGACCAGCCGCCGGCGCCCCAGGTGCCCGACTGGCTGCGGCCGGTCACCGAGGCGATCGCCTCCATCACCGTGCACGACCTGACCCGGTTCCAGCCGCCACCCGACGCCGACCCGCGCCGCGGCGCGGTGCTCATGCTCTTCGGGGAGGGCGAGGCCGGGCCCGACCTGCTGCTCACCGAGCGCGCGCACCACATGCGCTCGCACCCCGGCCAGGTCTCCTTCCCCGGCGGCCGGATCGACCCCGGTGAGACCCCCGAGCAGACGGCGCTGCGCGAGGCGCAGGAGGAGACCGGCCTCGACCCCGACGGCGTCGAGCTGGTGGGCCGGCTGCCCGAGCTGTGGCTGCCGCCCAGCAACTTCGCCGTCACCCCGCTGGTGGGCTGGTGGCGCGACCCCAGCCGGGTGCACGCGGCCTCGCCCGACGAGGTGCACGCCGTCTACCGGGTCCCGCTCGCGGAGCTGGCCGACCCCACGCACCGGATCGCCGTCCAGCACCCCAGCGGCTGGCTGGGTCCGGGCTTCCTGATCGGCGAGCAGCACGACGTCATCCTCTGGGGCTTCACCGCCGGCATCGTCTCGCGGCTCTTCGACTACGTGGGATGGACGACGCCGCTCGACGACCCGCCCGTGCACGACCTGCCCGACTACATGCTCGCCGCCGACCCGCGCCAGCCCGTGCAGGTGCGCCCCAACACCGAGTTCCGTGCCCGCGCCCCCTGGGAGCAGGAGGCCGAGCAGCAGGCCGAGCGCGACTGGCTCGGGAGGGCCGACGTGTGAACCTGCTCGACTGGCTGCTGGTGGTGCTGGTGCTCGCCTACGCCCTCTCCGGCTACTGGCAGGGCTTCATCACCGGCGCCTTCGCCACCGTCGGGCTGCTGGCCGGCGGCCTTCTCGGCGTCTGGGTGGCGCCGATCCTGCTGGGCGACGCCGCCCCCTCGCTCCTGGTCTCGCTGGGTGCGCTGTTCATCGTCATCCTCACCGCCTCGCTGGGTCAGGCGGTGCTGCAGCTGGCCGGCAGCCGGATCCGCTCCCGGATCCGCTGGCAGCCGGTGCGTGCGCTCGACGCCGTCGGCGGAGCAGCGCTCTCGGCGGCCGCCGTGCTGGTGGTGGCGTGGGCGCTGGGCGTCGCCGTCTCCGGCTCGCGGCTGGGGTCGGTCACACCCCTGGTGCGCGGCTCTGCGGTGCTGGCCCAGGTCAACTCGGTGCTGCCCGCCTCCGCGCCGGGCGTGCTGCAGGCGTTCAACGACGTGGTCGGCACCACCTTCTTCCCCCGCTACCTCGAGCCCTTCGCCCCTGAGCGCATCGTCCGGGTCGCCCCGGGCGACCAGCGCCTGCTGACCGATCCCGACGTCGAGCGCGTGCAGCCGGCGGTGCTCAAGATCCGCGGCGTCAACGCCTGCGGCCGCGGCATCGAGGGCACGGGCTTCGTCTACGCGCGCGACCGGCTGATGACCAACGCCCACGTGGTGGCCTCCGTCGACGACCCCCAGGTCGAGATCGACGGCACGACCGAGCAAGCGCAGGTGGTGCACTACGACCCCGACCTCGACGTGGCGGTGCTGGCGCTCGACACCGGCCGGATCGCACCACTGCCCTTCGACGAGGAGGCCGAGCGCGACACCAGCGTGGCGATCGTCGGCTACCCCCAGGACGGCCCCTACGACGTCCAGGTGGGCCGGGTGCGCGACCGCCAGACGCTGCGCTCGCCCGACATCTACGGCGAGGGCACGGTGCTGCGCGAGGTGTTCTCGCTGCGCGGCCTGGTGCGCCCGGGCAACTCGGGCGGTCCGATCGTCGACTCGCAGGGCGAGGTGGCGGGCGTCGTGTTCGCCGCGTCGGTCACCGACGCCGACACCGGCTACGCGCTGACCGCCACCCAGGTGGCCGGCTCGGCCGAGGCGGGTCGCTCGTCGGGCTCGGCCGTCGGCACCGGCGACTGCGCAGGCTGAGCCGGTCTGCTCAGGCGGTCAGGCCTGGCCCTTGAGCGCGCGCGGGATCTCCTTGCCCTGCTCGATGGCGCGCTCGGGCGCCTTGACCTGCTTGATCTTCTTGACGCCGAGGAAGGCGAGCAGGCCCGCGACGAGCAGGTAGAAGGCGAAGACGATCAGGAAGGCCCAGTGCAGGTCCAGGCCGTCGCCGTTCCAGTTGATCAGGTAGGCGATGGCCACCGAGAGCATGATGATCGCGAGCACGGCCACGAAGCCGGCGGCGGCGAACAGGCCGATGCTCAGGCCGCCCGCCCGCACGCTCACCTTGAGCTCGGACTTGGCGAGCTGGATCTCCTTGGAGATCAGCGAGGAGATGTCCTTGCTGGCGTCGTGGACCAACCGGCCGATCGTGGGCTCCTCGCCCTCGGGTCGGGTCATCTGCGTTGCCATGGAGCTCCTCGAGTTTCCTCGGACGGGGTGTACCTGCGGGCCCGACCCTACCGACAGCCGGCCGTGCGCCGGTGATCGCGCCGGACGAGCGCTAGCCGCCGGTACCCAGATCGCCGCGAGCGGCTCCCCGCTCGTGGCGCTGGTAGACGTCGGGCACGCCGTCCTGGTCGTCGTCGCGCTGCTCCTCGTCGTAGAGCCGGCGGTAGACCCGGTTGCGCAGGCGCAGCACCGCGGTGGCCAGCGCGACGGCCAGGAGGGAGCCGACCAGGACCCCCACCTTGACGTGGTCATCGCGCTCGCTGCCCTGGCCGAAGGCGAGCTCGCCGATGAGCAGCGAGACGGTGAAGCCGATCCCGGCCAGCAGCGAGAGGCCGACCACGTCGGTCCAGGAGAGCTCGTCGTCGAGGTCCGCGCGGGTGAACCTGGCCAGCAGGTAGGTGGAGCCGGTGATGCCGACCGCCTTGCCCACCACGAGCCCGCACACGATGCCGAGAGCCACGGGGTCGCGCAGCGAGTCCACGAGGCCGGAGAAGCCGCCGACGGTGACGCCGGCGGCGAAGAACGCGAAGACCGGCACGGCGACCCCGGCTGAGATCGGCCGCACGAGGTGCTCGAGGTGCTCGGCGAGCCCCGGCCCGTCGCCGCCGTCACGGCGCAGCACCGGGACGGTGAATCCGAGCAGGACGCCGGCCACCGTCGCGTGCACGCCGGACTCGTGGACCAGCACCCAGGCCACCACGGCGATGGGGATCAGCAGCCAGCCGCGGTGGATGCGCCGCTGCACCAGCACGGCGAACAGACCGATGGGCAGGGCTGCGAGCAGCAGGTAGGTGGGGCGCAGCTCGGCGGTGTAGAAGATCGCGATGACGGTGATGGCGAGCAGGTCGTCGACCACCGCCAGGGTGAGCAGGAAGGTGCGCAGGCCCGAGGGCAGGTGGGTGCTGATGACCGCGAGGATCGCCACCGCGAAGGCGATGTCGGTGGCGGTGGGGATCGCCCAGCCGCGCAGGCCGCCGTCGGGGCCGAGATTCCACGCCACGAAGATCAGGGCCGGCACCACCATGCCGCCCACGGCCGCCACGATCGGCAGGGCCGCCCGCCGCGGGTCGCGGAGGTCGCCCGCGACGAACTCGCGCTTGAGCTCGAGTCCGACCACGAAGAAGAAGATCGCCAGCAGCCCGTCGGCCGCCCAGGTGCCGAGCGAAAGGTCCAGGTGCAGCGCGGAGGGGCCGACGACGGTGTCGCGCAGCGCCTCGTAGGTGCCGGCCCAGGCGGTGTTGGCCCACACGATCGCGACCAGGGCGCCGACGATGAGCAGGATGCCACCGGTGGTCTCGGCGCGCAGCACCTCGGCGATGCGCGAGGTCTCGCGCCAGGAACCGCGGGAGAACAGCCGGTAGCCGGACGCGTCGGAGGTATCGCTCGAGCGGGTCGCCGGCTCCGGCTGCTGGGGGGCGTCGTGCGGCTCGCTCATGGTGCTCCTCGGGGTCGCGGGCAGAGTTGCCGACCAGACTTCCCGGCGCACCAGTACCGACCCTATCGGGCGGGACCCACTCCCAGTACCCGGGCGAGCTGGCGGACAGCACGGACCGGACTGGACAGCACCGGGCACCCGAGGTCGGTGAGCAGGTCCGCGGCCCCGGCGGCGCTGGCCTGGGCCAGGACGACGACCGCCGGGTCGTGCCGCTCGACCGCCCCTCGGGTGGCCGCAGCCACCGTCGCCAGGTAGCCGCTGCGATCGCCGCTCTCGAACAGCGGCCAGGCGTCGTCCACCAGCTCGTGGACGACCACGAGGGGCGCGGACGAGACCGAGCGCAGGAGGCGCTCGGTGGGGCCCAGCGTGGCCGCCAGCGCCGCGACCACCAGGACCGGTCGGCCCTGGGTCGCGGCGCGTCGCGCGGCCTCCTGCGCCATCGGCCGGTCGACCCGGAGCACCGGCACGCCGGCCTCCTCGGCCAGGGCCTCGGCGAGTCCGCCGAGGGTCGAGCAGGTGACCAGCACGTGGTCGGCGCCGGCTGCGTCCAGGTCGCGCAGCCGACGGAGCAGGCCGTCCCGCACGGCGTCGAGGCCGTCCCGGCGGGCCCGGGCGAGGAGCCCGGGCTCCACGACGTGGAGGTCGGGGAGCCCGGGTGCCACCTCCCGCACCAGCGCGGCGAAGGTGGCGCAGTGCTCCTCGGCGGTGTGCAGCAGGCCGAGCACCGGCCCGCTGCCGCCGGTCAGGTCACTCGTCGCCGCCGCCACCGCTCTGCTTGCTGGAGATCAGGTCCATGACCGAGGAGTCGGCCAGCGTGGTCACGTCGCCCACCTCGCGGTTCTCGGCGACGTCGCGCAGCAGCCGGCGCATGATCTTGCCCGAGCGGGTCTTGGGCAGCTCGGGCACGACCATGATCTGGCGCGGGGTCGCGATGGGGCCGATCTCCTTGCGCACGTGGGTGCGCAGCTCGGCCACGATGTCCTCGCCGCCGTCGCCGGCCTCGTCGCGCAGGATCACGAACGCGCACACCGCCTGACCGGTGTCCTCGTCCTTGGCGCCCACCACGGCCGCCTCGGCCACCTTGGGGTGGGAGACCAGGGCCGACTCGATCTCGGTGGTGGAGAGCCGGTGGCCCGAGACGTTCATGACGTCGTCGACGCGGCCGAGCACCCACAGGTCCCCGTCGTCGTCCTTCTTGGCGCCGTCGCCGGCGAAGTAGAAGCCCTGCTTGGCGTAGCGCGACCAGTAGGTCTCCTTGAACCGGTTGTCGTCACCCCAGATGGTGCGCAGCATCGAGGGCCACGGCTCGGTGAGCACCAGGTAGCCGCCGGAGCCGTTGGGCACGGCCTCGCCCTCCTCGGTGACGACCTCGGCCTCCACACCCGGGATCGGGATCATCGCCGAGCCCGGCTTGCCGTGCGTGACGCCGGGCAGCGGGCTGATCATGATCGAGCCGGTCTCGGTCTGCCACCAGGTGTCGACCACCGGTGCCTTGTCCTTGCCGATGACGTGGCGGTACCAGACGTAGGCCTCGGGGTTGATCGGCTCGCCGACCGACCCGAGCACCCGCAGGCTCGACATGTCGAACTGGTCGGGGATCTCCTGGCCCTGCTTCATGAACGAGCGGATCGCGGTGGGGGCGGTGTAGAAGATCGAGACCTTCAGGTCCTGGATGATCTTCCACCAGCGGCCGCGCTCGGGGCTGTCGGGCGTGCCCTCGTAGAGCACCTGGGTGACGCCGTTGGCCAGCGGCCCGTAGACGATGTAGCTGTGCCCGGTGATCCAGCCGATGTCGGCGGTGCACCAGTACACGTCGGTCTCGGGCTTGAGGTCGAAGACCGCCCAGTGCGTGTACGCCGAGCCGGTCAGGTAGCCGCCGGTGGTGTGCAGGATCCCCTTGGGCTTGCCGGTGGTGCCGGAGGTGTACATGACGAAGAGCGGGTGCTCGGAGTCGAACGCCTCGGGGGTGTGCTCGGTCGAGGCCTGCCCCACCGACTCGTGCCACCACACGTCGACGTCGGCGTCCCACTCGACGTCCTGGCCGGTGCGCTGCACGACGAGCACCTTGGCCACGTCGTGGCCCTGCGAGGAGGCCTTGGCACGGGCCTCGTCGACGGCGGGCTTGAGCGCGGAGGGCGCGCCGCGGCGGTAGCCGCCGTCGGCGGTGATGACCGCCTTGGCCTCGCAGTCCACCAGCCGGGAGGCCAGCGCGTCGGAGGAGAACCCGCCGAAGACGACCGTGTGCGGGGCGCCGATGCGCGCGCAGGCCAGCATCGCGACGACGGCCTCGGGGATCATCGGCATGTAGATGGCGACCCGGTCGCCCGTCTGGACGCCGAGCTCTGTCAGCGTGTTGGCGGCCTGGCTGACCTCGTCCTGCAGCTGCTGGTAGGTGAGGTCGCGGGCGTCGTCGACCGGCTCGCCGACCCAGTGGATGGCGACCTGGTCGCCGCGGCCGGCCTCGACGTGCCGGTCGACGCAGTTGTAGGCGGCGTTGAGGCGCCCGCCCACGAACCACTTGGCGAACGGCGGGTCGTCCCAGTCGAGCACCCGGTCCCAGGGCTGCTCCCACGAGAGCCGCTCGGCCTGCTCGGCCCAGAACGCCTCGCGGTCGCCGCGCGCCCGCTCGTAGGCCTCCTCCTTGAGGTTGGCGTCCGCCGCCAGGTCGGCCGGCGGCTCGAAGCGCCGGTCCTCCTTGAGCAGGTTCGACAGGGTCTGGTCGCTCACGGTGTCTCCTCGTGGTCGGGTCGTCGTCGGGCGCGTCGGCCCAGGTCTGCTGTCCGCAGTCAAACGGATCGGGGTTGTCGTGCGGTTGCTGCTCGGTTGCTGCCCGCTGCGTGCCCACCGGGTACCCCCGGCGGACGAGCAGCAGCGGGCCGGCCTCCCCCCAGGCGACCGGCCCGCTGCTCGTCTTCTCTCGTGCGCCAGCTGTCCAGCGGCGCTGCCGGCTCAGTGCTGGCTGGCCTGCTCGGCACCCGCGCCGGTGAGCGCGCGCACCTCCAGCTCGGTGAAGCGGTCCTCGGCGGCCGGCTCGCGGGCGCTGATCGTGCCGAGGAAGCCGAGCAGGAAGCCCAGCGGGATCGACACGATGCCCGGGTTGTTGAGCGGGAAGATCGCGAAGTCCGAGCCGGGGAACAGCGAGGTCTCCGCGCCCGAGGTGACCGGGGAGAGGAGCACCAGGCCCACGGCGGAGACCAGGCCGCCGTAGATGCTCCACGTGGCACCCCGGGTGTTGAAGCGCCGCCAGAACATGTTGTAGAGGATCGCGGGCAGGTTGGCCGAGGCGGCGACGGCGAAGGCCAGCGCCACCAGGAACGCGATGTTGAGCCGCTGGGCCGGGATGGCCAGCACGATCGCGACCGCGCCGATCACGAAGGCCGCGATGCGGGCGACCCGCACCTCGTCCTTCTCGCTGACGGGCTGGTCCTTCTTGATGACGCCCTTGTAGAGGTCGTGCGCCACCGAGCTGGAGGAGGCCAGCGTGAGGCCGGCGACCACGGCGAGGATCGTCGCGAAGGCCACCGCGGCGATCAGCGCCAGCAGCACCGCACCACCCGTGGATCCCTCGCCGCCGCCCACGACCTCGGCCAGGAGAGGCGAGGCCAGGTTCTGCTGACCGCCCGCGGCCGGGTCGACGGCGTCACGGTCCAGCAGTGCCGCGGCACCGAAGCCGAGCACGAGGGTCATCAGGTAGAACGCGCCGATCAGGCCGATCGCCCAGAGCACCGACTTGCGGGCGTCGCGCGCCGTGGGGACGGTGTAGAAGCGGATCAGGATGTGCGGCAGGCCGGCGGTGCCGAGCACCAGGGCCAGTCCGAGGGAGAGGAAGTCGACCTGCGCGGTGAGCGTGGAGCCGTACTGCAGGCCGGGCTGCAGGAACGACTCGCCCTTGCCGGAGTTCTCGGCCGCTGCACCCAGCAGGGAGGACAGGTTGAAGTTGAACTCGGCCAGCACCAGCACCACGATCAGCGCGGAGCCGATCATCAGCAGGACCGCCTTGACGATCTGCACGTAGGTGGTGCCCTTCATGCCGCCGACGACGACGTAGAAGATCATCAGCAGGCCGACGCCCACGATGGTGATGTTCTGGACCGCCTGGCTGTCGACGCCGAGCAGCAGCGCCACGAGCGTGCCCGCACCCACCATCTGGGCCAGCAGGTAGAAGATCGAGACCACGACGGTCGAGACCGAGGCCGCGGTGCGCACCTGGCGCTGACGCATCCGGAAGGCCAGCTGGTCGGCCATCGTGTAGCGGCCGGCGTTGCGCAGCATCTCGGCCACCAGCAGGAGCGCGACGAGCCACGCCACCAGGAAGCCGATGGAGTAGAGGAAGCCGTCGTAGCCGTACACGGCGATGGCGCCGGAGATGCCCAGGAACGAGGCGGCCGACATGTAGTCGCCGCCGATCGCCAGGCCGTTCTGGAAGCCCGAGAACGAGCGGCCGCCGGAGTAGAAGTCGGCGGCGGTCTTGGTCTGCCGGCTCGCCCACAGGGTGATGCCCACCGTGAGCGCCACGACGAGCAGGAACAGCGTGGTGGTGAGGAACTGGGTGCTCATCCGCGGGCACGCCCCTTCTCGTAGTCCTTCTCGAGCTGGGTGGCCAGCGGGTCGAGCTTGCTGCCCGAGTAGCGGGCGTAGACGAAGGCCAGGCCGAAGGTCGTCACGAACTGGAGCAGGCCGAAGACCAGCGCCACGTTGATGTTGCCCACCACGGTGGTGGCCATGAAGCCGCCCGCCCAGTTGGAGAGCACCACGTAGAGCAGGTACCAGGCCAGGAAGGCCAGGGACGCGGGGAGCACGAAGCTCCGGTAGCGGCGGCGGAGCTCGGTGAACTCCGGGGTCGCGTGCAGCGTGTCGTACACGGGGTCGTGTCGCGCTGCCTGGTCGGGCTGGGCCTCGGTCACCGGGACCACCTTCCTCGGGTGTGTGGGTCGGGGCGTGCGTGCGGGCTCCTGTGAGCGCCGTCACCCGACGCTAGGGAGTGACCGCCGTCACGCGACAGGTGCGACCGTGCCCGGGTCGCTGGGCGGGGAGGGGCCTGCGACGAGCGGTCGGTCGGGCGCGACGAGCGGTCGGGGACCCCTGGTGCGTGGTGGGGTGCGCCAGGATGGGGGTGTGCCTGCGACGACGCCCGACGACGCCCCGCTGGCCGGACGCCGGGTGGGGGTGACGGCCGCCCGCAAGGTCGAGGAGCAGCGCGCACTGCTCGAGCGCCGCGGGGCCGAGGTGGTGTGGGCGCCCGTCCTGGGCCCCGCGCCCTACGAGGTCGACGACGACGCGCTGCAGGCGCGCACCCGCGAGGTGCTCGCCGGGCCCGTCGACGTCGTGGTAGCGACCACCGGCATCGGCGTCCGCACGTGGCTCACCCGGGCCGAGGCGTGGGGGCTGCAGGAGCAGGTGGTGGCGGCGCTGCGCCGCGCCGAGGTGCTGGCCCGCGGCCCCAAGACCGTCGGGGCGCTGCGCAGGTTCGGCGTCGAGGAGGCGTTCGTGGCCCCGCGGGAGGACGTCGCCGGCCTGCGCGAGCGGCTGCTGGCGACCGACCTGCGCGGGCGGCGCGTGGTGGTGCAGGAGCACGCCGTGACGCTGGAGGGGCTGGCCGCCGAGCTGCGCGCGGCGGGCGCCGTCGTCGAGCTGGTGACGGTCTACCGGATCGGCACGCCCGAGGACCCGGGCTCGGTGGCCGCGCTGCTGGACGAGGTGGCCGCGCACCGGCTCGACGCCGTCACGTTCACCTCGGCGCTCTCGGTGGAGGCGTTCGTGGAGGCCGCCGACGAGCACGGGGTGCGGACCCAGGTGCTGACCGCGCTGCGCGACGGCGTGCTGCCGGTGTGCGTGGGGCACGTGACGTCGGCGGCGCTGGCGGCCCACGGGGTCGAGGGTCGGCACCCCGAGCGGGCCCGGCTCACCGCGATGGTGCGGCTGCTCGAGGACGAGCTGCTCGCCCGCCGCCCCTGAGCGCCTGAGCACCGGTGCGTCGGCCGTCGCCGGCCGTGAGGTCGTGAGGCCCGTGAGGTTGTGAGCAGACGGTGACGCCGGTTTCCCCGACGCTCGCCGGTGCCCGAAACCTCCGCGCCGTCTGATGGGACCCGTCCCGCACACCCGGGGCACCCGGACGGCTCAGGCGAGAGGCACCCACCATGACGATGACCGCAGGCAGCGGTACCGAGACCTCAGAGGCATCGGGGGCGGCGGGGGGCGGAACGGGACGGATCCGTCGCACCCGGCGCTGGATCGAGGACTGGCGTCCCGAGGACGAGCGGTTCTGGGCGGAGACCGGTCACCGGGTGGCGCGCCGCAACCTGGCGTGGTCGATCTTCGCCGAGCACCTGGGCTTCTCGGTCTGGCTGATCTGGAGCGTGAGCTCGGCCTTCCTGGTCTCCCTCGGCTTCGACTACAGCCCTCAGCAGCTGTTCCTCCTCGTGGCGCTGCCCAACCTGGTGGGCTCGCTGCTGCGCCTGCCCTACACCTTCGCCGTCCCGGCCTTCGGCGGTCGCAACTGGACCATGGCCAGCGCCGCGCTGCTCCTGGTGCCGACCCTCGGCTTCGCCGTGCTGGTGCAACGCCCGGAGACGCCGTTCTGGGTCTTCTGCCTGGTGGCGGCCACAGCCGGCCTGGGCGGGGGGAACTTCGCCAGCTCGATGGCCAACATCAACTTCTTCTACCCCTCCGCCAAGAAGGGGGCCGCGCTGGGCCTGAACGCCGCCGGTGGCAACCTGGGCGTGGCGCTGATCCAGTTCCTGCTCCCCGTGATCGTGGGTGGAGCCGGCGTCTTCGGCATGGTGAAGGCCAGCGAGGGCGGCATCCACCTGGAGCGCGCGGCCTACGTGTACGCCGGGCTCGCCGTGGTCGCGACCGTGGCCGCCTGGCTGTTCATGGACAACCTCGCCACCGCGACCTCCCGCCCCCGCGAGCAGCTGCGGGTGGTGCGGCACCGCCAGACCTGGGTGATGTCGTTCCTCTACATCGGCACGTTCGGCTCGTTCATCGGCTACTCCGCCGCCATGCCGCTGCTCATCAAGCTCAACTTCTGGGTGCCGGAGCCGGCTCCGCTGGGCACGGGGATCTACTTCGCCTACTTCGCGTTCCTCGGGGCGCTCGTGGGCTCGGCGACCCGCCCGCTGGGCGGATGGCTGGCCGACCGGCTGGGTGGGGCGCGGGTCACGCTCGCGGCCTTCGGCGGGCTCGCCGTGGGCACCGTGGGTGTGCTGTGGACCCTGGGCCGGTTGAGCCCGAACCCCGGCGCGGATCCCGCCGTGGCGAGCGCCAACCAGTCCTGGTTCCCGGTCTTCCTCGCCTTCTTCCTGGTCGTCTTCGCCGCCTCGGGCATCGGCAACGGCTCGACCTACAAGATGATCCCCGCAATCTGGCGGACCGAGGCCGAGCGGGCCACCGAGCCGGGCACCCCCGCCCGGGCGACGGCGCTGCTCGCCGCCACCCGGCAGGCCTCGGCCGCGATCGGCGTGATCGGCGCCGTGGGGGCCGTGGGCGGCTTCCTGATCCCGCTGGCCTTCAGCGCTCCCTGGGTGGAGGACCCCCGGACCGCGGCCCAGGGCGCGTTCGCGGTCTTCACCGCCTTCTACCTCGTGTGCGCCCTCGTCACCTGGGCCGTCTACCTGCGGCGCCCGAGCCGTGCCCGCGCCACCAGCCTCGCCGGCGCGGGCATCTGAGACGCCGGTGACCGACACCCACTGCCCCTACTGCAGCCTGCAGTGCGGCATGCGGCTCGTGCGGCGCGGCCGCGACCTGGAGGTGGAGGCGCGCCCGGACTTCGAGGTCAACGAGGGCGCCCTGTGCCGCAAGGGCTGGACGGCGACGGGCCTGCGCGGGCACCGCGAGCGGCTCACCAGCCCGCTGGTGCGCGACCGGGCCACGGGTGAGCTGCGCACCGCCTCGTGGGAGGAGGCGCTCGACCTGGTGGCCTCGCGGATGACCGCCGTGCAGGAGGAGCACGGCCGGGACGCCGTCGCGGTGTTCGGGGGCGGCGGGCTCACCAACGAGAAGGCCTATGCGCTGGGCAAGTTCGCGCGGGTGGCGCTGGGCACCTCGCAGGTGGACTACAACGGCCGGTGGTGCATGTCCTCGGCGGCCTCGGCGGCAAACCAGGCGCTCGGGCTCGACCGCGGCCTGCCCTTCCCGCTCGCCGACGTCGAGCAGACCGACCTGCTGGTGCTGGTGGGCTCCAACCTGGCCGAGACCATGCCGCCCGCGGCCCGTCACCTCGACCGCCTGCGCGCCCGCGGCGGTCACGTGGTGGTGGTCGACCCGCGCCGCACCGCGACGGCGGAGCGCGCCGACACCGTGCTGCAGCCCGTCCCCGGGACCGACCTCGCGCTGGCGCTGGGACTGCTGCACCTGGTGGTGGCCGCCGGCGCGGTGGACGAGGAGTACCTGGCGGCGCGCACCACCGGCTTCGAGGCCGTCCGGCGCGAGGTCGCGGCGTGGTGGCCCGAGCGGGTCGAGCGCGTCACCGGCGTGGCCGCCGAGGAGCTGCGAGCCCTCGCCGGCCGGTTGGCCACCGCGCCGCGCGTGATGGTGCTGACCGCCCGCGGTGCCGAGCAGCACAGCCAGGGCACCGCCACGGTGCTGGCCTGGATCAACCTCGCCCTCGCGTTGGGCATGCCCGGCACGGCGCACGCGGGCTGGGGCTGCCTCACGGGCCAGGGCAACGGCCAGGGCGGGCGGGAGCACGGGCAGAAGGCGGACCAGCTGCCCGGCTACCGGATGATCGACGACCCGTCGGCCCGCGCCCACGTGGCAGCGGTCTGGGGTGTCGACCCCGACGACCTGCCGGGTCCGGGTCGCTCGGCCTTCGAGCTGCTCGAGCGGCTCGGCACCGACGACGGGTCGAGAGCACTGCTCGTCATGGGCAGCAACATCGTCGTCTCCGCCCCCGACGCCACCCGCATCACCGCGCGCCTGGAGGCGCTCGACCTCCTGGTGGTGGCCGACGTCGTGATGTCCGAGACCGCGGCCCTCGCCGACGTCGTGCTGCCGGTGACGCAGTGGGCGGAGGAGACCGGCACCATGACCAACCTCGAGGGTCGGGTGCTGCTGCGCGAGCAGGCGGTCGCCCCGCCGCCCGGGGTGCGCAGCGACCTCGAGGTCCTCGCCGGGCTCGCCGCGCGGCTCGGGTCGCCGTCGCACTTCGCCACCGACCCCGCGGAGGTGTTCGCCGAGCTGGGCCGTGCCTCCGCGGGAGGCCGCGCCGACTACGCCGGCATCACGCACGAGCGAATCCGCGGCGGGCAGGGGGTGTTCTGGCCGTGCCCCTCGCGCGAGCACCCGGGCACCCCGCGAATGTTCGCCGAGGAGTTCGCGACGCCGGACGGCCGTGCACGCTGCGTCGCCGTCACCCACCGGGGCGCCGCCGAGCAGCCGTGCGCGGACTACCCGCTGCACCTGACGACGGGCCGAGTGCTCGCCCAGTACCAGTCCGGCGCGCAGACGCGCCGCATCCGCGACCTGCCCGACACGGGGCCCTTCGTGGAGCTGCACCCGATGCTCGCCACGCGGCTCGGGGCCCACGACGGCGACCGGGTGGTCGTGGCGACGCGTCGCGGCGAGCTCGAGGCGCCGGCCCGGATCACCGACGCCATCCGACCCGACACCGTCTTCGTGCCCTTCCACTGGGTGGGCGCCAACCGGTTGACGAACGCGGCGCTGGACCCCGACTCGCGGATGCCCGAGTTCAAGGTGTGCGCCGCGGCGGTGCGCACGTGAGCAGCGGTGAGCGTCTGGTGGTGGTGGGCAGCGGCATGGCCACCACCCGCCTCGTCGAGCAGCTGGTGGCGCACGGCGTCGCGCGGCGCTCCCGGGTCACGGTGCTCGGGGACGAGCCGCACGCCCCGTACAACCGGATCCTGCTCTCGGCCGTCCTGGAGGGCACGCACCCCGAGCAGGCGCTCACCCTGCGCGACCCCGGGTGGTACGCGGGGGCAGGCGTCGCGCTGCGCCTGGGCACGCGGGTGCTCAGCCTCGACACCGCGCGCCGCGACGTGATGCTCGTCGACGGCGAGGTGGTGCCCTACGACCGGCTCGTGCTGGCCACGGGAGCCCTGCCGACGCTGCCACCGATCCGCGGTCTCGTGCGACCTGACGGCCGGCTGCACCCGCGGGTGCACGCCTTCCGCGGTCTCGACGACTGCCGGCGGCTCCTGGCAGCCCTGCCCGGCGCGCGCCGCGCGGTGGTCGTGGGCGGGGGGCTGCTGGGCCTGCAGGTCACCCGTGCCCTCGCGGTCCGAGGACTCGAGACCGAGCTGGTCGAGGGTGGCGAGCACCTCCTGCGCAGCCAGGTGGGGGCTCCCGCCGGTGCGGTGCTGGCGCGGGCGCTGCGTCGCCTGGGCACCACCGTCTACACGGGCACCCGCGCCACCCGCCTGACCGACGAGGGGCTGCGGCTCGACACCGGCTACACGCTCGAGACCGACCTGGTGGTGCTGACCGCCGGGGGCCGGCCCTCGACGGCGCTGGCGCGGGCGGCCGGACTGGAGGTGCGGCGCGGCGTCGTCGTCGACGAGCACCTGCGCACCAGCGACCCGCACGTGCACGCCGTCGGCGACTGCGCGCAGCACGGCGAGGTGGCCAGCGGCCTGGTGCCCCCGGCGTGGGAGCAGGCCGAGGCGCTCGCCGCCCACCTGGCCGGCACCGGGGCCACCTACACCGGCAGCCGCAGCGTGGCCCGCCTGCGCGCCACCGGGCTCGACGTCGCCGTGCTGGGCGACCCGGAGCGGGCTGCGGGCGAGGGCGGCGAGGTCGTGGAGGTGACCAACCCGGTGGCGGGCACCCACCGCCGGCTGGTGGTGCGCGACGGGGTCGTCGTGGCGGCGGCGTTCGTGGGCGACCTGACCCGCATCGGGCTGGTGACCCAGTACTTCGACCGGTCCGTGCGGCTGGCCGCGCACGAGCCCGGCGCCCTGCTGGTGGGCGAGCGGACCGCACCGCCGGCCCGGCTCGCGGACACGACCGAGATCTGCGCCTGCGCGGGCGTGAGCGCCGGCGCCGTCCGCGGGTGCTCCTCGCTCGAGGAGGTGCGGGCCACCACCCGGGCCACCACCGGTTGCGGTGGCTGCGCGCCGGCGGTGCGCGAGCTGCTGGCCAGCAGACCCGCCCTGACCCCCTGACCACCCGTAACTGACCTGCAGCACGACGAGCGGAACCGGACGAAGGAGAACGACATGACCGAGCGGGCACCGCACCGGCGCAAGCAGCTGGTGGTCCTCGGCCACGGCATGGTGGGCCACCGGCTCGTGCAGGCCGCCGTCGAGCGCGGGCTGACGGAGACCTACGACGTGGTGGTGGTGGGGGAGGAGCACCGTGCCGCCTACGACCGGGTGGCGCTGACGTCGTTCTTCGAGGTGGGGGCGGAGGCGCTGAGCCTGTTGCCCGCCGGTGCCTACGAGGACCCCCGGGTGCGCCTGCTGCTGGGCCGCACCGCCGAGGGCTTCGACCCCACGACCCGCACCGTGCTGCTCGACGACGGCACGGTGCTCGAGTACGACGAGCTCGTGCTCGCGACCGGTGCCGCACCCTTCGTGCCACCGGTGCCCGGTCACGACCTGCCGGGCTGCTTCGTCTACCGCACCATCGAGGACCTCGAGGCCATCCGCGACGCGGCCGCGACGGCCACCAGCGGCGTCGTCGTCGGAGGTGGGCTGCTGGGGCTCGAGGCCGCCAACGCGCTGGCCGGGCTGGGTCTGCGCACCGCGGTGGTCGAGATGGCGCCCCGGCTGATGGCGGTCCAGGTCGACGACGCCGGGGGCGCGATGCTGACCCGCCACGTCGAGAAGCTGGGGCTCTCGGTGCACACCGGGGCCACCACCACGGGTGTCGTCGAGCGCGAGGGTCGCGTCCGGGGGCTCTCGCTCGCGGACGGGACCGTGCTGGACGCCGACGTGGTGGTCTTCTCGGCCGGCATCCGCCCGCGCGACGGGCTGGCCCGCGCGGCCGCGCTCGACGTCGCCGAGCGTGGCGGCGTGCTGGTCGACGAGCAGTGCCGCACCAGTGACCCGCACGTGTGGGCGGTGGGGGAGTGCGCGGCACCCGGCGGCCGCATGTACGGGCTGGTGGCACCCGGCTACACGATGGCGGAGGTGGTCGTCGACGCCCTGCTGGGTGGCCCCGGCGCCTTCACCGGCGCCGACATGTCCACCAAGCTCAAGCTGCTCGGCGTCGACGTCGCCAGCTTCGGCGACGCGTTCGCCACCACCGAGGGTGCGCTCGAGCTGGTCTACGCCGACGCCGTGGCCGGGCACTACAAGAAGCTCGTCGTCAGCGACGACGGCACCCGGCTGCTCGGCGGCATCCTCGTGGGCGACGCCTCGGCCTACGGCATGCTGCGGCCGATGGTGGCCGTCGACGGCGTGGGGGGCATTCCGCTGCCCGAGAACCCGGAGGACCTGATCCTGCCCGCCAGCCGGGGGGTCGCCGAGGTGGGACTGCCGGACGAGGCCGTGGTGTGCTCGTGCAACACCGTGACCAAGGGGCAGATCGTCCAGGCCGTCGCGCAGGAGGAGGACCCGTGCGCGGACGCCACCTGCGTCACCCGCTGCACCTCGGCGGGCAGCACCTGCGGGTCGTGCAAGCCGACGGTCAAGAAGATCGTGGAGGACTGGTTCGCCGAGCAGGGCCGGGAGGTGGACCGCAGCCTGTGCGAGCACTTCTCGCTGACCCGCGCCGAGCTGTTCGACGTCGTCGCCGTGCACGGGCACACCCGCTTCGACCAGGTGCTCGCCGCCCACGGACGTGGGCACGGCTGCGAGATCTGCAAGCCGGCCGTGGCGTCGATCCTGGCCAGCCAGCTGGGCGAGCACGTGCTCGAGCCGGCGCACCGCACGCTGCAGGACACCAACGACGCCTACCTGGCCAACATCCAGCGCAACGGCACCTACTCGGTGGTTCCCCGGATCCCGGGCGGGGAGGTGACGCCGGAGGGGCTGATCGTGATCGGCGAGGTGGCCCGCGACTTCGGTCTGTACACCAAGATCACCGGTGGTCAGCGCATCGACCTGTTCGGGGCGCGCATGGAGCAGCTGCCGGCCATCTGGGCGCGACTGGTGGACGCCGGGTTCGAGTCGGGCCACGCCTACGGCAAGTCGTTGCGCACGGTGAAGTCCTGCGTGGGCTCGACCTGGTGCCGCTACGGGGTCCAGGACTCGGTGGGGATGGCGATCGCCCTCGAGCTGCGCTACCGCGGTCTGCGCTCACCCCACAAGCTCAAGGGCGGCGTGAGCGGGTGCGCCCGCGAGTGCGCCGAGGCACGCGGTAAGGACTTCGGCATCATCGCCACGGAGAAGGGCTGGAACCTCTACGTGGGTGGCAACGGGGGTGCGACGCCGGTGCACGCACGCCTGCTGGCCGGCGACCTCGACGACCAGACGCTGGTGCGCTACCTCGACCGCTTCCTCATGTACTACGTGCGCACCGCCGACCGGCTGCAGCGCACCGCACCCTGGATCGACCAGCTCGACGGCGGGCTCGACCGCGTGCGCGAGGTGGTGGTGGACGACGTGCTCGGGCTGGGCAGCGAGCTGGAGGCGGCGATGGCCCGGCACGTGGAGGGCTACGAGGACGAGTGGGCGGCCACCCTGCGCGACCCCGAGAAGCTGGAGCGGTTCGTCTCGTTCGTCAACGCCCCCGACGTGCCCGACCCGCACATCGGCTTCACCACCGAGCGGGACCAGTCGGTGCCGGCCGACTCCGCCGGGCCGGTGTCGCTCGGCGCCAGCATCCCGGTGGGGGTGCCGCAGTGACAGCCCAGCCGACGACCCAGCCGACGACCGACGGGACCACCGTGGTGTGCCGCTTGGCGCAGGTGCCGCGCGAGGGCGGTGTCACCGCGCTGGTGCGCGGCGAGGCGGTGGCGGTCTTCCGCACCCGCGACGACGGGCTCTTCGCGCTCGGCAACTACGACCCGATCGGCCGCGCCTCGGTGCTGGCCCGCGGTCTCCTGGGCAGCACGGAGGTCGAGGGCGAGCTCGTGCCCTACGTGGCCAGCCCGCTGCACAAGCAGCGCTACGACCTGCGCACGGGGCGTTGCCTGGACGACCCCGCCGTGCGGGTGCCCACCTGGCGCGTCCACGTGACCGGCGACGGCGAGGTGGTGGTGGGTGAGCGGCGAGAATGAGGCCATGAGCCCGCCCGCCGTCGTCGAGCCCGGGGCGCCCCTCGCCGGCTTCACCATCGGTGTGACCGCGGCCCGCAAGGTGACCGAGCAGGTGGCGCTGCTGGAGCGTCGCGGTGCCCGCGTGGTGTGGGCGCCGGCGCTCTCGCTGCACCCCAACACCGTCGACGACGCCTCGCTGCGCGCCGCCACCGAGGAGGTGCTGGCCCGCCAGGTCGACCTGTTCCTGGCCACCACGGGAGTGGGGATGCGCACCTGGTTCGAGGCCGCCGAGCAGTGGGGCCTGCTGGAGGACCTGCTCACCACGCTGCGCGGCTCCGAGATCCTGGCGCGCGGCCCCAAGAGCGTGGGCGCCCTGCGACGCCGGGGCCTGCAGGAGCTGTGGTCGCCCGAGTCCGAGGCGTTCGAGGACGTGCTGCGCCACCTGCGCGGGCGCGACCTGACCGGGTGCAGGATCGTGGTGCAGGAGCACGGGCAGTCGCTCTCCATGGCGGCGCACGCGCTGCGCCGGCTCGGCGCCGAGGTCACCACCGTCACCGTCTACCGGGTGGCCGGGGCCGAGGATCCCGAGCCGATGTTCCGGATGGTCGAGCAGGTGGCCGACCGGGCCCTGGACGCCGTCACCTTCACCTCGGCGCCGGCGGTGGCCGCCTTCATGGAGGCCGCCGGCTCCACCGGTCGTCGCGACGACCTGGTCGGCGCCTTCCAGGCCGACGTGCTGGCCGCCTGCGTGGGGCCCGTGACGGCCGCCGCCTTCGAGATGTGGGGCGTGCCCTCGATCTACCCCGACCGCTCGCGGCTGGCGGCGATGGTCAAGCAGCTCGAGTCCGAGCTCCCGTCGCGGTCCAGCGGACTCTCCTTCACGGTGGCGGGCGGCACGGTGCTGATCGTCCCGGTCGACTCCCAGGGCACGGTGGTGGTCGACGGCGTCGAGGCGCGCCTCTCGCCGGCTCCGTTCGCGGTGCTGCAGACCCTCATGGTCAACCCCGGGCACGTGGTCTCGCGCCGTCAGCTGCTGGCCGCGCTGCCCTCCGGCACCGCCGTCTCCGAGCACGCGGTCGAGATGGCCGTGGCCCGTCTCCGCTCGGCGCTGGGCACCCGCGTCGTGCAGACCGTCGTCAAGCGCGGCTACCGGCTCGCGGTGTGCTGAGGGCCCTCGGGGAGACTGGGCGCGTGGACGCAGTGGCTTCGACGGCGAGACTGGTGACGGTGGCGCACGGCACCCGACAGGTGGCGGGCAACGAGGTGGCCCGCGAGCTGACGTCGCTCGCCGGCGAGGTGCTGGGCGTGCCGGCCACCGCCAGCTACGTGGAGCTGAGCGAGCCGCTGTTCGCCTCGGTGGTGGCCGGGCTGGCCGAGCCCGCCGTCGCGGTGCCGCTGCTGCTCTCCACCGGCTTCCACATGCGCCAGGACCTCCCCGAGGCCGTCGAGGGCGCCGGGGCGCCGGTACGGCTCGGTCGTCCGCTGGGCCCCGACCCGCTCCTGGCCGCCGCCCAGGCCGACCGGCTGCGCGAGGCCGGCGCCGAGCCTGGCTGCCCCGTCACCATGGTGGCGGCCGGCTCCTCCGACGCCGAGGCACTGCCCCAGCTGGCCGAGGCCGCCGAGCTGCTGGCCGCGGAGTGGGGCGGGCCGGTGCGGGTCTCGACGCTGACCGCGCTGGGGGAGCGACCCGCCCAGGTGGTGCAGCCCGGCGACGCCGTCTCGCCCTACCTCCTGTCCGGGGGCTACTTCGCCGACCGCGCGCGCCGCGAGTCGCTGGAGGCCGGCGCCGCGGTGGTGGCCGGGGTGATCGGACCGCACCCGCGCGTGGTCGAGCTGGTCGTCGCCCGGGCCCGGACCCTGTGGACGACGAGCACGGAGCGCGACGCGTCCGTGTGACGGTTGCACCCTGCCCCGCCCGGGGCGACCATGGAGGGGGAACGGATGTGCCCGGACGTGTGCCCGGAGACGTGTCAGGAGGACTCGTGCCGATCGCGGAGCCCGCGCTGCAACGCCTGCGGATGTCGTGGGAGGAGTACCTCGAGCTCCCCGAGCGGCCGAGGGCGGAGTGGGTCGCCGGCGAGGTGGTCGTGAGCCCGCCGGTCGGCCCCGACCACGGGTTCGCGGCCGTCAGCCTGGCCGCGGAGCTGAGGAGGCACCTTCCCGACGGCGTGGTCTTCACCGAGGTGGGTCTGCGGCTGCCCGGGGACCGGCTCAGAGCTCCCGACGTGATGGTGACCGACCGGTGGCCGGAGGGTGCGTGGGTGGTGGACCCGCCCGTGCTCGTGGCGGAGGTGCTCTCACCGAGCACCCGCAGCGAGGACACCGTGGGCAAGAGCGCGGAGTACGCGGCCGGCGGGGTGGGTCAGTACTGGATCCTCGACCCCGAGCAGCGTTGGCTCGAGGTCCTCCAGGCCGACCGCGGCGGTTGGACCCCGCTGCTGCGGCTCGACGACGAGACCCCCCGCGGTCAGGTCGTCGTCCCCGGCCACGGCGTCGTCCACCTCGACCTCACCACCCTGCTGCGCCCCGCGCCCTGACGCCGACCCGACTCGTCGGTCAGGCTCGGGATCAGCCCCGGTCGAGCTCGAGCACCTCGGGGGTGTGCAGGCGCACCATGAACCGGCGCGCGTGGGCAGGCACGCGGTGCGGGGTGAGCCGTGAGACCAGCACCATGACGGCGAACGCGAGCGGCACCGACCACGCCGCAGGTTGCGAGAGCAGCGCTCCCAACCACCCGGAGGCGCTGCCGTCGGCCAGCACCCAGACCACGGCCGAGCCGGACCCCAGGCCACCCGCCACCACGCCCGCCATCGCGCCGACGTCGGTGAGGCCGCGCCACCAGATCCCCAGCACCAGCAGGGGGCAGAAGGTCGAGGCCGCCACCGCGAAGGCGAGCCCGACGGCGCGGGCCACCCCCACGTTGGGCATCGCGAGGGCCAGCGCCAGCGGCACGGCGACGGCGAGCACCGCGCCCAGCCGGAAGGCGGTGACGCCACCGAGGCGGCGGGCGCCCCAGGCGCGGCCGGTGACGTCCTGGCTGAGCACGCCGGCCACGGCGATGGAGAGTCCCGACGAGGTGGAGAGGAAGGCCGCGAAGGCGCCGGCGGTCACGAGGGCCGAGAGCAGCTCCCCGCCCACGCCGTCGACCATCAACCGGGGGAGCTCCAGCGCCAGCACGTCGGCCTCGCCGGTGGCTGCCAGGTCGGCGGCGTAGACACTGCCCAGGGCACCGTAGACCGGCGGCAGCAGGTAGAAGAGGCCCAGCAGCACGAGCACCACGAGCGTCGTGCGGCGCGCCGCCCGGCCGTCGGGGTTGGTGTAGAAGCGCACCACCACGTGCGGCAGGCCCATGGTCCCGAGGAACGTCGCCACCATCAGCGAGTAGGTGGTGTAGAGCCCCGGCCCGCCGCCGGTGGCCAGTGGCAGCGACCAGTCCGAGCCGGCCTCCGCGAGCCGTGAGCCCGGGCTGCCGTCGCTCATCCAGACGCCGATCAGCACGACCGCCGGCACCAGCAGCGCCGTCAGCTTGAGCCAGTACTGGAAGGCCTGCACGAAGGTGATCGAGCGCATGCCGCCGGAGGACACGTTGGCCACCACGACGGCCCCGACGACGACGGGTCCGACCCAGGTGGGTGCGTCGATCGCCGCCGCCAGCGTGATGCCGGCGCCCTGGAACTGCGGCAGCAGGTAGAGCCAGCCGACGGCCACCACGAGCACCGAGCAGGCGGCACGGGCACGCCGCGAGCCGAGTCGCGCCTCGGCGAAGTCCGGCAGCGTGTAGGCACCCGAGCGACGTAGCGGGGCCGCCACCAGCACCAGCAGCAGCAGGTAGCCCGCCGTCCACCCGATCGGGTACCAGAGCATCTCGACGCCGAAGGTCAGCACCAGCCCGGCGACGCCGAGGAAGCTGGCGGCCGAGAGGTACTCCCCGCCGATGGCCGAGGCGTTGAGCCCCGGGCGCACCGAGCGGGAGGCGACGAAGAAGTCGCTGGTGGTGCGGCTGAACCGGAGACCCCAGGTGCCGATCAGCAGCGTCGCCAGCGTGACCAGGACGACGGCGACGACGCCGGGCGCGCCGCTCACGCCTCGCCCTCGGCGCGCACCTCGGAGAGCAGGTCGGCGAAGTCGCGCTCGTTGCGCTCGGCACGCCGCACGTAGCGCCACCCGAGCAGGACCAGCAGCGGGTAGACCAGCACCCCGAGCAGCAGCCAGGGCAGCGGGAGGCCCACCACCTGCACGCGTGCCAGCCCCGGGAAGAGGTGGAAGAGCAGCGGCAGCGAGCCGAGCGTCAGCGCCAGCAGCCCGATGGCGCGGGCGGCGAGACCCAGCTGTGCGCGCAGCAGCGATCCCAGGTAGACGCCGCCGAGCTCGGTCTCCTCGTCGATCTCGCGGGTGCGCGGCCGGGGGGTGACCCGGCGCGGCGGGCCCGTGACCCGCACCCGCGGCGGCGGGGCGCCGTCGGGCACCTCACGCCCCCGCGGGGGAGGTGCCGCGGCGCACGAGCAGCTCCCGCAGCTCGCGGGTGTGGCGCCGGCTCACCGCGAGCTCGACCTCGCCCACCATCACGGTGCAACGCCCGGCCTCCATGCGCACCTCGGTGACGTGGGCCAGCGCCACCAGCAGCGAGCGGTGGATGCGCACGAAGCCCGCCGGGCCCCACTCCTCCTCGAGGGTGGAGAGCGGGGTGCGCAGCAGGTGGGCGTCGTCGGCGGTGTGCAGCCGCGCGTAGTCGCCGTGCGCCTCCACGTGGGTGATGTCGCCGCGGTCGAGGAAGCGGGTGACGCCGCCGCGCTCCACCGCCACCTGGGTGTCGTGCTGGGGGCTCTGCCGGTCGCCGCCGTCGACCACGCGCCGCACCGCCTCGGCCAGCCGCTCGGCTCGCACCGGCTTGAGCACGTAGTCGACCGCCTGCAGGTCGAAGGCCTCCACCGCGTGGCTCTCGTGCGCCGTCACGAACACGATGGGGGGCGGCTCGCGGAAGCGCCCGAGCACCGCGGCCAGCTCGAGGCCGGTCAGGCCGGGCATCTGCACGTCGAGGAACACGCAGTCCACCTCGGCCTCGCGCAGGATGCGCAACCCCTCGGTGGCCGAGTCGGAGGTGAGCACCTCGCCGATGCGCGGGTCGCGCCCCAGCAGCCAGCTCAGCTCGTCGAGCGCCGGGCGCTCGTCGTCGACGACGAGCACGGTGAGTCCACCCGGCCGGGGCGTCACGCCTGCACCCCCGGGGCGAACTTGGGAGCACGCACCACCACGCGCGTGCCCGCCCCCGGTGCCGTCTCCACGACCAGACCGTAGTCGTCGCCGAAGGCGTTGCGCAGCCGCGCGTCCACGTTGCCCAGGCCGATGGAGTCGAGCGCGGCGTCACCGGCCAGCGCGCGACGCACCCGCTCGGGGTCCTCGCCCGCGCCGTTGTCCTCGACCTCGATCACGCAGTCGCGCCCCTGGTCGTGGGCCCGGATGGTGATCAGGCCGCCGTGCTCGGGGGATCCCTCGATGCCGTGCCGCACCGCGTTCTCGACCAGCGGCTGGATGCACAGGAAGGGCACCGCCACGGGCAGCACCTCGGGGGCGATGCGCAGCGTCACCTGCAAGCGCTCCCCGAAGCGGGCCTGCTCCAGCAGCAGGTAGCGCTCCACCGAGCGCAGCTCCTCGGCCAGCGTCGTGTAGTCGCCGTGGCGGCGGAAGGAGTAGCGGGTGAAGTCGGCGAACTCCAGCAGCAGCTCGCGGGCGCGCTCGGGGTCGGTGCGCACGAAGCTCGCGATGGCGCCGAGGCTGTTGTAGATGAAGTGCGGGCTGATCTGGGCGCGCAGCGCCCGCACCTCCGCCTCCATCAGTCGGGTGCGGCTGGCGTCGAGCTCGGCCAGCTCCAGCTGCCCGGAGACCCACCGTGCCACCTCGTCGCCGGCGCGGGCCAGGCCCGCCGTCGGGACCGGTGCGAAGGCCTGCAGGGTGCCGACCACGCGCTCCTCCACCACCAGCGGGCTGACGACGGCCGAGCGCACCGGGCAGCCCGGCTCCCCGCAGGTCAACGGTCCGCCGCGGTCGACGCTGCGCGCCCGGCCCCGCTCGACGGTGTCGGCGATCAGCGCCTGCGCCTGCTCGCGGTGGTGCTCGCCGTCGCCGTCCCAGGCCAGCACGCCCACGGTGTCGGTGAGGGCCAGCGCCGGCGTGCCCAGCAGGCCCCGCAGGTGGTGGACGGCGCGCTGCGCGGACCGCTCGGTGAGCCCCTCGCGCAGCGCCGGCGAGGCCAGCGAGGCGCGGTGCAGCGTGCGGAAGGTGGTGCGGTCCTCCTCGGTGCCCAGGTGCGTGCGCCGCCAGGCGCGGACCATCGCCGGCTCCCGCTACCGCAGGTGGATGAGCAGCGTGCCGTCGTCCGGCGGCTGCGCGGCCGCGCCGGCGTCGGTGACGGTGCGGGTGTCGGGGCCGCCGGACGGGAACGTCGAGCCGTCGACCCGTGGGCGCTCGGCGGTGGTCTCGGTGTCGCCGGGGGTGTCGCGGGAGGCGTCGACGGCGGGGGCCGGCGGGCGCGGGGGCGCGGGGCTCTTGACGACGCGCGAGCGGTAGCAGTGCACGTCGTAGGGCAGCTGCATGCCGTCCATGCCGCGGCCGTAGGAGTCGTAGAGCTCGAGCACCTCGGCCAGCTTCTGCTCCCGCTCGTGCTCAGGCAGCACCGCCACGTTCGAGCGGGAGGCGACCAGGTCGAGGATCGAGCGGCGGTCGACGCGCTGCCACTGCGAGAAGGTGGTGTGCTCGACGATGATGAACTTCAGCGAGGCGTCGAGCACCTCGCTGGGGTCGGTGCCCTGCTCCTGGGTGCCGATCAGGCGGCCGAGCTTGCGGACCCACGGCACCCGCTCGTCGCGGGTGTTCCACACCATCGAGTAGCGCCCGCGCGGCTTGAGCACGCGGCGCACCTCGTCGACGGCGCGCGTGTGGTCGAACCAGTGCCAGCTCTGCCCGGCCACCACGACGTCGATGCTGCTGTCGGGGGCGGGGATCTCCTCCGCGGTGCCCACGGCCGTCATGACGTCGGGCAGACGACGGCGCAGCACCGCCAGCATCTGCTCGTCGGGGTCGGTGGCGTGCACCTCGTGGCCGGCGGCCACCAGCTGCTCGGTGAGCTTGCCGGTGCCGGCACCGAGCTCCAGCACCGTCAGCTGCTGGTCCGCGGCGGGGTTGCCGAGCAGCCACGCGACGGCCTCGGCCGGGTAGCCGGGGCGGCCGCGGTCGTAGGCCTCGGCGACGCCACCGAAGGAGCGCGCCGGGTCACGCGGGCTGCTGGTCGTGGCGTCCTGGCTCATCAGCGCGAGGGTACCGCCGGATAGCCTGCGCGGGTGGCTGCTGACCCCCTCGCCTGGCTGGTGTCGCTCGAGGGTGTCCCCTCCGCCTACGCGGCGACCCGCGACGGCATCGACGTGATGCTCCGTGACCGGGGGCTGCGGCGCACCACCCCCGAGCACACCGGCGAGTCGCTGCTGCGCGGAGCGCACGCCAGCGCCGTGCTCGACGGCTCGACCTCCACGCTCGCGCAGGTGCGTGCCGGCGAGGGCGACGAGGTGGCCGCCGACGCCGTCCGCGTCTCGGTCGAGCTGCTCGCGCTGGTACCGGTGCTGCAGCGCTCACCGCTCCAGGCCCTGGCCCGCATCCACGCCCTGGCGGGCCGCGGTGCCCTGCCCGACGAGCGGCTCGGCCGCCCCCGCGACGCCGAGTCCGCGGCCCGGCTGCGCGACATCGCCGCCGTCATCACCGCCGAGACCACCGCGCCCGCGCTGCTGGTCGCCGGCGCCGTGCACGGCGAGCTCGCCACCGCCGCCCCCTTCGCCTCCCACAACGGCATCGTGGCCCGCGCCGTCGAGCGGCTGGTGCTCGTGGCCCGCGGCGTCGACGAGAAGTCGCTCGTCGTCCCCGAGGCCGGCCACCTGGCCCTGCGCCCGCAGTACGAGTCCAACCTGCGCGGCTACGCCACCGGCGGGGCCGCCGGCATGCACTCCTGGCTGCTCTACTGCGCCGAGGCCTTCGCCGCCGGTGCGGAGGCGAGCCCGTTGCGCCGCGACGCGGAGTAGTCACCGCCGCTGGTTGAGCCGTGAGGAGCGCCAGCGACGAGCGTGTCGAAACCACCGCAGGCCGCTCGCCCCCCCGTCGCCACTGCTGGTTGAGCCGTGAGGAGCGCCAGCGACGAGCGTGTCGAAACCTCAGACGGCCGAGCGCCCTCCCTGCATCACGCTGAGTCGGCAGGGGCTGGGCTCCGCTCCGCTCCGCACGGGTTCGTTCCTCACCCGTGCCTCGCTCCGCTGGTGCACGGACCGTGAGTCGAGGGGTCTCGATGCGCCCGTCGCGGGTTCGCAGGCTCACCCGCGGGGCTTACTCGACCTTCGCGCCCGACGCCAGTCAGCGACTTCGTCGCTGACTGGCTGGGCGCTCGCAGGTGGCGCCCAGGTCCTCGAAGGTCCTGGGCGCCACCGCTGACACGAGACCACTGGCTACCAAGCGTGCATCATCAATTGCTGCCGCGGGAGTCCCGCCGGATCAGCGCCCTGTTGTGAAGGGTGGATCGCCGCGTGGGTACCCCGGTCACGTGTTGCTCTTCAGTTGGGCCCGGCGGGTGTCTCGCCGGGAGGTTGGACGGCCACCGTGGGGGCTGGCCGTGGGGTTGTTTCTACGCCTCCCCGGGCACGGGTTCAAGGCTTGACATCGGGCCCCTCGGCGTCGCGGCGGGCCAGCCAGCGCACCAGCTCCCGGGCCAGGGGAGGCTGGCTCAGGCCGAGGTCGCCCGGCACCACCGTCTCGCCGTCCGGTAATCGGCCGGCGAGGTAGACGGTGACCCGCTGCGCGTCGTCGCCCAGACACTCCTGCAACCGGCGTGTCGCGGCCACCAGCACCTGCGAGAACGTCCAGGCGTCCGGCACCTCGACGGTGCCGGTGAGCGCACCCTGGCGGTACTGCTGGTGGTTGTAGGCGACGTCGTGCGAGGTCACCCCGGCCACTGCCGAGACCGCCTCGGCGAGCCGGCGCGAGACGTCCTGCTCCTCGGGCCGACGGCGCAGCACACGGTCGAGGATCCCCATGCTCATCCCTCCCCGGGTCGAGGTCACGGCTGGTCGACGCGGCGGCTGACCGGCACGTCGACGGCGGAGGCACTGCCGCCGGGTCCCACGAGGAAGCTGCCCAACGAGGCCTGGTACTCGCTCAGGCTACGACCCTCGGCGCCCCCCGCCGCCATGGCCTCACGCACCGAGGACTGGTACTCCGCGTAGCTGTGGTTCGTGCCGAGCTCCCAGAAGTTGCCGGGACTCTCGAGCGTCACGGTGGGCTGCGCCTGCGGGAACCCGCCGGCGCCCAACCCGCCGAGGTCGAGCCGGGGCACCAGATCCGCGCCGTGCTGCATCTGCAGCACCTGGACCCGCGGGTCCAGGGCCATGTGGTCGATGGGGGCGCCGTAGGTCATCACGTGCGAGACGCCGAAGCGCTCCATGAAGGCGGGGTCGGAGGCCAGCGCGCCGGCGATGATGCCGCCCTGGCTGTGGCCCACCAGCATGACCGGGGCGCCGGGAGGGATGCCGGCGGCCTCCATGGCCCGCTGCACCGACTCCGCGGCCGCCGTCGGGTTGCCGGCCACCAGGTTGACGTTGGCGGAGAGGTCGCGTGGCTGGGCGCCGGCGGACGGCGACCAGTTCTCGGTGCCGGGGATGGCCACCACGTAGCCCGGGGTGCCGCTCCCGTTGTCGACGCGGGTGATGCGGACGTCGCCGGTGCTCCCAGGCTCCGAGCCGACCTGGTAGCCGTCCGCGACCCCTTGCATGAGCGATGCCAGGTCGGTGGGCGGGGTCAGCGCCGGGCGGTACTGGCTGGCCTGGGCGGCGTCGGTGGGCACGGCGTCGGGCGTGCCGGCCACCCCGGCGCCCTCGCCGAACCAGCGGCCGTCCTCGCCGGTCACCAGTCCCGTCCAGGCACCGGCCTCGGCGCCGACGCCGGCGATGGCGCTGGCGGCGATCTCCGCCACCGACCAGTCCTCGCGGCCGGTGAGGACGTCGCCGACCTTGCCCCAGAAGTCCGCCCGGTGGCCCATCGAGCGGGCCAGCCCGGCGGCGAAGGCCCCCACGCGGTCGCCGATCCAGGAGCCGACCCGGCTCAGCCAGCCTCCGGCACCCGCCGCGGGTGCCGCGGCGACGGCGGCGCCGCCGCCCGCACCCGAGTCCGAGGCGCCGTCCTGCGCCTCGGCCTCGGCGCGCAGCAGGGCGGCCAGGCCGGAGAGGTGGCCGGCGGCGGCGTCGAGGTCGGGACGCTCCTGCACCTGCCAGGTCTCGCGCACGCGCTCGGCGTCGCTGCCCGTCCAGTCGAAGGAGTGCAGCAGGGCGTCCAGCCGCCCGGCCAGCTCGCGGATCTCCTGGGCGCCGGTGTCGAGCTGCTGCCCCGCGACCCGACCGGCCGCGGTGTCCATCCCGTGCGTCACGGTCACGAGGTGGCCTCCAGACCGCGCACCAGTGCCTCCATGGCGGCGCTCACGTCCCACACCAGGTGGTCGGCCAGGGCGCCCTCGGGCGCCGAGAGCACCCGGGTGCCCCCCTCCGCCGTCGGAGTGACGGACCAGAGCCCGGTCTCCGTGGCCAGCCAGGAGCGCAGCGCCACCTCCGTGGCGGCCACGGGCTCCGGGCCGGTGGCCACCAGGGTGGCGAGCGAGACGTGCGCGCGGCAGTCGGCCACGAACGTCGGGCCGGGCTCCGCGGCGTCGTGCAGCAACCTTCCGCGCGGAGCGGCACGCAGCGCGTCCAGCGGGGGCAGCTCCTCGCGCAGCACCGGCCAGAGCCGCTCGGTGGAGAACAGGGTCTGCTCCCCGCCCTCCAGCAGCGCCGAGGTCTGACCCTGGACGACGACGTCGAGGCGGCGGGTGCGGTCCTCGTGCGTGGTGACCAGGCGCAGCGCGACGCGGGGACCGGTCGCCGGGTCGGCGAGGCGGGCCGCGGGCGGTGCGGGGACGGAGCCGGGAGTCATGGGCGCGACGCTAGGCGCGCGGCCGCCGCCTGGGCAGGTGGAAACTTCCGGCTTGCCGTCACTGCGTCCGGCTCGACGTCGCCGGTCCAGCCGTCGCTTGTGCAGGGGGTCGTAGCCTCGCCCCATGAGCTACGCGCTGAGCCGCCTGATGAGTGCCGCGACCGCCTCCTACGCCGGGTACTGCTTCTACGACCCGGGCCACCTGGGGCGCGCCCTGGGCGCGGACAGCGACGAGCAGGCCGGGTACGACCTGCTGGCCGAGGTGTTCGGCGTGCGCGACCTGGCCATCAGCACCTTCGGCGTGCTCGGCCGCTCCGACCGCACCGTGCGCACCGCCATGTGGATCCGCATCGCCTGCGACGTGGGCGACGGCCTGGTGCTGGCCTCGCGCACCGACGACGACGCGGTGCGCGGCAAGGTTCTGGCCACCACCATGACGTGGGGCGCGCTCAACTACCTCGCGTTGCGGGCCGACAAGCGTCGCGCCCGCAAGGTCGCCGCTGCCAAGACGGTCGCCGGTACCGCCGCGGGTGCGGTGGGCGCCGTCGTCGACAAGGTGACCTGAGCCCCGACCGGGTCGCCTGCGCTCGTCGTCAGGCCCGACGCCGTCGCGCGCTGCTCCACACCAGACCGCCGGCCGCCACGGCACCGCCGACCGCGAGGGCGGCCAGCGTCGGCCGGGCGGGCGGCAGCGGCACGCGGGGGCGCAGCGCCACCGGCCTGCTGAACACCAGGATCGGCCAGCCGCGCGCGGCCGCGATCCGGCGCAGCTCGCGGTCGGGGTTGACGGCATGCGGGTGGCCGACCGCCTCGAGCATGGGCACGTCGGTGACGGAGTCGGAGTAGGCGTAGCACCGCGCCAGGTCGTAGCCGACCTGCTCGGCCATCGCCCTGATCGCCCGCGCCTTCTCCTCGGCGTAGGCGTAGTACTCGATCCCCCCGGTGTAGCGGCCCTCGGCCACCTCCATCCGGGTGGCGACCACACGGTCGGCGCCCAGCATCTCGCCGATCGGCTCCACGACCTCGCTGCCCGAGGTGGAGACGATCACGATGTCGCGGCCCGCGGTGCTGTGCTCCTCGATCAGGCCGACGGCCTCGTCGTAGACCAGCGGGTCGACGATCGAGTGCAGCGTCTCGGCCACGATCTCGCGGACCGTGGCGACGTCCCAGCCGGCACAGAGCTGGGACATGAAGGCGCGCATCTTCTCCATCTGGTCGTGGTCGGCACCTCCGGTCACGAACACCAGCTGGGCGTAGGCCGAGCGCAGCACGGCGCGGCGCGAGATCAGGCCGCCCGCCTGGAAGGGCTTGCTGAAGGCCATCGCGCTCGACTTGGCGATGATCGTCTTGTCGAGGTCGAAGAAGGCCGCGGTGCGCGCCATGTCCTCAGCGTAGGCGCTCGGTCGTCGTGGATCAGCCACGCGCGATCGCCCGGGGTGGCGATCCGGACCGGTGGGCGTCCACAGGCGGGGGTCGGGACACGCTCCTCCACAGGCGGTCGGTCGGCTGCTGTCGGATGTCGTCGCCGCCGCCGAGGCTCGGCGCATGACCTCATCGATCAGCTCGCCCCTCGTCGTCACCGCCGACCCGACCCTGCGCGACCAGCTGCTGCGGCTGTGTGCCGCCGCCGGCGTCACGCCGGAGCTGGCCGACGACGCCGTCGGGTGCCTGCGCTCCTGGATCGCCGCTCCGCTGGTGCTCCTGGGCGCCGACCTCGCGCCCGCGGTGGCCGACCTGCAGCCGGTGCGGCGCGCCGCGGTGCACGTGGTGGCACCCGGTCGTGCCCCCGACGGGCTCTTCCGCGACGCGGTGCGCATCGGTGCCGCGGGCCTGGTGGAGCTGCCCCGCTCCGAGGCGTGGCTGGTCGAGACGCTCACCGACCTCGACGAGCCGCGCCCCGGGGGCCTGGTGCTGGGCGTCACCGGTGGCTCGGGCGGGGCGGGTGCCACCACGTTCGCCTGCGCGCTGGGGCAGGTGGCCGCCGGCGAGGGGGACGCCGTCGTCATCGACTGCGACCCGCTGGGGCCCGGCGTGGACCGGGTGCTCGGCCTGGAGCACCACGAGGGGTTCCGGTGGGACGCGCTGTGCCAGACCACCGGGCGGCTCAGCGCGCGAGCGTTGCGCGAGGCGCTGCCGCGCGCAGGCGGCCTGGGCGTGCTCTCGTGGTACGCCGGTGGGCGCGCCAGCGCGCTGCAGGCCTTCGCTGCACGGGAGGCGCTCTCCGCCTCCCGTCGCGGGCACGCGACCGTGGTGCTCGACCTGCCGCGCGGCGCCGACCCGCTGGTGGAGGAGCTGGCGGCGCGCTGCGACCTGGTGCTCGTGATGGCGGTGCCGAGCGTGGCCGGGGTGGCGGCCGCGGCGCGCACCTGCGCGCGCTTCACCGAGGTGGCGGGCGCCAACCTCGTGCTGCGCGGCACCGGGGTGCCGCCCGAGGAGGTCGCCCGCGCCACCGGGGTGCCGGTGCTGGCCCAGATGCAGGACCAACGGGCACTCGCCGAGAGCATCGATCTCGGTCTGGGGCCGGTGCGTCACCCGCGCGGGCGCCTGGGGCGGGCCGCGGCCCAGGTCCTCGCCGCGGCCCGTGCCGGCCAGGGCGGGAGCGGCGCCGGCCGGGCGCGCGCCGCGTGAGCGTCGACGGCGCCACGGGCGCGGACCCAGGCCTCGGCCATCTGCTCGAGCTGGTGCGTGAGCGGTTGGCCCGCGAGCCCGGCGAGATCACACCGCACCGCGTCGCGACCGCGCTGCGCGAGGCGGGGCGCCCGGTGGGTGACGCGACGGTCCTGGCCGTGCACGAGGCGTTGCGCCACGAGGTGGTGGGGGCCGGCCCGCTCGAGCCGCTGCTGCGGCTGCCCGGCGTCACCGACGTGCTGGTCAACGGGCCCGAGCAGGTGTTCCTCGACCGCGGTCGAGGCCTCGAACCCGCCGGGGTCACCTTCGCCGACGAGTCCGCCGTGCGCCGGCTCGCGCAGCGGCTCGCCGGGTTCGGAGGGCGCCGGCTCGACGACGCCACCCCCTGGGTCGACCTGCGCCTGGCCGGAGGAGCCCGGTTGCACGCCGTGCTCGCGCCGATCGCCCGGCCGGGCACCTCGATCTCGTTGCGGGTGCCGCGCAGTGGCGGCTTCCCGCTCGAGCAGCTGGTCGGGGGCGAGGTGCTGCGTCTGGTGCGGCGCGTCGTCGCCGCCCGGTTGGCCTTCCTCGTCAGCGGGGGCACGGGCTCGGGCAAGACCACGCTGCTCGCCGCCATGCTCGGCGAGGTCGACCCCGCCGAGCGCCTGGTGCTCGTGGAGGACTCCACCGAGCTGCGGCCGGCGCACCCGCACGTGGTGGGTCTCGAGGCGCGTCCGCCCAACCTGGAGGGTGCGGGCGGCGTCGAGGTGCGCACGCTGGTGCGGCAAGCGCTGCGGATGCGACCGGACCGGCTGGTGGTGGGCGAGGTGCGCGGCGCCGAGGTGGTGGAGCTGCTGGCGGCGCTCAACACCGGCCACGAGGGCGGGTGCGGCACGTTGCACGCCAACTCGGCGCTCGACGTGCCCGCACGCGTGGAGGCCCTGGCACTGGCGGCAGGGCTCGACCGGCATGCAGCCCACAGCCAGCTGGCCTCCGCGGTCGAGGTGGTGCTCCATCTTCACCGCGGGCGCGACGGCGACCGTCGACTGGCCGAAGTGGCGTTGCCGACCCGTGACGACGAGGGCTTGGTGCGGATGGAGCCTGCCGTGGTCGTCGGGGCCGACGGGCAGGTGCACACCGGGCCGGCCGCCGCGCGGCTGGGTGAGCTGCTGGCCCGCCGGGCAGCCTGACCGTGCTGCCGCACGTGATCCCGGCCGTGCTCGCCGGCCTGTCGGCCGCCGGGGTGCTGCTGCTCGTGCTGCCGGCCGCGCCGCGGTTCCCGGACCCGGGCGGCGACGTCGGTGACCGTCGGCCTGGGTGGCTCGGCCTCTCCCTCGCTGCCGCGGCGGTCGGACTGGCCCTGCTGCTGCTCGACGGCTCCTCCCTGGTGCTGGTGCTGCTCGGGGCCGGGGTGCTGCTGGCGGCGCGCCGACTGGTGGCGGCCCGACGCCGCTCCGTGCGCGCGGAGGAGGTGTCCGCCCGGGTGCTCGACCTGTGCGAGCAGCTGGCGGCGGAGCTGACAGCCGGTCAGCCCCCGGCAGCGGCGCTCGACCGGGCGGCCGGCGACTGGCCGCTGGTCGCACCGGTGGCCGAGACCTTCCGCGTGGGCGGCGACGTCCCGGGTGCCCTGCGGGGGCTGGCCGGTGGCCCCGGGGCCGGTCAGCTGCGGGTGGTGGCTGCGGCCTGGCAGGTGGCCCACGGCTCGGGCGGCGGCTTGGCCGAGGCCGTCCAACGCGTCGCGTCCGACCTGCGGGCCGACCGGGCCACCGCGCGGGTCGTCGACGGCGAGCTGGCCTCGGCGCGGGCGACGGCGCGTCTGGTGGCGTGCCTGCCGGTGGTGGCGCTGCTGATGGGGTCGGGCGTCGGGGGTGACCCGTGGGCCTTCCTGCTGGGGCACCCGGTCGGCCTGGCCTGCTTGGCGTCGGGGCTGGCGCTCGGCCTGGCCGGGCTCGCGTGGATCGAGGCGCTGGCCCGGGCGGTCACGGCCACGCCCCCGGGTCTGGTCCCCGCCTCGGGGGAGTCGTCGTGAGCGAGGGGCTGCTGGGTCTGCTCGCCGGCGCGGGTGCCGCGGCCGCCCTGCTGCTGGCGTGGCCGGCGCCGGTGCGGTGGCCGCCCGCGGGCAGCCCCGGCGCCGGTGTCGTCGGGCGGGAGGACCGGCCGCTGGGCTGGACGGCCCCGCGCCGTCGCGTGGTCGCCGTGCTGGCCGGGTGCGCGGTACCGGTGCTCGTGCCCGGGCCGCTCGGCCTGGGTCTCGCGGTACCGGCGGCGGTGGTGGCCGCCACGGTGCTGGCGCGGGTGGAACCGGTGGCGGTGCGTCATCGCCGCGAGGCGCTGCGGCACGACCTGCCCCACGTGGTGTCGCTGCTGGCGGCGGCCCTGCGGGCAGGGGCGGCCACCGAGCAGGCGCTGCGCGTGGTGGCGCGCGCCCTGCCCGGCCCGGCGGCGGAGCGGCTGGCGGGCGTCGCGGCACGTCTCGAGCTGGGCGCCGGCCCGGAGGCCGCCTGGGCCGAGGCCGCCGTGCGTGACCCGGCCCTCGCGCCGCTGGCCCGTGGCCTCGCGCGCGCCCATCGCAGCGGTGCCTCGGTGGCCACGGCGGTGGAGCGGCTGGCCGACGAGCTGGCCGCCGAGGCGCGGGCCCAGGTGGAGGACCGGGCGCGGGCGGTCGGCGTCAAGGCCGCGGTGCCGCTGGGTCTCTGCCTGCTGCCCGCCTTCGTGCTCGTGGGCATCGTGCCGCTGGTGGCGGGTCTGATGGTGACGGTGCTGTGACCGTCCGAGGCCGGTTCCGGCCCGCTCCACGTCCACAGGCGCAGGTGGCGTCCGGTCCCCTCCACAGGCGGCGGCGACGCGCGTGCACGGCGGCGCGGCCGGTCGCAGGCTGGCCGTCGACGGTCCGCACCAGGCGGCCGCGGGGAGGAGACACCATGAGGAACCACGACGCACGTACCGCCGTCGTCCGCCGCACGCGACGCGCGGCGGACGACGAGCGAGGCATCACCACCGCCGAGTACGCGGTGGGCACGGCAGCCGGGGCGGGCCTGGCCGGCCTGCTCTACACGCTGCTCACCGGCGGCTTCGGCGACAAGCTGCTCAAGACGCTCTTCGACCACGTGCTCGGCCTGCTGGGCATCGGGTGAGCCGACGCCGCCCGTCGGCCCGGGGAGGCCGAGGCAGCCGGGGTGCCGTGACCGCCGAGCTGGCCATGGGGCTGCCGCTGCTGGTGGCGCTCACGGTCGGCCTGGTCTGGCTGCTCGCCGTCGGCATCGCGCAGATCCGGGTGCTCGACGCTGCGCGCGAGACGGCGCGAGCCGTCGCCCGGGGCGACGACACCGGTGCCGCGGTGGCGGTGGGTCGGCGGGTGGCGCCGGCGGGCGGCGAGGTGGTGGTGAGCATCGAGGGTGAGCAGGCCGTCGCGGTGGCCAGCGGGGAGGTGACCGGCCCGGGCGGGCTGTTCGCCTTCCTGCCGGCGGTCACCGTGCGCGGTGAGGCCGTCGCGGTGATGGAGGAGAACGGAGGAGGGCCGTGAACGGCCGGCCGGAGCGTCCCGAGCGCGGGGCGGCCACGGTGCTGGTGCTGGCCTTCGCCGGGGTGCTGGTGCTGGTGGGGGCCGCGTGCGCCGTCGTCGCGGCGCTGCTGCTGGCGCACCGCACGGCCCAGGCAGCGGCCGACCTGGCGGCGCTGGCGGCGGCGCAGGCCCTGGCCGAGGGCGGGGATGCCTGCGGTCAGGCGGGCTCCGTGGCCAGGCGCCACGGGGCCGAGCTGGTCGACTGCCGGCCCGCGGGCGCCGAGGTGCGGCTCACGGTCGTGGTGGAGGGCCCGCGGTGGCTCGGGCAGACCGGCGACGGTGTCGCCGAGGCACGGGCCGGGCCGCAGCCCTGAGCCGGGCCGGGGTCGTCAGATGCGCGGACCCTCGTCGTCGTGGTCGCGCCGCCGCTCGGCCTCGACGCGCTCCAGCTTCTCGGAGAGCTCGGTCAGCTGGTCGCGCTCGCGGCGCTTGCGCAGGGTGCGGCCGGCGCCCTTGCGGGCGACCACCGCGCCGAGCAGCACGGCCACCCCGGCACCGAGGCCGAGCAGGAAGAAGGTGGTCGCCGAGAGGTCGATCCCGAGGATCTCGAGCCGACCGGCGCTCACCTCAGCGGTGAGGAGCGCGGCGAGCACCACCAGGGCACCGGCGAGGAGGAGGAGCAGACCCAGCAGCAGCATGCGGGGAATCTACTCCGCGCCGGGCCCGGGTGGCGCGTCTTCCAGCAGCACGTCGAGCAGGCGCAGTGCGGCCGCCTTGTCGAGCGGCTCGTTCTGGTTGCCGCACTTGGGCGACTGCACGCACGAGGGGCAGCCGGTGGCACAGGTGCAGGAGGCGATCGTCTCGCGGGTGGCGCGCCACCACTCCTCGGCGGCGCGGTATCCCCGCTCGGCGAAGCCGGCACCGCCCGGGTGGCCGTCGTGCACGAAGACCGTCAGCAGCCCGGTGTCGGGGTGGCGGGCCGTGGAGACGCCGCCGATGTCCCACCGGTCGCAGGTGGCCACCAGCGGCAGCAGCCCGATGGCGCAGTGCTCGGCGGCATGCGCCGCGCCGGGCAGGTCCTCGGTGGCCAGCCCGGCGGCGCTGAGCGCCTCGTCGGGGACCGTCCACCAGACGGCGGTGGTGCGCAGGGTCTGCGCCGGCAGGTCGAGCGGGTGCTCGCCCACCACCTCGCCGCCCGGTTGGCGGCGCACCAGGTAGCCCACCACCTGGGTGCTCACCTCGACCTCCCCCAGGGAGAGTCGGCACGGTCCCCAGGAGCGGTGCTCTCGCTCACCGGCGATCGTGATGTCGGTGACCTCGCGGGCCGAGGTGGTGATGGCCAGGCGGCTGCGACGGAGCACGGCCACGCGCTCCTCGAGGTCGAGCTGCTCGACCAACCACGTCTCGCCGCGGTGGGTGTAGACCGCCCCCTCGTGCGCGGTCGAGTGCACCCGACCGCCGTCGACGGTGCCGATGACCCGGCCGGTGCCCTGCTCCAGCAGCGAGACCGGGGCGCCGAGACCACCGCGGATGTCGGTGAGCGCGGAGGCGGCGCGCCGGTCGGTCCAGAACCACGCGTCGGCGCGTCGTCGCAGCAGACCCGCCTGGGTCAGCTGGCGCACCAGCTCGAGGGCGCCGGGCGCGAAGCTCGCCAGCTCCTCGGGTCGCAGCGGGACCTCCTGCGCCGCGGCGCACAGGTGCGGCCCCAGCACGTAGGGGTTGCCGGGGTCGAACACCGACGCCTCGACGGGCCGGCCGAACAGTGCCTCGGGGTGGTGCACGAGGTAGGTGTCCAGCGGGTCGTCGCGGGCCACCAGCACACCGAGGGCGTCCTGGGCCTCGCGCCCGGCGCGCCCGAGCTGCTGCCACAGTGCGGCCCGGGTGCCGGGGAAGCCCGCCAGCAGGACGGCGTCGAGGCCGCTGACGTCGATCCCGAGCTCGAGGGCGTTCGTGGCCGCCAGGCCCAGCAGCTGCCCCGACCGCAGCTGCTGCTCCAGCTCGCGCCGCTCCTCGGGGAGGTAGCCCCCGCGGTAGGCCGCCACCCGACCGGCCAGCTCGTCGTCGACCTCGGCGACCAGCTCAGCGGCGGTGAGCGCCACGTGCTCGACACCCTGGCGCGAGCGCACGAAGGCGAGGGTGCGCACCTGTGCGGAGACCAGGTCGGCCAGCAGGTCGGCGGTCTCGGAGGAGGCGGCGCGACGGGTGGGGGCGCCGTTCTCACCGGTGAAGCCGGTGAACCCGGGCTGCCACAGCGCCACGCTGAGCCGGCCGCGCGGCGACCCGTCGTCGGTGACGGCGGTGACGGGCAGGCCCGTCAGGCGGGAGGCGGCCGCGGCGGGCTCGGCCGCGGTGGCGGAGGCGAGCACGAAGGTCGGATGGGCGCCGTGCGCGGCGCAGACCCGCCGCAGCCGGCGCAGCACGTGGCCGACGTGGGCGCCGAAGACCCCGCGGTAGTAGTGGCACTCGTCGACCACGACGTACTGCAGCGCCCGCCAGAAGTGGGTCCAGCGCTGGTGCCCGGGCAGCAGCGAGCGGTGCAGCATGTCGGGGTTGGTGAGCACGTACTCGGCGTGGTCGCGGGTCCACTCGCGCTCCTCGCGGCTGCTGTCGCCGTCGTGCGTGGCCGCGCGCACCCCCAGCCCGAGCTCGTGCAGCGCGCCCAGCTGGTCGTGCGCGAGCGCCTTGGTGGGGGCCAGGTAGAGCACGGCGGCGCCGCGGCGGCCCCCGGCACCCCGGGCGGCGTGCAGTGCCGAGAGCGCGGGCAGCTGGTAGGCCAACGACTTGCCGGAGGCGGTGCCGGTGGCCACCACCACGTGCTGACCTGCGTGCGCGGATTCGGCGGCCTGCACCTGGTGGTTCCACGGACGCTCGACACCGCGGGCGCGCCAGGCCGCGACGACCTCGGGCGCCGCCCAGGCGGGCCAGTCGGCGTGCCGGGCCTCCCGGGCCGGCACCTCCTCGAGGTGGGTCAGCCGCTCGGCCCGGCCGGGGGCGGCGGTGAGCAGGTCCAGCAGCGCCTGGCCGCGCGGGGCGGCGACGGCGGAGCGGCTGGAGGTCACCACGTCATCCTCGCAAGCGGCACCGACAGGAGCCGATCCCGCGCGTCTCCCCGGGGGGTCCGGCACGTGGCCAGGTGACGCCTTCGGGTGCGAGCGGTCGGGAGGCGTGATTACATATCCTCGGCCCCGTACTCTGCGACACCTGTGAGAGCTGCGAGCCGGTACCGCACACGCCTGCTTGGGAGAGTCCGTGGACCTGACGCTTGAGACCCGCGACGCCGGGGGACGCACGATCGTCTCCGTCGGTGGGGAGATCGACGTCTACACCGCGCCCAAGCTGCGCGACAAGATCACCGAGCTGGTCGGCGCGGGCGTCTACGACATCGTCGTCGACATGGAGGCCGTGGAGTTCCTGGACTCCACCGGGCTCGGCGTGCTCGTGGGCGGCCTGAAGAAGGTCCGCGCCCACGACGGCTCCCTGCAGCTGATCTGCAACCAGGACCGGCTGCTCAAGATCTTCCGGATCACCGGCCTGGCCAAGGTGTTCGTCATCCACGAGTCGGCCGACGCCCTCGCCTGAGCGGTCCCGCCACCGCTCCCGTCCCTCCCGACCCCGCGCCGCCACGGCGTGGGGCCCGTCGTGCGTCCGCGCGGCGCCGGGGTAGCGACACGACGTGACCTTGGCCACACGGAGTGAGACCTGCGCCACAACCTCTGCGTAGACTCCGGCGCGATCCATGACCTGACGTGCCGACCCTCGGGATCAGCCCGCGGTACCCCGGCTCGACTCGCCCTCGTCTCGCAGGAGGAACACATGACCGGGATCCATCCCGCCGTCGTGGACGTCTCCGGCGGCAACCTCGTCCTCGTGATCGTCGTGGCCCTGATCGCACTCGGTGCGCTCGCCCTGGGCCTGATGTTCCGCCAGGAAGTGCTCGCCGCCGGTGATGGCACCGACAACATGAGGAACATCGCCCAGGCGGTGGAGGAGGGCGCCAACGCCTACCTGCAGCGGCAGTTCCGCACCCTGGCGGTGTTCGCGGCGATCGCATTCTTCGGGCTGCTGCTGCTGCCCGCCGACGAGGTGTCGGTGCGCATCTTCCGCTCGGTGTTCTTCCTCGTCGGCGCGGGCTTCTCCGCCGCGGTCGGCTACCTCGGGATGTCGCTGGCGGTACGCGCCAACGTGCGCGTCGCCGCCGCGGCCAACGAGCAGGGCCGCGACCCGGCCATGCACATCGGCTTCCGCACCGGCGCCACCGTCGGCATGCTCACCGTGGGCCTGGGCCTGCTGGGCGCCAGCCTCGTGGTGATCTTCTTCCAGGACAACGCGCCCGAGGTGCTCGAGGGCTTCGGCTTCGGTGCCGCGCTGCTGGCGATGTTCATGCGCGTCGGTGGCGGCATCTTCACCAAGGCCGCCGACGTCGGGGCCGACCTGGTGGGCAAGGTCGAGAACAACATCCCCGAGGACGACCCGCGCAACGCCGCCACGATCGCCGACAACGTGGGCGACAACGTGGGCGACTGCGCCGGCATGGCCGCGGACCTCTTCGAGTCCTACGCCGTGGTCATCGTGGCCGCGCTGATCCTGGGCTCCCAGGCCTTCGGCGACGCCGGCCTGGTCTTCCCGCTGCTGATCCCCGCCATCGGCGCGCTGAGCGCCGTCGCCGGCGTCTACCTCACCAAGCCGCGCGCCGGTGAGAGCGGCCTGACGACGATCAACCGCGCGTTCTACCTCTCCGCGGCCGCGGGCGCCGTGGCCAGCGTCGTCCTGGCCTTCATCTACCTGCCCGGCGACTGGGCCGACCTCGAGGGGGCCAGCGGCCAGTCCGCGGACCTGAGCCCGGCGCTGTTCGCCTCGGGCGCCGTGGTCATCGGCATCGTGCTGGCGGCCGCCATCCTGGCGCTGACCGGCTACTTCACCGGCACGGAGTTCAAGCCCGTCAAGGACGTCGGTCGCACCTCGCTCACCGGTCCCGCCACCGTGATCCTCTCCGGCCTCGCGGTCGGGTTCGAGTCGGCCGTCTACACCGCCATCGTCATCGGCGCCGCCGTCTACGGCGCGGCGCTGCTGGCCGGTGGCGCCACGACGCTGGCCCTGTTCGGCGTCGCGCTGGCCGGCACCGGTTTGCTCACCACCGTGGGCGTGATCGTGGCCATGGACACCTTCGGCCCCGTCAGCGACAACGCCCAGGGCATCGCGGAGATGTCCGGCGACGTCAGCCCCGAGGGCGCGCAGATCCTCACCGAGCTCGACGCCGTCGGCAACACCACCAAGGCCATCACCAAGGGCATCGCGATCGCCACCGCGGTGCTCGCCGCCAGCGCGCTGTTCGCCTCCTACATCCAGACCGCCGTGGAGGCGGCCGTGGATGCCGGGGTCGACCTGCCGGTCGACATCTTCTTCGTCTTCGACGCCAAGGTGCTCGTCGGTGCCCTGCTCGGTGCCGCGGTGGTCTTCCTGTTCTCCGGCCTGGCGATCAACGCCGTCGGTCGCGCCGCCGGCGCGGTCGTGTTCGAGGTGCGCCGCCAGTTCCGCGAGATCCCCGGGATCATGGAGGGCACCGGTCGGCCCGAGTACGGCAAGGTCGTCGACATCGTCACCAAGGACTCGCTGCGCGAGCTGGCGACGCCCGGCATCCTGGCCATCCTGGCGCCGATCGCCGTCGGCTTCGGACTCGGTGTCGGCCCCCTGGCGGGCTTCCTCGCCGGCGCGATCGCCACCGGCACCCTGATGGCGGTCTTCCTGGCCAACGCGGGCGGCGCCTGGGACAACGCCAAGAAGCTGGTCGAGGACGGCAACCACGGCGGCAAGGGCTCGCCCGCCCACGACGCCACCGTGATCGGTGACACGGTGGGTGACCCGTTCAAGGACACCGCCGGCCCGGCCATCAACCCGCTGCTCAAGGTGATGAACCTGGTGGCGCTGCTGATCGTCGCGGCGGTGGTCAACCTCACCTACGGGGAGGGCGAGAACGACGTCGTACGCATCCTGATCGCGCTCGCGGCCACCGCCGTGATCGTCGCGGCGGTCTACATCTCCAAGCAGCGCTCGGTGGTGATCGGCGACGGCGACCCCGGCACGCCGGCCCCGCCCTCGCCGCCGCCCGCCGCACCCGCGGACCCGGTGACCCACCCGGCCGACCCGGGGGCCACGCAGCCGATGCCGACCACGCCGCCGCCGGCGGGGCCGCCGCCCTCGGCCTGATCCAGCGCGCCGCACCTCTCCACCACCGGCCCGTCGTCCTCCCGGACGGCGGGCCGGTGTCGTGTGCGTAGCCTCTGCCCGTGACCCCTGCACTGGCCGACTCGCTCCGCGACGCCCTGCTGGCGGCGGGCTTCACCTACGACGGCGTGCTGGAGGTGCTCGGACCGCGCGCCCACGAGGCGCTGCTGCGCAACGAGACCACGCCGGCCCGCCTGGCCACCGGTGGCGGCAGCCCGGTGGAGACGCTGGTGCGGCTCTTCCTGCTGCAGGTGGCCGTGCCGGCGGCCGAGGCCGAGCGGGCGCTCCCGGGGCTGGTGGACCGGATGACCACCGCCGGGATGCTCGACCGCAGCGTGGCCGAGGTGGCCGCGCGCCTGGACTGCCGGCCCTACGCCACCGACGACGACGAGCTGTGGGTCGTCTCGGACCTCACGCCCGGTCTGGACGGTGCCCCCGTGCGGGTCGGCGCCGACCACGTGCTGGGCATCAGCTCGGCCTCGACCTCGCTGGCACAGCTGACGCTGCGGGAGCAGGTGGGCTCGGCGCTCGACCTGGGCACCGGCTGCGGCGTCCAGGCCCTGCACCTGGCCCAGCACGCCCGCCGGGTGGTGGCGACCGACGTCAACCAGCGGGCGCTGCAGGTGGCGCGCTTCAACGCCGCGCTCAACGAGATGGCCGACGTGGTGGAGGTGCGCGACGGCTCCTTCTTCGAGCCGGTACGCGGGGAGCGCTTCGACCTGGTGGCCACCAACCCGCCGTTCGTCATCTCGCCGGCCACGCGCGAGCCGCTGGTGTACCGCGACTCCGGGCTGCCCGGGGACCAGGTGGTCGAGCACGTCGTGCGTCACGGGGCCCGCCACCTGGCCGACGGCGGGTGGCTCCAGGTGCTGGCCAACTGGGTCATCGAGCGCGACCGGCCGTGGGACGAGCGGTTGGGTGCCTGGCTCCGTGGCGGCGAGGCCGCCGAGTGCGATGCTCTCGTCGTGCAGCGCGAGGTGCTGGACCCGGCGGCCTACGTGGAGCTGTGGCTCAAGGACGAGGGACGGCACGGCACGCCCGAGTACGCACAGCGTTACGACACCTGGCTGTCGTGGTTCGACGAGCAGGGGATCGAGGCCGTCGGCTTCGGCTGGATCAACCTGCACCGCGTCGGTGCCGCCGACCCCGTGCGGGAGCTGCTGGAGTGGCCCTACGAGGTCGAGCAACCGGTGGCGCCCGCGATCGGCTCGTGGGGCACCTCGGTGCGTGCTGCGCGCGACGTCGACCCCGGCAGCCGGCTCGTGGCCGATGCGCTCGTCCAGGAGGCGACGGGCCCGGTCGGTGCCGCCGACCCCGAGGTGATCGTGGTGCGGCAGCAGCGCGGCCTGCGCCGTGCCTTCCAGGCCGACACGGTGCTGGCGGCCGTCGTCGGTGCCTGCGACGGCGAGCTGACCCTCGGCCAGATCCTCGACGCCGTCGCCCACCTGCTCGACCTCGACCCTGCGCAGACCCGCGACGACCAGCTCCCACGGTTGCGGGAGCTGGTCGCCGAGGGCTACCTGCGGGTGGCGGATCCGCTCAGCGGCGGGGCTTCCGCTTCTTCTTGACGATCGTGAGGACGACGGGCGCCGAGGTCGAGGCCTCGCGGACGGCGTCGCCGGCGAAGGTGGCGACCAGCCGGTGGGGGCCGGGCTTGAGCTTGGGCAGCTCGACGAGCAGCTGGCCGTTGTCGGCGGGTCGCACGCGGTAGCTGCGCAGCGCGCGGCTGCCGTCCATGACCTTCACCAGGCCGCTCGGGGCGGGCTGCCCGCCGCTGAGCACGATCCGCAGCGGCACGCGGGTGCCCTGCGGGGCCTTGCGGGTGCTCAGCACCAGCTGGGTGGTGGAGCTGCGCTTGGCGACCCGGGTGACCGCGTAGCTCAGACCGGGGCCGAAGCCCGCGGTGGTGGCCCGGACGACGACCGCCAGGACCTGGCCGGCGTCGGCGTCCTGCACCTGGTACCCCGACGCGGTGGCGCCGGGGATCTCGGTGGTGCCGCGGTACCACTGGTAGGTGAAGAGCGGGATCCCGAGACCCGACCAGGTGCCGGGGGAGGCGGTGAGAACGCGCCCGATGGCAGGTGTGCCGGAGATGCCGGGCTTGGTGAGAGCACTGATCACATCGCCCAGGAGACCGAGGACCGTGGTGCTCGTGGAGGTGCCGGTGAGATCGCCCTTGGTGCCGGTGGCGCGCACGGCGAGAGCAGTGCCCACGTCGGCGGCCTTCACCACGTAGCTGGGCGCGGCCGCCTGGGGGATGGGGGTGCCGTTGCGCAGCCACTGGTAGGTGGTGGCGACACCCGTCTGGTCCCAGGTGGGCGCGACGGCGGTGAGCACCGAGCCGACCTTGCCCACACCGGTGACGGTGACCGGCGAGGTCGCCTCGGGTGCCTCGGCCACCGGGTCACCGGGACCGGTGCCGCCGGGCAGCGGGATGCCCAGCGCCTCGGTGACCAGGGAGAGGGGGACCAGGCCGAGCAGGGTGCCGGTGACCCGGGCTGCGACCTGGTGCCCCGCGTCGAGGTCGGTGGGCACGTAGCTCCACAGTCCCGCCGTACCGGGGATCGGCACGCCGTCGCGCAACCACACGACGCTGTTGCTCACACCCAGCAGGTTCCACACGGGGGCGGTGACGGCGAGCGGGTCGCCGACGGCGGGCAGGCCGCCGCCCAGCACCGAGAGCAGCGGCAGCTGGAGGGGGATCAGCTGCAGGATGCTCTGCGGTGCCGGGTCGGCGGCTGCGCCGGCCGCGCCCCGCGCGGGAGCGGGGTGCGGGTCGGCGGCGGAGACGCCGGGGGCGCCTCCGAGCAGGAGGGCGGAGGCGGTCGCCGAGACCACCGCGGCACGTGTCCACCTCGAGCGGGGTGAGTGGTGGGTCATCGGGTCCTCCGGGACGTCGTGCGGTGAGTGGTGCTGGTGGGTTCAGGTTCAGCGGCGGGGTGGCTCAGCGGCGGCCGCGGCGCACGGGACGCACCCGGAGCGCGGTGGTGGCCTGGGAGGCGCTGACGTCGTCCCCACCGAGGTAGCGGACGACGAGCCGGTGGGCGCCGACCCGCAACCGCGGCAGCCGGACGCGCGCTCGACCGCGGTCGGCGGTCCGCAGCTGCACGCGGGCCAGGAGGCGCGAGCCGGTGCGCACCTCGACGGTGCCGGTGGCGGGAGCGCCCGTCGTCCGGACGGTGAGGGCCAGCGAGGCGCGCTGGCGGGCCGTGACGACGCGCGGTGCGAGGGCGAGGAGGGTGCGCGAGGCGCGGGGCTCCGTCGTCGGGTCGGTCGGGTCGGTCGGGTCGGTCGGGTCGGTCGGGTCCACGGGGTCGGTCGGGTCGACGGGGTCGGTCGGGTCCACGGGATCGACCGGGTCGACCGGGTCCACGGGGTCGACCGGGTCGACCGGGTCAGTCGGGTCGACGGGGTCGACCGGGTCCACGGGGTCGACCGGGTCGACGGGGTCGACCGGGTCCACGGGGTCCACCGGGTCGGTCGGGGGCAGCGGGTCACCCGGGCTCCCCGGGGCCGAGGCCAGGCGCAGGTCCGGGGCCACGACGTCGGAGATCGGGAGCAGGCGCGTGCCGGCCGCGGGGTCGCTGCCGCCGCCCAGCACCGTGAAGGCGTGGTCACGGGCGCTCGCCCCCACCGTGTAGGTGCCGCCGGGCAGGGCTCCCGGAAGCACGTAGCGGCCCTGGGCGTCGCTGGCCACGCGAGCCCGCTCCGCGTGGTCGTCGAGGTGGCCGTCGCCGTCGTGGTCGAAGAGGCGGATCAGGCTCACGGTGGCCGCGGCGAGCGGCTGGCCGGTGGCTCCGAGCACCCGGCCGGACACCCGGGACAGCGCGGCCGCCCGGAGCGTCAGGGTGCCGAGGTCGACCGGGCTCGTGCCCACGACGACCTCGAGCAGGTCGCTCTCGTGCGCACCGGTCGGGTCCTCGAGGACCAGCTCGAAGCCGCCCGGGGGCAGCGGGAGCGAGAAGGCGCCCCGGGAGTCGGTGACGGTCGCGGCGTCGCTCGGGCCGGCCAGCACGTAGACCTCGACGTCGGGCAGCGCCCCTCCGGAGGCGTCGCGCACCACGCCCGTGACCGCGACCGTGGCGGCGGCACGGGCCGGGGCGGCCAGTCCGGTCGCGGCGAGCGCGGCCAGGACCAGGACGACCGGCAGGAACCCCAGGCGTCGCCACCCGCGGGTGCGCGTCGGCTCGACGGCGCACAGGGGGGTGGGGGTCATGGCGGCCTCGCTCGGTCGGGGGGAGGCTTGGACACTAGGCACGACCGGGAGACCCACGAGGGGCTTCCTCGCAGGTGTGACCGTGTGCCCGCGGGGGGCACGTGGGCGGGCCAGGTCGACCCCACCCGCACGGGCCAGACCCGCCTGGCCGATCGGTCCACCGACCGCTCCGGCGGGGCCTACCCTGAGCCCATGGCGAGCCCCGGCTGGTACCCCGACCCCGGTGGGCAGCCCGGGCTGCTCCGATTCTGGGACGGCGCGACCTGGACCTCGCGCACGATGCCGGCCGCCCCGACCGCACCCCCGCCGGGCGTGCCGACCGGTCCGCCGCCGAACCGACCGCCCGCCGCCGCGCCGTCATCCGCCCCCTCGTCCGCGCCGTCGTTCCCACCGTCGCTCCCACCGCCGTCGCAGCCGCCGGCATCCGGGAGGGGACGCCGGCTCACCCTCGTGCTGCTGGCCGTGCTGCTGGTGGCCGGTGTCGGGGTCGGGGGCTTCTTCGGCGTGCGCGCGCTCACCGGCGACGACGAGCCCGCGGCCGGGGGAGGCGGGACCAGCGAGAGCAGCGAGCCCACCGACGAGCCCACCGACCAGCCGACCGACGAGCCGACCGACGAGCCCACCGAGGAGCCCACCGGGAGCGGCGGGGCCCCCGAGCCGATCCTCGACGCCTGCCAGGGCGCCGCCCCCGTGACGGGCGCGACCCGACCCGGCCAGGCCCTGCGCGGCGGCGGCCTGCGCGTCACGACGCCGCCGGGTTACGAGCCCAGCGCCGCCAACGAGGTCTTCACCTTCGGCGACGGCGTCGCGGCGGTCGGGCAGCAGGTGGAGGAGTTCTGGCTCTCCCTCTACGCGCTCGGCTCGCTGCCCGACATCGGGTACGAGAGCCCGCAGCAGGCCGCGGAGACCGTGGTGGAGTGCATGGTGCGCTCGGAGCTGTTCTACTCCGGCTTCCAGGACCGCACCGACCTGACGTCGGAGCCGGTGAGCCTCGCAGGTGCCGAGGGCTGGCGGATCACCACCGAGATCCGGGTCCAGGACCCCCGGATCACCGTGGAGGGTGACCACGCGACGGTCGTCGTCGCGCCCCGCGAGGACGGCAGCCTCAGCCTGTTCGTGAGCGTGGTGCCGATCGGCGACGACACCCGGATCGCGCAGCAGGAGGCGACGCTCGCCGAGCTGCTGGACTGACACCCGCGGCGCACGGGTGGGCGGGTGGCCGTGCCGCCTCCCGCCGCTCCGGCGCGGACCGATGGCACGGGGTGCTGGCCCCCACGCGCTACCGTGATCGGCGCCGAGCCCCGTCCGGGGCCCGGCACCTGCACGCGTAGCGAATGGAACTCCTCAGCTGTGGCACACAAGTTGGTGATCGTCGAGTCCCCGGCGAAGGCCCGCACGATCGGCGGGTACCTGGGCAAGGACTATGTGGTCGAGTCGTCCATCGGCCACATCCGTGACCTGCCCAACAACGCCGCCGACACCCCGGCCAAGATCAAGGACAAGCCGTGGGGGCGGCTGGCGGTCGACGTCGAGCACGACTTCACGCCCTACTACGTGGTGCCGCGCGACAAGAAGAGCCACATCTCCAAGCTCAAGCAGCTGCTCAAGGACGCCGACGAGCTCTTCCTCGCCACCGACGAGGACCGCGAGGGCGAGGCGATCGCCTGGCACCTGCTCGACGAGCTGAAGCCGAAGAACATCCCGGTCAAGCGGATGGTGTTCCACGAGATCACCAAGCAGGCGATCCTCGACGCCGCCGACAACCCGCGCGAGCTGGCGATGGACCTCGTGGAGGCGCAGGAGACCCGCCGCATCCTGGACCGCCTCTACGGCTACGAGGTCAGCCCCGTGCTGTGGAAGAAGGTCATGTCGGGCCTCTCGGCCGGGCGCGTGCAGTCGGTGGCGACCCGGCTCGTCGTCGACCGCGAGCGCGAGCGGATCAAGTTCCGCATCGCCTCCTACTGGGACCTCGAGGGCACCTTCGACGCCGGTGCCAAGCACGACGCGCGGATGTTCCCGGCACGGCTGTACTCGCTGGACGCCAAGCGGGTCGCCTCCGGCTCCAACTTCGGCCCCGACGGGCAGCTCAAGCCCGGCGCCGACGTCGTGCACCTGGACCGCACCCGCGCCGAGGCGCTCGTCGGGGCGCTCGACGACACCTCCTTCGAGGTGCGCTCGGTGGAGTCCAAGCCCTACAAGCGCTCGCCCTATGCGCCCTTCCGCACCACCACGCTGCAGCAGGAGGCCGGCCGCAAGCTCGGCATGACGGCGTCGGTGGCGATGTCGGTGGCGCAGCGGCTGTACGAGAACGGCTTCATCACCTACATGCGCACCGACTCCACCACGCTCTCCGCGGGTGCGGTGGAGGCGGCGCGCTCGCAGGTGCGCGAGCTGTACGGCAGCGAGTACCTGCCCGACAGCCCCCGCGTGTACGCCTCGAAGGTCAAGAACGCCCAGGAGGCGCACGAGGCGATCCGCCCGGCCGGCGAGAGCTTCCGCACGCCGGCGCAGACGGGTCTGCGCGGCGACCAGTTCCGCCTCTACGAGCTGATCTGGATGCGCACCGTGGCCTCGCAGATGCGCGACGCCACCGGCCAGTCGGTCTCGGTGCGCCTCGGCGGCGCCGCCTCCACCGGCGAGGACGTCGTGTTCTCGGCGTCAGGTCGCGTGATCACCTTCCACGGGTTCCTCAAGGCCTACGTGGAGGGCACCGACGACGGTGGTGCCAAGGACGACGCCGAGACGCGGCTGCCCGCGCTGGAGCAGGGCGACGCCGTCTCGGCAGCCTCGCTCTCGGCCAACGGCCACGAGACCAAGCCGCCGGCGCGGTACACCGAGGCCACGCTGATCAAGGAGCTGGAGGAGCGCGAGATCGGGCGTCCCTCCACCTACGCCTCGATCATCGGCACCATCCTGGCCCGCGGCTACGTCTACAAGAAGGGCACCGCGCTGGTGCCCGCCTGGCTGGCGTTCTCGGTGATCCGGCTGCTGGAGGAGCACTTCCCCCGGCACGTCTCCTACGAGTTCACCGCCGAGATGGAGGACGTCCTCGACGAGATCGCCTCCGGTCGCAAGGACCGGGTCAGCGAGCTCGGCGAGTTCTACTACGGCTCCGACGACGTCGTCGGCCTCAAGCGGCTCGTCGACGAGCTGGGCGACATCGACGCCCGCGAGCTGGCCACGTTCCCCGTCGGTGGTCCCGACTCCGGCATCAACCTGCGCGTGGGGCGCTACGGGCCCTACCTGGAGGGCCCCGACGACGAGGGCAACCCCGTCGGCAAGCGCGCCAACGTCCCCGACGACCTGCCGCCCGACGAGCTGACGCTCGAGAAGGCCACCGAGCTGTTCGCCAACCCCGCCGGCGAGGAGATCGAGCTCGGCGCCCACCCCGAGACCGGGCTGGCCGTCGTCGCCAAGAACGGCCGGTTCGGCCCGTACGTGACCGAGGCCCTGCCGGAGGACGCCCCCAAGAGCGCCAAGCCGCGCACGGGCTCGCTGTTCAAGTCCATGTCGCTCGACACCGTGACCCTCGAGGACGCCGTCAAGCTGCTCTCGCTGCCGCGCGTGGTGGGGGTGGACCCCGAGGACCCCGACGGCACCGAGATCACCGCCCAGAACGGCCGCTACGGCCCGTACCTGAAGAAGGGCACCGACTCCCGCTCGCTCACCACCGAGGACCAGCTCTTCACGATCACCCTCGACGAGGCGCTGAAGATCTACGCCCAGCCCAAGCAGCGCGGGCGCGCCGCGGCGGCCCCGCCGCTCAAGGAGCTCGGCAACGACCCCGTCTCGGGCCAGCCCGTGGTGGTGAAGTCGGGTCGCTTCGGCGAGTACGTCACCGACGGCGAGTACAACGCCACCCTCCGCAAGGAGGACTCGGTGGAGACGATCACCATCGAGCGCGCCGCCGAGCTGCTGGCCGACCGGCGCGAGCGCGGCCCCGCCAAGAAGGCGGCCAAGAAGGGCGCGGCCAAGAAGGCGCCGGCCAAGAAGACGGCGGCGAAGAAGACCGCAGCCAAGAAGACCGCGGCCAAGAAGACGACGGCCAAGAAGACGACGAAGAAGGCTGCTGCCAAGAAGTCCTGACGGTGAGGGTCGCGGAGACCTGCGCCACCCACGCACGTTCGCCGTGGTCATCCGCCGACACCCCGACCCGCTAGCCTCCGACCGTGCCTCCCTCCGCGCCCGCTCCCGGGCAGCCCACCGGCGTCTTCGTGTGCTTCGAGGGCGGGGAGGGGGCGGGCAAGTCCACCCAGTCGCGGCTGCTGCGCGAGGCGCTGGAGGCCCAGGGACGCGAGGTGGTGCTCACCTTCGAGCCCGGTGACACCCCGGTCGGCGCGCAGCTGCGGCGCATCGTGCTCAGCCCCGAGACCGGCGACCTGAGCCCCCGCACCGAGGCGCTGATCTACGCCGCCGACAAGGCCGAGCACGTGCACGCGCTGGTGCAGCCGGCGCTGGCGCGCGGGGCGGTGGTGGTGACCGACCGCTACGTCGACTCCACGCTGGCCTACCAGGGGGCAGGACGCGCCGTCACGGACGCCGACCTGGCCGAGGTCGAGCGGGTCGCGCGGTGGGCGACGCAGGACCTGCGCCCCCACCTGACCGTCGTGCTGGACCTCGACCCGGCCGCCGGGCTGGCGCGCTTCGAGGGCCGCGACCGGATCGAGGCCGAGGGGCCGCAGTTCCACGAGCGCGTGCGCGCCGCGTTCCTCCGCATGGCGGCCGCCGACCCCGAGCGCTACCTCGTCCTCGACGCCCGCGCGCCCGTGGACGAGATCGCCGCGGCCGTCACGGACCGGCTGGCCCCCCTGCTCGCACCGCAGGCCTGACCGACGTCGTCGGTGCCCTCCTCTACCCTGGCCCCGTGACCGTCTGGGACAGCCTCGTGGGCCAGGAGCGCGCCGTCGCCGCGCTGCGCTCCGCCGCGGCCGGTCACGGGATGAGCCACGCCTGGCTGTTCAGCGGCCCGCCGGGCTCGGGCCGCTCCAACGCCGCCGTCGCGTTCGCCGCCGCCCTGCAGTGCGAGGCGGGCGAGACGGGCCATCCGGGAGCCGAGGCGGGCTGCGGGCACTGCCTGGCCTGCCGCACCTCGCTGGCCGGCACCCACGCCGACGTCACGCTCGTGCGCACCGAGAAGCTCTCCATCGGCGTCGACGAGGTGCGCGAGCTGGTGCGCCGCAGCGCGCTCAGCCCGGTCGGCAGCCGCTGGCAGGTCCTGGTGGTCGAGGACGCCGACCGGCTCACCGACCAGGCGTGCAACGCGCTGCTCAAGGCCATCGAGGAGCCGGGCGCCCGCACGGTGTGGATGCTGTGCACCCCCACCGTCGAGGACGTGCTGCCCACCATCCGCTCGCGGTGCCGCCAGGTGGTGCTGGCCACGCCCTCGCCCGAGGCCGTGGCCGCCTTCCTGGTGGCCACCGACGGCGTCGGCGAGGCGCTGGCCGCCTACGCCGCGCGCGCCAGCCAGGGCCACATCGGCCGGGCCCGCGCGCTGGCCCGCGACGAGGCCACCCGCAACCGGCGCCGCGAGATCGTCGGCTACCCGGCCGGGCTCACCTCCCTGGGGGCCTGCATGCGCGCGGCCACCAACCTCGCCGAGGCCGCCAAGGAGGAGGCCGACGCGATCACCGCCGAGCTCGACGCGCGCGAGAAGACCGACCTCGACTCCGCCTACGGCGTCGAGGCCCGCGGACGCCGTCCCCGCGAGTACGGGCCCGCGCTCGCGGCGCTCGAGAAGGCGCAGAAGACCCGTGCCAAGCGCCGGGTGCTCGACGTCGTCGACCGCGGCCTGATGGACCTCTCCTCGGTCTACCGCGACGCCGTGGCGCTGCACCTCGGGGCGCCGGGCGCGCTGGTCAACGAGGAGATCCGCGGTGACGTCGTCGAGCTGGCGCGCCACACCTCCCCGGAGCTGAACCTGCGCCGGATCGGGTGGATCTTCGAGGCGCGCGAGCAGATGCTGGAGTTCAACGTGCCGGTGGCCCTGGCCCTGGAATCGATGATGGTGGCGCTGAAGGCGCCGCAGGGGAGCAGCCGATGACGCGCACGACCCGGGTGATCGTGCTGGTGCTGGTGGCCGTGCTGGTGCTGGGCAGCGTCGGCGCGGGGGTGTTCGCGCTCATCGACGGGGGCGCAGGCTCCCAGGGCGAGCGCGAGACCGACACCGACGCCGACGAGGACCGCGAGCCGGCACCGCCGCTGCCCGAGGAGGACGGCGCCCGCCAGCCGCCGCAGGCCGCGCTGGCGCCCTTCTACGAGCAGACGATCGCCTGGGAGCCCTGCGGCAGCCTGGACTGCGCGACGCTGACGGTGCCGGTCGACTACGCCGACCCGCAGGGGCAGACCTTCGAGCTCGCGCTCAACCGCCGAGCCGCCGAGGACCCGCAGAACCGGCTGGGCGCCCTCGCCGTCAACCCCGGTGGTCCGGGCGCCCCGGGCACCACCTACGTGGAGCAGGCCTCGCTCGCCTTCCGCGCGCCGCTGCTGGGGCGCTACGACCTGGTGGGCTTCGACCCCCGCGGCACCGGCGCCTCCGACCCGGTCGACTGCCTGCCCGACGAGGGCCTGGACGCCCTGCGCGCGCTGGACCCCGATCCCGACACCGAGGACGAGGTCAGCTTCTACGCCGACTCCTACGAGCAGTTCTTCGCCGGGTGCGTGCAGAGCTCCGACGAGCTCGTCGGTCACGTCACCACCGTCGAGACCGCGCGCGACCTCGACGTGCTCCGCGCGGCGTTGGGCCAGAACGAGCTGGACTACTTCGGGGCCTCCTACGGCACCAAGCTCGGCGCCACCTACGCCGAGCTGTTCCCCGCCCAGGTCGGCCGCTTCGTGCTCGACGGCGCCGTCGACGTCACCCTGGGGTCGCGTGAGCTCAGCCTGGCCCAGGCCGGGGGCTTCGAGACGGCGCTGCGGGCCTACGTGCAGGACTGCCTCGACACCCAGGGTCCCGACTGCTTCCTCGGCAGCACCCTCGAGGTGGGGCTGGCCACGATCGCGGGGGTGGTCGAGGACGCCGACGCACAGCCGCTGCCCACCAACAGCGAGGGCCGGGAGCTGAGCGCGGGGCTGGCCTTCTACGGGATCATCACCCCGCTCTACAACCGCGACTACTGGGAGCTGCTCACCCAGGGACTGCAGATGGCGTTGGACGGCGACGGCACGATGCTGCTGTTCCTCTCCGACGCCTATGCCTCGCGCGAGCCGAGCGGCTACGCCGACAACAGCGCCGAGGCGATCCTGGCCATCAACTGCCTCGACGACCCCTACAGCATCCCGCCCGAGCAGGTGCCCGGTCAGTACGCGGCCTTCGAGGAGGCCTCGCCGACGTTCGGCCGGATCTTCGCGTGGGGCCTGGTGGGCTGCCGCGGCATCCAGGTGCAGGCCAGCGAGCCGCCGCCCACGATCCGCGCGCGCGGTGCCGCGCCGATCCTGGTCACCGGCACCACCCGCGATCCCGCGACCCCGTACGCGTGGGCGGTCGCGCTGGCCGACCAGCTGGAGTCCGGGGTGCTGCTGAGCCGCGACGGCGACGGTCACACGGCCTACAACCAGGGCAACGGCTGCGCCGACGCCGCCATCGAGGCCTACCTGCTCGAGGGGTACGTGCCGACGCGCGACGTGGAGTGCTGAGCAGCCGGGGCGGTGCCCGGCGCGAGTCCGGAGGGACTCAGCCGACGTCGACGACCTCCTCGGGCAGCCCCCGGTCGCGCAGCACCTGCTCGGCGACGTCGCGCAGCTTGAGGTTGCGGTCGTTGGAGTGGCGCTGCAGCACCTGGAAGGCCCGCTCGTAGGTGATGTCGAAGCGCACCGCCAGCACGCCCTGCGCGATGCCGATGGTGTGCCGGGAGTCCAGGGCGTTGCGCAGCCCTGCGACCAGCTGGGAGTTGCTGAGCGCCGCCGCGGCGTGGCTGGCGAAGATCATCGCCACGTCGACGTCGTCGTCGAACGCGCACGGCGTGTCGCTGTAGAAGTTCAGGGCGCCGATGGTGACCTCGGCTGAGCTGAGCCGGATGGAGAGGGAGGAGCGGATGCCGAGGCCGGCAGCGCGCGCCGCCCAGCCGGGCCAGCGCTCGTCGGTGCGCAGGTCGCGCACCACGAAGTTCTGCTGCTCGAAGGCGGCGTCCAGGCAGGGCCCGTCCTGCAGGGTCTCCTGCAGCTCGTCGGCCTCCTTGGCCACCGCGTCGGAGGCGGCGACGGACTCGGCGCGGCCGCGACGGCGACGCAGGTGCAGGCCCGCGTGGTCGCAGCCGGGGACCATGGCCACGGCGCGGTCCACGACGCGCTGGAAGGTCACCGGGGTGTCGCTGCTGGCGATCTCCTCGCTGAACTCCGCCAGCGTGGCGGCCAGCCGGACGTCGTCGTTCACTCGGTGTCCCACCTCCCACGCACCTGGCGCACCCGCGCCGCACCGACGATGCCGGTGCGGCACGAACCTAGCCGACTCGGGCCAGGGAGGGAACGTGGATCAGCGGCGCGAGCGCGTGCTGCGGGAGGAGGGGCCCTCCTCGGCGTCGGGGTCGAGCTCGTCGCGCATGTCGTCGAGGATGCGGGCCAGCAGGCGCGAGACCTGCATCTGGGTGACGCCGAGGTCCTCGCCGATCTCGGCCTGGGTGAGGTCCTCGACGAAGCGCAGCTGCAGGATGCGGCGGTCGCGCTCGGAGAGGCGACGCACGACGGGGGAGAGCATGACCCGGGCCTCGCTGGCCTGGGCGTCGTGGTCGTCCTCGGGGATGAAGTCGCCCAGCGTGGTGGTGGAGTCGCCGGCGGCGGGCTGCTCGAGCGAGGTGGGCGCGAAGCAGCCGAAGGCCTCGACAGCCTCCTGGTAGTCGGCGTCCGAGATGCCCATGGAGGTCTTGATCTCGGTGTTGGAGGGCTCGTGGCCGAGGTTCTGCTCGAGCTCCTCGATCTTCTTGTTGACCCGCCACTGCAGCTCCTGCACGCGGCGCGGGGGCCGCACGGTCCACGAGTGGTCGCGGAAGTGGCGCAGGAGCTCGCCGCGGATGGTGGGCACCGCGAAGGTGAGCAGGTCGTTGGCGGTGCTGGGGTCGAAGCGGTGCACCGCCTTGGTGAGGCCCTCGTAGGCCACCTGGACCAGGTCCTCGCGGGCGACGCCGCGACCCTGGTAGCGCGAGGCGACCGCCTCGGCGACACCGCGGTTGAGCAGGATGACCTGCTCGACGATCTGGTCGCGCTCGGTGGGGGTCGCGTCGGTGAGCCGGGCCACGAGGGCCGCGGTGCGCTCCGAGCGCTCGGCGCGCGTGACTCCGCGGTCGCCGTCGGGGCGCCCCGCGCGGACGCGGGGCTGAGACGTCTCCTCGGCGGAGGAGGGACTGGGGGTGGGCTCGGACATGAAGGACGTCACCTACGTTCACTCGCAGAGTCGTCCTCGCCGTGGGCTCCAGCAAGGCTTTGATCGTGCACGTTCTTTCTCGACTGTACGGGAGGTGTCAACCGACGCCTCCTCGGGTACCGGCCTCGCGTCGGCGGTCGTCACTACCCGGGCTCACGCAGCCCGGCCGGACGGCTGTGGCGTTCCGCGGGACCACCGCCGACGCCAAGCCACCCTGGGCGACCGCCCCTGCGCCGACGGTCCTCGGGTTTTCACGGTGCGTGACCCCCCGCGGGACCACGCTCGCTCCCACCTATGCCGACGAGAGGCACCCCCATGGCTGGCCGCAGATGAGCGGCGCCGCCCCCGACGCCGATGCCGTCCTGGCGGCGTTCGAGCACGTCCCCATGATGGTCGCCGTGTGCGAGGGGGACCCCCTCGTGGTGAGCGCCCACAACGCCCTGGCGCGCGGTGCGTTCGGGGATCGCACCGGCCTGCCGCTGCGCGACGCCCTGGCCGACGTCGCCTCCTCCGGCATCGTCGAGCACATGGAGCGGGTGCGCGACTCGGGCACGCCGTTCACGGCCTCCTCCTGGCCGTTCGTCCTCCCGGGAGCCGACGGCGTCGCGGTGGAGCTGTACGCCGACGTGGTCATCTACCCCTACTTCGCCGACGACGGCACGGTGCGCGGTGTCGCCGCCCTGGCCGTGGACGCCTCGGCCACCCCGGCGAGCCAGGCGGCTGCCGCCCGCGCGGTGGAGGCGAGCCCCGAGCCGCGTCCGCGTGCCGCTCAGCAGGGCCCGCGCGACCTCGTGGCGGCGCTGCAGGACGCCATGCTTCCCCCTGGTCTCCCGGTGGTGCCGCAGCTGCAGATGGCGGCGCGGTGCCTGCTGCCCGCCGGCGAGGCCGGTGGTGACTGGTACGACGTCATCCCGCTCGACGACGGCCGCGTGGTGCTCTGCGTCGGCGACGTCGTGGGTCACGGGGTGGCGGCGACCGTCGTGATGGGCGAGCTGCGGGCACTGTTCGAGGAGCGGGTGCGCGAGGACGGCGACGTCGTCGCAGCTCTCGAGCTCCTCTGCCGACGCGCGCAGCGCTCGCTGCCGGCCCGCGGTGCCACCGTGTGCGCCGCCGTCGTGGAGCCCGCGAAGGGCGCCGTGCGCTACGTCACCGCCGGTCACCCGCCGCCGCTCGTGATCGACGCTCATGGTCGTGCGCGCTTCCTGGCTCCCTCCGGCGGAGGGGCGCTCGGCGTCGGGCACCGATTCCAGGCGGCCGACCACCGTCTCGCCGAGGGCGAGATGCTGCTGCTCTACACCGACGGCCTGGTGGAGCGGGTGCACCGCTCGGCCCCGGGCAGCACGCTCGACCTGGGCCACCGGGTCGCCGACGCCTGGCAGCGCGCGATGGACGGTGCGCCCACCTCGGCGCTGGTCGAGCGCGTGGCCACCGGACTGCTCGACGGGCCCGCCGGTCGCGAGCAGACCGACGACGTCGTCGTGCTGCTGGTGCAGCGCACCTCGCCGGCGGTGCCGCTGGAGCTGGACCTGCCGGCCGAGCCGGAGGCGCTGGAGGTGGTCCGCGACGCCCTGGGCACCTGGCTGGCCCCGCTCGGGATCAGCCGCATCGACCACACCGTCCTGCAGCACAGCGTCGGCGAGCTCGTGGCCAACGTGGTGGAGCACGCCTACGCCGGGCTGCCGCCGGAGCGCCGCGGTGACGTCGTGGTGCGGGCCAGCCACCTGCGCCAGGGCGTGCTGGAGGTGTCGGTCTCCGACCGCGGCACCTGGCGTCCCCCCGTCTCGGGGTCCGGGCGCGGGCGGGGGCTGGCGATGGTGCGCGGCTTCTGCGACGAGCTCGAGGTGGCCCACGGGCCCGCCGGCACCGAGGTGTGCCTGCGGCACCAGCCGCACGGCTCGGCCGAGCTGCTGCTCGGCGAGGCGAGCGGTGGCGCGGCGCGCACCGACCCGCTGCACCTCGACGACTCCGACGGCGAGCTCGCCGTGGGCGGTGTCGTGGACACCTCGGGTGCGGACCTGCTGCGCCACCGGTTGGCCAAGCGGAGCGCCGGCGGCCTGCACCCGCTGCTCGTCGACCTGAGCGCCGTCAGCCTGCTGGCCAGCGCCGGCGTCCAGGCGCTGGTGGACGCGCTGCAGGTCGACCAGGGGCTGCGGCTGCTGGCGCCCCTCGGCTCGCCGGCCCAGCGGGTGCTCGACCTCGTCGAGCTGCCCTACCAGGTGCGTCGCGAGGGCTGAGGCCGCACGGTCGGGCCCCGCGTCGACCCTGCGACGTGGCGGGTGGGCTGGCCCGTCCCACCTCGGGTCTTGACGGTGTCAACATTGCTCCGGCACCCTATGTTGACATCGTCCACATGGGGGTCCCTGTGCCACGCAAGCCGCTCGTCCTGCTGACCGTCTGCCTGGCGACGCTGACGATCAACCTGAGCACCACGATCGTCAACATCGCGCTGCCCACGCTCGCCGAGGAGCTGGACGCCGGCACCCGGTCCCTGCTGTGGATCGTGGACGGCTACAACCTCTCCTTCGCGGCCCTCGTGCTGGCCATGGGCAGCCTCTCGGACCGGTACGGCCGACGTCCGGCCCTGATCCTCGGCCTGGCGGGCTTCGCCCTCGCCAGCGCGGCCTCGGCGCTGGTCGACAGCAGCGGCGCGCTGATCGCGCTGCGCTTCGCGATGGGGGTCTGCGCCGCCGTCATCTTCCCCACGACTCTCTCGATCATCGCGGCCACCTTCACCGAGCGGCGTGAGCGCGCCTCGGCCCTGGGCCTGTGGGGAGCGGCCACCGGCGTCGGGGTCGCGCTGGGTCCGGTGGGCGGTGGCCTGCTGCTCGAGGACTTCTCGTGGCACTCGGTGTTCTGGGCGCTGGTGCCGATCAGCCTGCTGACGATGGGGCTGGCGATCCGCTTCGTCCCGGAGTCGCGCGACCCCAGCGTCCCGCCGATCGACCGCATCGGCTTCGTGGTCTCGGTCGCCGCGCTCGGCCTCCTGACCTACACCATCATCGAGGCGCCCGAGCACGGCTGGAGCAGCCTCGAGACCCTCCTCGGCTTCGCCGTCGCCGCGGGCCTGGTGCTGGCCTTCGTGCTCGTGGAGCGCGCCGTGACCCACCCGATGATCGACGTCCGGCTCTTCCTGGACCGCCGGTTCAGCGCAGCCTGTGCCGCGGTGACCATCGCGTTCTTCGCCCTGTTCGGCTTCATCTTCCTGATCACCCAGTTCTTCCAGTTCGTGCGCGACTACACGCCGCTGGAGACCGGCGTCCGGTTCCTGCCCGTCGCCCTGTCCATCGCGGTCGCCTCGGTCGTCGGCAGCCAGCTCGCGCCCCGGATCGGTACCCGGCTCGTCGTCACGCCGGGCCTGGTCGCCCTGGGGGCGGCGTTCCTGTGGATCTCGCAGATCACCGCCGACGTCGACTACGCCAGCGTGGTCGTCCCGCAGATGGTGCTGCTCGGCGTGGGGCTCGGCCTGGTCAGCACGCCGGCCACCGAGTCGATCATGCGGGTGCTCCCGCCGGCCCGGGCCGGCGTGGGCTCCGCGGTCAACGACGCCACCCGCGAGCTCGGCGGCACGCTGGGCGTCGCGGTCGTGGGCTCCCTGTTCGCCTCGCAGTACGCCGACCAGCTGCTGTCCGTGATCCGCGGGCGGGTCGACGACGCGATCGCCGAGGAGGCCGCCGACTCCGTCGGCTTCGCGGAGGTCGTGGCCAGCCGGGTCCCGGGCCTGGAGGCGGTCGTCGACGCAGCCTTCCTCGACGGGCTCGCGCTCGGGTGCACGGTGGTGGGCGTGCTCTGCCTGGCGGGCGCGGCGATGGCCGCCGTCTGGCTGCCCGGCAACGACTACGACCCCCAGGGCGGGGGCGGTGCCGCAGGCGAGCAGGCCGGCGGCTGGGGCGTTCCCGAGGCGACGACCCGCTCCTGACCCGCCTACGGTGGAGGCATGACCGGCAGCTCCTACCACCACGGTCGCCTCCGGGAGGCGCTGGTGGAGGAGGCGATCGCGGCGGCGCGGGAGCGCGGGCCGGCGGGTCTGGGCCTGCGCGAGCTGGCGCGTCGCGTCGGGGTCAGTCACAACGCCGCCTACCGGCACTTCGCCGACCGCGAGGACCTGGTCGCCGAGGTCGCCGCCCACGCGATGGAGCAGCTCGTGACCGCGATGCGGGTGCGGCTGGGGGAGGTGGACGAGGTCGCCGAGGCGGAGCCGGTGCTCCGGGCGCGGTTGCGCCTGGCCGCCGTGGGGCGGGCCTACGTGGAGTTCGCGCTGACCGAGCCCGGACTGTTCCGGGTCGCCTTCACCGCCGATCCCGAGGGTGCGGTGGCCGGGGCGATGCTGACCGAGGGGCCCTACCTCCTGCTCTGCCAGGTGCTCGACGAGATGGTCGAGGTGGGCTTCCTCGCGCCGCAGGCGCGCGAGGGCGCCGACGTCACCTGCTGGTCGCTGGTGCACGGCTTCTCGGTGCTCAACCTCGACGGCCCGCTCGCCGGCGCGCCGCCAGCCGCGCGGGCGGCGGCGCTGGAGCAGCTGCTGCTCGCCGTCGACCGCTCCTACGCCGCCAGCACGGGGCGCGGGGACACCCTCCCGAGGCAGGCGCTCCGGCTCAGCCCGTGACCTCCTGCACGTGCCGGGTGGCGACCTCGATGAGCACCTGCGCGGCGGGGGAGAGCGTGGCGCCGGCGCGGTGGACGATCGCCATCACGTCCCACTGGCGCGGGCGCAGCGACACGTAGCCGACGCCGGGCGCGAGCCGTGGCAGCAGCTGCTCGGCGGCGGCGCGGGGGAGCACGGAGTCGGCGTAGCCGCGGGCCACCAGCTCGACGGCGACCTCGAGGTCCTCCACCTCGATGCGGGTGGGTGGGTTGTGACCGGCCTCGTGCAGGAAGCCCCGCAGCACGGTGCGCACCGAGTCGACCGAGCGCCAGCTGGTCTCGGGCATCACCAGCGTGGCCCTGGCCAGCCGCGCGGCGGTGATCGGCTGCCGCAGGTTCTCGTGGTCGGCGGAGACGTAGACCAGCTCGTCGCGCGCCACCGGCGTGACCACCAGCCCCTCGCTCTCCAGGTGCGCGACGGCGACCAGCGCCGCCTCGAGCCGGCCGCGGCGCAGCATCTCCTGGACCTCGACCGAGTTCTGGCCCACCAGCTCGACGCGCACGCCGGGGTAGCGGTCCAGCACCTCGGCCACGATCTCGGCGCCGGCGTAGAGCCGGGCGATGCCGAACATGCCGAACCGCACGGTGCCGCTCTCCAGCGCCACGGCGCCCTGGACGGCGCGACGCGCCTCCTCCGCCGAGGCCAGGGTGCGCTCGGCGTGCGGTCGCAGGGTGTCGGCGAGGGTGGTGGGCACCACCCCCCGCCCCACCCGGCGGAAGAGCGTGGCGCCGAGCGACTTCTCCAGGGCGCGCACCTGCTCGGAGACGCTGGGCTGGGCGTAGCCGAGCTCCTCGGCGGCTCCCGTGATGGAGCCGTGCTCGTAGGTGGCCAGGAAGCAGCGCAGCTGGTGCAGCGAAAGCATAGGTATCCCCTGTGGTTTGTCTCGGAAAGAGAGGCTACCCCTGGTGCTGGCGATCCGTCAGGATGGAGTCACCGAGCGACGCATGACCGTGCGTCCCCCACCGCCCGAGGGAGGCCCCGATGTTCGACCACCACTGCCCCACCTGTGCCGCCCGTGTGCTGGTGTTCCCGAGCCAGGTGAGCGCGATGACGCACACCGAGGACGGCATCGAGCTCTCCTTCACCTGCTGGTGCGGCTCCGAGCAGACCCAGCTGATGAACCCCGCGCGCAGCGAGGCCCGCGGCGGCTCGCGGCGTCGCACCCCCGTCGCCGCCTGAGCGGCACTCGCCTGTCCGTCACCCCCGACTCCCCCCTGGGTCGGGGGTGAGGGTCGTGCCGCGCGGCGTGTTGCCGCGCCCCGGGAGGGGTTACCTGCTCTGGTAGGTCACACACCCAGCCTCGGAGGGCACCCATGACGCAGGCACCTGCAGGCGGCCCGGGCGGTTCAGCGCCCGCGGCCCAGACCGAGGAGCTCGAGCGGGCCATCACCGGCCGCATGCTCTTCTTCTACGTGCTGGGCGACGTGCTCGGCTCCGGCATCTACGCCCTCATCGGCGTGATGGCCTTCGAGGTGGGCGGCGCCTTCTGGATGGCGTTCCTGGTGGGCGTCTCCGTGGCGCTGCTGACCGGGTTCGCCTACGCCGAGCTGATCACCAAGTACCCGCAGGCCGCGGGAGCAGCTCTCTACGTGCACAAGGCCTTCGGCAACCGGCTCTTCACCTTCGTGGTCACCTTCTGCCTGCTGGCCGCGACGATCGCCGCGGCGGGAGCCCTCGCCCAGGTCTTCGCCGGCGACTACTTCAAGGGCGTCTTCGGGCTCGAGTACGGCGACGGCGTCATCGCGCTGATCGCGATCGGCTTCGTCGTCGCCCTCTCGGCGCTCAACTTCCGCGGCATCTCGGAGTCGGTGATCACCAACATGGTGATGACCGTCATCGAGACCACCGGGCTGATCATCATCCTGGTCATCGGCGCGATGGTGCTGGGCTCGGGCGACGCCAACCTCTCCCAGCCCTTCGAGCTCAACGACGGCAACCCGGCGCTGGTGGTGCTGGGCGGCGCGGCCGTCGCGTTCTTCGCCATGACCGGCTTCGAGAACGCCGCCAACGTCGCCGAGGAGGTGCAGAACCCCAGCAAGGTCTACCCCAAGGCGCTGCTGGGCGGCATGACGCTGGCCGGCGTGCTCTACCTCGCCATCGCGTTCATCGCCTCGATGGTCACCCCGATCGAGACCCTGCAGGAGAACGGCGGTGCCGACGGCAACCTGCTCGACGTCGTCAACGCCGGCCCGCTGCCCGTGCCCGCGGTCGTGTTCTCCGCGATCGCGCTGGTGGCGGTCACCAACACGGCACTGGTCACGATGGTCGCCCAGTCGCGGATCATGTACGGCATGGCTCGCCAGGGCGTGGTGCCCCGGCTGTTCGCCCGCACGCACGCCACCCGGCGCACCCCGTGGATCGCCATCGTCTTCACCGCCGCCTGCGTGGTGCTGCTGCTGCTCACCGCCGACGTCAACACCCTGGCCAACGTGACCGTGCTGTTCCTGATCACCGTCTACGGCATGGTCTGCCTCTCCGCCCTCGTGCTGCGCAAGAGCTCGGTGGGCCACGAGCACTACACCGCGCCGACGGCGCTGCTGGTCACCGGCGTCGTGGCCAACGCGGGGCTGCTCGTCTACACCGCCGCCACCGACCCCACTTCCATCACCTACTGCTCGGTGATGCTGGCCATCGGCGTGGCCCTGTACTTCGTCAACAACCTGTTCACGAAGGGCGACCCGCCGCCGATCGACGCCGAGGCCCTCGAGGTCTGAGCCCGGCGCCCACGCGCCGACACCGTCCACCACCCGCCGTCCCGAGGAGATCCCCGTGCACGTCATCGTCGCCACCGACGGCTCCGCCCAGGCCCGCGAGGCCGCCGCCTACCTGCGCTCGCTGGCGAACCCCGCCAGCGTCACGAAGGTGACCGTGGTGGCGGTCGTGAGTCCGCTGGCCGCCGTGCCCTTCGCCGACGACTCGCCGTCGGGGTCGCTGGAGGAGCTCTCGTTCCGCCGGTCGGCCGAGAAGGCGGTGGCCACCCTCGCCGAGCTGCTGGCCGACTGGGGACCGGAGATCACCACGCAGGTGCGCAGCGGCTCGCCCGCCGGGGAGCTGGTCAAGGCGGCCCGGACCCTCGACGCGCAGCTGCTGGTGGTGGCCAACCGCAGCGGCACGCTGGGCTCGCTGCTGCTGGGGTCGGTCTCGCACCGGGTGATGAACGACGCGCCGTGCCCGGTGCTCGTCGTCCGCCCGCAGAAGGGCGCCAAGCGCTCTCGCTGACGTCGGCGGCCGACCGGCCGGCGGTCGGTCAGGCGGTCAGGCGGTGGTGCCCGGCTCCAGCCGTGCGCCGGCCGCGACGACCGCGCCCGCGGCGATGCGTGAGTCGCGACCCACGAGCGTGAGCTGCTCGGCGTCGTCCAGGCTCGCCTGCTCCGACCCCACACGCGCGCCCTCGCCGACCTCGCAGCGGGTGTCGATGATCGACCTCGCCACGTGCGCGCCGCCGTGCACGACGGTGCCGGCCATCACGACGGAGTCCACGACGCTCGCCCCCGCGTGCACCTCGACGCCGGGGCCGAGCGTGCTGCGCACCACGCGCCCGGCCACCCGGCAGCCGGGGCTCACCAGGCTGTCGACGACCTCCGAACCCTGCAGCAGACGAGCGGGGGAGCGTTGCGGCTGGCGGCTGAGGATCGGCCAGCCGGGCACGTCGAGCACGCCGCGGCCCTCGGCCTGCAGCTCCTGGTGGGCGCGCAGGTACAGGTGCGGCTGGCCGACGTCGCGCCAGTAGCCCTCCAGCGGCACCGCGTGCACCCGCCCGCGCTCCAGCAGCCGCGGCACCAGGTGGTCACCGAAGTCGCCGAGCCCCGTGTCGCCCTCCTCGGCGTCGGCGCCGAGCTCGCGGTGCAGCTCCTCCAGGACCTCCCGCAGCACGCGCGGGTCGTAGGCGATCACCTCGGTGGCGATGACGTCGGTGGCCGGCTCGTCGGGCTTGTAGGCGAAGCCCGTCACCCGGCCCCCGCCATTGCCGTCCGCAGTCTCGACGACGGCATGGTCGCGGGCGTCGTCACCGGAGGGCGTGCGGGTGGTCAGCAGGGTCGCCTCGGCGCCCGCCTCCAGGTGCGCCTCCACCAGCTCGGAGACGTCGTAGGAGTAGACGTGGTCGGCGCTCAGCACCACCAGCACGTCGGGGTCGAAGGCGCTGACCTGGTCGCGCAGCCGGAAGAGCTGGTCGGCGTTGCCGCGGGCGAACCCCTCCTCGTCGAGCCCGCCGGTGCCCTCCTCGGGCATCAGCAGCCGCAGGCCGCCGCGGGTGCGGTCCAGGTCCCACGGCCGGCCGTTGGCCACCTGCTCCTCGAGCGTGGCGCCGAGGAACTGCACCGAGAGCCACACGTCGCTGATGCCGCTGTGGGTGAGAATGGAGAGCGGGAAGTCGATGAGCTGGTAGGCGCCGGCGAAGGAGAGGGCCGGCTTGGCGCGCTCGCGGGTGAGCACCTCCATCCGGCCGCCGGCCCCGCCGGCCTGCACGATCGCGAGCACGCGTGGACCTCGCACGGCGGGCCTCCTGGGGTCTGGTGGTGCTCGTACAGGACGCCATTTGGCGCCCTGCTCCTGTGCTCCGTTATCCTCCTCGTCGGTTGTCACACCCGCACGCTGGGGTGAGCCACCCGCCGCCTTAGCTCAGTCGGTAGAGCGTCTCACTCGTAATGAGAAGGTCGTCGGTTCGATTCCGACAGGCGGCTCCGATCACCCCCTCTGACCTGCGGGAACGCGCATTGCGGCTGGTCTCATCGTTCGTGGCGCGTCGCAGATGGCGATTTATTGGCGAGAAACCCGCACGGGTTGGTCTTACCTCGGACACAGGGCCCGTTGCGTTCCAGGCGCGAAGCAGGGTTCAGCTACGGCAACGAATCGTGTTCGGGATCGACCACCGCCACGTCTTCACAGGAGGCATGAGGGGGCGCCGAACTCTTGGCGTTGTCACGCGTTCGATAGAGAAACGCCCATCGGCAATGCGGTGCGTGAGTAGCGCTTGTGCGATGTGACCTGACGCACTACCGTCATTCATGCGTATCAATCGCACGGAAGGTGCAGGCATGAAGTCGTCCCAGTCCGGCCGCTCGGGCAAGGTCCTCGAACGCGTCATCGAGGTGCCTGCGGTCATCGTCGTGTTCGCCATGATGGGTCACGTCACGGCGAATGCGCTCTCGCGCTCACTGCTCGACCATCCCCTGCCGAACACGCTCGAGATCGTGCAGTACTGGTACCTGCCCATCGTGGCGCTCCTGGGATTCGTCGCTGCGCAGGCCCGCGGCCAGCATATTGCCGCGGACCTCATCTACGAGCGGCTGCCCATCGCGGCGCGAGCGTGGGTGCTGGGGTTCCTCCTCCTCGTCTCTGCGGTCGTGTGCGTCGCGGTCACGTGGTTCTCCTGGCCCGAGGCTCTCTCGGCACTCGAGACGCGTAGGACGGCCGGGGTCAGCACGGTCCCGGTCTGGCCGGTCGTGTTCCTCGTCCCGCTCGTCTTTGCGCTGCTGGCGCTGCAGCTGGCGGCCCAGGCCGTGCAGCTGGTCCGTGGGCGCGACGTGGTCGGGGACGACGAGTCAGTGCTCGACGAGATCGCCAACGCCGAGGGAGCGTCCCGATGACCGACCTGCAGAGCCCTGCCGTGGCCGACGGCGCCCAAGGCCCCACCGCCGGCGCGCAGGGGCCCGTTCGGCCCACCGAGTCGCCGGTGGTGCGAAAGCCTGACTCGGCGCGGTCGTGGATCCTGCTCGCCGTCACCGTGCTGGTGGTCGTGGGCAGTGGCGTCGCGATGTTCCTGCCGCTCGTTCCGCAAGCGATCGGAGGGTTCGCCTGCTTGATGATGCTGGCACTGATCTTCATGCGCATGCCCGTCGCCATGGCGATGCTGGTGCCAAGCCTGCTCGGTATGTACGCGCTGCGCGGTTCCCTGCTCGTGGAGAGCCAGCTGGCCACCTTGCCCTACATCCAGGTGGCGAGCTGGACGCTGAGCGTGATCCCCATGTTCATCCTCATGGGCCTGCTCCTCTGGAGGGCCGGATTGACGGAGAGCCTCTACGTGGCCGGCCGGCACTGGCTGGGCTGGATGCCCGGCGGCCTCGCCGTCGGGACGAACGTGGCGGGCGCCGGCCTGGCGTCGGTGAGCGGCTCCTCGGTCGGGACCACGTACGCGCTCGCACGCATCGGCATCCCCGAGATGCTCAAGGCCGGCTACGACAAGCGGCTGGCCATCGGAGCAGTCGTGGTCGCAGGTCTGCCAGGGCAGCTGATCCCGCCCAGCATCATGCTGGTCATCTACGCCGGCATCGCCGAGGTGCCCATCGGCCCCCAGCTTCTCGCGGGCATCGGTCCTGGGATCCTCGTGGCCGTCCTGTTCAGCATCATGATCGTGCTCTTCTCGCTGCGATGGGCACGCACCCAGCCCGAGGCCGCGGCTGCGGCAGCGGCGGCCCCGGTCGGAGCCCGAGAGCGAGTCATGTCGCTCGTCCGGATCTGGCCGATCCCCGTGATCGTGGCTGTCATCGTCGTCGGGACCTTCGCGGGCTTCTTCACAGCGACCGAGGCGGGTGCCGTCGCAGCGGTTGTCTCGCTGTTGGTCACTGTCGTGTGGCGTGCGCGCAGCGGTCCGTGGCGCGCGGTGGCCGAGGCCTCGATGGCGACCGTCAGCAGCGTCGGCGCGATCTTCCTCATGCTGATCGGCGTCGAGGCGCTCTCGCGGATGTTCTCCCTCACCGGGATCAGCACCGGCTTCGCCGACGTCGTGCAGGGCATGGATCTGGGACGGGTGGAGTTCCTGCTGCTGATGACGCTCGTCTACATCGTGCTGGGCACCTTCATGGAGCCGCTGCCGATGTTGATGCTGACGGTCCCGATCCTCCTCCCGACGTTGGCCGCGCTGGACATCTCCCTGCTCTGGTACGGCGTCTTCGCCGTGTTCATGGGCGAGCTCGCCGTGGTGACGCCACCGGTCGGCATCCTGGCCTTCATCATCCACTCGATCACCCGGGAGCCCGAGGTCAACCAGGGGCAGAAGATCACCCTCGGGGACGTGTTCGCCGCCGTGTGGTGGTTCATGCCGATGGCCATCGTGGTCACCCTCGTGCTCATCTTCTTCCCCGAGATCGCGACCGCGATCCCGGACATGGCCGGCGGCGGCAGCTGAGCGTGGTCAACCTCCAGCTGGCCGCAGAGGTGCACCAGCTGCTGGCCGCCTACGGGCACGCCATCGATCGCTGTGACGCGGTGGGGTGGGCGCATCTCTTCCACGAGGACGGCGTCTCGACGGGTCCGGGTCGACCGGACCTGCGAGGTCGTGCCGAGCTGGAGACGTGGGTGCGTGACCACCCGCGGCGCGACCTGCTCCACACCTGCACCAACATCGAGGTCGTGGGGGAGCGGGACGGTGTGATCGACGTCCGCTCCCACTTCGTCATCCACCAGCGTGACGAGACCGGCTACCGGGTGGCCGTCGTGGGCAGCTACGCGGACCAGCTGGTTCGCACCGATGGACGCCTGCGCTTCTGGCGACGGCACGCCACGGCGAGATGACCCGTGAAAGTTCTTGACACGTCAGATCATTATCATGATTATGAGCGAAGTGGCTGTGGTAACGGTCACCTTCCACGGAGGAGCACGAACATGAAGAACACGAGCTTGCGCACCGCCGGCAGCCTGGTGGCGGCGTCGGTGCTGGCCCTCGGTCTCGCCGGTTGCGCCGAGAGCAGCGGCAGCAGCGGGGCGGGCAACGGGGGTGGCGAGAGCGTCCCGGTCGGTGCCGACCAGGAGACCTATGTCGACGCCCTGGCGGACATGGACCCGGTGACCCTGCAGATGCAGAGCACGGCGCCGCAGGGCGCGGCCACCGGCCGCCGCTTCGAGGACTACGCCGCTGCCGTCGAGGAGTGGTCGGGGGGCAAGATCAGCTTCGAGATCGCCTACGCGAACGCCATTGCGCCGGTGCCCGAGGTCGATGACGCCCTCGTCGACGGGCGCCTCGACGTGGGCTCGGTGATCGCGGCACTGGAGCCCTCGAAGTTCCCGGTCAACAACGCCCTGTGGGACCTCTCCTTCATCGGCTCCCAGGAGCCGGTCGAGGGGCTGCTGCAGTGGCACGGCGCCATGATCCAGACCGCGGTCGAGAGCGACGCCGTCCAGCAGGAGTTCGAGGAGAACGGCCTGCACGCCCTGCTCCCGACTTTCGGCAGCGGCTCCTACTTCTGGGACTGCGTCGAGCCGGCCACCACGGAGGACGACTTCGCCGGCCGCACCGTGGCCAGCCAGAGTCGCATCCAGAACCTGCAGGCCGAGGCGCTCGGCATGTCGCCCTCGACCATCTCTTACGCGGAGATGTTCGAGAGCCTCGAGCGCGGCGTCGTCGACTGTGCGGCGTCGTCGATGACGACCTCGTCGCTCGGCGGCTTCATCCCCGCGGCGCCCTACTTCTCCTACGCGCCCGATGAGGGCATGGCTGCCCCGGGTGGCACGTTCGCCATCAGCCTCGCCACGTGGGAGCAGCTCCCGCTGGCTGCCCAGCAGCTCCTGCAGGACCGCATGGATGTGGTGCTCCAGGCCAACTTCGAGGCCACCTGGGAGAACATCGACGCCGGGCTCACCGCCATCGCCGACGCCGATGGCGAGGTCGTCCAGCTCGACCCGGCTGCCCAGGAGGTCATCGCTGGCGTCAACGACGCCGCCCTCGAGGAGGTTCGCGGCGACAACCCCGAGCTGGCAGACGCGCTGGTCGCGGCCGAGGACGCATGGGCGGAGCAGGTCGAGGGGCTGGGCATCGAGGGGGTCGACGTCGACTACACCGGCTACCAGGACTGGTACGCCAACGGGACGCCGGACCTGACGGCCTACTTCGAGCAGCTGCAGGACGTGCTCAGCAGCCAGCGTCCGTCCTGACGCAGCGCACAGCCCGGGCGGGCGGGGAGCCCCCCCGCCCGCCCGCGACACCACTCCCGGGACGGTGAGAAGCAGGTATGAAGAACCCCCTGACCGAGCTCGACCAGCGTGTGCGGCGCATCGAGGTGGAGCGGGCTGCTACGCAGCTGCTCCACGAGTACGCAGCACGGCTCGACGGTGTGGGCGGCGGCTCGGTCGGAGCGCTGTTCACCGAGGACGGAGTGCTCGAGCTGCCGGACGGCGTGCATCAAGGGCGCGCGGGTATCGAGTTCGTCCTGGCGGGTGCGGCGGCGGCAGCCGCGTCGACTCACCACGTCGTCACGAACATCCGCGTCGTGCAGGTGTCGGGGAGCCGGGTCTGGCTCGTCAGCAGCTTCCTGGCCATCCTCCGCAGGGTGGGGGCATCGGGAGTCGCCTGGGGTCACTACCACGACGTGGTGGAGCTCGACGCTGACCGGCCGCTGTTCGTGCGCAAGCGCATCGAGCCGCTCGTCCGGACCGACCTGGTCCGGGGGTGGCCCGCTGACCCCGGCGACCTCCCGGACCGCCATCGACACGACGAAGACGAGGGAAGGATGCACCCATGACAACCCAACAGCTCTGGATGGGCGGGCGCTGGGAGGACTCAGCGGGCGAAAACGTGGGCGAGGTGGTCAACCCCGCAGGACTGGCGACCGTCGCCACCGTGCAGCTGGCGAACCCGGCCGACATGGACCGGGCCGTGGGCCTGGCGCGGGAGAGCTTCGAGCAGGGCGAGTGGCGCGAGACGAGTGCCGCGGCGCGGGCCGCAGTCCTGCGCGACGCGGCCGGACTGATCGAGAAGCGTCTGCCCGAGCTCGCACGGACGCTCACCAGCGAGCTGGGGTGCCCACTGTGGTTCTCCGAGCGCGCCCACGTGCCGAACCCGGTGCGCCACCTGCGCTACTACGCCGACCTCGTCGAGCAGCGCGACTTCGACGAGGTGCGCACCGACGGCACGAACACCAGCATCGTCGTGGAGGAGCCCGTCGGCGTCGTCGGGGCCATCACCCCGTGGAACGGCCCGCTCAGCTCGCCGACCATCAAGGTGGCGCCGGCGCTGGCCGCCGGGTGCTCGGTGGTGGTCAAGCCGGCCACGCAGACCCCGCTCACGGTCATGGCCCTCGGGGAGGCGCTCGCCGAGGCAGGACTGCCTGCGGGCGTGCTCTCGATCCTGCCGGCCGGCCGCGACGCCGGCGAGGCGCTCATCGCCCACCCCGAGGTCGACAAGCTCGCCTTCACCGGCAGCACCCAGGTCGGCAAGCACATCATGCGCACGGCGGCCGACCGGGTCGCGCGGGTGACCCTCGAGCTCGGCGGCAAGTCAGCCGCCATCGTGCTGCCCGGTGCCGACGTCGAGGCGATGGCGGCCGCCCTGATCCCGATGGCGTTCAGCGTCAACGGGCAGCTGTGCATCTCCCAGTCCCGGGTGCTCGTGCCGCGCTCGATGGAGTCCGAGGTCACCGATGCGCTGGCCGCTGCCGTGCAGGCCCTCGTCGTGGGGGACCCGATGGCGCCGGAGACGTTCATCGGGCCGCTCGTGAGTCGTGCCCAGCAGGAGACGGTGAAGGGTTACATCGACGTCGCCCGCACCGAGGGGGCCACGGTGGCCGTCGGCGGCAGTGCGCCCGACGAGCTGGGCGAGGGGTTCTGGGTGCAGCCGACGCTGCTGACCGGCGTCACCAACGCCATGCGCGTGGCCCGCGAGGAGATCTTCGGTCCGGTCATGTCGGTGATCACCTACGACGACCTCGACGACGCCGTGCGCATCGCCAACGACTCGCCCTACGGCCTCTCGGGGTCGGTGTGGGGCGGCGACGTGGCGGAGGGCGTGGCGGTCGCCAGGCGCGTGCGCACCGGCATGGTGAGCGTCAACGGCGCTCCGCAGTCGTGGGGCACGCCGTTCGGTGGCTTCAAGCAGTCCGGGGTGGGTCGCGAGATGGGACCCGAGGGGCTGCTGGGCTACCTCGAGAAGAAGTCGATCGCGGTTCCGACCGGATCGCACCCCGCCTGACGCGGCGCGCACAACAGCACGACCAACGAGCCAGGGGCCCGCCACCGGCGGGGCCCTCGCTCGTTCCGCGTCAGAAGGTGACGACCGTGCGGGCCGCGGTGGAGGAGTCGATGCCCTCGAGCGCGTCGGCCAGGCCGTCGAGGCCGATGGTGCCGCCCAGCAGCGGGTCGAGCTGCAACCTGCCGCGCAGGTGCATCTCGGCGTAGAGCGGGACGTCGACGCGCAGCGACGTGCCACCCAGGCGTGACCCCTGAAGACGCTTCTCCTGCAGCAGGGCCGTAGCCGGGAGGACGACCTCGTCGCCGGGGTGTGGGAGGCCGACCACGGTCGCGGTGCCCCGGACGCCGAGCATGCCGAAGGCCTGCTGCACGGTGGCGGGCCGACCCACCACCTCGATGGCGTGGTCGACCCCGCCGGTCAGGTCGAGGACGGCGGCCTGGGCGTCGTCGCGGGACGCGTCGACCACGTCGGTGGCGCCCAGCTGGCGGGCCACCTCGAGCTTGGACGCCATCGTGTCGATCGCGATGATGCGTGAGGCTCCCGCGAGGAGTGCTCCCTGAACGGCGCTGAGCCCCACGCCGCCGCAGCCGATCACGGCGACGGTGTCGCCGAACCCGACGCCGGCCGTGTGCCGCACCGCACCGAGACCGGTGATGACGGCGCAGCCCAGCAGGGCGGCGGTCTCCCACGGGAGCTCCGGCGGGACGGCGACCAGGCTCGACTCGCGGACCAGCATCTCCTCGGCGAACGCGCCGATGCCCACGAACTGCGTGACCGGTCGGCCGTCGGCCTCGAGACGAGATGGCGCCCCCGCCTCGCGGGTGCGAGCGAGGTTCTGGCAGTGCTGCGCGTGGCCGCGGCTGCACCAGCGGCACAGTCCGCAGGACCCGGCCGGTGCCACGACCACGTGGTCCCCGACGCGCACCGTCGTGACGGCACTGCCGACCTCGACGACCTCGCCGGCCGCCTCGTGGCCCAGCACCACCGGCATCTCGAGGGTCGGGTTGCCGCCCACCTGGCCGAAGCGGTCGGAGTGACAGATGCCCGTCGCCGCGGTCCGGACCCGGACCTCCTGGGGCAGGATGGACGTGAGCTCGACGTCGGCCGGAGCGGGACGCCCGCCGAACTCCTGCAGCAGTGCTGCGCGCATGTGGACCTCCAGGTGGTGTTGCCGGTCACTCGATCGTAACGTAGATTGATGATCATCAACACCATAGATTGAAGTGAAGGGCAGGTGAGGGTGCGGTGGCGGCAATCGAGGTAGAGACGCGCGGGGGCATCGTGACGGTCACGATCAACCGACCCGAGCGGCGCAACGCCTACGACCTGGAGATGGCGCGGTCGATGATCGACGCCGTCGAAGGGGCGGTGGACGCCGAGGTCGTGGTCATCCGCGGTGCCGGTGGCGCGTTCTGCGCCGGCGGCGCCCTCGACCAGCTCGGCGAGCCGGACCCGCGCGAGCTGCGGGCGCTCTTCACCACCTCGCTCAAGCTCCTCGACGCCATCCGGGCCTGCCCCCGGCCGGTCATTGCCGCCGTCGACGGCGCAGCGGCCGGTGGCGGCAACGAGCTCGTCGTGGCCTGCGACTTCGCGATCGCCACGGAGCGCTCCACCTTCGGCCAGACCGGCCCGAAGGTTGGGTCGGCTCCTGTGCTGGGCGCCACCCAGCTGATGAGCCTGCAGATTGGCGAGAAGCGCGCACGCGAGATGGCGATGCTCTGCCGTCGCTACACCGCTGAGCAGGCGCTGGCCATGGGCCTGGTCAACGAGGTGGTCGCCGACGCCGCGGCGCTCGACGACGCCGTCGCACGCTGGGCCGACGAGGTGCACGCACTCTCGCCGCGCTACCTCGAGATCGTCAAGGTCAGCTCGAACCAGTGGTGGCACCAGTCACGGGACAACATGACCTCGGGGCTGGGCATGCTCATCCAGGCGATCGGCAGCGAGGACATGGTGGAGGGCGCCACCGCGTTCCTCGAGAAGCGACGGCCCGACTTCCGCGGCGCGCGCGCCGCGGCAGCGGACCCCCAGGAAGGACCCGACCAGTGACGTTCCGCTACTACCGCGACCTGCGGCCGACCTTCACCGACCGCACCCAGTGGGCGCTCCCCGCCGTGCTGCGCCACCAGGCGGCGGTCCGACCCCACGCCGTCTGGCTCGACTGCCCGGAGGAGCGCCGCACCTGGACCTATGCCGAGACCCTCCGTGCGGCCGAGCGGGTGGGTCGCAGCATGCTCGCCGCAGGCGCCGAACAGGGCGACCGCGTCGTCCTCGTGGCGCAGAACTCCTCGCAGTTCGTGCGCACCTGGGTCGGCACCGCGGTGGCGGGCCTGGTCGAGGTGCCGGTCAATACCGCCTACGAGCACGACTTCCTGGCCCACCAGGTCGGCACGGTGGAGGCCAGCCTCGCCGTGGTCGACGACGTCTACGCCGCCCGCTTCGTGGCTGTCGCCGAGGCCGCCAAGACGATCCGCAAGTTCTGGGTCATCGACACCGGTCACCGCGAGGAGGCGCTGCAGACCCTGCGAGCGGCCGGTTGGGACGCCGCGCCGTGGGAGGAGCTCGACGAGGACGCAACGCTCCCTGAGGTGACCGAGGGCCTGCTCCCGCTCCCCGAAGTCCGACCGCAGGACCTCGCCTCGGTGCTCTTCACCTCCGGCACGACCGGGCCCAGCAAGGGCGTGGCGATGCCCCACGCCCAGATGTACTTCTTCGCCGACGAGTGCGTCTCGCTCGTGCGGCTCACCGCCGACGACTGCTGGATGTCGGTCACGCCGCTGTTCCACGGCAACGCCCAGTTCATGGCCGCCTACCCGACGATGGTGGCGGGCGCGCGCTTCGTCACGCGCAGCAGGTTCTCGGCCAGCAGGTGGATCGACCAGGTGCGCGAGAGCCGGGTCAGCGTCACGAACTTCATCGGCGTGATGATGGACTTCATCCACAAGCAGGACCCGCGCGCCGACGACGCCGACAACCCGCTGCGCTGCGTGTTCGCGGCCCCGACCGCCTCGACGATCCTCGCGCCGATGCGCGAGAGGTTCGGCATCGAGGCGTTCGTCGAGGTCTTCGGGCTCACCGAGACGTCGGCGCCGATCATCTCCCCGTACGGCGAAGACCGCCCCGCGGGCGCGGCCGGCCTGGCGGCCGACGAGTGGTTCGACGTCGCGCTCGTGGACCCCGAGACCGACGAGGAGGTGCCGGTCGGGGAGATCGGCGAGCTGGTCATCCGGCCGAAGGTGCCCTTCATCTCCTCGATGGGCTACTTCGCGATGCCGGACAAGACCGTCGAGGCGTGGCGCAACCTGTGGTTCCACACCGGTGACGCGCTCCGGCGCGACGAGGAGGGCTGGTTCTACTTCGTCGACCGCTTCAAGGACGCCCTGCGTCGTCGCGGTGAGAACATCAGCTCCTACGAGCTCGAGACCTCCGTGCTGGCCCACCCCGCCGTCGTCGAGTGCGCGGTGATCGCGGTGCCCGCCGACACCGAGGCCGGTGAGGACGAGGTGATGGTCTACGTGGTCCTGAGCGAGGACGGGCTGCCGCCGACGCCCGAGGAGCTCTACGCCCACTGCGAGTCCCGCATCCCGTCGTTCGCCGTACCGCGCTACCTGCGCATCGTCGCGGAGATGCCGAAGACCCCGTCGCAGCGTGTGCAGAAGGCCAAGCTCCGGGCGCTGGGCGTCACTTCCGACACCCACGACCGGCTCGCCCTGACCCGGGAGGCATGAGTGCGCCCCTACCGCACCGTCCTGTTCGTCCCCGCCCACAAGCCCGCGTGGGCCGAGAAGGCCCTTGCCTCGGGTGCCGACTGCGTCGTCCTCGACCTCGAGGACTCCGTGCCGCACGACCTCAAGGCGCAGGCCCGCCACACGGTGCGCGAGACGCTGCCGCGGCTGCGCGCCGCGAGGCCGGACGTGGGGCTGTTCGTGCGTCCGAACGCGCTGGCCACCCGGCTGTCCGGCGCAGACCTGGAGGAGGTCGTCTGCCCCGAGCTGGACGGGCTCTTCACGCCGAAGATCAGGGATCGCGTCGACGTCCTGCGCTGGGAGACGCTCATCGACTGGTTCGAGGCGCGCAACGGCGCCAGCCGGCTGGAGATGATCGTCCCCGTCGAGATGGTCGACGCGATCACCAACTGCGACGAGATCGCCGCGGCGTCGCCGCGGGTCGGTTCCATGATCGGGCCGACGTCGGCGCACGCCGACATCGCCCGTGCGGTCGGCTACCGGCAGTCGCCGGAGGGATCGGAGACCCTCTACCTGCGCAGTCGCATCCTGCTCGCCTGCCGCCAGAACGGGCTGCACCCGCTGACCGGGCTCTGGGAGGACCTTGCGGACCTCGATGGCCTGCGCAGCTTCGCCGACTACGGACTGCAGCTGGGGTTCCGCGGCCAGATCGTGATCCATCCCAGTCACGTGCCGGTGGTGCACGAGGTCTTCACGCCGTCCGACGAGGAGGTGGCCTACCACCAGGAGCTGGTGGAGACGATGGAGCGCGCGGTGGCCGAGGGTCAGGGGGCCGTGCGCTTCCGCGGCCAGCACATAGACCTCGCCCACGCCGACAAGGCCCGCGACTGGCTCGAGCACGCCCGGCTGGTCCGGAGGGACTGACGTGCTGGCGCTGCAGCTGACGTCGGACGGCATGCGCCTGGCGGAGGTCCCCGAGCCCGAGCCGGGACCAGGGGAGGTGCTGGTCGAGGTGACGGCCGCCGGCCTGTGCCACTCCGACCTCACGGTCGCTGCGCGCCGGCCCGACGAGCTCGGGTTCGCCCTGCCCGTCGTGCTGGGCCACGAGCTGGCCGGCACGGTCGCCCAGGTCGGTGCGGGAGTCGACGGCTGGCAGGCGGGCAACGCCGTCGCCGGGTACGGCCCGCGCGGCTGCGGCACGTGCACCGGCTGCGTGGGTGGCCGGGTCAACTACTGCCGCGTCGGCTCCGACCGGAGGCCGCCGGGACTCGGCGCCGACGGTGCCCTGGCGCAGTACGTGGTCGTCGAGGCGGGCTCCCTGGTCGCTGCCGACGGCGTTCCCGCCCTGCAGGCCGCGGCCCTCACCGATGCCGGCCTGACCGCCCACCACGCGATCGCGCGCACCGGCGTCGGCGAGGGCGCGGTCGTCGTGGTCATCGGCGTCGGCGGTCTGGGGCACGCCGCCGTGCAGCTGCTGCGCGAGCGCGGCTGCCGGATCGTGGCACTCGACGTCGAGCAGGCGAAGCTCGACCTCGCCCTGTGGCTGGGGGCCGAGGCGGCGCTGACTTCCGTGCGGGGGGTCGAGGCCGACATCGCCGACCTCACCCACGGTGAGGGGGTCGACGCGGTCCTCGACTTCGTCGCGAGCGACGCGACGCTCGGCTTGGCCGCCGGCGTGCTCGGCCGTGACGGCGTGTTGTCCATCGTGGGCGTCGGCGCGGGCCGGCTGCCGGTGGGCATGCACGCCGTGGCGCTGGGCACCCGCGTGGACACGCCGTTCTGGGGCACGCGGGAGGAGCTCGTCGAGGTGCTCGACCTGTGCAGGTCCGGCCGGCTCACCCTGGAGGTCGAGTCCGTGGGCCTCGAGGACGTCGAGGCGGCCTACGCACGGTTGGCTGCAGGGCAGGTGCTCGGCCGCGTGGCCGCTGTGCCGCGAGCCGGGACGGCGGAGCGCCGGTGACGGCGCGCGTGGCGCTGGTGACCGGAGCTGCCAGCGGCATCGGGGCTGCCTGCGCCGCGCGGCTGGCGGCCTCCCACGAGGTGGTCGTGCTGGCGGACCTCGACGCTGCCCGTCTGCCCCAGGTAGCCGAGGCGGTGCGAGCGGCCGGCGCCGAGGCGGTGGAGGCCCCGCTCGACGTCTGTGACGAGGAGCAGGTGCAGGGCGTGCACGCCGTGGCCGCCTCCCGCGGCCGCCTGGTCAGTGCCGTGAACAGTGCCGGTGTCGGTGGCCCCGCGGTTCCCGTGGTGGAGTACTCGCTCGACGCCTGGCGCCGCGTGCTCGACGTCGACCTCACCGGGGTCTTCCTGTGCCTGCGCGAGCAGGCGCGGGCGATGATCGAGGCGGGAGGCGGGGGCAGCATCGTGGCGATCTCCTCGGTGCTGGCTCACCGGGGCGAGGCACTGGCGCCGGCCTACGCGGCGGCCAAGCATGGGCTCGAGGGCTTGGTGCGCAGCGCCGCCCTCGGGCATGCCGCCCAGGGGGTGCGGGTCAACTCGGTCGCGCCCGGCTTCATCGACACTGCGCTGCTGCGCGAGCGCCGCACGCCCGAGGAGCGCGAGCGGCTGGCGCACCGTGCGGCGCAGGACCGGCTGGGTGGGGTGGACGAGGTGGCGGCCGTGGTGGAGTTCTTGTGCTCCGCTGCCAGCGAATTCGTCACCGGCTCCTGCTACCGCGTGGACGGCGGCCTGCTGGCCTGATTGCTCTTGCCCTCGCGACCCCGTGCCGCTAATCTATGATTATCAATACTAGCAACTGGGAGAAGTGACGTGCTGCAGTTCGGTCTGGCGATCATGAACGACTTCCCGGCCGAGGTCGTGCCGGCCGAGCGGATCGCCCCCATGCGCGAGCAGGTGCGAGCGGCCTCCGACGCCGGGATCTCCTCGGTCTGGGTGCTGCAGCACTACCTGGGAGGCATGCCCACCCTGCAGCCCCTTCCCACGCTGGCGGCGCTCGCAGCCGATGCGAGTGAGATGACGCTGGGCACCAACATGTTCATCCTCCCGCTGCGTCACCCCGTCGAGGTCGCCGAGGAGTTCGCCACGCTCGACCACATCACCGGCGGCCGGGCGGTCGCCGGGTTCGGAATGGGCTACCGCGAGAACGAGTTCGAGTCCTTCGGTGTGGCGATGGGCGACCGCGTGGGTCGGTTCGAGGAGAGCATCGCGGTGATCCGCGGCCTCTGGTCCGGGGAGTCGGTCACCCACGACGGTGAGCACTTCCGCGTCAAGGACCAGCACATCAGCCTGCGCCCGGTGCAGCCCGGCGGCCCTCCCATCTGGATCGGCGCGGGACCCCACAAGACCGGTGCCCAACGGGCGGCTCGTCTGGGGGACGCCTGGATCGTCCCGCCCCACGTCACCCCCGAGCGACTGGCCGTCGTCCTGGGGCACTACCGCGCCGAGCGCGAGCGGTTGGGCAGGGCCAGCAGTGACCTGGTGGTGCGGCGAGAGCTGGTGCTCGACCACGATCCCGAGCGCGCCCGCGCGGTAGGGCTGCAGGCCCGTGGAGAGCTCACCAGCCAGTACGCGCAGTACAACGCGCCCCAGCAGGGGGAGGCCTACCAGCACCTCCAGACGGCGGAGAAGGCCGCGGAGGTCGCCGACGCGTCCTACCTGTTCACGGATCCGCCGACGGCGGTCGCGGCGCTCAAGGACCTCGAGGCCCAGGGCCTCACCCACGTGATCCTGCGCGCCCAGTGGTACGGCCTGCCCCAGGAGCAGGTGCTCGCCACGTTGGAGCTCTTCAAGAACGAGGTGCTGCCGGCCTTCCGCTGAGCACTCCGCGGACCGCAGGCGCCCGACACATCGAGAGACGAGGACCGATGGACTTCACCCCCGACCAGACCCATGACGACATCCGGCACGCCGTGCGCACGCTGTGCAAGGCGTACCCCGACGAGTACTGGGCCGAGCGCGACGACGCGCACGAGTTCCCCTGGGACTTCTACCGCTCGGTGGCCGACGGTGGATGGCTGGGCCTGACGATCCCGGAGGAGTACGGCGGGGGCGGTCTCGGCGTCACCGAGGCCGCCATCGTCGAGCGCGAGATCGCCGCGTCCGGCGCCGGCATGGGCGGGTGCTCGGCGGTGCATATCGGCATCTTCGGATTCGAGTCGATCATCGAGCACGCGAGCGAGGAGCTGAAGCAGCGGTTCCTGCCGCGTGTGCCCGCGGGCGACCTGCAGATCTGCTTCGCCGTGACCGAGCCGGACGCCGGTACCGACACCACGAACATCTCGACCTTCGCCACGAAGGTCGAGGGCGGGTGGTCGATCTCCGGCAAGAAGGTCTGGATCTCGAACGCCAAGCAGGCCGAGCGGATGATCCTGCTAGCCCGCACCACCCCCAAGAACGAGTGCGGGCGTCGCACCGACGGGCTCACGGTCTTCTTCGCCCCGGTCGACCGCGACCGCATCACGATCCGGTCGATCCCCAAGATGGGCCGCAACTCGGTCGACAGCAACGAGCTGTTCATCGACGATCTCTTCGTCCCCGACGAGGACGTCGTGGGTGAGGTGGGGCAGGGATTCAAGGTCATCCTCACGGGACTGAACGCCGAGCGCGTCGTGGCGGCCAACGCCATGCTGGGCATCGGCGAGGCCGCCCTGCGCCGCGGCACCGAGTACGCCCGCGAGCGCGTGGTCTTCGGCCGGCCGATCGGCCAGAACCAGGGCCTGGCCTTCCAGCTGGCCGAGGCCAAGATCCGGCTCGAGGCTGCCGATGCAGTGCTGCAGAAGGCCACGTGGATGGTCGACAAGGGTCTTCCGTGCGGGGCCGAGGCCAACTACGCCAAGTGGCTGTGCGCCGAGGCGGGCTACCAGGCGGCCGACGTCGCCCTGCAGGTGCACGGCGGCATGGGCTACAGCAAGGAGTTCCACGTGGAGCGCTACTTCCGCGAGGCGCGGTTGATGCGGATCGCACCGATCAGCCAGGAGATGGTGCTGAACTACGTCGCCGAGCACGTGCTCGGCCTGCCGAGGAGCTACTGAGATGCGCGGTCTGTACTTCGAGGAGTTCGAGGTCGGCAAGGTCTACCGGCACGCCTTCCGCCGGACCGTCACCGAGATGGACAACGTCATGTTTACGTCCCTGACGATGAACGTGGCGCCCATCCACCTCGACGCCGAGCACGCCAAGACGACGATCCACGGCCGCCCGCTGGTCAACAGCCTCTTCACCGTGGCCCTGATCGGTGCCTTCCACGTGCCCGAGCTGACCATGGGCACCACGCTGGGCAACCTCGGGTACGAGGAGGTCAAGTTCCCCGCGCCCGTGTTCCACGGCGACACCCTGCGCGGCGAGACGACGATCCTCGAGAAGCGTGTGTCCAAGAGTCGTGACGACTCGGGGATCGTGTGGTTCGAGCACCGGGGCTACAACCAGGACGACGTGCTGGTGATGACGTGCAAGCGTGCCGGACTGATGATGGTCCTGCCGCCGGACGGACCGCCTCAGGACTCCTGACGACGCCGCGCAGCACCAGGACGTGCGAGAGCCCGTCACCGCCCTTCGGGGCCGTGGCGGGCTCTCGTGCTTGCAGGTCGCGGAACCGGCTCGGACGTCGGCTCAGGACTCGGTGTTGACGATGTGCACGTCGCACGGCGCGTGGTGGGCAACGGCGGCTGGGACGCTCCCGAGCACCCGGGCGATGCCCTGCATGCGCTTGTTGCCGACGACGATCATGGAGGCGCCCAGTCGCTCGGCCTCGGAGATCAGCGCGTCGGCGGGACGGGCCTGCACCGCGGCCGAGGTGATCGCGGTGAGGCGCGGTGCCGACGCAATAAGGTGCTCGGCAGCACTGGCGGCGATCTCGGCGCTCTCCTCCGAGACGGCGACGGCCACCCGCTGGCCCTCGTCGTCCTCGATCTCGGCCACCTGCTCGCGCTGGAAGGCACAGACCACGTGCAGGGGTGCCCCCGTGGCCTGCGCGAGACGTGCGGCGGTCTCAGCAGCGGCAAGTGCTCGCTTGTTGCCGTCCACCCCCACGACGATGGGTGCGGTCATCTCGTCCTCCGTTCGTTGCTCGTCTGAGGCCACCGGTCACTCCCCGGTCCAGGAGGGCGGACGCTTCTCGACGAACGCGCGAGCACCTTCTTGGGCGTCCGCGGAGCGTCGGACCGGGTCGACGACGGCCTCCTGGCGCGCGAACTTCTCCTCGAGCGGCCAGTCGACAGATCTCACCAGCACTTCCTTCGAGGCCGTCAGCGCGAGCGGTGCTCCTGCCGCGACCTCAGCGGCGAGCTCCAGTGCGACATCGAGCGCGGCACCCGCGTCGGCGAGACGGTTGACCAGGTGCACCTCGGCGGCGTCGGTGGCCGGCCACATGCGGCCGGTCAGCACCAGCTCCATGGCCAGGTGGTAGGGGATCCGGTGCTGCAGGCGCAGCAGGCCACCGGCGGCCGCGGTGAGACCGCGCTTGACCTCCGGCAGGCCGAACCTGGCCTCGCGCGAGGCGACCACGAGGTCGCAGGCCAGCACGATCTCGAAGCCTCCGGCCAGGGCATACCCCTCCACCGCCGCGATCAGCGGCTTGCGCGGGGGAGCGGCGACGAGGCCGGCGAAACCACGCCCCTCGACGACCGGTCGTTCGCCGCGGGCGAACCCCTTGAGGTCCATCCCGGCGCAGAACGTGCCTCCGGCGCCGGTGATGACGCCGACCGAGAGGTCGGAGCGCGCGTCGAGTTCGGCCAGGGCCTCGGCGATCTGCTGCGCCATCGCCAGGGACATCGCGTTGCGCGCCGCCGGGCGGTCCATGGTCAGGACGAGGACCCGCCCGCGCGTCTCGACCCGCAGCTCGGGCCGCTGCTCCTCGCTCACCGCGGGCTCATCCGGATCGCGCCGTCGAGGCGTATCGTCTCGCCGTTGAGATAGGGGTTCTCGACGACCTGCTGGGCCATCATGGCGAACTCGTCGGGCTGCCCCAGCCGCGCGGGGTTCGGCACTTGGGCGCCGAGGCCGTCGCGGATCTCCTGGGAGAAGCGGGCGAGGATCGGGGTGTCGAAGACGCCGGGGGCGATCGAGTTGACCCGGATGCCCTTGGTGGCGAGATCGCGCGCCGCCACCAGGGTCATGCCGACGACGCCGGCCTTGGCCGAGGCGTAGGGGATCTGGCCGACCTGGCCCTCCCACGCGGCGACGGAGGCGGTCAGCACGCAGACGCCGCGCTCGCCGTCAACCGGATCGTTGGTCGCCATCCGCGCAGCGGCGAGGCGCAGGCAGTTGAACGTGCCGACGAGGTTGATGTCGATCAGCTGCCGGTAGAGGTCGAGGTCGCCCGGCGTGCCGTCCCGGTTGACCAGGCGGACGGTGCCGCCCTTGCCGGCGCAGTGCACGAGCGCACGCAGCGGCCCGTGCTCGACGGCCAGGTCGAGTGCCGCGTCGACGGCGGCGGGATCGGTCACGTCGCCGTGGGCGAAGCTGCCGCCGATCTCGTCGGCGAACGCGGTGCCGAGGTCGGTGTTGAGGTCGAGCACGACGACGTGAGCACCGGCCTTCGCCAGCCGGCGGGCGGTCGACGCGCCAAGGCCGGACGCGCCGCCGGTGACGAGCGCGGAGGCTCCGTGGACGTTCACTGTGGTCTCTCCTCGTGGGGTCGGGCCGGCGCGCCCCACTGGGGCGTCGCCAGGCGGGCGTGGGTCAGAGGCGCTCGAGGATGGTCGCGTTGGCCATCCCGCCCGCCTCGCACATGAGCTGCAGGCCGAAGCGTTGGTCGTCGTCCTCGAGGGCGTGCAGCATCGTGGTCATCAGCCGGGTGCCGGAGGCCCCCAGCGGGTGGCCCAGAGCGATCGCTCCGCCGCGAGGGTTGAGTCGCGCGGGATCGATGTCGAACTCCGCGAGCCAGGCCAGCGGCACCGGCGCGAACGCCTCGTTGAGCTCGACGTGGGCGATGTCGTCGATGGAGAGGCCCGAGCGGGCGAGCACCTTGTGGGTTGCGGGGATGGGGCCGGTCAGCATCAGCAGCGGGTCGTCGCCGACCACGCTCGTCGCGTGCACGCGCGCCCGTGGCCTCAGCCCGAGGGCCCGGGCGCGCTCGGCCGACATCAGGAGCACCGCGCTGGCGCCGTCGGTGATCTGGGAGGAGTTGCCGGCCGTCACCGACCACGCGATCTTCGGGAATCGCTCGGACAGCTCCTCGGTCTCGAACACGGCACGCAGGCCGCTGAGCTTGTCCACGCTGCTGCCCGGGCGGATGGTCTCGTCACGCTCGAAGCGGCCCTCCGGGGTGTCGATGCCGATGACCTCGCGGTCGAAGCCGCCGGACGCCTGCGTCGCGGCGGCCAGCTCGTGGGACCGAACGGAGTACTCGTCGAGCTCGGCGCGCGAGAGCTTCCAGCGGGCGGCCACGAGCTCCGCGGCCACGCCCTGGGAGACCAGGCCGGGGGAGTAGCGCGCCTGCACGCGCTCGCCGTAGGGGTCGGCGCCCATCCGCGCCGAGCCCATCACCACCCGGCTCATCGACTCGACCCCGCCGGCGACGACGACGTCCTGCTCCCCGGAGCGGATGGCCTGGACGGCGAAGTGCACCGCCTGCTGGCTCGAACCGCACTTGCGGTCGATGGTCGTCGCGGGCACGTGCGCCGGCAGGCCGGCACCGAGCCAGGCCATGCGTCCCGGCGTCGCCGACTGCTCACCGACCTGTGACACGCACCCGACAATGACGTCGTCGACCTCCGCGGGGTCGAGTGCGGGGGAGCGCTCCATCAGGCTCTGCAGCGTCTGCGAGAGCAGGTCCACCGGATGCACCTGTGCGAGGCCGCCACCGGCCTTGCCTTTGCCGCTCGGGGTCCGGATCGCGTCGACCAGCACCACGTCGTCCATCTCCACCTCCTCGTCCAGGTAATGCTTATCATGATTCGCACGAGTTGGGCCAGAGCCCTTGACGCTGCCCGGCGACAAATCTAGGATAATGATTACTAACGAGGAGGTGAGTGCCGTGCTCATGGTCGACGAGGACCCCGAGGTCGCAGAGATCCGCAGCCTGGCCGCGCAGGTGGCGCGGGAGGTGTACGCGCCGATGGCCGAGGAGCTGGACGTCAACCGGACCCCCATCCCGCTGGAGGAGCGCCTTCGTCTAGGCGAGCTGGGCTTCCTGGGGATCGCCCACCCCGAGGAGTACGGCGGCTCGGGAGCGCCGCTCTCGCACGCGCTCGCCGTGGTGGAGGAGCTCGGCAAGGTCTGCCGGCCGGCGGCCTTCCAGGTCTTCGAGGCCAACACCGGCCCGGCTCAGGTGGTCACGCACCTGGGCACCGAGCAGCAGAAGCGCGACTGGCTGCCCGACATCATCAGCGGTCGCAAGACGATGGCGGTCGCCATCTCCGAACCCGACGCCGGCTCGGCCGCGACCGACCTGCGCACCAGCGCCAAGCGCGACAACGGCGGCTACGTCATCAACGGCAGCAAGCGTTGGATCTCCAACGGCGGGGAGGCCGACCAGTACCTGGTGTACTGCCGGCTGACCGAGGCTCCGGGCTCCAAGGCCATCGGTGCGATCGTCGTCGAGAAGGAGATGACCGGCTTCTCAGCAGGCGCCTCCGAGCGGCTCATGGGTTTCCGCGGCATCCCGAGTGCGGACCTCTACTTCGACGCCGTCGAGGTGCCTGCCGAGAACCTCGTGGTGCCGGCCGGCGACTTCGGCAAGCTGTTCGGCATCTTCTCGATCGAGCGGATGGGCAACACCACGATGAGCCTGGCCATCGGCCAGGCGGCGCTGGACGCCACGCTGCGCTACGTCGAGGAGCGCCAGCAGTTCGGCAAGGACCTCGTGGAGTTCCAGAGCATCCAGGTGATGCTTGCCGACATGGTGCTGCAGGTACAGGCCGCGCGTCTCCTGCGCGACCAGGCCGCCGCCAGCGCGGTGGCCACCGGCATCCCCGACCCGCTCAAGGTCTCGCTTGCCAAGTGCACCGCCAACGAGATGGCCAAGCGCGTCACCGACCTGGCCATGCAGATCCACGGTGGGAACGGCTACACCGAGGAGTACGGCATCGAGCGGATGCACCGTGACGCCCACGGCTGGGCCATCGCCGGCGGCACGCCCACGATGCAGCGGATCCGGATCGTCTCCGAGGTCCTCGGACGTCGGTTCGACCAGCGCCGCTGAGGCGCCGGTCCCCTGAGGGAGGATGAGCAGATGTTCGACCTGAACGAGGAGCACCGCCGCGTGCAGGCGGTCGCCCGTGGGGTGGCCGCGGCCGTGGAGCCGTTCGCCGACGAGGCCGACGAGTACACCGAGGTGCACCCGAAGGTGCGCGACCTCCTGCGCGAGAGCGGCTTGGTGCGTCACGTCGTGCCGGCGGCCTTCGGCGGCGCCTCGGAGGTCCTGGACCCGCTGACGATCGCCGTCGTGCGCGAGGCGCTGATGGGCAGCTCGGCGCACGCCGACTCGATGTTCGGGATGCAGGGGGTGGGCAGCTACTCCCTCTCGGTCGGCGGCAGCGAGGAGCTCAAGCAGCAGTGGCTGCCGCTGGTTGCCTCGCTCGACGCCATCGCCGGCCTCGCCCTCACCGAGCCCGACGTCGGCTCGGACCTGCGCGCCGTCAGCACGCGCGCCGTGCTCGACGGCGACGAGCTGGTCGTCGACGGGCGCAAGTCCTTCATCACCAACGGTGGTGCAGCGGACTTCTACTGCACGCTCGTCCGTGAGGACGACGGTTGGTCGATGGTCCTGGTCCCCGCGGACACCCCCGGGGTGAGGGCCGAGCAGGGCTCGGACCTCATCGCGCCGCACATCCTGGGCGAGCTCACCTTCGACGGTGTGCGGGTGCCCGTGGGCAACCGGCTCGGCGAACCGGGCAAGGCGTTCTCGCTGATGCTGCAGACCCTGGCGGTCTTCCGAGTCACCGTCGCGGCATCCGCCGTGGGCCTGGCGCAGGCCGCACTCGAGGAGTCGCTGGCCCACGCACAGTCCCGCCAGCAGTTCGGCAAGCCGCTCATCGAGCTCGGCGCGGTGTCGCAGAAGCTCGCGCAGTCCTGGACCGACGTCGAGGCCGCCCGTGCCTTCGTCTACCGCGCGGCCGCGCTCGCTCAGGCCGACCCGCTCGGCCACCTCGACTACTCCTCGATGGCCAAGGTCCACGCGACCGAGGCGGCCGCCGCCGTCGTCGACCGGTCGATGCAGACGATGGGCCGCTTCGGGCTGGTCCGTGGCTCCAAGATCGAGCGGCTCTACCGCAACGCGCGACCCCTGCGTGTCTACGAGGGCGCCACCGAGGTGCTGCTGGACTCCCTGGCCCGCCGGATGAGCAAGAAGGGCCTGCGCTGATGGACCTCGGCCTGCGCGACACCGTCGTCCTCGTCACCGGCGCCAGCCGCGGACTCGGCGCGGCGATGGCGCTGGAGCTGGCTCGGGAGGGGGCGACCGTCGTCGCCGCCGCTCGGTCGAAGGACAGCCTGGCCGAGGTCGCTGCGCACGGCGAGGGCCGGATCTCCACCGCGACCGTCGACATGCGCGACGAGGACTCCGTCCGCGCCCTGGTGCCGGAGGTACTGGCCCGCCATGGGCGCGTCGACGCCCTGGTCAACAACGCCGGCATCGCGCCGGCCGGCAAGTTCGCCGACCAGGACCCCGCCGTGTGGAAGGACGCGATGAGCGTCAATGTCCTCGCGCCGATGATGCTCGCCCAGGCAGCGGGTGTCCGGATGATCGAGCAGGGAGGCGGCCGCATCGTCAACGTCGCCTCTACGACCGGCCTGCGCGGCAAGCCGTTCCTGGTGCCCTACTCCACCTCGAAGGGGGCGGTCGTCCGCTTCACCGAGGCCCTGGCCGCGGAGTGGGCTGCGAAGAACGTGCAGGTCAACTGCATCGCACCCGGTGCCTTCGTCACCGAGGCCCAGAAGGCCGTCACCCAGTCGCCGGACCTGCTCGCCAAGCGGGTGGCCAAGATTCCCGCCGGCCGGATGGCCGATCCCTCTGAGATCGTCCCGCTCACCTGCCTGCTGGTCTCCCCGCGCTCTCCGTTCACCACGGGCGCCGTCTTCGTCGTCGACGGCGGCGAGTCCGGCAAGCTGTGACCCACCTCGAGGAGAACGCGTGATCATCGACGCCCACGCCCACGTCTGGCCCGACAAGATCGCCGGGCTGGCGCTCTCGGCCAACCGACTCCCCGACCTGCGGGCCCGCGGTGACGGCACCGTAGGAGGACTGACGGCCGACATGGCGGCCAGCGGCGTCGACCTGAGCTGCTGCTTGGGGATCGCCAACGAGGCGCGCCACGTCGACTCGGTCAACCGCTTCGTCGCCGATCTCACCGGGCCCGGCCGCTTCGGCTTCGGCACCGTGCACGTCGACCTCCCGGTCGAGGAGAACCTGGCGAGCCTGCGCCGCCATGGCGTGACGGCGGTGAAGATCCATCCGCTCTTCCAGGGCTTCGCCCTCGACGACCCGCGGCTGTGGGCCATCCTGGAGGCCTTCGGCGACGAGATCGCGGTCATCACCCACGTGGGGGAGGGCGGGTCCGCCGAGGCGAACCGGCTCTCCAGCCCGCGGATGATCGCCGACATCGCCCGGCAGTTCCCGGCCCTGCGTCTGATGGCCTGCCACTTCGGCGGCTACAAGATCCTCGACGACGCCGAGGAGATGCTGGCCGGCGCCGACGTCGTGCTGGAGACCTCGTGGCCGCCCTCGCTCAAGACACTGCAGCCCGACCGGGTTCGTCGCCTCATCCGCAACCACGGAGCCGAGCGCATCGTCTTCGGCTCGGACTGGCCCATGACCAGCCCGGCCGAGGAGATCGAGGCGATCTCCGCACTCGGACTCACCGACGACGAGACCAAGCGGGTGCTGGGTGGCACGCTGGCACGCGTGCTCGGCATCGACTCGCCCTGGGTCTGACCCCTCGGTGCGTCGACGACGCACGGGCGTCCGAGCTCAGGCCTGCCAGACGATGGGGGCGGCGAGCACGTCTGGGAACTTCTTCTCCGCGTAGGTGAGGTATTGCGAGATGTGGTCGCGCATGGCCTCGGCCGACGCCTCGGGGTCGCGGGTGGCGATCGCGTCGTAGATGCTCGTGTGGGCCTTGACCACCGCCAACCGGCGCACCTCGGGGTAGTCGATGCCGATCGCCGAGCCGTCCAGGATCCCCAGAAGGGCGTCGACGAGGAAGCCGAACATGGCATTGCCCGAGCCGCGGGCGATGACGTCGTGGAAGCGCTTGTTCTCCTCCAGGAACACGACCTGGTCGTCGATGTGTTCCGCCATCGTGTCCACGCTGGCGCGCAGGTCGAGTAGCTGCTCGTCGGACATGCGCTCGGCCGCCAGCTGGGCCATCATCGGCTCGAGTCCGCCGCGCGCCTCGGCGATCGTGCGGAAGGGCGCGTTCGAGAATTGCAGCAGCAGGGTCAGCGAAGTCGCCAGGCTGGTGGCGTCCGGCTGCTGCACGACGGGCCCCCCGCCCGGGCCGGGCTTGAGGGCGATGACGCCTTGGAGCTCCAGGAAGCGCAACGACTCGCGGAGGGTCCCGCGGCCGACCTCGTACTCCTCGAGCATGATCCGCTCGGGCGGCAGCCGGTCGCCGACGGTGTTGCCGCGCCGGTTGATGTCGCCCACGATCCGCTGGGCGAGCAGCATCGCGGTCTTCTGGGGTCGCGTCGGCACGGTCGTCATCGGGACTCCCTGGATGTCGGCGGCGAGACCTGAGTGGCCCCTTCACGGTGCATCATAGGCAGAGTTTCGGCGCGGCGGTGGTCTCCGCCTGCGGCCACGCCGCGTTGGCGGCCCGCACCAGCCCTGCCAGCGCCTGACGAGCGGCCGCGCACGCACCAGTCACCCGCAGAAAACCGTGACACAGGGTCGCGTGCTGTTGCACGCTCACTCGCACTCCAGCGTCGGCCAGTCGTTGCGCGTGAGCCAGCCCCTCGTCGTGCAGTGGGTCGTGGCCGGCAAGCACGAGGTGTGTGGGCGGGTGTCCGGGCTGGACCGGAACGGAGCCTGGCAGGAGGTCCGGTGCGGAGACCTCGACGCCAGCGCGCCGGGACCCGCCGCCCGAGGTGTAGTGGTCCCAGAACCACTGCATGTCGTCACGTCCGACCGGGAAGGCGTCGGCGCACCGGTCGTAGGAGGCAGTCGCGCCCACCCGACCCAGCACGGGGTAGACGAGCAGCAGCAGGGCCGGGGGCGCGCCGCGCGCGACAAGACGATGAGTCAGGGCGGCGGCGAGGTGACCGCCAGCGCTGTCGCCGCCCAGGGCAAGCGGGCCGTCGCCGAAGCAGCCCTCGGCCCACCGCCAGGCTCCGTCCAGGTCGTCGAGGCCTACCGGGAAGGGATGTTCGGGCGCCAGCCGGTAGTCGACGCTGACGACGCGCAGCCCCACCCCGACGGCCAGGTGCCGGCACAGCTCGTCGGAGTACTCCAGGTCGCCGGTCACCCAGCCGCCGCCGTGCGCGTAGACCAGGGTCCCGCGGCAGGCCTCCGGCTCGTAGACCCTCACGCGCACCGGCGGTCCGTCGTCCTGAGGGTCCAGGTCGAGTGTGGGCACCTGCGGGCCGTCGCTGCACAGGCGATCGCCTGCCGTCACCCGAGCCCGCGCCTCCTGCGGTGAGAGCCGCACGAGCGGCGGACCCCCGGCAGCCGCGGCCCCCAGCCTCAGGGTCTCGAGCTCCGGGTCGAGTGGAGCGGCAGCCGGCTGCTTGGGGGCGGTCATGCCCCGGCGCTCACGACCCCGGCCGCGCTCAGCTCCGCGAGCTCCTGATCGCTGGTGCCCAGAAGCCCCGAGAGGACGCTGCGGGTGTGCTCGCCGACGGTCGGGACACCGTCGTAGGTGGGGCCGTCGTAGTCGCGAACGTGGAGGACCGGTCCCGGCGTCAGCGCCGGCCCCAGCACGGTTCCGGCCAGGTCGACCAGGGTGCGTTCGAGGAAGTGCTGGTCCTTCACGATGTCGCTCGAATCGTTGACCGCAGCCGCGACGACCTCGTGCTCGTCGAGGATGCGTAGGGTCTCGTCGCGGGGACGGGCGCGGACCCAGGCCACCACGATCTCCTGCAGCGAGTCGTTGTTGGCCATTCGTGCCGTGTTGGTCGCGTACCGCTCGTCGGTCTTGAGGTCGGCACGCCCCATCGCGTCGAAGAGTCGCATCGCGATCGCCTGGTTGCTGGCCGCGATCGAGAGCCAACTCCCGTCGGCGCTCTCGTAGATGCCTCTGGGCGATGCTGCGCCAGAGGCGTTGCCGTGCCGCTTCATCACGGTGCCGGTCGCCGTGTAGTTGAGCACCGCGTCGCCCAAGATGAACATCAGCGGCTCGTAGAGAGCGACGTCGACCTCGGTGCCGTGTCCGGAGATCTCGCGACGGTAGAGGGCCATCGCGGTGCCGAACGCCGCGGAGATGCCGGCGATGGAGTCAGCGAAGCCGAAGGGTGGCGAGGTCGGCGGGGTGTGCGGCCATCCGTTGAGGTAGGCGTAGCCACTCGCGGTCTCGGCGACCGTGCCGAAGCCGGGACGCTCTCGGTAGGGGCCTGTCTGGCCGAAACCGCTGACCCTGGTCATGACCAGGCCGGGATTCTCTTCCGCCAGCTCCTTGTACGACATCTGCCAGGCCTCCATGCGGCCGGGACGGAAGTTCTCGATGAGCACGTCGGCGCCGCTTACCAATCCTCGGACCAGGTCGCGCCCGCGCTCGGACCGCATGTCGATGCCCACCGAGCGCTTGCCGGAGTTGAGCCTTGCGAAACCGATGGACAGTCCCTCGTGCGCGGGCTGCCACTGGCGCGCGAAGTCACCCTGGCGCGGGTCTTCGACCTTGATCACCTCGGCGCCGAAGTCGCGGAGCATCCGACCTGCGGTCGGGGCGGCGTACATCGAGCCGAGCTCGACGACCTTGACGCCGGCGAGGGGGGCGGTGCTGGTGTCGCTCACTGGTCTCTCCGATCAGGACGGTGCGGTGCTGAGTGTGAAGCCCTCGTAGTCCTGGGCAGCGACACGGTCGCAGATGTCGCGGTAGTGACCCACGCCGCCGAGGTAGAGGGCGAAGACACGTGGCTTGCCAGGCACGTTGGCGCCGAGGTACCAGGAGTTGCCCTGCATGAACAGGGTGGGAGCCGCGACGTCGTAGACCTCCTGCGTCCAGCGCTCCTGGGCCTCGAGCTCGGCCTCGGCGACGTCGAGGCCGTTCTTGTACAGGTACTGCACCAGGTCGGTGATCCACTCGACGTGCTGTTCGATGGACACCAGCACGTTGGAGATGACCGAAGGGCTGCCCGCGCCGGCGACGACGTAGAGGTTCGGGAAGCCGTGGGTGCTGATGCCCAGGTAGGTGGCGGGGCCGTCGGCCCAAGCCTCCTCCAGGGTGCGGCCGTCCTTGCCGCGCAGGTCGATGGCGAACAGCGGCCCGGTCAGCGCGTCGAAGCCGGTGGCCAGCACTAGCACGTCGAGCTCGTGGCGGCGACCGCTCTCGAGGACGATGTCACGGCCCTCGACGCGCGCGATGGGGTCCGCCGCGACGTCGACGAGGTCGACGTCGGGACGGTTGAAGGTCGTGTAGTAGTCGATCTCGAGCACGAGACGCTTGGAGCCGAACGGGTAGCCCTTCGGGCACAGCTTCTCGGCGGTCTCGGGGTCCTCGACGATGTCGCGGATACGATCGCGCACGAACGCGCCGGCCTTCTCGGCGGCCTGCTCGTCGAAGCGGAAGTCCCGGTAGGCCGCGAGGATGTCCGGGCCGCCGTTCTCCCAATGGCGCTGGAAGGTCTCGTGCAAAGCCTGTGGGTCTACGTCGAGCGCCGACTCGGTGCCGATCTTGCGGTGCGTGCCGCCGGGGTGGTGGCGCGCAGCCTCCCGGTACTCCTGGAAGCGGCTCTTCAGGTCGGCCACGTAGTCCGGATCAAGGAGCTGGTTGCGAGCGGGGATCGCGTAGTGCGCCGTGCGTTGGAAGACTGTGGTGAGGGCTGCCTGCTTGGCGACCTGCGGGATCGTCTGGACGCCCGAAGAGCCGGTTCCGATGACACCGACCCGGCGCCCGCTCAGCTCGACACCGTCGCGCGGCCAGTCACCGGTGTGCACGAGCTGCCCGGCGAAGTCGGCGATGCCCTCGATGGCGGGCAGCTGCGGCTTGGACAGCTGGCCGCTCGCCATGATGACGTGTCGGGTGTTGATGCGGTCACCACGGTCGGTGTTCACCCGCCAGAGGGCAGCGTCGACGTCCCAGTGCATGCTGACGACTCGCGTCGAGAAGGAGATGTCAGGGCGGAGGGCGAGCCGGTTGGCCACGAAGCGGATGTAGCGCAGGATCTCCGGCTGCGCCGGGTAGCGCTCGGTCCACGTCCACTCCTGGACGATGCTGTCGTCGAAGGAGTAGCAGTAGTCGACGCTCTCGATGTCGCACCGGGCGCCGGGGTAGCGGTTGCGGTACCAGACGCCCCCGAGGTCGTCGTCGGCCTCGACGACGTGGACAGACCTCCCCATCTGACGCAGGCGATGGAGGCTGTAGAGCCCCGAGAACCCAGCGCCGACGACGAGTACGTCGAGGTCGGTGGGGACAGTGCAGGTAGCCACGGCATCCTCCTAAACAATGCTTATGAATATTAGCATTGCGTGACAGCGCGCCACAAGATCGCTGCACGCGCTCATTGGCAGCAGTCACACGCGCATTCGTGGTCCGAGACCTCGTGGTGAGCAAGGCTGCGCCAGGCTAAGTAGTCGGGGTCGGGGTGTGTCACCCAGTGGAGGTACAAGCGTTCTGGTCTGGCCGCAGTGGTCCAGTAGTGGACCGGCCAGTCACGTAGTGCATGGCGCGACGGCGTCGTGGGCTCGCAGGCTGGCGTGCTGGGCCGTTCACTGGCAAGCCCACCGCGCGGCGTCGTGGGCTCGCAGGCTGGCGTGCTGGGCCGTTCACTGGCAAGCCCACCGCGCGGCGTCGTGCTGGGCTCTCCGCGCTCGGGGATCTTCTCCGCGGGTGGTGCCCGGGGGATCGACCGGTCACGCGCTCCTCGTCGTCGGCACCACCGCCGCAGTAGCGTCGGCACCGTCCCTTCGACCCAGGAGCACCCATGAGCCTGTACGCCGTCACCGACCCCGCCACCGGCGAGGTCGTGAAGACCTACCCGACCGCCACCGACGCCGACGTCGAGGCCGCGGTCGCCGCGGCGCACGGCGCCTTCCGCAGCTGGTCGAAGGGCTCGACGGTGGCCGAGCGGGCCGCCCTGGTGGGACGGGTCGGCGAGCTGCACACCGAGCGCCGGCAGGCGCTGGCCGAGACCGCCCGGCGCGAGATGGGCAAGCCGCTGGAGGAGTGCCTCGGCGAGGTCGACTTCTGCGCCGCCATCTACGCGTTCTACGCCGAGAACGCCGAGCGCTTCCTGGCCGACGAGACGCTGGACCTGCTCGAGGGGGAGGGCTCCGCGGTGGTGCGGCGCAGCGCGGTGGGTGTGCTGCTCGGGATCATGCCGTGGAACTTCCCGACCTACCAGGTCGCGCGGTTCGCCGGGCCCAACCTGGCGCTGGGCAACACGATCGTGCTCAAGCACGCCCCGCAGTGCCCCGAGTCGGCCGAGATGCTCGAGGCCATCTTCCGCGACGCGGGCTTCCCCGAAGGCGCGTACGTGAACCTCTACGCCACCAACGAGCAGGTCGAGGGCATCATCGGCGACAAGCGCGTGCAGGGCGTCTCGCTCACCGGCTCCGAGCGTGCCGGGGCCGCCGTCGCCGAGATCGCCGGCCGCCACCTGAAGAAGGTCGTCCTCGAGCTCGGCGGCTCCGACCCGTTCCTGGTGCTCGGCACCGACGACCTCGACGCCACGGTCGAGCAGGCCGTCTCGGCCCGCCTCGACAACACCGGCCAGGCCTGCAACGCCGGCAAGCGGTTCATCGTCGTCGCCGACCTCTACGACGCGTTCCTCGAGAGGTTCACCGCGAAGATCCTCGACGCGGGCGACGGCATCGCGCCGCTCTCCTCGCAGGCCGCGGCCGAGCGCCTCGGTGAGCAGGTCGACCGCGCCGTCGAGCAGGGGGCGCACCTCGAGACCCGCGGCGAGCGCCACGGCGCCTTCTTCCCGCCAGGCGTCCTCACCGGTGTCAAGCCCGGTCACGACGCCTTCCACGAGGAGCTCTTCGGTCCCGTCGGCATCGTGTTCAAGGTCGCCTCCGAGGAGGAGGCCGTCGAGCTCGCCAACGACACGCCCTTCGGGCTCGGCTCCTACGTCTTCACCGACGACGCCGAGCAGGCCCAGCGCGTGGCCGACCGTATCGAGGCCGGCATGGTCTTCGTCAACGGCGTCGGCGCCGAGGGCGCCGAGCTGCCCTTCGGTGGCGTCAAGCGCTCCGGTTTCGGCCGAGAGCTCGGTCGGTTCGGCATCGACGAGTTCGTCAACAAGAAGCTGATCCGCACGGTCGGCTGAGCGGACACCTGCGGTGAGCAACTACGGCGACTGGCAACTCGGCACCTACCTCGCGGGCCTGGAGGGCACCCGGCCTGAGATCCCCATGCACTTCGCCGAGCTCGCGCGGCGGGCGGAGGAGCAGATGCCGCCGGAGATCTGGTCCTACGTCGCGGGTGGGGCCGGCGACGAGCACACCCAGGACGCCAACGTGCGCGCCTTCCAACGCTACGGCCTGATGCCCCGGATGCTCACCGGCGCCGGGGAGCGCGACCTGTCGGTGGAGGTGTTCGGCGAGCGCTGGCCGCACCCGCTGATGCTGGCCCCGGTCGGCGTCATCGCGCTCTGCGAGGCCGAGCGGCACGGTGACCTGACCACGGCCCGCGCCGCCGACTCGGTCGGCATCCCGATGATCGCCTCCACGCTGATGGAGGACCCGCTGGAGGACGTGGCCGCGGCCCTCGGTGGGACCACCGGGTGGTTCCAGCTCTACCCGCCGAACGACCGCGAGCTCACCGAGAGCCTGGTGCGGCGCGCGGAGGCCGCGGGCTACCGGGCGATCGTCGTCACGCTCGACACCCTGACGCTGGGGTGGCGTCCCCGCGACCTGTCCATCGCGAGCTTCCCGCAGCTGGGTGGGCTGTGCCTGGCCAACTACGTCAGTGACCCGGTGTTCCGCAGCCGGCTCGCGGTGCCTCCGGAGGAGGACATGACGGCGGCGACGATGCTGTGGGCCTCGATCTTCGGCAACCCCCGGCTCTCGTGGGACGACCTCGCCTGGCTGCGCTCCCTGACCTCGCTGCCGATCCTGCTCAAGGGCATCTGCTCACCCGACGACGCACGCCGGGCCGTCGATGCCGGGGTGCAGGGCATCTACTGCTCCAACCACGGTGGGCGGCAGGCCAACGGTGGGCTGCCGGCGATCGACTGCCTGGCCGACGTGGTCGACGCTGCAGGTGACCTGCCGGTGGTCTTCGACTCGGGGGTGCGCAGCGGCGCCGACGTCGTCAAGGCGCTCGCGCTGGGCGCCACGACCGTGGCGGTGGGCCGGCCCTACGCCTACGGGCTGGCCGTGGCCGGGCAGGCCGGCGTCGAGCACGTCGTGCGGTGCCTGCTGGCCGAGACCGACCTGATCATGGCGATCGACGGCTACCCGACGATCGCCAGCCTCGAGCGCTCCGCGCTGCGCGAGGTCCGGTAGGGAGGTGACGACGCGGGCTGGCGTCGGTCCACACGATGGGTGAGGGTGACCTCGTGGACGCCCCGAAGAAGTACCCCCACGCCGACCTGGCCGCAGCCAGCGAGGCGGTTGCCCGCGGATGGGCGCTGCTGGTCGGCGTCGGGGCCGCGCTGGCGCTCCCGGCGGTGTACCTGACCCGCGACGACGGCGACGAGTACGCCGACGACCTCAACAACCCCGCCACGCTGTTCAGCACGATCCCGCGCGTCGTCTTCCGCTCCGTCGACGCCTTCCAGCGAACCGGGTCCGGCAACCTCGACCTCAAGCTCGTGCTGCTACGGATAGCGCTCATGCTGACGCTGGTGGGGCTGCTCGTGGCCGCGGTCCTGGCCGTGCGGTGGATCGCGCGGGGCAGCCTCGAGTCGGTCCCGGCCGCTGTGCGGGTGCTGACCGGTCTGTCGCTGATCGTGTCGAGCGTGCTGGCCGCGCTGGTGTGCGGGCAGATCGAACGGCCCGACGAGGACGGGCTGGGGCTCGTGCTCGGGGTCGACGCCGGCGGCGGGCTGCTTATGGCGCTGTTCTGCGCGGCCGTGCTGCTGGCGAGCGTGGTCGGGCACCGCTGGAGCATCGCGCAGCGGCACGAGTGAGAGCGCGGGGACGAGGTCAGACGGCGACGACGGCCTTGACCACCTGACCGGTCGCGACGACCTTCTCGCCCACGAGCAGCCGACCGGAGAGGAACGCCTGGGTGCGGCCGAGCCGGTCGACGACCGCCTCCACGCGGACGACGTCGCCGGTGCGCGCGGCGGCGATGATCGAGGAAGCGGTGCTCACCGTGACGGCGTGCCGGTCCAGCGGCAGCCGCGGCAGCAGCGCGAGGAAGCCCGCGACGTCGAGCAGGAGCGGCACGAGTCCGCCGTGCAGGACCCCGGCCGGGTTCACGATCCCGGGGCCGACGGTGACCTGGACGCCGGCGGCGGGGTCGCCGTCGTCGACCAGGGCGATGCCGAGGGCGCGGTGCAGCGGCAGGCCCAGCACCTGCTCGAGCACCGCGGCGGTGCGCTCGTCGGGTGTCATCACGCCTCCTGGAGATCGGTGCTCGGACCGTACCCAGCCTCGGTCGCAGGCGGCTCGCCACCCCAGTCGTAGCCTGGGGGAGTGAGCACCAGCACCCGTACCGGCACCCGCCGCGCCGACGCGGCCACCGACCAGCACCGGCCGCTCGCGTGGGCGGTGCTCGCGACGGCGGTCCTCCAGGTGGTCGCGCCGGTGGTGACCATCAACGGGCCGGGCGCCTCGCCGGGCAGCGGATCGGGCGCAGAGCTCCTGATCACCCCCGTGGGCTGGGCGTTCTCGATCTGGGGCGTCATCTACACCCTGGCGATCGTGCAGGCCGTCTCGGCGCTGGCGAGCAGCGGAGTCCGGGTCTCGCGTCGCTTCCAGGTGGACCAGGTGGTGCTCTACCTCGCGGCCGTGCTGTGGATCCTCATGGCTGCCCTCGACAGCAGCACGCTGACCTTCCTGGCGCTGGCGGTGATGTTCGGTGCCGCGGTCGACGGCGTGCTGACCCTCGCCCGCACCGGGGTCGAGCCGCGACGCCACGGACTGCTCACCCGGGCCGCCTTCGGCCTGTTCGCCGGCTGGGTCTCGGCCGCGTTCTTCCTCAACCTCTCGACCGCGCTGGTCGGGTGGGGCGTGGTCGAGGCCGACCAGGTCGGCTGGCAGCTCGTGGTGGTGGCCGCCGCGACCCTCACCCTCGCGGCGCTGGTGCTGCGCACCCGCCTGGTCGCCTACGCCGCCGCCGGGCTCTGGGCGCTGATGGGCATCATCGTCACCGGCGCCTCCGAGGACACCACCGCGGTGGTGGTGGCCGGCGCCATCGCCGCCGTGGTGCTCGCTGGGACCGCCGTCGTCGCCCTGCGCGGCGCGAGCACACCTCACGCCCACTGACACCGCCACTGACACCACCACTGACGCCGAGGGAGAACCCGTGACCCAGCTCGAGGACCTGCGCAACACCGAGACCGTCCAGGTCGCGGCGTCGCCGGAGGTGGTCTACGCCCTGGTCTCCGACGTCAGCCGCACCGGTGAGTGGAGCCCGACCTGCCGCGAGTGCCGCTGGGAGGAGGGGGAGCCCGCCACGGTGGGCGCCGTGTTCGTCGGGCGCAACGAGACCCCGGAGCGCACCTGGGAGACGCGGTCGCGCGTCGTCGTGGCCGACCCCGGCACCGCCTTCGCCTGGCACGTCGGCGAGGGCTTCGTGCACTGGCGCTACGAGCTCGAGGCCGCCGACGGCGGCACCCGGCTGACCCAGCGCTGGGAGGTGCTGCCCGCGGGTGTGGAGCGCTTCGAGGAGCTCTACGGCGAGGAGGCCTGGACCCAGCTCGAGCAGCGCCGGAGGAGCGCGGTCGACGACATGCCCCTCTCCCTGGCCACGATCAAGGCCATCGCCGAGCGCGACGCCTCCTGACCCACCCCCTCATCCGCCTCCCTCAGGAGGCGGTGAACGCGCGGTCGACGGCGCGCGCGAGCGCTGCTCTCCGTCGCTCGTGGACGGCCTCGGGCTCGTCGCCGGAGGCGACCGTCATGATGGCGGCCTGCGCCCAGGTGGCGGCCATCGCGACGAGGAGGGCCCACAGGTCGCGTGGGTCGTAGGAGTCGTCGAGGCGGCCGCGTGCCTGGGCGCCCGCGAGGGCGGCGTACTTGTCGTCGTCGTGCTCGTCGCCGGTGAAGAGGTCGCCCGTGGGCGTGCGCTCGAGTCGCGCCCACACCACGAGCCGCACCAGCTTCGCGTCGGCGACGTAGCGGTCGTAGAGCCGCACCGCGTAGCCGGGCAGGTCGTCGGCGTCGAACGGGACGGCGTCGGTGAAGTGGCCGACGTGGTGGGTGAACGCGGCGTCGAAGAGTGCCTCCTTGTTGCCCACGTGGGCGTAGAGCTGCGCCTTGTTGATCGAGGCCTGGGCGGCGATGCGGTCGATGCGCGCCCCCGCGATCCCGTGCGCCGCGAACTCCTGCACCGCCGCCTCGACGATGCGCTGCCTCGTGGGTGCCTCCGCCATGGCCCGGACTGTACCCAACCAGGCAGTTGGTTGAATCCAACCAACCGGTTAGTGTTCTCGCATGACCGCCACGCGCACGACCACCGCCCTCCTCAAGTCCGACGCCGCCGCCCGCCTGACCCCCACCGCCATCACCCGCCGCGCGCTGCGCGACGACGACGTGCAGGTCGCGGTCAGCCACTGCGGCATCTGCCACACCGACCTGCATGCCCTGCGCGGGGGCGGTGGCCCGTGGCCGCTCGTGCCCGGGCACGAGTTCGTGGGCGAGGTGACGGCCGTCGGCCCCGGCGTCACCGCGTTCGCCGTGGGTGACCCCGTCGCCGTCGGCAACATCGTCGACTCCTGCGGCACCTGCGACATGTGCGTGCGCTCGCAGGAGAACTGCTGCCGGGAGTTCCCGCTGCTCACCTACGGCGGCACCGACGCCGAGGGTGCGACGACGCTGGGAGGCTGGAGCACCTCCTTCGTGGTCCGGGAGAGCTTCTGCTACCGCCGGCCCGCGAGCCTCGACGCGGCCGCGGTCGCGCCACTGATGTGCGCCGGCGTCACGGTCTGGGTCCCGCTGCGAACGCTCGGCGTCGGTCCGGGCACCCGGGTCGGCGTGGCCGGCGTCGGCGGCCTGGGCCACCTCGCCGTCAAGCTCGCCGTGGCGCTCGGGGCCGAGGTCACCGCGATCACCGGCACCGCCGCCAAGGTCGTGGAGCTGCGGTCGCTGGGCGCCACCCGCGTGCTCGTGACCAGCGACGCCCCCGCGATGGAGCAGGCGCGCGGGTCGCTCGACGTCGTCGTGGACTGCGTGCCGGTGGCCCACGAGCTGGCGCCCCTCCTCGACGTGCTCGACCTCGACGGCACTCTGGCCGTCGTCGGCTTCCTGGGCTCGTTCGACGTCGACGTGATGGACCTCCTCATGGGGCGCAAGCGGCTGCTGGGCAGCGGCAGCGCGGGTCGTGGCTCGACCCAGGAGCTCCTCGACTTCTGCGGCGAGCACGGCATCACCGCCGACGTCGAGGTCGTGCCCACCGCCGACGTCGAGCAGGCGCTGGAGCGCCTGGGCCGCGGCGACGTGCGCTACCGCTTCGTGCTCGACCTGGCCGACCTGCGACCCGCCTGACGGCGGTACCGTCGTCTCGTCCGGCCGGGTGGTCGGACGGGACGGTGAAGGGGTGTGGACGATGGCGGCGACAGGGGAGTGGGACGTCGACGTGGTGGTCGTGGGCGCGGGCGTGACCGGCCTGACGGCGGCCTACCGCCTGCACCAGCACGGGCGCAGCGTCGTGGTGCTGGAGGCGCGCGACCGGGTGGGCGGCCGGCTGCTCACCGAGGAGCGCGACGGCGTCCGGCTCGAGGTGGGCGGCCAGTGGGTCTCACCCGACCAGACCGCGCTGCTGGGCCTGCTCGACGAGCTGGGTCTGGAGACCTACGAGCGCTACCGCGCCGGTGCCTCGCTCTACATCGGGCGCGACGGCGAGCGGCGGCAGTTCACGGGCGACGCCATGCCGGTCTCCGAGAGCACTGCTCGCGAGATGGACCGCCTGACCGTCGAGCTCGACCGTCTGGCCGCGCAGATGGACCCGCTGTCGCCGTGGGAGCACCCCGACGCCGAGGCGCTCGACCGCGTCACGTTCGCAGCCTGGCTCGAGCAGCAGACCGACGACGTCGAGGCCCGCGACAACATCGGGCTCTACATCGGCCCCGCGATGATCACCAAGCCCACCCACGCGTTCTCCGCGCTCACCGCCGTGCTGATGGCCTCGAGCGCCGGTGGCTTCAGCCATCTCCTCGACGCCGACTTCATCCTCGACCGCCGGGTGGCGGGAGGGCTGCAGAACGTGCCGCTGGAGCTGGCCGCGCGCCTGGGGGACCGCGTGCGGCTCGGGTCGCCGGTCACGCGGATCGCCTGGGACGACGCCGGTGTCGAGGTGCACACCGCCGACGCGGTCCACCGTGCCGGCCGCGCGATCCTCGCCGTCCCGCCCACGCTGGTGAGCCGCGTGACCTTCGAGCCGCCGCTGCCGGCCGTGCACCAGCAGATGCGCCAGCACCAGTCCTTCGGGCTCGTGCTCAAGCTCCACCTCACCTATGCGACACCGTTCTGGCGCGACCACGGGCTCTCGGGCACCGGCTTCAGTCCCTACGAGACCGTCCACGAGCTCTACGACAACACCAACGAGGACCTCGCCACCGCCGGCGACGCCCGCGGCACGCTGGTCGGCTTCGTCTCGGACGTGCGCGCCGACGAGCTGCTCGCGCTGTCGGCGGCGGAGCGGCGCGAGCAGGTGCTCGCCTCGGTGGCCCGCTACCTGGGTGAGCAGGCGCTCGATCCCGAGGCCTACTACGAGAGCCCCTGGATGGCCGAGGAGTGGACCGCCGGCGCCTACGCCACCAGCTTCGACGTCGGCTCGCTCACCCGCTACGGCCCGCACCTGCGCGAGCGAGTCGGCCCGCTGGCGTTCGCCAGCAGCGACGTCGCCGGGCTGGGCTTCCAGCACGTCGACGGCGCGATCCGGATGGGCGAGGCGGCCGCGGAGGACTGAGCCGAGCCCGGTGGGTCAGACGCCTGCCAGGAGGGCCAGCGCGCGCTCGACGAGCTGGTCGGTGGCGGCGGCGTCGAACTCGGGCAGCGAGGAGTCGCTGAACAGGTGTGCGTCACCGGGGTAGAGGAACAGCTCGGCGTCCCCGGGGGCGGCGTCCACCAGCGCCCGGGCGGCGGCGAGGTCGCCGTCCTCCTCGGCGAAGAACGGGTCGGCGTCCATGCCGTGCACCTGCACGGGCACCCCGGCCGGCCAGCTCTGGCCGAACTCCGCGACCGGCAGGCAGCCGTGCAGCAGCAGCGCGCCGCGGGCGCCGGGTCGGGTCTGGGCCAGCTGCTGCGCCGGCATCACGCCCATCGAGAGCCCGGCGTAGACGACCCCGGGGGAGTCGAGGGCGTCGGCCGCCGCGACCCCGCACTCGGCGATGGCGCCGAACCCGATGCCGCGTGCGTGCGCCATGCCCTCCTCGATCGTGGGGAAGGTGTGGCCCTCGAACAGGTCGGGGGTGTGCACGGTGTGGCCCGCCGCGCGCAGTCGGTCGGCCAGCGCGACGACGCCCGTCGTCAGGCCCTGCACGTGGTGGAACAGCACGACGTCGGCCATGGTCGGCTCCTCGGGGGTCGGTGGGTAGAGAAGAACGAACCAATTCTTTGGAACGTTCTGTGACAGTAGTCTGAGGACGCCATGAGAGACAACCCCCCGCCGGGCTACGAGCTGGCCGACCGGCTCGCGCTGACGACGCCGGAGCAGGTGCGCGCGCTGGGCAACCCGCTGCGCACCACCGTGCTGCAGCTGCTCCTCGAGCGGGCGGCCACGGTCACCGAGCTGGCCACCGCCCTCGGGCGCCCCAAGAGCACGGTGGCGCACCACGTGAAGGTGCTGGCCGAGGCGGGGCTGCTGCAGGTGGTGTCGACCCGGCGGGTACGCGCCGTCGAGGAGCGCTTCTACGGTCGCACGGCGCGCCTGTTCTACGTGCCGGCGGCGGTGGCCGCGGGGGGCGCGGCCGGACGCGGCGGCGGGACCGACTTCAACGACTTCGAGGTCGCGGCCCGCGAGTCGGCGCCGGCCTTCGAGGAGGGCCGGCTGTGGGGCTTCGTCCGCCACGCCCGGATCAGCGAGCAGCAGGCCGGTGAGTTCTGGGAGCGGATGGCGGCGCTCGTGCGCGAGTTCGAGGAGCTGCCCCGCGAGGGCGACACCGTCTACGGCTTCGCCGTCGGCGTGTACCCCACCGACCACCCGCGGCTGCCGGAGGCGCACGAGCGCCGAGGCAGGAGGGCCGCCCCGGGGGCGGCTACAGTGGAGTGACGACCGCAAGTGCCTGCCCGTGCCGTGGCCCACGGTGATCACGGGAGCCACCAGCGGCGACACCCGAGCGGCGGCGCGATGTTCTCGCGACAGCACCCCAGTCCCCGGCTCCCTCCCTCCCAGACCGTCGCCCCGGGCGCGCGGGGCCTCGAACCACCGGGGTCGGCCCCGACGATCTCCTTCGTGTGGTCGCCCGGCGAGCGGCTCTCGGCGGGCACCGGAGGCTCGGAGAACTACACCGTCGGTCACGTGCGCGAGCTCCTCCGTCGCGGCGTCGCCGCCCGGGTCGTCACCGTCGGCCGGGGGGAGGACGACGGGCGCGCGGGCTTCCCGGACGTGCCCTTCCACGCCCTGGACCACTTCGGCCAGGTCGCCGAGCTGGACGACACGGTGGTCTTCGTCAGCGAGGCCCCGGCGGTGCGCACCCGCCGGCCCGCCTTCCAGGTCCTGCACGTGCCCCCAACGCTGCGGGCGCGCAAGCGCGCCCAGGTGGCGCAGGCCACCCGGGACCGGACGCTGATCGCGACCAGCCGCTACGCGGCGGGGCTGTGGGCGCACTTCCTCGACGTCGACCTCGAGACCGTCCACGTGGTCCACCCCTTCGCGGAGCCGGTCTTCGCCACGGTGCCCCGGCCGCCGCCCGCCGCCGGGCGCCAGCGGGTCCTGTACGCGGGGCGGCTGACGCCGGAGAAGGGCATCTACACCCTGCTGGCCATGCTGCACAGCGACCTGGTGGCCGGTGACCCGTCCCTGAGCTTCACGGTCACGACGGCGGGCACCGACCGCCCGCAGGGCCGGATCATCGCCGCGATGCTGCGCACCCACCCGGGCGTCGACCTCGTCGAGGCGCGGACGACGCCGGCCGGGATGGCCGCACTGATGGCCGAGCACGACGTCGTGGTGATGCCCTCGAACGGTCAGTACTGGCACGAGACGTTCGGCATCGTCTCGATCGAGGCCCAGCACGCCGGCTCCCGGGTGGTGGCCTCGGACGACGGTGGCCTGCCCGAGACCCGCTGCGGCGCCCTGGACCTGGTGGAGCCCGACCACGCCGAGGCGCTCGCCCACGGTGTGGTCGCGGCGCTCGCCCGGGGTCCGGTGCCCGCGGCCCAGCGGCTGGCGGCCGCCTGCCGCTTCACGCTCGCGGCGTCGGTCGACGCGCTGCTCGCGGTGCTGACCGGCCCGGCGACGCTGACGCCCCACCTGGTCGTGCAGGAGCTGGAGGCGCTCATCGAGCTCCCCTCCCCGATCCCGGCCGCGCTTCCCGTGGCCGTCCCCCTCGGCGCACACCCCGTGCGCCCCCAGCCCCTGGAGACGTTGCGATGACCCAGCCCCCGAGCCCGACCCGGACCGCACCGGTCGCGCGGTACCGGCTCAACCCCGAGGACCTCCGCTACCTGCGCGGTGAGCTCGCGGCGTTGCGCCAGGCGCGAGCGCCGAGCCTGGCGGCAGCCGTGGCCGCCGGGGACCCGGCGGTGCGAGCGCTGGCCGAGCAGGTCGGCGAGGTGCAGCTGCAGGGCATCCGCGCCCTGGTGGCGCTCCTGCGCGCCGAGGGTGTGCACGAGCTGGGCGGAGCCGAGCCGGCACCGGCTGACCGGCACGATGCTGCGGAGGCCGCGCCGGCGTCGCTGCCGCTGTCGGGCGCGGACCTCGACCTCGCTTTCGTCGCGCTGCTCGGGGAGCAGGCGCGCGCAGCCATCGTGCGCGCCAGCGCCGAGATGACCGGGGGCATGGATGCGGGCTGCCGCGGGCAGGCCGAGCAGACCATCCGCGACAGCTGGCGGGACCTGGCGGTCCTCGCCGATCTGGCACGGCGTCTGCTCAGTCCGGGCGTGGTCGACTCTCCGTCGGGCGCGCCGGCTCCCACGGCCTGAGTCGCTCCGGGTCGGCGAGGGCCGGCCCGCGCTGCCCGGGCTCGAGGAGCAGCGGCAGGTCGACGGTGAACACCGACCCCTCACCGAGCTGGGACCGCACGGAGATCTCGCCGCCGTGGTGCCGCGCCACGCTCGCCGCGATCGCCAGGCCGAGGCCCGAACCCTCGATGCGGGCGCTGCGGGCGCTCCGTGTGCGGTAGTGCCGGGTGAAGAGGTGGGGGAGCTCGTGGGCCGGGATGCCCGGACCGTCGTCGCTGACCTGCACGTGGGCCCGGGTGGCGACGACGGCGAGGCTGCAGTGCACCCGGCCGCCGGGCGGGGTGAACTTGAGGGCGTTGCCCACCAGGTTGGTCATCAGCGACTCCAGGTCCTGCTCGTCCCCGAGCACGGCGACCCGACGGTGCGGGACGGCGAACTCGGTCTCGATCCCGTGACGCAGGACGACGGGGGCGACGGCGGTCTCGACGGTGCGCACCACGGCGGCCAGGTCGACCTCGACGTGGCCGGACGCGTCGCGACGGTCGGGTCCCTGCGCGGACACCAGGTCCTCGGCCAGCGAGCCCAGCCGCAGGGTGTTGCGGTGGATGGCCTCGAGCCAGCGCTGCTGGTGGCCGCCCAGCTCCAGGTCGGCCTCGGCGAGCATCTCGAGGAAGCCGGTGATGCTCGTCAGGGGTGTCCTCAGCTCGTGGGCCACCGTCGCGACGAGGTCGCGCTGCGCCTGCCGGGCCTGGGCGTTGAGCACGTGGGCGGCGGCCACCTCGGCCAGGAGGTGGGCCAGGTGCAGGTCCTCGGACCGGAGGTCCCCGGGGTGGCTGCGCACGAGCTCGAGGGTGCCGACGCACCCGCGGTCGCCGTGCAGCGGCAGCACGTCGACCGCGAGGAGCCCCTCGCTGCGTGCGTAGCCGGCGAATGTCGGGAAGCGGTCGTCGGTGGTCAGGTCGCTGATGCTGAGCGCCTCGCCGCTGCGCAGCACGGTGAGGGAGGGACTCGGCTCACCGCTCCCGAGGTGCGAGAGCAGCTCGTGGTAGCAGGCGGCCAGGTGGCCGGAGGCTGCGGTGACCGCGGGGTCGGCGTCGGCGGAGGCGAGCGAGACCCCCGCGGCGTCGACGCGCAGCAGGCCCGCCACACCGTGGACCGCCAGGTCGAGCAGGTCGTGGAGCGCGGTCGGCCCGGCCAGCGTGCGGGTGAGGTCGAGCAGAACCTGGACGGTCCCGTCCGGGTGGGACGCCGGTCCGCCGGTCTGCGCCTGTGCGCTCACCGGGAGCCCGCTCGCCCCGGGATCCACCGGCGGGGGGAGACACCGGCCCCGGGCAGGGACAGGCGGAGGACCTTGTGCCAGGCGCTCGCCAGCTGACGGTGGAAGGGGGCGACGTGGTAGCGGAGCCCGTGGTCGTCGAAGACGGCGCGCACCGTGGGGGCGATGCGGGCGTAGTGGTTGCTCGGCAGGTCGGGGAAGAGGTGGTGCTCGATCTGGTGCGAGAGGTTGCCGGCCATCAGGTGCAGCAGCGGCGGGCCGGAGATGTCGGCGGAGCCGAGCATCTGCCGCACGTACCACTCCCCGCGGGTCTCCTCCTGGGGGAGGGCGGACCGGGTGAAGGTCTCGACCCCCTCGGGGAAGTGCCCGCACATGATCACCGAGTGGCTCCACACGTTGCGCAGCAGGCACGCCGTCGCGTTGGCGCTCAGCGTCGATCGCCAGCCGGGACCAGCCGCCAGGGGGTGGATCACGAAGTCCTTGAGCAGCTGTCGCCGGGCTTGCAGGAGCAGTGCTCTCAGATCGGTGCGCTGCTCCGCCGTGAGGGGCTCTCCGGTGCGCAGCGACTCGCCGACGCGGGAGTCGAACAGGGCGATGCCGTACTCGAAGATGCAGGCGGTCACGAGGTTCCACACGGGTTGCAGGAGGTGCACCGGGTGCCAGGGCTGGTCCTCGTCGACGCGCATGACCCCGTAGCCGAGGTCGTCGTCCTCGCCCAGGATGTTGGTGAACGCGTGGTGCCGCACGTTGTGGGAGCGCTGCCACTGATCGGGCGGTGAGACGTGGTCCCAGCGCCAGGTGGTCGAGGAGATCGCGGGGTCGCGCATCCAGTCCCACTGACCGTGGAGCACGTTGTGCCCGATCTCCATGTTGTCGAGCACCTTGGCGACCGCGAGGGTCGCGGTGCCCACCCACCAGGCGGGTCGTGAGCGGGCGCCCAGCAGGACCACCCGGGCGCCCACCTCGAGCAGCGTGTGGGCGCGGACGAGCCGACGGATGTACCGGGCGTCCGCCGCGCCGAGGCTCTCGAGCACCTCGGCGCGGATGGCGTCCATCCGCTCACCGATCGCCTCCACGTCCTCGGGGCCCAGGTGCGGCGCGGCAGCAGCGCCGGTCGGGGGTGCGTCGATCATCGCCATGGTGCCTCCGGGAGCAGGCTGGTACCTGTGCCGGGTCCGGGGCACGGCCGCGAGGGACGGCCGACACCACGGTAGCCCGATCCTCGCGCCGGCGCAGCGTGACCTGGACGTTCTTCACCAGCGTCGGGTCGGGCGCGCCCCGGAGTCAGCCGTGGGCCGCAGCCGCGTGGGCGAGGCCGCGCGAGTCAGTCGTGCGGCAGCAGACCCACCGTGCGGGCGTGCCCCAGCACCAGCTCCCCGGGGAGGCGCCGCTCGACCAGGGCCTCGGCGACCTCGCTCAGCTTGAGGCCGTGGTCGCGGGCGTAGCGGCGCAGCGCCTCGAAGGAGTGCCCCATCTCCAGGTCGCCCGTGTGCGCGAGGACGCCCTTGGCCTGCTCCAGCACGATCCGGCTGGTCAGGGCCGACTGCAGCTGGGTGGCCACCGCGGCGCGGTCCCCCGCCGAGCGGGCGTTGAGGATCGCCACGCTGGCCACGTGCGCCAGGGCCTGGGCCAGCTCCAGGTCGTCGGGGCCCAGCAGGCCGGTGCTGGCGCCGAAGAGGCCGAGCGTGCCGATCGACCGCCCGCCGAGCCTCATGGGCAGGGCATGCACCGAGCGGAAGCCCGCGGTCAGTGCGGCCCGGTTGAAGATGGGCCACCGGTCGGTCTGCGCGGCGAGGTCGGGCACGGTCACCGCTGCGTTGTCGCGGTAGCAGTCCAGGCAGGGTCCCTGGTTGCGCTGCAGCTGGAAGGTCTCCAGGTGGCCCGTGCCCTCCGAGGAGGCGGCCGCCAGGTGGAGCGTCCCGGTCGCGTCGGCCAGCAGCAGCCCGGCGGCGGCGACGTCGAGCAGGTCCGCGCAGTGCCCGGTCAGGGCGGTGAGCATCTCCACCGCGTCGTAGTCGTCGGTCAGCTCGTGGGACAGGTCCACGAACGCGCGGATGACCTCGCGCTCCCGGGTGGTGTTCACAGCCGCCTCCTCTCGCGGCCCTCCGGCCGTGGGTCCGCGTCGAGCACGAGCCGACGCTCGATGATGGCCCAGGCGACCTCGCTCGCCGTCTGGCCGGTGGCCACGGCGTGGGCACGCATGCGCAGCAGCGCCTCGCCCGCGTCGACGCCGAGCTGGGCGATGAGCATCCCGGTGGCCTGGTAGACCTCGATCCGGTCGGCCTCGGCCAGGTCGCCCCAGGCCTCCTCGCCGTCGCGCAGGAGGCGGCCGTCGAGGTCGTCCTCGCCGGCCCAGGTCTGCAGCAGCACGAGCGAGGCCATCTGGGCGGCCAGGAGTGCTCCCACGAGCTGCTCGTCGAGCAGCGGTCCCGGGTCGCTGCGGAACAGGTCGAGGGCGCCGATGCGCACCGAGGTCACGACGACGGGCAGCGCGAACACGCCACGGATGCCGCCGCCGAGGGCGGCCCGGGCGAAGCCCGGCCACCGCGACTCCTGCGGGTCCTCGAGGTCCGGCACCAGGATCGTCCTGCCGGTGGCGACCGCGTCCAGGCACGGCCCTTCGCCGTAGGTGAACTGGTACTCGTCCACCCGCCGGCTCGCGTCGTCGCTCGCGCCGAAGGTGCCCTGGGAGACGCCGCGGTGCACCACGGAGACGGCGGCGCCGTCGACCCCGAAGAGGCCGACGCAGGCCATGCACAGCTGGTCGGCCGCGGCGTTGCCGTGACCGGCACCGGCGACGGCCGACTCCAGCTCGGCCCGCACGACGTCGAAGGATGGCGACATGTGAGCCTCGCTCCTGGTAGTAACCCCCCACTGAAGCCCCCCCCGGAGATCCGACGCAAGTCGGCGCGCGATGCCGGGGGGGGGCGGATCGTGCTGGACAGCGGCTGCCGGTCGGGCCGGGACCGGCGCGCCCCTCACCAGCAGGTGCGCCAGCTGCCACGGTCCGCGCGCCGGGCCGCCGCCTGCGTGGCGGCGTACTCGCGGTGGCGTGCGACCGGCCGGCCCACGGTGTAGGTGCGCGCCATGCCGAGCCGCAGCTGGGCCTTCGAGGCGTCGACGCGACCGCGCACCACGTAGCGCAGCAACCGGTCGTAGCGGTCGGTGAGCGCCTGGCTGCGGTCGGAGACCAGCTGCACCCGCGTGTTGCGTGGCAGCAGCGTCCTGAGGGCCCTCGAGGCCTCGGGGCCGCCGCACTCGCGGCGGCCGTAGACCTCGGGCGTGTCGATGCCGAGCAGCCGGACGTCGCGGCGCAGCCCGCTGCGCGCGACGCGCACTCGCACGGTGTCGCCGTCGATGACCTTCAGGACGATCGCCGCGTCGCGCCGGATCGGCTCGGGGCGCGGCTCCTGGGGGCGCCCGTCGTTGCCACCACCCCCGCCGCCGCGGCTGTCCGAGCACGGGCACGGGTTGGACTCGCACGCGACGCCGTCGCCGTCGTCGTCGAGCCCGTGCGGGTCCGACCGCGGGCCGCCCTGGTCGAGGAAGAACCGCTGCGCCGCGGCCTGGGTGTCGAAGTCGCCGCAGTCGCGGTCGGGCACGGCGTGGGCCGGCGCCGCCAGGACAGCGGTGGCGAGCATGCCGGCCAGCACGAGGACGAGGCTGGCCAGGGCTGCGAGGGGACGGCGGCGCATGGGGCGACTCCGGGGGTGGGGCGACCCGGCGGGCCGCGGAGCCGTCGAGCGTAGGTGCCTCGGCCCGAGCGCGGGCGCGAACGCGGAGATCGTGACGCAGACGCGCCACGGTCGCCGCGACTACCGTGCGGCCATGCGCGACGACGAGTTCTGGACGACCGCCGATCGGCACCTGGTGCGCTACGGCGCCACCTGGACCCCGCGGATCATCGAGCGGGCCGAGGGCAGCCACGTGGTCGACAGCGAGGGGCGCGCGATCCTCGACTTCACCTCGGGCCAGATGAGCTCGATCCTCGGGCACGGGCACCCCGCGGTGGTGCGCACGGTGAGCGAGCAGGTGGCCTCGCTCGACCACCTGTTCAGCGGCATGCTGAGCCGCCCCGTCGTCGACCTCGCGGCGCGGCTGTCCGGCACGCTCCCCGAGAGCCTCTCGAAAGTCCTGCTGCTCACGACGGGGGCCGAGTCCAACGAAGCCGCCCTGAAGATGGCCAAGCTGGCCACGGGAGGCTACGAGGTCGTCTCCTTCGACCGCTCCTGGCACGGCATGACGTCGGGCGCCGGCTCGGCCACGTTCTCGGCCGGGCGCCGAGGCCACGGCCCGCCGCTGCCGGGCAACCTGGTGCTGCCGACCCCGAACGCCTACCGCTCGCCGTTCCGGCACCCCGACGGCAGCCACGACTGGCGCACCGAGCTGGAGTACGGGTTCGCGATGGTGGACCAGCAGTCCTCCGGCAGCCTTGCCGCCTGCCTGGTCGAGCCGATCCTCTCCTCCGGCGGCATCGTCGAGCTGCCCGAGGGCTACCTGGCGCGGCTGCAGCAGCTCTGCCGCGAGCGGGGGATGCTGCTGGTGCTCGACGAGGCCCAGACCGGGCTGGGGCGCACCGGGCACCTGTACGCCTTCGAGCGCGACGGCGTCGTGCCCGACGTGCTGACCCTCTCCAAGACGCTCGGGGCCGGGCTGCCGGTCGCGGCCGTCGTCACCACCGAGGAGGTCGAGCGCGCGTGCCACGAGCGCGGCTTCCTGTTCTTCACCACCCACGTCTCCGACCCGCTCGCGGCCTCGGTGGCGCTGACGGTGCTCGACGTGATCGAGCAGGAGGGACTGGTGGAGCGGGCGGCACGGGTGGGTGCCGTGCTGGGGGAGCGGCTCGCGGACCTGATGGCGCGTCACGACGTGGTGGGTGACGTGCGCGGTCGCGGCCTGCTGCGCGGCCTCGAGCTGGTCACCGACAAGGCGAGCAAGGCGCCCGCCGACGAGCTCGGCCGCGCGGTCACGGCCGCGTGCCTCGAGCGCGGGCTGCACCTCAACATCGTGCAGCTGCCGGGCATGGGCGGCGTCTTCCGCATCGCGCCGCCCCTCACCGTCGCCGAGGACGACCTGCACCGCGGCGTCGACATCCTCGACGCCGCCATCGCGGAGCTCGCCGGCAACAGTCGTTGACCGCGGCCGGCGAGCGCCGGAAGGGACTCAGCCGAGCTCGGCCGTCATCCGTGCGAGCGTGCCGACGTCGCTGATGCGCTGCTCCGGGGTGCTGGCCAGGGGCGTCGTCAGCAGGGTGGTGACACCCGCCTCGTGCAGCTCGCCGAGCTGGGCGCGCACCTCGTCCTCGGTGCCCAGCAGCGAGACCGCGCGCACCAGGTCGTCGGGCACCGCCTTGGCCGCCTCCTCCTTCTTGCCGTCGAGGTAGAGGTCCTGGATCTCCTTCGCCTCGGAGTCGTAGCCGTAGCGCACCGCGAGCTTGTTGTAGAAGTTCTTGTCGCGCGCGCCCATGCCGCCCACGTACAGCGCCAGCTGGTTGCGGATCATCTGCAGGGCCCCGGGGTCGGGCTCACCGATGGCGAAGGGGATCTGCAGCTGGATGTCGAGCGGGCCCATCTCGGGGTCGCGCTTGGCGTAGCCGGCCTCGAGCGACTCGGCCCAGGCCGTCTTGTACTTGCCGGGGTGGAAGAACAGCGGCTGCCAGCCCTCGGCCTTCTCGGCGACGAGCTCGACGTTCTTGGGGCCGAGCGCCGCCACGGCGATCGGGATCCGGTTGCGCACGGGGTGGTTGATCAGCTTCAGCGGCTTGCCGAGGCCCGAGCCGCCGTCCTCCTCGGTGAGCGGGATCGTGTAGTGCTTGCCGCGGTGCTCGACCTTCTCGCGCAGCCACACCTGGCGGCAGATGTCGATGACCTCGCGGGTGCGGCCCAGCGGCGCGTCGTACTTGAGGCCGTGGAAGCCCTCGATCACCTGCGGGCCGGAGGCGCCGATGCCGAGGGTGAACCGGCCGCCCGAGACGTAGTCGAGGCCGGCGGCGGTCATCGCCGTCAGGGTGGGCGTGCGCGAGTAGATCTGGAAGATGGCGGAGAGCAGCTCGATCTTCTTGGTGCGGGCCGCGATGAAGCCGAGCTGGCTGACGCCGTCGAAGGAGTAGGCCTCGGGCATGGCGACCAGCTGCAGCCCGGCGTCCTCGAGGGCGACGAGCTCCTCGACGGTCTCGTCGAAGCCGCCGGCGTAGTTGATGATCATCCCGGTCTTCACAGCAGTCTCCTCGTCGGTCGGCACTGGTTCGGCTCTCAACACGTGGGGCACAGCATGACGCACGGGCGTGCAGCGCCGCGGTGGCGTCCGCTTGGACTACTCACTGGTACCCAATACCGTCGAGCGGGACTGAGTGCCGTCGCCGACGGCCGGGTGACGACGAGGGAGCGTGGGCAGCGTGCAGCAGGTCGGTGTGGTCGGGTGTGGCCTGATGGGGGCGGGCATCGCGGAGGTGGCCGCGCGCAGCGGCGGGAACGTGGTGGTCGTCGAGTCGAGCGACGACGCCGCCAAGGCCGGCCTCGCCCGGCTCGAGACCTCGCTGGGCCGGGCCGAGGCCAAGGGCAAGATCGAGTCGGCGTCGGTGGTGCTCGACCGGATCGAGGTCGTCACCGACCTCGAGGCCCTGGCCGACCGCGAGGTCGTCGTCGAGGCGATCGTGGAGGACGAGGACGCCAAGACCGCGCTGTTCCGCCGGCTCGACGAGATCGTCACCGACCCCGGCGCGATCCTCGCCACCAACACCTCCTCGATCCCGGTCATGAAGCTCGGCGTGGTGACCTCGCGGCCCCAGCAGGTGATGGGCATCCACTTCTTCAACCCCGTGCCGGTGCTCAAGCTCGTCGAGCTCGTGCCCTCGCTGCTCACCGCGGACGAGACCACCGAGCGCGCCCGCGGCTGGGTCGAGGGGCAGCTGGGCAAGCAGGCCATCGACTGCCAGGACCGCGCCGGCTTCGTCGTCAACGCCCTGCTGATCCCGTTCGTGCTCTCCGCGATCCGGATGATGGAGTCCGGGTTCGCCACCGCCGAGGACATCGACCGCGGCCTCGTGCTCGGCGCCGCGCACCCGCAGGGCCCGCTGGCGCTGGCCGACCTGATCGGCCTCGACACCGTGCAGGCCGTGGCCGAGTCGCTCTACGAGGAGTTCAAGGAGCCGCTCTACGCCGCGCCGCCGCTGCTGGCGCGGATGGTCGACGCCGGGCTGCTCGGACGCAAGGCGGGTCGGGGCTTCTACACCTACTGAGAACGGGTCCCAAGAGTCGATCGTGCGCGACCGGTCGTGTGCCAGGCTCGCCACATGCCCATCACCACCACTGGATTCAGCCACGCCCGCCTGACCGTGCGCGACATCGACACCTCGCGCCGCTTCTACGACGCGGTCTTCGGCTGGGACGTCGCCTACGAGCTCCCCGCCGACGCCGACGAGCAGACCCGCGAGCAGCTCTGGTTCCTCTTCGGTGGCGTGATCTACCAGATCCCTGGCGGGCTGTTCGGCCTGCGCCCGGTGGCCGACGGCGACGACACGTTCTCCGAGGACCGCGTGGGCCTGGACCACGTGTCCTTCGCGGTCGCCGACCGCGCCGAGCTCGAGGCCGCCGTCGAGGTGCTCGACTCGCTGGGGGCCACGCACGAGGAGATCAAGGACGCTGGCGCCATGTACCTGCTGGAGTTCCGCGACCCCGACGGGATCGCGCTCGAGCTCACCGCGATGAAGTAGGGGTCGCTCGGGGAGCTCCCCGATGCCGAGGCGCGTGCGCGCGCCCTAGCGTCGAGCCGTGACCTCGCGGGCCCCGCACCACCCCTCGCTGAGGGTTGCCTGTGTCCTGGGTCTGGTCCACGCCGCCGCCAGCGCCTACTGGGCGGCCGGCGGCAGCTGGTTGGTCGAGACGGTCGGGCAGTGGGCCGTCGACTGGCGTCAGGAGTCGCCAGGCTCGGCCGCGCTGGTGCTGACCCTCGTGGCCGCCGTCAAGGCGGCCGGAGCCCTGGTGCCGCTGGCGGTGGAGTCGGGCCACCTGCCCGGACGCCGGTGGTGGCGTGCGGCGTCGTCGGCGGGTGCCGCGGTGCTCGTGCTCTACGGGACGGCCAACACGGTCGGCGCCTGGGTCGGCCTGGCCGGGTTGGTCGACCCGTCGGGGCCACAGGACGACGCGGCCCTGTGGGGCCACGCCGTCCTCTGGGATCCACTGTTCGCCTGCTGGGGCGTGACGCTCGCACTGGGACTGCGAGCCACCCGTCACGCGACGCCGGAGGGACCCCGCGGGGTGGCTAGCCCGCGCCCAGCGTCGCGTGCCGCACGGGCGCGTCCTCGCTGACCGGCCCGTCCGGTAGGTCGACCTCGGCCTCCACGGTGGGCAGCACCCGGTCCAGCCAGGCGGGGATCCACCAGGCGCGGCGTCCGAGCATCGTCATGGTGGCGGGCACGAGCACCAACCGGACGACGGTGGCGTCGAGCAGGACCGCGACGGCCATGCCGAAGCCCAGCTGGCGCACCACGAGGTCGAGCTCGGTGGCGAAGCCGAGGAACACCGCGACCATCACCGCGGCCGCCGTGGAGATGACGCGCCCGGTGGCGGCGACGCCGTGCACGACGCTGCCCACGGCGTCGCCAGTGGCCAGCCAGCGCTCCCGGATGCGGGAGAGCAGGAAGACCTCGTAGTCCATCGAGAGGCCGAACAGGATCGCGAACATCAGGATCGGCAGCCAGCTCGAGACCGGCATCGCCTGGTCGAGTCCCATGAGGTCGGTGCCCCAGCCCCACTGGAAGGTGGCGATGACGACGCCGTAGGCGGCCCCGATGGAGAGCAGGTTGAGTGCGGCGGCCTTCAGCGGCACCAGCACCGAGCGGAACATCATCGCCAGCAGCAGCATCGAGACGAGCACCACGAAGCCGACGACGAGCAGGATCCGGTCGACGAGCAGCACGGTGATGTCGGAGAACATCGCGGTGTTGCCCGTGACGACGGCGTCCGGCAGCTCGGCGCGCAGCTGCTCGAGCAGCGCCGGGGTCCGCTCGTCGGAGGGACCGAAGGCGGGCTGCGCCTCGACCACCGCCACGGCGCCGTCAGGCGAGACCACCGGGTCGGTCACGGCGACCACGCCCTCGGTGGCGCGCAGCCTCTCGACGGTGGTGGCCACCCCGGCGTCACCGACCGCGGCGCGGTCGACCACCACGGTGAGCGGGCCGTTGGCACCCGGGCCGAACTCGGCGGCGGTGATCTCGTAGGCCTGGCGGGTGGTGCTCTCGGCCGGGTTGTTCGCGACGTCGCGCGGCCAGGTGCGCATGTCGAGGGTCGGTGCCGCCAGCGCCAGCAGCAGGGTGACGGCGAGCAGGGTCCAGGCCACGGGCCGGCGCGCCACGGCGGCCGCCCAGCGGGCCGAGAGCGGCGGGCGCGCCGGACGGGGACGCCGGGGCGGGAGCCCGCGGCGCTCCCGCCGGGGGAGCAGTCGCCGACCCAGTAGTCCGCCGAGGGCCGGCACCAGGGTGAGCGCCGCCGCGGCGACGGAGAGCACCGCGATGGCGGTCGCGAAGCCGAACGAGGAGTAGACGGGCAGACCGGCGAGCGGCAGACCCATCAGCGACACCAGCACGATCGCGCCGGCGAAGAGCACCGACCGGCCGGCGGTGGCGGCCGTGCGCCCGGCGGCCTCGACGACCGGGACCCCGGCGCGGAGGAACTCCTGCTGTCGGGTCACCAGCAGCAGGGCGTAGTCGATGCCCACGCCGAGACCCACCATGATCGCCACCGTGGGAGCCGTCGTGCTCACGCTGGTGACAGCGGCCAGGAGCGTGACGCCCATCGCCGAGACGCCGAGCCCCAGGATCGCCATGAGGAGCGGCAGCCCGGCCGCCACGATCGTGCCCAGGACGATCGTCATGAGCAGCAGCGCGACGACGACGCCGACCAGCTCGCCGGTGCCCTGGACCTCCTCCAACCCCGCCGCCGCGAGCTCGCCGCCGAACTCGACCTGGAGACCGTCGAGGGCGCCGGCGGACTCGGCGTCCGCCACCGCGGCCTCGAGCGACTCGAGCCCGGCGCCACCGGTCAGGTCGGGGTCGGTGACCGGCGCATCGAAGACCACACCGAGCAGAGCAGTGCTCCTGCTCTCCGCGACGCGCGGCGGCGAGACGGAGGTGACGTGCTCGATCTCGGCCAGCTCGCGGTTGACGGTGGCGAGTGACTCCTCCGAGAGCACTGATCCGTCAGGATCGTGCACCACCACCTGGGCCGAGCTGCCGGCTGCGCCGGAGGCGGGGAAGTGCTCGCGCAGCTGCTCGACCCCGGCCTGGGCCGGCGCGTCGTCGATGTTGAAGTCGTCCTGGGGCGTGCCGCCGGAGGCGCCGGCAGCGGCGACCATCGCCACGGCGACGACGAGCCAGGCGGCGAACGTGCGCCACGGGTGGGCGGCCGTGCTGCGGCCGAGCAAGGTCAGGAAGCGGGTCATGGCGGAGGGTCCTCACAGGTCGTGTGGGCGGGCGTGCGGGCAGGGGCGTGCGGCCCCGCACCCGGTGCCGGGTCGGGAGCGGCGCGGCGGTGCCGCGCGGGAGGGGCAGGCTCAGGCCTGGGCGGAGCTCATCCGCTGTGCGCCGATGACGGTCAGCATCTGCAGCTTCTCGTGGCTCTCGGTGCCGGGGTCGGCGGTGTAGACGAGCAGCCGGTGGGACTGGTGCGGGTCGAGCAGCACCTGGCAGTTGAGGTCGAGCCGGCCGACCTCGGGGTGCTGGTAGCGCTTGACCTCGTCGGGCTCGAGGCCGATCTCGTGATCGGCCCAGAGGGTGGCGAACTCGTCGCTGTGCTGCAGCAGGTCCTGGGCCAGCTCGGCGGCCCGGGAGCCCGGCCCGCGCACAGCGGCGATGCCGCGCAGGCCGGCGGCGTACATGCGGGAGAGGAAGGAGCGGTCCTCGGCCACGTAGATCTCGCGCGTGGAGAGGTCGGTGAACCAGCGGTAGCCGTTGCTGCGCGCGTACCCGGTGAAGCGGGTCCAGTCGCCGGTCAGAGCCACCTTGGGCGGGGTCTGGCGCAACGTCTCCCCGAGCTCGGTGACGATCTCGGCCGGGGTGTCGCCGAGCCGGTCGAAGATGCGCAGCATCCCGGGGCTGATGTGCTCACTGCTGGCGCCGCGCGGCGGCGGCTGGTGGCCGGCCAGCCGGTACAGGTGGTCGCGCTCGGGAACGGTCAGGTGCAGGCCCTGCGCGATCGAGGCGATCATCTGCTCCGAGGGCTGCGGCCCGCGCTCCTGCTCGATCCGGGTGTAGTAGTCGGTCGACATATGGCAGAGCACGGCGACCTCCTCGCGGCGCAGGCCGCTGGTGCGGCGTCGCTGGCCGCGCGGCATGCCGACGTCCTCGGGCTGCAGCGCCTCGCGGCGTCGCCGGAGGAACTCGGCCAGCTGGGGGCGGTCGATGCTCACGGTCACGACGCCAGCCTGACACCGGGCTCCGGGGCCGGGAAGGTGACGCCGGTCAGCTTCTCCGAGGCAAGCCACACCCGGCGAGCCTCCTCCTCGTCGCGCAGGGGCTTGTAGAGACGCTGCTCGGCAGGCGCGCCACCCACGTGCTGGAAGCCGCTCGGGCCGTACATCCGGCCGCCCTCGGAGTCGAGGTAGGTGGCGGCCATCAGGGCGGGCAGGCCGGCGGTCACGGGCGTGCCGACGACCAGTCCGCGGGCCGAGAGCCAGCGGATGACCCGCACCTGGGTGGTGTCAGTGTCGCGCTGCAGCTCGGGGCGGGCCGAGAGCAGGCTGGTGGGCGCGACGCCGGGGTGCGAGAGGTTGCTCGTGATGCCCCAGCCGAGCTCGCGGCTGCGCCGGTCCAGCTCGAGGCCGAAGAGGCCGAACATGACCTTGGACTGGCGGTAGGCCTTCATGCCGTCGTAGGACCGCTCCCAGCTCAGGTCGTCCCAGTTGATCTCGCCACCGGCCGCGGCGATGCTCACCTGCGAGGTGACGCGGGCCCGGCCGGCACGCAGCAACGGCAGCAGGTGCGCGACGAGCGCCACGTGGCCGAGGTGGTTGGTTCCCATCTGCAGCTCGAACCCGTCGGTGGTGGTCTGGCGCTCGGGGGGCGTCATGACGCCGGCGTTGTTGACCAGCAGGTGCACCGGGGCTCCCTCGGCGCGCAGCGTCTGGCCGAACCCGGCCACCGACTCCAGCGAGGAGAGGTCCAGGTCGTGCAGCCGGACGACGGCGCCCGGGGCGGCGGCGCGGATCTCGGCGGCGGCCGCCTCGCCCTTGCCCCGGTTGCGCACGGGCAGCACCAGCTCGGCGCCGGCGGCTGCGAGCCGCCGGGCGATGCCGAGCCCGATGCCGTCGCTGCCGCCGGTGAGGACGGCGCGCTTGCCGGAGAGGTCGGGGACGGTGATGTCGATGTTCCTGCGAGGCATGGGGTGCTCCTGGTGTCGAGTGGTGTGCCGCCGGGGGAGTCCCGGGGGCGTGCCACCACCGTCGCGCAGTTCCCGAACCGGAGGCAGGGCCCGCTGATCCCCCCTTCGTCGGTCACCTCGCCGGTCAGCTCGCTGGGCAGGTCAGCGTGAGGTCAGTGCGCTGTCCCGCTGCCGCGCCAGGTCGGTCACGATGGCGCCGACGGCCTCCCGGCCGGCGCGGTTGGCCCCGACGGTCGACTGCGAGGGACCGAACCCGATGAGGTGGAGGCGCGGCTCCCGGTCGGCGCGGGTGCCGGTGACCGGGATGCCCGCGAGCGGCCCATGCAGGTAGAGCGGGTCGAGGTGCGACAGCGCGGGTCGGAAGCCGGTGGCCCACAGGATCGCGTCCACCGGGGTGAGGGTGCCGTCGGCCTCGCGGACCCCGGTCGGCTCGATCGCGACGAACATCGGTCGGCGGCTGAGCACGCCGCGCTCGCGGGCTGCTCGTACGTAGGGGATCGTGGCGGGCAGACCGGTGTAGGAGGCGATGCTGCGCCCGGGCCGACCGGCCTCGGCGTCGGCCGTCACCTGCGCGATGACGGCGCGCCCGGTGGTCTCCGGCTCGAACTCGCCCTCGAGGAACACCGGCTCGCGACGGGTGTACCAGAACGTGCTCGCACCGCGGGAGATCTCCTCGAGCAGCTGGACGCCCGAGATGCCGCCGCCGACGATCGCGACACGCAGCCCCGCGAGCTCCGCGGCGTCGCGGTAGTCGCGTACGTGCAGCTGCCGGCCGCGAAACGTCTCCTGCCCGGGGTAGCGGGGCAGCAACGGGTTCTCCCAGGTGCCGGTGGCGTTGACGACGTACCGCGCCAGCCAGGTGCCGCCGCTCGTCTCGACGAGCAGCCGCCCGCGCGGGTCGTCGTCGGCTCGCCGCACCGCGCTCACCCGCACCGGTCGGTGGATCGGGAGGGCCAGCTCGCGCTCGTAGGCGGTGAAGTAGCGCGGCACCGCCGTCCGGCTGGGCTCGTCGGGATCGGGCGGCTCCTGGACCCGCCCGGGGAGGTCGAAGATGCCGTTGACGGTGGCCATCGTCAGGGAGGGCCAGCGGTGCTGCCACGCACCGCCGGGTGCGGGGTTCGCGTCGAGCACCACGTAGGTCCCGGGCGAGCGACTCCGGTCCCCGCCCCCGGAGGGCCCGGCGCCGTCGGGACCGAGCCCCACGAAGCCGCGCCGCTGCAGGTGGTGCGCCGCGGACAGGCCCGCCTGGCCGGCGCCGATCACCACGACCGTTGCCGTGCGCAGCACCTGACCCATGCCGGAGGAACCAGGCGCCCCCGCACCGCTATTCCGCGGCCTCGGCGGACTGTGCGGCACCAGGGCACCTCTCTCGATGCGGCGCTGGCGCCGCGCATCCGGATGCGGAGACGTGTCCTAGGCGCGTCGGCTCTCCGGGTGGTCGCGGGACAGGTGGTCGCGAGCCCAGGTGCCGAGGTCGTCGAGCACCGGTGCAAGTGCGGCCCCGGCCGGTGCCAGCTGGTAGCGCACGGCGACGGGGGGACCCTCGTCCACGACGCGCGTCACCAGTCCGGCGGCCACCAGCTCGCCCAGCCGCTCGGAGAGCACGGAGTCGCTGATGCCGCCCGTGGCCCGCCGCAGCTCGGCGAAGCCCGCGGGCCCCCCGACGAGCGAGCCCAGCAGCACGCCGTTCCAGCGCTTGCCGAGCAGAGCGAACGCGTGGGTCAGTGCGGCATCGCAGGCAGGTGCCGAGTGCTCGACCTGCGCCTCCTCGCCCATGGACACCAGCGTAGTCGCGGCCGTGAACTTCTGGCGGGAATGCAACTTGGCATCTACAAGTTGCTAGGATTCTAGAAGCGCCGACGAGGTGCCCTGACTTCCACCGAGGAGAACCCATGACCCTGTTCCGGCTCGACGCCAGCATCCTTCCCGCCACCTCCAGCAGCCGCGAGATCGCCGACATCGTGGAGGCGGCCTGGACCGCGGAGCACCCCGACGACGAGATCATCCGCCGCCACCTGGGCACCCAGCCGCTGCCGGCCGACGCGTGGGCGGCTGCGGTCACCGCCGCGTACGTGGCCGAGGAGGACCGCACCCCCGAGCAGCGCGCCGCCCAGGCGCTGGCCGCCGAGCTCATCGAGGAGCTCACCTCGGCCGACGCCGTGCTGCTCGCCGTGCCCCTGTACAACTTCGGCGTCTCCCAGCACGTCAAGGCCTGGATCGACGTCGTGATCGCCGGTGCCGAGGCGGGCGCCCCGTTGCTGCAGGGCAAGCCCGTCGTGCTCGCCACCGTCCGGGGCGGTGCCTACGGCGCCGGCACCCCGCGCGAGGGCTGGGACCACTCCACCGCCTACCTGCGCCGCATCCTGGAGGACGTCTGGCAGGCCGACCTCACCGTCGTCGAGCGCGAGTTCACCCTGGTCGGGGTCAACCCCGCCCTCGACGAGTTCACCGACCTGGCCGCCGAGATGCATGAGTTGGCGCAGTCCGCCGCGCGCGAGGCGGGGGCCGCGCTGGCCAGGACGAAGCGAGCGAGCGAGACCGCTCGCGCCTGAGCGGCTCGCCGGCCGCCTCGCGCGGCCCGGCGGACGCGGGCGGACGGACGCGGCCCGGCGGATGCGGTCGGCGCCGCTCGGGGTACCGGCGAGGCATGACGAACCAGCCCGAGGAGCAGACCGGACGCCTGGACGACGCCGCCGAGGAGGCGGAGGAGTCCTCGACCACCGACGGCCCTGCCGCCGAGGGGGAGTACGACCCCGCCCAGGGGTCGCCCGGCGGCGCGCACCCCACCGCCGAGACGTTCCCGGAGGAGAGCGCCAAGAGCGGCGTCGAGGGGCACCCGCGCAGCGACGCCGCCGAGTAGGGGCGGGGTGGTCACCCGGCTCCTGGTCGTCGCCGACACCCACCTGCCCACGCGCGCGAAGGTGCTGCCGGAGCAGGTGTGGTCCGCGGCCGAGGCCGTCGACGTCGTGGTGCACGCCGGCGACTGGATGGCGGCCGGGCTCCTCGACGAGCTCGAGCAGCGGGCACGCCGGGTCATCGGCGTCTGGGGCAACAACGACGGCGACGACCTGCGGGCGCGCCTGCCCGAGGTGGCCCGGTTCGAGGTGGAGCGGGTGCGGTTCGGCGTCGTCCACGAGACGGGCCCGTCCAGAGGACGCGAGGAGCGGTGCGACGAGCTGTACCCCGACCTCGACGTCCTGGTCTTCGGGCACAGCCACATCCCCTGGGACACGACGACCGCGAGCGGGCTGAGGCTGCTCAACCCGGGCTCGCCGACCGACCGCCGCCGGCAGCCGCACTGCACCTACCTGACGCTGACCGTGGACGGCGGCGCCGTCACGCAGTCGACCCTGCACCGACTGCCGCCCAGGACGGCCGGCGTCAGGAAGCGGTGAGGCAGAGGCCGACCGCCGCCGCCAGCACCACGGTCGAGCGGAGGCCGGCCCGAGGTCCGGTGACAGCCCGTGCCGCGGCCACGCGCAGCCGGCCCGTCCATCCGGTGACCCCGACGGCCCGCGGTCCCCACCGGACGGCACCGACCACGAACAGGGCCGAGGCGATGACCGCCGAGGACCACAGGCCGACGGTGGTGGCCGTCCCGGCCAACGGAAGGCCCGGTCCCAGCCGCCCGCCGGCGACCTCGACCTGCGGGACGCGGAGATCGACGGTGTAGGCCAGCGACAGCACCACCAGCCACGCCGGCCCGAGCGAGGTCAGCGGGAGGCGCGGCCGCGTGGCGACGCCGGCGCGGACGGCGGTCAGGGCACGCGCCTGCGCCGGCTCGTACCAGCGCGCGGCCCACGCGTGCCGGGGGGCGAGCACCCGCAGCCCGGCGACGACGACGAGCGCTCCCGGCCCCGGCAGGGGCACCAGCGCCACCCCGACCACCAGCAGCGACCAGCCGGCCAGCGTCGTCAGGGCACCGCCTGGCCTCGCGGTCACGACCGCTCCGCCCAGGACGCCCGGCCGTCGCCGGTGATGGGGTGCGTCGGCCCGCCGGTCACCTCGGGGCGGACGACGGACTCGACCAGCCCGCTCACCCGGGCCAGCACCTCGCGGCCACGGCGCCCGCCCTCGCGGACGACGTAGCCCTGGGCCTCGATGCCGGCCGCGGCGGCGAGGTCGACCGAGCGGGCCGCGTAGGCGCCCTGGGTCACCACCACCGCCGTCTCGACGCCGAAGACCTCGCGGGCGCGGCTCATCGTGTCCCACGTGCTGAACCCCGCGTAGTCGGTGAACACGTCGGACGGCGGCACGCCGGCTGCCATTACGGCGTCGCGCATCGGGCCGGTCTCGTCGTAGCCGGCACCGCCGTGGTCCCCCGAGACCAGCACCTTCTCCACCGTGCCTGCGCGGTGCAGCGCCACCGCCGCCCCCACCCGCTCGGCCACCACCGGCCCGAGGGTCCCGTCCGCCCGCACGTGCGACCCCGGCACGATCACCACCTGGGCCGGCGCCAGCTCTCCGGCCCGCGTCGTCAGGTCGCCGTCGGCGCGCAGCAGCACCACGACATTGGCCGTCGCGACGACGCCGACGCCGAGGGCGCCGAGTGCGGCGACCACGACGACGGCTGCGCGCCGTGCCCGCCGCGCACCGCGGTGGGGACGGTGGCCAGGTGACGGGGGGCGGTGGCGGACGACGGCGTCGGTCATGCCTCCACGGTGACGCAGCGCAACCGCCGTGTTCAGGGTCTGTCGATCCCCCCCTTCGCGTCGGGGCCCGCGGTCGTCGGACGGCGATGACCGCCGCACACGCGCGGGTGCGCGCACCCCCGGTCGTGGAGGCGCGACCTCCTGGCCGCCAGCATCGTCGGCGAGCCGACCGGGCTCGCCCTGCGCGCGCCGATACCGTCCACGGGTGGCCAGCCCTCGACGATCCGGGGGGCGTCGTCGTCGCGCGGCGCGGCAGGCACCCCGGCCGCTGCCCGAGCCTGGTCCGGGTGAGCGGCTCTGGGTGCTCGACGTGCCCTACGGCACGCAGGTCGACGGCGCCGACTGGCACCCCGCCGTCCGGACCCACCTGCACGTCGGCCGCGCCCTGCCCGCCCACCTCGCGCCCTACGCGCCGGGTCCGCACACCCTGGGGCGGTTCGTCGAGCGCACCCTGAACCCCGACGACCAGACGCCCGGCGCCGGCCAGCACGCCGCGCCGCGGGAGACGCTCGAGCCGCGGCGCCTCCAGTTCGAGGCGGCCGACGCCATCGCGGCGCGGGCCCAGGCGGGCGGCCGCCAGTTCCTGCTGGCCGACGAGCCCGGCGTGGGCAAGACGGTCTCGGCGGTGCTGGGGGCGATCGCCGTCGGCGACCTGCGCGGAGCGCGACGCGTGCTGGTGGTCGCCGACCGGCCGGCGGCGATCACCATCGGGCACTGGTGCCGCACCATCTCCGGGCTGGGCGACGGCGGTCTGCAGTGGGTCGTCATCACCTGGGACCGCCTGGAGAAGGTCGTCGACCACGCGTGGGACGTGATCATCGCCGACGAGGCCCACGCGCTGCGCCGGACGACGACCAAACGCTGGCGGCTGTGGGCGCGGATCTCGGGCCACGGGAAGCCGCACGACCAGGCGCCGTTCGTGATCGCGACGACGGCGACGCCCGGCCACACCCCGCTCGAGCTGCCTTACCTCGCCCCGGCCTACGCGCAGGCCCACGAGGAGCCGATGCGGGAGTGGACCTCCGCCGCGCAGCCCGCCGCCACGTTCGCCACCGCGCTGGAACGGCACGGGGTGGGTGTCGAGCACGGTCGCCACGGCGCGACCTGGACCGCCGACCCGGTGCGACGCGCGACGGACCTGGCGCGGGTGCGTGGCTGGCTCGCCGACCAGGAGCCGCCGGCCATGCTGCACCGCGCGGCACCCTGGGGCCCGGTGCCGATCTCGGGCATGCCGGTGACGCTGACGCCGGTCGAGCGCACGGCCTACGAGGCGGAGTGGGGCGAGTTCTGCCGCGAGATGGACCTCGCCCGGCGCGGTCGCAACACCGCGAAGGGGCGCGCCGCGCTGCTGCGCTTCCGGCAGAAGGCCGGTCTCATCCGCGTCGACTCCACCGTCGACTGGATCGCCCAGCAGGTGGCCGCCGAGCGGCAGGTGGCGTGCTCGGTCGAGTTCGTCGCGACCGCCGCGGACCCCATCAGCGAACGGTTGCGCGAGGCCGGCATCGAGGTCGCCGCCATCTACGGCCGCGACCGCTTCGACCCGGAGGCCGAGCGGCTGCGGTTCCAGACCGGGGCGGCACGGGTGTGCGTGTTCACCACGGTCGCCTCGATCAGCCTGCACGCGGGCGAGACCCTCCCGGGTGGGGCCAGGGCCAGCACGGAGCCCCGGGTCGGCGTCTTCCACCAGGCCCGCTTCTCGGGTATCGCCGGCCGTCAGGTGACCGGCCGGACCCACCGCGACCACCAGGTCTCGCCGTGGCACGTCGCCTACGCCGAGGGCACCGTCGAGGAGCAGGTCGGCCGGGTGATGGTGGAGCGCATCGCCGCCGCGTCGGACACCGTGGGCGGTGACACCAGCGGCCTGACCGACGTCGCGGCGCTGCTCGGCGCGGACTGGCTGCCGCCCACGTCGCTGGTCGAGGACGTCGCCTGAGCGGGGGACCGATCTGGGGCTGCTCGACCAGGGCCTGCGGACCGCGACGTCGTCCTAGCTCCGGGTGGGATCCTGTCCGGGGGCCCCTCGGTCGTCAGGTCCTCGGACCGGCTGCCCCGCTCACGCCACCAGGTCGCGCAGCAGCCGGTCGGACTCGCGCAGCGCGTCGACGTCGAAGGTCGAGGTGCTGGCCATCAGCTCGTCCGCCCCGGTGCGGTCCGCCAGCTGCTCGAGGTGGCGCCGCACGCGGGCGGGGCTCCCGGCCACGGCACGCTCCAGCAAGGCCTCCACGCGCTCGCGCACCTGGGCGGGCCACGAGGCGTCGCGGATCGCCCGCACCGGTTGCAGCGGTGCGAACTCCCCGGTGCGCCGCGACTGCGCCATCGCCCACGCCTCGGGAAGGGCCAGGTCGCGGGCGGTCGCGTCGTCCTCGGCGACGGTCACGTCCAGTGACACCGTCACGGAGGGCGCGCTGCCGCGCCAGGGTCGGAAGGAGCGCCGGTACTCGCGCAACGAGGCGAGCACCTCGTCCGAGAGCAGGTCGGTCCCGCCGACCACGACGGGGAGGCCGAGCCGCGCCGCGATCGCGACGCCGTGGCGCACCGCGAGGACGTGCATCGGCACGTCACCGCGCGTGGCCGGTCGCGCGGTGACCTCGCCGTCGCCGGTCAGGAGCCCCCGCAGCTCCTGCAGGTCGGCCTCGAAGCCCGTGGCGGCCGCCTCCTCGCGGCGCAGGGCGCGGCGCACGGGAGGGGTGAAGCCGAGGGAGCGTCCGAGGCCGAGGTCGACCCGTCCGGGGTGCAGCGCCTCCAGCAGCAGGAACTGCTCGGCGACCACCAGCGGCTGGTGCAGCGGCAGCATCACGCCGCCGGACCCGATGCGCAGCCGCGAGGTCCGGGCGCCCACGGCGGCGAGGAGCACCGGCGGCGCGCTCGAGGCGATGCCGGGAACCGCGTGGTGCTCGGCCACCCAGAAGCGGTGGTAGCCCTGCGCCTCGGCCTCGACGGCGCGCTCGACCGTCGCGGTGACGGCGGCGGCGTCGGACCAGCCGGCCCGAGTGCGGGAACGGTCGAGCAGCGAGAGCCTCACCCCGGGACAACCACGAGGGGCGGCCTCCCCTTCCCGGTGGGCAGGTCAGTCGGCGGTGAGGTCCTCGGGGCGGGTGCGCAGCTTGGCGGCGATGCGCGCCATCGCCCGCTGGTCGGTGACCGACAGGGGATCGATGACGTGCTCGCGCACGGACCGGACGTGGACCGGTGCCGCCTCGACCACCTTCGCGTAGCCGGCGTCGGTGAGCGCGGCCATCGTGCGGCGCCGGTCGTCGGGGTCGGGGTACCGCTCGGCCCAGCCGCGCGACTCGAAGCGCTTCATCACGTTCGACAGGCGCGAGAGGGAGCCGTTCGCCAGGTAGGCCAGCTCGCTCATCACCAGGCGTCGGTCCGGGGCCTCCGACATGTGGCTGAGGGTGAGGTACTCGAACAGGGTCAGGCCGACCTCGCGCTGCAGGGGCGACTCGAGCCGGCCCGGTAGCAGGAGCATCAGCGAGATCGCGCCCGTCCAGGCCTCCTTCTCGCTCTCCGAGAGCCACGGCTGCCCGGGAGCGGCGCTCTCGCCGTGCTCGGGATCGTGCTCGGCGGCGGGCATGTGGCGATGCTAGCAGCGGCGTTTGACTTCACGCGTGAAATGATGCACGCTGCAGATCAGTTCACACGTGAAGCAAAAACCAGGAAGGGAACCCCATGACCACACCCCAGTTCATCGTCACGCCGGGCGTCGGCACCAGGCTCCGCGAGCAGAACAACCACAGCCAGGCGGTGCGCTTGGGCGACGTCGTCCACGTCTCCGGCCAGGGAGGGTGGGACGAGGACCTGCAGTTCCCCGCCGACCTCGGGGAGGAGGTCGTCCGGGCCTTCGACAACGTCGAGCGGGTGCTGGCCGAGGCGGGAGCCTCCTGGGCCGACGTCGTCGCGGTCGACAGCTTCCACGTGCCGCTCGCCGACGACGAGATCGGCGAGCTGCACGTCAGGGTCGCAGCCGAGGAGCTCGGCCGGCGGACGGGCGGGCGCGCGCCCGTCTGGACGGCGGTGGGCGTGCCGTCGCTCGCGGCGGTCGGGATGCGGATCGAGATCCGCGTCACCGCGGTCGCCCCCCAGCCCGCTGCCGGCTGAGGGGCGCCCGTGCAGACGTTCGTGATCGGCCTGACCGGCGGGGTCGGGCGACGGCTCGCCGGCGAACTGCTGGCCCACGGCGACGACGTTCGCGGCCTCGTCCGCCAGGGGAGCCAGCGGGACGACCTCGCGGGCCGAGGGGTCCGCGCAGCCGTCGGTGACCTCACGACCATGGACGCCGACGCGTTGGCGGCGGCGATCCGGGGGGCTGACGCACTCGTCTTCGCGGCGGGGTCCAACGCCGGCGCCCGGGCGGTCACCGACGCCGTCGACGGTTGCGGTCTCGCCACGGCGATCGAGGCCGCCCGGCGGGCCGGAGTGCCCCGGTTCGTCTCGGTGTCGGTGCTGCCCGAGGCCCAGCGCGAGCTGGTGCTCGACGAGGACGTCGAGCACTACTACGCCGTCAAGAAGGTCGGCGACGTCGCGCTCGCGGAGAGCGACCTGGACTGGGTGGTCCTGCGCCCGTCCCTGCTCGTGGACGGTCCCGGCGCGGGCACGATCACGCTGGGTCCCGCGGCGCTGCACGGCCAGGTCGCGCGCGCCGACGTCGCGACGACGGTCGCCGAGCTGCTGCACGAGCCGCGCATCGCCCGCCAGGTGCTCGAGCTGGACGCGGGCACGACGCCGATCCGCGACGCCGTGCGGGCCAACGTCCGCACCGCGCTCGGGTGACCCGGCGTCGCCGGTCACCCGACGCCCGCGCTGCAGGCACGGCGGGGAGGCTGGCAACGGACCCGACCCGTCCCCACTGACGGCGCCCGCGCCACCCCTCTGCACGTCCCCATGAGGTGCAGATCCGGCGGCGCGGGCGCGCGCCGGCCGGGGCCGCTGCGCCGCGAGGATCCTGGCGCACGCAGCCGGCGACAACATCACTCACCTGAGTGATCCTCGCGGTCCCGTCGTCGTCCACGATGATGTCGGGACCGGCGCGACCGGCGGGCACTCGCCCGGGGGCGTCGTGGGGGAGGGACACCAGGTGGACGTGCTGATCCGCTTCGCCGACGGCGATCCGCCCTCCGGCGTGCTGGTGGCGCCGGACGGCGCCGCCGTCGCCTTCAGCGGACGGCTGGCCCTGGTGCGCGCGATCGACGAGCTGGTGGAGCGCTGCTCGACCTCAGGAGGGCGGCCGGCGCGCGGCCAGGGCGGCGGCGAGCTCGACGCGGCTGCGCATGCCGAGCTTGGCGAGCGTGTGGGCGACGTGGGTGGCGACCGTGTGGCGCGAGACGACGAGCTCGGCGGCGATCTCGGGGTTGGAGAGCCCGCGGCCGACCAGCTCGGCGACGCGCAGCTCGCTGGCGGTGAGCGCGTCCCACCCGGTGGCCGGGCGTGAGCGCTGGCGTCGGCCACCCGGCACGCTGACGCCGGCCGCGGCCAGGCGGGCGCGCAGCCGGTGCGCCTCGCCGTCGGCGCCCAGCCGGTCGAACAGCTCGAGCGCCGAGGCGGCGGTGCGCAGCGCCTCGTCGCGCCGCGAGGCCCGCGCCAGGGCGAGCGCCGCCTCCTCGAGCGCGTGCGCGCGCAGGTGGTGCTTGGGGTGGTCGACCTCGGAGGCCTCGAGGACCGCGTCGACGTCGTCGGCGGTGACGCCGGCGGCCAGCAGGGCGAGCGCCCGCAGCGACTCAACGCCTGGGTTGGCGGTCGCGAGCCGGGCCAGCTCGTGGGCCACCTCCTGCAGCAGCGCGGCTGCGGCGTCGTCGTGGCTCCCGGCTCCGGTGAGCCTCAGCAGCCGCAGCAGGTCCGTCGCCAGACGCGGCAGCTCGGTGAGCGACGGCGCCTCGCGCACCCGTCGCCAGGCCGCGCCCAGGGTGGCCAGGGCCGCTGCCGGTTCGCCGCGGGCCTCGGCCAGGAGCGCGTCGAGCTGGTCGACCGAGGCCAGCCAGTGCGACGGCGAGCCCTGCGCCCGCAGCTCCCCGGCCCGGCGCAGGTGGTCGGCGGCGGCGTCGAGATGCCCGCGGCGCACGTGCAGCAACCCCGCCTCGGCCAGCATGTCGACCCTCCACCCGAGGCCGGAGCGGTCGGCGAGGTCGAGGGCCTCGGCGCAGGCCTGCAGGCACTCCTCCCAGCGGCCCGCGGCCTGGTGCACGAGCGCGGCGTACTGCGGCACCATCGCGAGCGCCGGCCACATGCCGAGGCGCTCGTAGGTGCGCCGGGCCGCCTCGATGGCGCGATCGGCCTCGGCGAGCTGGTCGCTGGCCACGAGCCCGAGCGCCCGGTTGACCAGGGGAGCGGGCTCGTGCGCCCACGCGGTGTCGGCCTGCAGCGCCAGGCGCGCGGCGCGCTCGGCATCGGCGGTGGACTCCACGAACAGGCCGTGTGCGGCGGTGACCAGCGCCCGCATGGTGAGGCCGTGCACCTGGGCCCCGACGTGGCCGGCCGCCTGCGCGGTGGCGAGGGACGACTCCACCGCGGGCCGCAGGGCCGTGAGGTCGCGTGTCACGAGGAACTCGACCAGCAACCAGGCCTCCGCCCGGGCCCGGTCGTAGGCCGAGAGGTGGGTCAGCGCCGCGGTGGCCCGCGCCTGCTCCACGACCTCGGGCACCCGTCCCTGGCGCATCAGTGCGTCGGCCAGGCACAGGCGCAGGGTGCCCTCCAGCTCGGCGTGCGGGGCGTCCTCGAGCACGGTGCGGGCCAGCTCCTCGGCGGCGCCGACCTGACCGCAGGCCACCATGGCCAGCGCCAGGCGTGCCTGCACGGCCGCCCGCCGCGGGTCGTGGTCGGTCATCAGGCGCAGCACCGCCTCCCACAGCTCGACGGCGATGCCGGGGGCGCGGGGCGCGGTCTGCTCGGCCAGCTCCCCGAGCCAGGCGATGGCGCGCGGGTCGCCGGGGCGCGCACCGCGCAGCAGGTGCTCGCCTACCCGCTCCAGCGGTGCCCCCGCGGCGTGCAGGGCCTCCGCGGCCTCCGCGTGCAGGGCCCGGCGCACGCCCGCGGGGAGGTCCTCGTAGAGCACCTCGCGCACGACGTCGTGCGCGAAGGCCAGGGACTCCTGCTCCGCGCCCTCGACCCGCAGCACGCCGGCCGTGAGCGCCTCGCGCACGCGGGGCCACAGCTCCTGCGCGCCGCGTCCGGTCGTGACGGCGAGGTCGGTCAGGGTGAAGGAGGAGCCGAGGATGGACGCCGCTGAGAGCACCAGCTGGACGGGCTCGTCGAGGTGGCTCAACCACGAGACCACCACCGGTCGCAACCACACGGGCGAGGCGTCCGGCGCCAGGGCGTGGCCGGGGGCCGCGTGGTCGGCCAGCGATCCCTCGGCCCGCAGCGCGCGCACGAGGGTCGCGACCAGGAGGGGGTTGCCGCCGCAGCGCTCGACCAGCGCGGCCAGCGGCGCCCCCGGCGGGGCGCCCAGCTCGTGTGCGACCAGGCGCGCGGTCTCGGCCTCGTCCAGCGGCCCCAGCGGGAGGTGCGCCGCGCCGGCCGCCACCGAGTCGGCGACCAGCCGGGCCAGCGCCGGGGGCCGGGTGGGCCGGGTGGCCGCCACGATGACGACCGACCGGCGGGTCAGCTGCTCCCAGGACCGCGCGAGCAGCTGCAGCGAGGACGGGTCGGCCCACTGCAGGTCGTCGAGTGCCAGCAGCACGGGCGCGGCCTCCGCGGCCTCGGCCACCGCTTCGAAGAGCAGCTCGGCGACCCGGTACTCGACGGCGCCGTCGAGCGGGTGGTTCGGCGCGGCGGCCTCGGCACCTGCGCCGGTGCGCAGCAGCTGCGCGGCCTGCCGGGTGCCGTCCAGGCCGGCCAGGCAGTCGGTGACGACGGCGAACGGGCGGTGGGCCTCCAGCTCGCGGGCGCTACCGGCGTGGACGGCGATCCCGCGACCCCGGGCCCGGGCTGCCGCCTCCGCCAGCAGGTGCGACTTGCCGATGCCCGGCTCGCCCTCGAGCCACACCAGGCCGCCCTCGCCGCGCTGGACCCGGTCGAGCGCCTCGACGACCACGGCGATCTCGGAGGCGCGCCCGACCGAGTGCACGCCTGACCCCATGAGGCCCCAGTGTGGCAGTCGGCGCCGACCGTCGTGGTCGCGGACCGGCAGGGGTGCGGCCCGGCCCGGGTCGCGTGCGGGGTCGCGTGCGGGGTCGCGTGCGGGGTCGCGTGCGGGGTCGTGTGCGTGCGTCAGGAGGGGGTCCCGGGCGTCACCACGAACGGCATCGTGCCGAGCATGGCGGCCGCGCCGGGGGTGCCGGGCCGGGCCGGGACGCGGACCAGGAGCTGACGCCCGTTGACCAGCATCAGCCGCCGCCCGACGGCGATCCCGGCCAGCAGGTCGACGGTCAGCGCCTCGATGGTCGGGATCGAGACCACGACGAGGTCCACGCGCGGGGGCAGCCGGCGCGCGAGCCGGGTCAGCTGGCCGATGACGGACCGGGCGCTGCTCGAGGCGGCCGCCGGCAGCTCGACCCGGGCGACCCTGCGGTCGTCCGGGTCGGTGCTGTCGACGTCGGCCCCGGACCTGTGCATGGGCTCCATCCTGTGCGGGTCGGGCGCCGGCGCGCATCCGGCGAAGGGCCCGCCCCGGGGGTTCTTTGGTCGGGGGGTGACGCACCCGTGGTCGCGTGCCGCCGGCGGGCGTGACACCACGTCACCGGTCACGACGACGGGCGACCCGGCCCGAGACCGCCCGCGGGAGGGCACTGCTGGACCGCGTGCGCGCCCGGACGAACACCCCCTACGCGCGCACGGCTGCGCAGCGGCTGGGGATCGCCCGCCGCGTCGCCGAGGTGGAGTCCCTCGTCCTGCGCACCGCGACCCTCGAGCTCGATGCCACGCTCCCCGTCGCCACACTCGCCGACCGCCTCCGGCGGTGCCTCGCCATCCCTGACCCGACTGCTCGCGTCGGCCCGCGGCCACTCGTGCGCGTGGGAGGACCCCGCCCGTGACGCTGCGTCACGTGCGAGCGGTGACAGCTGTCACCGGAACCGGTGACACGTGCGCCTGTGACCGGGGGCCACGGGACGCTGGGATGGAGACGTGCCCAGCCCGCCCATCTCCCGCCCCTGGAGGCACCCATGACCGCACCCACCGGCCCCGAGGACCCGACCCTGGCCGAGGACCTGCTCCTGCTCCTGTTCCAGCCGCCGTCGGGGACGATCGCCGGGGAGAACACGCTGTTCCACGTGCTGGGCGGCGCCGTGCTGGCCGAGCTGTCCCTGCGCGGTCACCTGCAGGTCGCCGCATCGGGTCGGCTGGAGACCGTGGGGGCCCGGGCTCCCGAGGACGTCCTGCTGCGCTCGGCCTGGGAGTACGTGGACGAGAAGCCCCGCCGGGCGCAGACCGTGCTCGCCGCGACCGGCCCGGCGCTGCGCGCGCCCGTGCTGGAGCGGCTGGTCGAGCGCGGCGACGTGGAGCGCACCGAGCGCCGTCGGCTGTTCCTGCGGACCACCTCGCTCGGCGAGGGCCGGACCGGACGACGCGACCGGCTGCGTGCGCAGGTGCGTGCCGTCCTCGTGGACGGGGTCGAGCCGACGCCGCGCACGGCCGCGCTGGCGGCGCTGCTCTCGGCCAGCGGGACGATGCACCAGCTGCAGCCCGTCATCCCGTGGACCTCGCCGGTGATCGAGCGGGCCGAGCGCCTGCGGCGGGGCAGCTGGGGGGCCGATGCCGCTGGTGAGGCCGTCACCCGGTCGGTGGTCGCGAACGTGGTCGGCAGCGTCGTCGTCGCGATGGTCGTGACCCCACCGTCCTGAGCCGGGAGCGGACGGGTGGGCCGCCGGGTCCGTCAGCGTGTGCCGGACCCGGCGGCCAGCTCGTGGGCGTCAGCCGAGCGCCGCTCCGAACCGGTCCCAGGCGCGGTGGGCGGCCAGCCCCTCCTGGACGCCGGCGAGCGCCTCCAGGGGCGTCTCGGCGGTCAGCACGCCGTCACCGAGGGGTACCCCGGCAGCCGCGAGCGCGTCGGTGCCGGCGCCCCACGCCCCGATCGCCTTGGCGTGGCGCCAGCACTCCTGCAGGAGCAGGGCGACCCGGGGGTCGAGGGCGGCGTCGGAGCCCGCTCCGGCCTTGGCGTCGCGGGCCGCCAGCGCGTCGGCGCCGGGGGCGGGGCAGCCGGCCAGCAGGACGGCGTCGTACTCGACCGAGCGCGTGGCGGCGAACGTGCGCTGCACGGTGGTGCCGTCGGGCAGCGTGCCGCCGGACGGCGCCATCACGAGCGGCACCATGCCGGCCGCGGAGATCGCCTCGGTCACCTCGCCCAGACCGCCGAGGTCGCCGTCGGGGTCGACGACGACGCCCACCAGCCGGCCGTCGGCGGGCCAGCTGCCACCGACCTGGGAGAGCGCCGGGCTCGGCGCGACGTCGGGCAGCGGCACGGTGGCGGCCGGTGCCGGCAGCCCCAGCCCGGTGGCCACCTGCGCGCACAGGTCGGCGTCGATGTTGGCGAGCGCCAGCAGCTGCCGCTCGCGCACCACCTGCTCGAAGCAGCGGGAGAGCTCGAAGGTGTAGGCGGCGACGATGTGCTCCTGCTCGACCGGCGTCATGCTCAGCCAGAACTGCCGCGCCTGGCTGAAGTGGTCGTCGTAGGAGGCGGGGACGTCGCGGGTCTTGGTCGACTCGGCGACCCGCACCAGGGCCTCCTGGAAGGCTCCGGTGTCGGCGCCGGCGTGGAACGGGCAGCCGCCGTCGAGGGTGTTGGGCTTGTAGGGCGCGACGCCGCCGTGCACCGCCTGCTGGCCGTAGCCGTCGCGCAGCATGTCGTTGACCGGCGCGTGCGGGCGGTTGATGGGCAGCTGCTGCCAGTTGGGGCCGCCCAGGCGCGTCAGCTGGGTGTCGACGTAGGAGAAGAGCCGTGCCTGCAGCAGCGGGTCGTCGGTGACGTCGATGCCGGGCACGAGGTTGCCCAGGTGGAAGGCGACCTGCTCGGTCTCGGCGAAGTAGTTGGTGGGGTTGCGGGTCAGCGTGAGCAGCCCGACCGGCTGCACCGGTGCGATCTCCTCGGGCACCAGCTTGGTGGGGTCGAGCAGGTCGATGCCCTCGAAGAGCTGGTCCTCGGTGTCGGGGAAGACCTGCAGCCCCAGCTCCCACTGCGGGTGCGCGCCCGCCTCGATGGCGTCCGCCAGGTCGCGGCGGTGGAAGTCGGGGTCGATGCCGCCGAGCAGCTGCGCCTCCTCCCAGGTGAGGGAGTGCACGCCGAGGCGCGGCTTCCAGTGGAACTTGACCAGCGAGGTGGCGCCGTCGGCGTCGACGCACCGGAAGGTGTGGACGCCGAAGCCCTCCATCGTGCGGTAGGAGCGCGGGATGCCCCGGTCCGACATGTTCCACAGGGTGTGGTGCTGGGCCTCGGTGTGCAGCGAGACGAAGTCCCAGAAGGTGTCGTGCGCGCTCTGGGCCTGGGGGATCTCGCGGTCGGGGTGCGGCTTGGCGGCGTGGACGACGTCGGGGAACTTGATGCCGTCCTGGATGAAGAACACCGGGATGTTGTTGCCGACCAGGTCGAAGGTGCCCTCCTGCGTGTAGAACTTGGTGGCGAAGCCGCGGGTGTCGCGCACCGTGTCGGCCGAGCCGCGCGAGCCCAGCACGGTCGAGAACCGCACGAACACCGGGGTCTCGACGCCCTCGCCGAGGAAGCCCGCCCGGGTCACGGTGTGCGCGTTGCCGTAGCCCACGAAGCTGCCGTGGGCGCCGGCGCCGCGGGCGTGCACGACGCGCTCGGGGATCCGCTCGTGGTCGAAGTGGGTGATCTTCTCGCGCAGGTGGTGGTCCTGCAGCAGCGTCGGGCCGCGCGGGCCGGCCTTCAGCGAGTGGTCGGTGTCGTGCAGCCGCAGGCCCGAGGCCGTCGTCAGGTGGGCGCCGCGGGCGGAGACGTCGACGGCGGGCACGCCCGTGGCCTCGCCGGTGGCGGTGCGGCGGTCGGGGCCGGCCTGGTCGGGCTTCGGCGGGAGTGGGCCCTGCGGCTCGGTGGGCTCCTCCAGCGGCGGTGTCGCGCTGCCGGGCACCCCCGGCACGCGCGGCGGGTCGAGGTCGGCCATCCATGAGCGGGCCCGCTCGGTGGCGGCCTCGACGGTGCTGCGGACGGCTCGGGTCAGGGCGCGGGCGGGGTGGGGCGTGGTCATGGTGCCTCCTGCGGTCATGGAGCGGGGCGGGCGGGCGCGCGCCAGTACCCGGCCCCCCGGCGCCGAGACGTCCCCCGGAGGGGTGGGGGCGGGCGCTCGGATCCTTGCCTATATGTTTTAGGAAACAACCGACATGATGGAGGCAACGTGCCGCGTCGAGGACTCAGCACCGACCAGGTCGTGCAGGCGGCCGCCGAGCTCGCCGACGCCGAGGGGCTGGCGGCCGTCTCGCTCTCCGAGGTGGCCCGGCGCACCGGCGTCCGCACCGCGAGCACCTACTCCCACGTGGCGGGCCTCGACGACCTGCTGGCCCGGCTCGCCGCGCTGGCGCTGACCGAGATCGCCGACCGTGCCGCGGCAGCGCTCGCCGGGGTCGCGGGCCGGGAGGCGCTCGCGGCGCTGTGCGACGCCTACCGCGACTACGGCCTCGCCCATCCCGGCCGGTACGCCGCCACCCGCCACCCGCTCGCGCCCGACGGGCCGGCCGGCGCCGCGGCACGTCGTCACGCCGACCTGACCCGCGCCGTGCTGCGCGGGTACGGCCTGGAGGAGCAGGCCCAGGTGCACGCGGTGCGCCTGGTCGGCAGTGTCGTCCACGGCTTCGTGACCCTGGAGCTGGCCGGTGCCTTCGCCCACTCCCAGCCCTCCAGCGAGCGCAGCTGGCGGCACGCCGTCGAGGTCCTCGACGACGCCCTGCGCCGTCTGTCCACCGCTGCCCCCGAGAGCACCGATCCCGAGACCACCAGGAGCACCCCGTGACCACCCCCGCCCCCCTCGTCGTCCACCCCGTGACCCCCGACCTGGTGCACGGCGCGCTCGAGCTCGAGCCGACCCCGCAGGGCCTGCGCCCGCATCGGCTGCCGGCCTGGGCTCGTGCGCGCAACGCGGACCCCCAGCTGGCGATGGTCGAGGCGCAGCCCGCCGGCGTCCGCCTGGCGTTCCGCACCTCCGCCACGCGGCTGGAGGTCGAGACGGTGCCCACCAAGCGCGTCTACGCCGGCATGCCGCCGCGGCCCGACGGGACCTACGACCTGGTGGTGGACGGCGAGCTGGTGGCCCAGGGGGTCGTGACCGGCGGCCGCGTGATGACCGTCGACCTCGCCGGCGGCGGCACCGCGCTGGAGGAGGGGGCGCCGGGCCGCTGCGTCTTCGCCGGCCTCGCGCCCGGCCCCAAGGAGGTGGAGGTGTGGCTGCCGCACGACGAGACCACCGAGCTCGTGGCCGTGCACGCCGACGCGCCGCTGACGGCGTCGCCGGCCGAGCGCCCGACGTGGGTGCACCACGGCAGCTCGCTGAGCCAGGGCTCCAACGCCGTGCACCCCACCGGCACCTGGCCGGTCGTGGCCGCCCGCAGCGCCGGGCTGGAGCTGGTCAACCTGGGCTTCGGCGGGGGAGCGCTGCTCGACCCCTTCATGGGCCGGGTGCTGGGGGAGGCCGAGGCCGACCTGCTGAGCGTCAAGGTGGGCATCAACCTGGTCAACGCCGACCTGATGCGGCGCCGCGCGCTCGGCCCCGCGCTGCACGGGTTGCTCGACGCGGTCAGGCACGGACACCCCGACACCCCGCTGGTCGTCGTCACGCCCCTGCTGTGCCCGGTGCACGAGCAGACACCCGGCCCCGCCGCGCCCGACCCGGCCGCCTTCGCCGAGGGACGGCTGGCGTTCGTGGCCACCGGGGACCCCTCCGAGGTGGCGGCCGGCCGGCTGACCCTCGAGGTGGTGCGCGAGGAGGTCCGCCGCGTGGTGGCGCAGCGCCAGGCCGAGGACCCGGCACTGGTCCTGCTCGAGGGACCCGAGCTGTTCGGCGCCGACGACGTCGCGGTGCACCCCCTGCCCGACAACCTGCACCTCTCGCCCGCCGGCCACCGGCTGGTGGGAGAGCGGTTCGCCGCCCGGCTGCCCGCGCTGGTCCCGGACCTCTGACCCGGGCCCGGCGTGCCCGGACCGGCCTGCTCAGACCAGGTTCGGGTCGCCCGGCACGACGTCGACGACCTCGATGGTGACGACACCGGGGCCGCCGGCCGCCTCGGGGCCGAGCAGCTCCTCCAGCAGGGCGACCACCTCGCCGCGCACCCGCGCGGCCAGGGCCGGCAGGTCGACGCCGTAGGCGCAGGCCAGGCCGATGCGGACCTCGAGCAGGCGCTCGTCGTCGACGTCGACCTTGATGTCGGTGGGGGCGTGCGTGGGCGAGCCCTGCAGCAGCCGGCGCAGCGCCGTCAGCACGACCCGCGAGGAGACGTAGGTGCGGTCCTCGCCGCTCCCCTCGGCCGGGGTCCTGGTCGCCTCGGTGAAGGCGCGGATCGGGTAGGAGGGGCGCACGGCCTCGCGCACCTTGGTCATGACGCTCTGGGAGAGCTCCTCCCAGGCAGCGGGCGGGGGCTCGTGGTCGCGCACCAGGTCGCGGGCGCGCTCCAGCGGGTCGGTCGGCTCTATCGCCATCTCGCCATCCTCTCGGCCAGGGTTCGGCGGCCGCGGTACAGGTGGCCGCGCACGCTGCCGACGGGCATCGACAAGGTGGCGGCGATCTCGTCGTAGCTGAGGCCCTCGACCTCGCGGAGCAGCCACGTGGCGCGCTGGTGCCACGGCAGCTCGGACAGCGCCTGCTGCAGGGCGCCGAGCAGCTCCTGGTCCAGCACGTGCTGCAGCGGGTTGTCCGCGGCGGGCTTGACCATCCGCGAGAGCAGCGCGTCGTCGATCGGCGTGGCCCTGCGGCGTCGCAGCTGGTCGGCCGCGCGACGGTGCACGAGCCGGAACAGCCAGGTCTTGAGGCTCGAGTGCCCGGCGAAGCTCTCCAGGCTCCGCCACGCCGAGATCAGTGCCTCCTGGGTGACCTCGGCGGCGTCGGTCTCGCTGCCGTTCATGAGGCGCTGGGCGTAGCGCAGCATCCCGGGGCCGTAGCGCTCCACGATCTCGCCGAACGCATCCTCGTCGCCGACCCGCGCCGCACGCACGAGCGCGTCGTCGGAGCGCTCGTACGCAGCGTCGGCACCGGCGAGGGCACCGGTGTCGGCCGGTGTGTCGGGAAGGGTGCTCATCCGGCGGTGCAGCTCCTGTCCCTGGCGGGTCGTCGTGGACGTGTTCTGCCCCAGCGGTACCCCCCGGTCGCCCCGCCCACCGCGAGGCCCGTCCCGAGTGGCCATCCCGGGCGGAGGGTGCGCCTTACTGAGGGTTCGCTGAAAGTGCACCAGACCAGTGGTGGATAGACCGGCGGCGGGGGATCGGTTGTGTACCACCAAGTAGTGCACGAGACGTGTTCCAGGTCACCTGGAACTTCTGTGACGAACAGGCGACTCGCTGCGACTAACCAGCACAACCGATCCAGGAGGGTCGGGGGCGGGGCATCGGGCCCCGTCAGAAGACGAGACGACAGAGAGGTCGACATGAGCGAGAAGCAGACCGCAGCCGGCACCCAGGTAGCCACCCGCGCCCAGGGCGCGCTGGCCTCCGAGCAGGGCAAGACCTCGATCGCGGACACCGTGGTCGCCAAGATCGCCGGCATCGCCACCCGCGAGATCAGCGGGGTCCATGACCTCGGCGGCGGTGCCGCCCGCACCGTCGGCGCCCTGCGTGAGCGCATCCCCGGTGCCCGCACCAGCCTCAGCCAGGGTGTCAGCGTCGAGGTGGGCGAGCGTCAGGCCGCCGTCGACCTGGACCTGGTCGCCGAGTACGGCGTCGCCATCGCCGACCTGGCCGCCGCCGTGCGCCGCAACGTCATCGGCTCCGTGGAGCGGATGACCGGCCTGGAGGTCACCGAGGTCAACATCACCATCCACGACATCTTCCTCGACGACGGCTCGGACGACGAGTCCTCGGACGAGGGTCGCCGGGTCGAGTGACCCCGGTGCCTCCCATCGACGGCGTCGATCGGGAGCCCGCCCCCGCTCGGGGGGGCGGGCTGGCCGGGGCGCAGGGCGCCCCGGCCGACCCGCAGACCGAGCCCGCAGTCCGCGAGGAGCACGACGACGTGTCCGACCGCGTGCTGGCCGCCGTGCTGGCGGTGCCCGAGGTGCGTGACGTGCACGCGGGCGTGGTCGGCGAGGTCGCCACCTACCTGCCCGGCCGCCGGGTCAACGGCGTGCGGGTCAGCGAGGAGGGTGACGCCGAGGTGCACGTGGTCCTCGAGTTCGGTTCCTCCATCCAGGAGGCCACCGACCGGGTCCGCGCCGCTGCCCGAGGTGTCGTCGGCGGTCGCGTCGACGTCACCGTCGAGGACGTGGCGGCCCCCTCGTGAGCGACGGTGACGAGCGCCGAACCCGCCGGCGCGCGGTGATCAAGGAGCTGCACCCCGACCGGGGTGGCGACGTCTCCACCTTCATCGCCGCGCTGGCAGAGCTCGACGCAGCCGGCCCCCCAGCCGACCGTGCGTCGGGTGCGTCCCTCAGCGCCCCGGTGCTCGTCACCACACGACCGCGCAGCCTGCGCACCCTCCGACGACGCTCCCGCTCGGCGCTCGCCGGCATCAGACGCACCATTCCCCGGCCGTGGCCCGGCTCCCGCCGCTACGGCCACCTCTGACGGAGCTTGAAGGAGAAACGACATGACCAACTCCACCATCGGCCTGATCACGGGCCTGCTGCTCACCCTGGCCGTCCTGGTCGGCGGCTTCACGGGCCTGCTGCTGGCCCTCGTGCTCGGCGGCGCCGGGTACGCCATCGGCGGCCACGTCGACGGAGAGTTCGACCTCTCCGCCATCACGCGGGGACGCCGTGGCTGACCAGACACTGACCGCCCCCGGCCCCGTGCACGCTCCGCGCGAGCTCGCACCGCCCGAGGACCGCGGCAGCCTCGAGGTCCGCCTCAAGGCCATCCGCCACGTGGTCGAGCGCGTCGCGCTGCAGACCCCCGGCGTCGTCCGGCACTCCACCGTGCTGGGTCGCGTCAGCGGTGGCGGCTCGCCGCACGCCGACGTGACGATGCGCGGCCGCAGCGCCCGTATCGCCCTGCGCGTCGCCGTGGTCTGGCCCGCTCCGGTCACCGCGGTGGCCGCCGAGGTGCGTGACGCCGTGCGCAGCGAGGCGGCCCGCCTGACCGGCGTGCACGTGGAGACCGTCGACGTCGAGGTGTACGCGGTCTCCGACGACGACATCGATGAACCGACGAGGAGGCGAGTCGAATGAGTGACCCCACCGTTGCCGCGCGGCCGGCCTCGCCGCCGCGCACCCCGCCCCGGGCCCGTCCCGCGGCCGTGACGACCTCCGCCGTCCTGGCGCTGGTGCTGATCGCGCTGGGCGTGGTGTCCGTGCACGACCTGGCCGCCAGCCAGGGTTGGAGCTCCGGCTCCTCGTGGACCCGCAGCGTGCTCGACAGTGTCGAGGGCCTGACCGCCTCCGTGCTCGTCGTCGCCGTGGCTGTCGTGCTCGTGCTGCTGGGTCTCGTGGTCCTCCTGACCGCCTTCCGGCCCGGCCGCCGCACCCACCTGCCCACGCAGGGTGACGCCGACCTGTGGGTCTCGGCCGGCGCGCTGGCCGCCCTGGCGGGCGCCTCGGCCGACCGCGCTCCCGGCGTCATCTCCGCCGAGGCGACCCGCATCCGCCCCCGTTCCATCACCGTCGACGTGGTGACCCACCAGGACCCCGGCACCGTGGAGGCAGCGGCCCGCGCCGCGGTCGACACCAGCCCGGGCGACCTGGCCAAGACCCGCATCGACATCCGCATCAAGGAGGTGCCGCGATGACCCGCAAGCTGCTCGGCATCGACCGGATCGTCAGCGCCCTCGTGGGCCTCGCCCTGCTCGCCCTCGGCCTGTACCTGCTCGACTGGCGCTTCGGCGTGGTCGGCAGCTATGCCGACGAGGTGCGCATCGACGCCGTCGGCACGGTCGCCGACTCCGGCTGGTGGCCGTGGGCCTTCGCCGCCGCCGGCGTGCTGCTGGGCCTGCTGGGCCTTTACTGGCTGCTCGCTCACCTGCGTCGCCCCGGCCCCGGCACCCGGCGCCTGAGCGGCAGCGGCGCCCACGGGCGCCTCGAGGCCGACCTGCGCAGCGTCGCCGACACCATCGCCGGCCGTCTCGAGAGCACTGCTCCCGTGACTGGTGCCCGTGGCACCACCCGCAGCGTGGGTGCTCACACCCTGCTGCTGGTCCGGGGCCAGGTGGAGCCCACCGCCGACGCCCGCGAGCTCGTCGCGGCGACCGAGGCGCTCGAGGCCGAGGTGGCCCGCGCCTTTCCCACAGACCAGGTGACCTGCCGTGTCGTCCTCGACGCACCGCGGCGTCGCCGCCTGGCGCGCACCAGCAACCGGGTGCGCGTGAGCTGAGGCCGGCCTCTCGGGTGGCCGACCACAGCACCAGCAGTAACCAACTCCGCACCATCAACCACACAGAGAAGGAGCAAGATCATGGGTCTCGCTGACAAGGCCAAGAACGCCGCTGAGGACGCCCTGGGCAAGGCCAAGGAGGTCATCGGCGACGCGACGGACAACGACAAGCTGAAGGCCGAGGGCAAGAAGGACCAGGCCTCCTCGTCCGTGAAGGACGCCGGCGAGAACGTCAAGGACGCCTTCAAGAAGTAAGTCCTTGCGCGTTCAGCGCAGCACCACCACAGGGCCGCCCGGCACTCCGCCGGGCGGCCCTGTTGCGTGCGTGGATGCCCTGGGGTGTGTCCGTGCGTGGGTCGGGAGGTGATCCCACGTCCACGTGGGATCACGGAACAGGGGGGCCGGAATACTGGCCCTCCGGTTCCGCGAATGGCCACCCGGCGTGACGGGTGAGGCTGGAGGGGCGCCGATCGTGGACAGTCCGTGCCCGCGCGGCGCCGACCTCAGACGACGAAGGTGAACAGCGGTGAGCCGGCGGGGATCTCCTCGATCGTCAGGCCGCTGGCCGCCATCCGCGCCTGCAGGCCCGGCAACCGGTCGCGGTGGTCGAGGTCGATGCCGATCAGCGCCGGTCCGGTCTCGCGGTTGCTCTTCTTGACGTACTCGAACACCACGATGTCCTCGCCCTCGGCGAGCACGTGGTCGAGGAAGCCGCGCAGGGCGCCGGGCTCCTGGGGGAAGGACACCAGGAAGTAGTGCCGCAGGCCCTCGTGCACCAGCGAGCGCTCCACCACCTCGGCGTAGCGGCTGACGTCGTTGTTGCCGCCGGAGACCACGCAGCAGATGCGCTCGACGCCCGTGAGGTCCAGCGTGCCCAGGGCGGCGGTGGCCAGGGCCCCGGCGGGCTCGGCGATGACGCCCTCCACCTGGTAGAGCGCCAGCATCTCCGAGCAGATCGCGCCCACCTCGACGGTCACGACCTCGTCCACGAGGTCGCGCACCACCGGGAAGGTGTGGTCACCGACCCGGCCCACCGAGGCGCCGTCGACGAAGGTGTCCAGGCGCGGCAGGGTGACCGGGCCGCCCGCGGCGAGCGCCGCCGTCATGCTCGCCGCACCCGCCGGCTCGACGCCGACGATGCGGGTGCCGGGCCAGGTAGCGCGCAGCCAGGTCGCGACGCCGGCGGCCAGCCCGCCGCCGCCCACGGGGAGCACGACGAGGTCGGGCGGCACCTCGAGCTGGTGGGTGAGCTCGTGGCCGACGGTGCCCTGGCCGGCGATGGTGCGCGGGTCGTCGAAGGGATGCACGTAGGTGGCCCCGGTGCGCTCGGCCTCGGCCCACGCCGCGGCGCCGGCGTCGTCGTAGGTGCGGCCGACGACGCTCAGCGTCACGTGCTCGCCGCCGAGCTGCACGATCCGCTCCCGCTTCTGGCGGGGCGTGGTGCCCGGGACGACGATGTGGCCACGCACGCCCAACCGGGCGCAGGCGATGGCGACGCCCTGCGCGTGGTTGCCCGCGCTGGCGCAGACGACGCCGCGGGCCAGCTCGTCCGCGGGGAGACCGGAGATCAGGTGGTGTGCGCCGCGCACCTTGTAGGAGCGGCCCACCTGGAGGTCCTCGCGCTTGAGCAGCACCTCGGCGCCGTGGCGCTCGCTGAGCCGGGTGGAGCGCTCCACGGGGGTGCGGACGGCGATGGTGGCAGCGGCCGCGCGTGCCACGTCGTCGGGGGTGGTGCTCACACCTCGAGTCTGCCGGAGCCGGTCAGGGTGGCTACGGTCGACCCATGAGCATGCTCGCGGGTCCTCGTGTCCGGCACACCGTCGTCTTCGCCCTGCGCCACCCGGCCGGCAGCGCCGAGGAGGCCTCGTTCCTGGAGGCTCTCGCGACGCTGGCCGAGATCGACGGCGTCGAGGAGCTGCAGGTGGCGCGAGAGGTGAGTCCGAAGAACGAGTACACCCACGCCGTCGCCATGGAGTTCGCCGACGAGCAGGCCTACCGCACCTACGACGCCGATCCCCGGCACCAGGGCTTCGTCACCGAGCGCTGGGACGCCGAGGTGAGCGCCTTCCTGGAGGTCGACACGGTGGCGCTGGAGGGCTGAGCGGGCCGACCGGCCGACCCTCACAGGTCAGGAGACGGCGCGGAACGGGTCGTGCTCGGCGAGCAGCTTGTCGACGCGGGCCTGGTCCAGGCGGCTGGCCACCGAGGTGGACTCCTGCGCGTCGCGCACGCACTTGGCGAGCGTGAAGCTCGAGGAGACCAGGAACAGCGTGGTCATCGCCAGGTAGGCGCGGACCCAGGGGTCGACGGGCAGGTAGAGCACGGCCCAGACGATGCCGATGAGCGAGACGGCGAAGGCGATGCCGGCCTGGGCGAAGAACGCGGTGGTGTTGGGGCTGGTGCGAGGAGTCGTGGTCATGCGACCAGCCTGCGCGAGCCCGGCGTCTCGCGCCTGAGCACCGCTACTCGGGTGGGGCCGGGTGTGCGGACCCGGACCCGGGCGCGGTGTCGGAGGCAGCGGCCGACCGCAGGGGCGCGGCGATGGCGGCGTCGCTCGACGACGTCGGAGCCGGGGTGGTGTCGGGTGCGTGGGCGGGGAGCGAGATCCGTACCGAGAGGCCGCCGAGGTGGCTGTGCCGCGCGACCACGTCGCCCCCGCACGCCTCGACGACCGTCTTGACGACGGAGAGGCCCAGGCCGCTGCCGTCCACGGTGTGCGCCCGGGCGTTCTCGGTGCGGAAGAAGCGCTCGAACAGGTGGGGCAGGTCGACGGTCTCGACGCCGATGCCGTCGTCGTCGACCTGGACGGTGGCGCGGCCGGCGGCGTCCCGCCCCACGACCACCACCACCCGGCCGCCGACGTGGCCGTACTTGAGCGCGTTGGCCACCAGGTTGTCGAGCGCCTGCCGCAGCCGGCGCGGGTCGACCCAGGCGGTCACGGCCGCCTCCACGGACATCCGCATCGCGATCTCGTGAGTGCGGGCGCGCGGTCGCCACTGCTCCAGCACCTCGGAGGTCACCTCGCGCAGCGGCACCGGGGCGGGCGCGAGGTCGCCACCGCCGTCGTCGAAGCGGGCGAGGTCGAAGAACTCGTCGACGATGTGCTTGAGCCGCTCGGCGCCCGAGGTCACGGCGCCGGCCCAGCGGGCGGCGTCGGTGCCGCGCGGCAGGTCGTCGGTGAGCAGCTCGCTGTAGCCGAGGACGGCGGTCAGGGGGGTGCGCAGCTCGTGGCCGGCGATGGCGATGAACTGGGTGCGCAGGTCGTCGAGACGTCGCCTCTCGGTGACGTCGACGGCGGTGCCGTCGGCCACCGTGCGTCCGGCCTCGTGCCGCACGGCGCCACGCCACCAGGTCCAGCGGGCGCGGCCGTGCAGGCCGAGCAGGCGGACCTCCACCTCGGCCGTCTCCTCGCGCAGGAGCCGCTCGTGGAAGTCGCGGACGGCGGCGTGGTCGGCCTCGGGGGTGCGACCGAGCAGCGCCGCCACCAGGTCGTCGCCGGGCTGGAGCCCGGCGTGGGCGGAGAGGCCCGTGGGGCTGCCCTCGCTGACGAAGTCCAGCCGCAGCCGCTGCGGCAGCACCTCCACCGACCACACCAGGTCGTCGAGCCCACCGACCACCCGGTGCAGCCGGGCGCGCGTGCTGTCGAGGTCGGCGCTGAGCCGCGCCTGGCGCTGCATGGCCAGCGAGATGCCGACGCCGAGCAGCCACACCAGCCCGACGAAGGCCTGCACGGTGAAGGCGCGGGCGAGAGGGTCGGCGACCTGCTCGACGCCGCCCCGCCCGGCGAGCGCGGCGGACAGGGCGGCCACCGCGGTCAGCGAGGCGAACAACGCCGCGGCGAGCGGCGAGAGCCGCACACCGGCCCACGCGACGGCGATGAGGACCAGGAAGGCCAGCGGCAGCCCGTGGTCGGCCCACAGTGCGACGACCGCGAGCGCGACCGAGACCACGAGCAGCGCGAGCTGCTCGATCCCGCCGGCGCGGGGGGTGAGGGGCAGGGGCTCGGGATCGCCCGTGGCGCTGCTGCGCCGGGCACGCCAGGAGCGGTGCGCCAGCAGGCCGGTGCCGGCGATCAGCAGCACCGCCAGGAGGTTGCGGGTGCACCACAGGGTGATCATCAGCCAGGCCGGGGCGGTGGCGGTCGGCGAGGTGACCACGAGGACGAGCGGCGAGGTGACCAGGCAGGCGACCAGGGTGGCGACGACCAGCCGGACGAGCGGCACCGGGAGGGTGAGGTCGAGGGCGGCAGCGGGCACGGGCTGCGCAGGACGGCCGCCGATCGCCCAACGCACGCCGAGCGCCACGAGGGTGTGCGCCGCCACCGCCACCGGCACGAGCTCGGCGGCGACCAACCCGGTCGCCGGGATCATCAGCGCACACCCGGCGGTGACGGCGACGAGGGCCTGCCAGCAGCGGCGCCCGTGGGTGAGGAGCAGCCAGAGCACGGACACGCCCACCGAGGGAGCCACCAGCAGCAGGGTGCTGCCGGGCGCCAACACCTTGAGTGCGAGCGTGAAGGCGGCGAGGTAGCAGGTCAGGCCGACCAGGGCGATGAGGGCGTCGCCGAGCCACACCTCGGCACGCGGGTGCCGTCCGTGGGAGGTGCGCATCTCGACCCGCCGTTTTCTGGCCGACGCATGGCGCGCGACCGATCGTGAGCCTGAGGGGGCTGCACGCGGCACCTGCCCACCCCAGGTCCCGATCCGGTACCCGGAGACCGTCACCGCGCCCGGGAGGTCAGCGACTGGTCTGGTCCACCACGGCGGTGACCGGCGCTTCGACGGGGCTGTCGAGAATGACGATCGGCGCCGGCGTGGGGAGGGAGACGACGAAGCGGGCTCCGCCGCCCGGAGTGTCGTGCAGGGTCAGGGTGCCACCCATCGCCTCCACGAGGTGGCGGCTGCTGGCGAGCCCGATGCCGTGCCCCCCGACCCCGACCCCGGTGCCGCTCAGCACGGTCCGCACCTGGTGCCCGAGCCCGAAGACGCGTTGCTGCTCGGCCTCCGGCACGCCCGGTCCGTGGTCCACCACGGCCAGGCGGCACCACCCAGCGTCGGAGTCCGCCTCCACGCGGACGCGCGGGTCGTGCGGGGCGGCGTGCTGGGCGGCGTTGAGCAGCAGGTTCTGCAGCACCACCCGCAGCGCATCGGCGTGGCCCACCACCGCGGGTAGCGGCGCGGCCACCGCGAGGTCGACGGCCACGAGCTCGCCGCGCAGGTCGTCGAGCACGTCGGCGAGGACCTCGTCGACGCGGACGGGGATCAGCGCCGTCACCGCGTCCCGCGCCTGGTCGAGCAGCATCTCGACGGTGGAGGCCATGCGCGAGGCGCTGCGCCGGGCGCGGGCCAGCAGCGGCGCGACCTCGTCGTGGTGGCCCGCGGCGAGCTCCTCGGCGGCGAGGTCGAGGGTCAGCCCGACCGAGGTGAGCGGGGTGCGCAGGTCGTGGCTGACGGTCTGGGCGAAGCGCGCCAGGCGCGCGTTGGCCTCCACCAGCTCGGCGTTGAGGGTGTGCAGCCGACGACTGCGCAGCTCCAGCTCCAGCACGTCGACCACGCGCTCCGCGAGCAGCACCAGCCGCGCGCGCTGCTCGTCGTCGATCTGCTGCGGGAGCGGGTCGAAGACGCACAGCGAGCCGATGGGCACCGCGGCGGGGGTGCGCAGCTGGAAGGTGGCGTAGAAGCGCACACCGTGGTCCGCGGTCACCCACGGGTTGTCGCGGAAGCGCTCGTCCTCGCGGGCGTCGGCCAGCACCACCGGCTCGGCGTCGTCGACCACCACCGCGCACATGGAGTCGCTGCGCTGGCTGACCGTGCCCTCGAACCCCACGCTCTCCACCTGGTGCTGGTGGTCCTCGGTGATCAGGTTGAGGGTCGCCATCGAGACCCCGCACGCCTGCGCCGCCAGCGCCACGAGGCTGCGCAGCTCGGGTCGGGAGACGGCGTGGGGATCGAGGAGCCCGTACTCGGCCAGCGCCTCCTGGCGACGTCGCTCGCGCACGGCCGGAGCCTCGACCCGCGGTGTCGGGGCGCTCTGCGGCGCCTCGGCGTGACGATCGGTCACGTGGTGATCCCCCTGGTGTGTGGCGCGCCGTGCCGCCGGCGTGCTGGCGTGCTGGCGTGCTGCGTTCCCGAGCCAGCGGTCACTCTAGTGATCCGCGACCGGGCGCGTCTCAGAACAGCGCGCCCAGCGTGGCGTGGGCCTGCACCAGCGAAGGCCCGTACCAGGTGAGCAGGCGACCGCCGACGTGACGCACCGGCGTGCTCGTGAAGGCCTCCGGGCCGTCGTCGGGGGTGAACACGTAGGGCTCGTCGGGCAGGAGGACGACGTCGGCGCCGGCGGCGTCGAGCTCGGCCGCGGTGGTGTGCGGGTAGCGCTCCGCGTGGTCGGCCAGGACGTTGCGCCAGCCCGCGCGGCGCAGCAGGTCACCGGTGAAGGTGCGCGACCCCACCGCCATCCACGGGTCGCGCCAGATCGGCACCACGACGCGGCCGACCACCGGCGGGAGCGGACCCGACCACAGCTCGCGGGCCTGCTCGAGCCACCCGGGTCGGTCCCAGCAGAGCACGTCGTCGAAGAGCTCGTCGTAGGCGGCGAACGCCTCCGGCACCGTCTCGATCCGCGTCACGTGCACCCGCACGCCGGACTCGCGCAGCCGGCGCACGTCGAGCTCGCGGTTCTCCTCGCGGTTGACGACGACGACGTCGGGCTCGAGTGCCCGGATCGCCGCCAGGTCGGGGTTCTTGGTGCCCCGCACCCGCCGGGTGCCGTGCGCCTCGAGGTCGGCCGGGTGGGTGCACCAGTCGGTGGCCCCCACCACGCGGTCGGGGTGCACCGAGGCGAGGGCCTCGGTGATGGAGGGGACGAGGCTGACGACGCGCAGAGCCGGGATGCCCTGGGGGGTGTCCTTGCGCATGTTACTGACCGTTGCGACTAGTAGATGGGGTCACGGTGACAGCTCCTACTACGCCCTGCGGTCAGTAACATGTGCCGCCGGCTCTGGTGCACGAAACGTTACTCACACGTTGCGACGGTACTGGCCGCCGACCTCGAAGAACGCCTCGGTGACCTGGCCGAGCGAGCAGACGCGGGCGGCGTCCATCAGCACGGCGAAGACGTTCTCGTCGGTGGTGGCAGCCTGCTTGAGGCGGGCGAGCGCCGCGGCCGCCTCCTGCTCGTGGTCGGCCTGGAAGGCGTGCACCCGCTCGAGCTGCGACTGCTTCTCGGTCTCGGTGGCACGCGCGAGCTCCACCGTGGCGGGGGTGCCGTCGTCGGCCCTGGGGTTGCGGAAGGTGTTGACACCGATGATGGGCAGCGAGCCGTCGTGCTTGCGGTGCTCGTAGAGCATCGACTCGTCCTGGATGCGCCCGCGCTGGTAGCCGGTCTCCATGGCACCCAGCACGCCACCGCGCTCGTTGATCCGGTCGAACTCGGCGAGCACGGCCTCCTCCACGAGGTCGGTCAGCTGGTCGATGACGAAGGAGCCCTGGAGGGGGTTCTCGTTCATCGCCAGCCCCCACTCGCGGTTGATGATCATCTGGATGGCGAGCGCGCGGCGCACCGACTCCTCGCTGGGCGTCGTGACGGCCTCGTCGTAGGCGTTGGTGTGCAGGCTGTTGGCGTTGTCGTAGATGGCGATGAGCGCCTGCAGCGTGGTGCGGATGTCGTTGAAGTCCATCTCCTGCGCGTGCAGCGAGCGACCGCTCGTCTGCACGTGGTACTTCAGCTTCTGCGAGCGGTCGTTGGCGCCGTACCTCTCCTTCATCGCGATCGCCCAGATGCGGCGGGCCACGCGGCCGATCACCGAGTACTCGGGGTCCATGCCGTTGGAGAAGAAGAACGACAGGTTGGGCGCGAAGTCGTCGATGTCCATGCCGCGCGCGAGGTAGGCCTCCACGTAGGTGAAGCCGTTGGCGAGCGTGAACGCGAGCTGGCTGATGGGGTTCGCTCCGGCCTCGGCGATGTGGTAGCCGGAGATCGAGACCGAGTAGAAGTTGCGCACCTCGTGCTGGATGAACCACTCCTGGATGTCGGCCATCATCCGCAAGCTGAACTCGGTGGAGAACAGGCAGGTGTTCTGGCCTTGGTCCTCCTTGAGGATGTCGGCCTGCACGGTGCCGCGCACGCTGGCGACGGCGTGGGCGGCCAGCATCGCGCGCTCCTCGCCGGAGGGCTCGCGGCCCTCCTCCTCGCGGAAGGCGGCGACCTGCTGGTCGATCACGGTGTTGAGGAAGAACGCCAGCACCGTGGGTGCGGGGCCGTTGATGGTCATCGAGACCGAGGTGCCGGGCGCGACGAGGTCGAAGCCGTCGTAGAGCACCTTCATGTCGTCGAGGGTGGCGACCGAGACGCCGGAGGTGCCCACCTTGCCGTAGATGTCGGGGCGCTCGTCGGGGTCGCGGCCGTAGAGGGTCACGGAGTCGAACGCGGTCGAGAGGCGCTTGGCGTCGCCGTCGGCGGAGAGGATCTTGAAGCGGCGGTTGGTGCGGGCCGGGTCGCCCTCGCCGGCGAACATCCGGGCGGGGTCCTCGCCGTCGCGCTTGAACGGGAAGACGCCGGCGGTGTAGGGGAAGTAGCCCGGCAGGTTCTCGCGACGCCAGAAGCGCACCAGCTCGCCGTGGTCGGTGTAGTGGGGCAGCGCCACCCGGGGGATCTTGTTGCCCGAGAGCGACTCGCGGGTGAGCTTGGTGTGGATCTCGCGGCCCCGGACCGTCACCACCTGCTCGTCGCCGGCGTAGGACTGCACGACGTCGCCCCAGCCCTCGATCTGCTCGGCGACCTCGGCGGGCACCGCACGGCGGGCCTGCTCCACGAGCGCGGGCACACCGCCGAGCGCGCCCTCGTCGTCGAGGCGCTCGAGCTCCTCGGCGGTGGTCTGCAGCCGCTGCAGGCGCGCGGCCGCCGCGGCCAGCTCCTCGGTGCGCGCGTGGTAGCCGCGCACGGTCTCGGTGATCTCGGCCAGGTAGCGCACGCGGTCGCCCGGCACCACCTGGCGGATGGTGGAGGAGTGCTGCACGTCGACGGCGGGCAGCGCGCCCTCGCCGAAGGAGACCCGCGGGGCGTCCGAGCCACCGCCGGCGGCAGCGTCGTCGGAGCCGGCGAGCAGCTCGCGCAGGTGCTGGTAGAGCGCGGTGACGCCGTCGTCGTTGAAGGTGGCCGCGGAGGTGCCGAAGACCGGCATGTCGTGCGGCTGCTTGCCGAAGGCCTCGCGGTTGCGCACCAGCTGGCGACCGACGTCGCGCAGGGCGTCGGCGGCGCCGCGGCGCTCGAACTTGTTGATGGCGACGACGTCGGCGAAGTCGAGCATGTCGATCTTCTCCAGCTGCGAGGCGGCGCCGAACTCCGGCGTCATCACGTAGAGCGAGGAGTCGACGAAGGGCAGGATGCCGGCGTCGCCCTGGCCGATGCCGGGGGTCTCGACGATCACGAGGTCGAAGCCGGCGGCCTTGGTGGTGGCGATGACGTCGGCCAGGTGCTCGGGCACCTCGTGCGCGCCGCGGGTGGCCAGGGAGCGGAAGAACACGCGGTCGCCGTCGAGGGAGTTCATCCGGATCCGGTCACCGAGCAGGGCACCGCCGCCCTTGCGGCGGGTGGGGTCGACGGCGATGACGGCGATGCGCAGCTTGTCGTGCTGGTCGAGGCGGAAGCGACGCACCAGCTCGTCGGTGAGCGAGGACTTGCCGGAGCCGCCGGTGCCCGTGATGCCGAGCACGGGGGCGTGGCTGGCGGCGGCCGCCTCGCGCAGTCGGGTGAGCACGTCGTCGGGGAGCCGGCCCTGCTCGGCGCCGGTGATCGCGCGGGCGAGCGCCGAGCGCTGGCCGCTGAGCACGTCCTCGACCTCGACCTGGCGCTGGGCCCACAGGTCGGTGTCGCAGGTGCGCACCACGGAGTTGATCATCCCGACCAGGCCCATCCGCTGCCCGTCCTCGGGCGAGAAGATCGTGACGCCGGCCTCGCGCAGCCGGGTGATCTCCTCGGCGACGATCACGCCGCCGCCACCTCCCACGACCTGCACGTGCCCGGCCCCGTGCTCGCGTAGCAGCTCCACGAGGTACTCGAAGTACTCCACGTGGCCGCCCTGGTAGGAGGAGACCGCGACGCCCTGCACGTCCTCCTCGAGCGCCGCGTCGACGACCTCGCGCACGGAGCGGTTGTGGCCCAGGTGGACGACCTCGCAGCCCTGGGACTGGAAGATCCGCCGCATGATGTTGATCGAGGCGTCGTGGCCGTCGAACAGCGCCGAGGCGGTGACCAGACGGACGGGGTGCTGCGGCACGTGCAGCTCGGGCTTCTCGGTCACGGCGCTCTCCCTGGCGAGATAGTTGGACTACCTAATAGATAGTAGGGGGTCCAACTAAATGCACCAAGCCGGTGAGGCGTGGGTCACGCAGGCACGCCGGGGAGTCAGCGCGGGCGCACGGTCAGCACCTGGGAGACCACGCCGAGCGGGCCCTGCTCGTCGTGCAGGGTGCTGGTGGTCAGGCCCAGCCCGCCCGGGCCGAACGTGACCCGGGTGTCGAGGCCCAGCCAGCCGGGGGCGGGCTCGCGCACCAGGTGCGCCGTCAGGTCGATGTTCGGGTAGAGCGCCTCCTCGGGCTCCACGCGGGCCACCATCCCGTTGGCGATGTCGACCAGCCCCGCCACCTCGGCCAGCCGGCTCACCGGCTCGCCCTCGATCAGGGCGACCGGGGTACGCACCCAGTACGCGCCCGCACCGGGGGTGTGGGGTCCGCGGCGCAGCTCGGCCGTGGCGATGAACCCGCCGGGCCAGACCTCCGAGGGGTGCCACGCCTCCCAGCGCGGGTGCGAGGGCGGGTCCAGCGGCTCGACGGGGGAGCCGGCGAGCGCGCGGGTGTCGTGGCGCTGCAGCAGCCACGCGCGCAGCCGGACCACCGCCCGCCCCCCGTGGCTCAGCGTCGCCTCCACCAGCTCGATGGTGCGACCGGGGCGCAGCACCTGCACCGCCACCTCCACCTCGTCCATCGGCAGCGTGCCGAGGATGTCGTAGCCCAGGCGGCCGACCACGAGGCCGTCGTCGCGCCGCGCGTCGCGGTCGGCTTCGATGGCATGGGCGAGCAGCCCCATGCCCGGTGCCACGTGCTGCTCGGCGGTGTTCCAGCCTCCGCTGACGTGCTCGGTGGGCCGGAAGGTGCGCGGGCCGGTGCGGGTGAAGTAGCTGCCGGGGGTGGTCACCGCGGGCATGTTACTGACCGCGGCGAGTACTAGATGGGGTCATGGAGAGGGCAGGTAGCAGTCGGGCGGGTCAGTAACATGCCCGCCCGCTCACCCCGCCCCCACGAAGTCCAGCACCGCACGGGCGACGGCGCCGGGCTGCTCGAGCGGCACGAAGTGGCCGGCGCCGGGGACGACCTCGACGCGCGACCCCTCGGGCAGGGCGCCGGTGGCGACGAGCGCGAATCGGCGGTCGATGCAGCCGTCGCGAGCGCCGTGCAGGTAGAGCAGTGGACGACGGGGGGCCGCGGCGGCGGGGCCGGGCCCGTGCCGCACCAGGTGGCGGTAGTAGGAGAGCGCTGCTCTCGCTCGAGCTGCGTCGGGGGTGGCGTCGCGCACGTGCGCGACGTCGTCGCCGGCGTCGTAGCCGGGCGACCACCGGCGCCAGAGCAGCGGCACCAGCCGGTGCAGCAGTCGCTCGGAGACGCCGGGCACGCTGTTGAAGCCGATGTACCAGGAGCGCAGCGGTTGGCCGGCCAGCGCACCCAGCCAGGTGGTCAGCACGTCGCGGCGCGGCAGCACCGCACTGAACGGCGGGACCGAGATCGAGACCACGTGAGCGAACGGCTGGTCGGCCAGACCGGCCACCGCGTTGGCGGTGATCGCGCCCCAGTCGTGGCCCACCAGCACCGCCCGCCCGTCGCCGCCCAGCGCGGCGTGCAGCGCCAGCGCGTCGTCCACCCGCCCCTGCACCGACCAGTCGTCGTCGCTCGGCAGGCCGGAGGGGGCGTAGCCGCGACTGAACGGCGCAGCCACCCGGTAGCCGGCGGTGGCCAGCAGCGGCGCCACCCGGCGCCAGGTGTGCGCGGTGTCGGGGAAGCCGTGCAGCGCCAGCACCAGCGGCCCGTCGGCCGGCCCCCACTCCAGCACGCGCGCGGTGTGCGTGGCCAGCTCCACGTCGATCTGGCGCTCGGGCACCCCGGACGCCTGGCTGTCGTTCACGCTCCCACTCTGCCCGATCCCGCGGGGGCCTCCCGGTTTCGCCCACGGAGAACACCGGAACAGCGGCAGCCGAGCGGGCCGTTGGGCCCTGCACACGCCCGGGTGCGATCCCGGCCGACCGAAAGCGAGACGACCATGTCCGCCAGCCAGACCTCGAACCCGACCTCCAGCCAGACCTCCAGCCTTCCCGTCCTCTTCGTCAACGACCTCGTGCTGCTTCCCGGCATGGTGGTCCCCATCGAGCTCGACGAGGCCGCCCAGGCCGCCATCGACGCCGCCCGCAGCGGCGGTCACGAGGCCGACGGCCGGGTGCTGGTGGCGCCTCGCCTGGAGGACCGCTACGCCTCGTACGGCGTCATCGCCGGCATCGAGCGAGTCGGCCGCTTCTCCGGCGGCGCCCCCGCGGCGGTCCTGCGAGCGGGCAGCCGCGCCCGGATCGGCAGCGGGGTCAGCGGACCCGGTGCCGCCCTGTGGGTGGAGGTCGAGCCCGTCGACGAGGTCGTCTCCGACGCCGCACGCGAGCTGGCCGAGGAGTACAAGCGACTCGTGGTCGCGGTGCTGCAGCGGCGTGAGGCCTGGCAGGTCATCGACCAGGTGCAGCGGCTCACCGAGCCCGCCGCGATCGCCGACACAGCCGGGTGGGCGCCCTACCTGGGCGACGAGCGCAAGCGCGAGCTGCTCGAGCAGCCCGACGTCGAGGAGCGGCTCACCCGGCTGCTGGCCTGGACCCGCGAGCACCTCGCCGAGGCCGAGCTGACCGACAAGATCGGGCACGACGTGCGCGAGGGCATGGAGACGACCCAGCGCGAGTACCTGCTGCGCCAGCAGCTGGCCGCGATCCGCAAGGAGCTCGGCGAGGGTGAGCCGGAGGGCTCGGAGGACTACCGCGCCCGCGTGGAGGCCGCCGACGTGCCCGACGGCGTGCGCGAGGCGCTGCTGCGCGAGGTCGACAAGCTCGAGCGCTCGAGCGAGCAGAGCCCCGAGGTCGCCTACCTGCGCACCTGGCTCGACACCGTGCTCGACCTGCCGTGGGGCGTCACCACCGAGGACTCCACCGACGTCGTCGCCGCGCGCGCCGTGCTGGACGCCGACCACCACGGTCTGGAGGAGGTCAAGGACCGGATCGTGGAGTACCTGGCCGTCCGTGCCCGCCGCGCCGAGCGCGGCCTGCAGGTGGTGGGCGGTCGCGGCTCGGGCGCCGTCGTCCTGCTGGCCGGGCCTCCGGGCGTCGGCAAGACCTCGCTGGGCGAGTCCGTGGCGCACGCGCTGGGCAGGAAGTTCGTGCGGGTGGCGCTCGGCGGTGTCCGCGACGAGGCCGAGATCCGTGGCCACCGCCGCACCTACGTGGGGGCCCTGCCCGGTCGCATCGCGCGCGCCGTCAAGGAGGCCGGCTCGATGAACCCGGTGGTGCTGCTCGACGAGGTCGACAAGGTGGGTGCCGACTACCGCGGCGACCCGGCCGCCGCGCTGCTCGAGGTGCTCGACCCGGCGCAGAACCACACCTTCCGCGACCACTACCTCGAGCTCGACCTGGACCTCTCCGACGTGCTGTTCATCGCCACCGCCAACGTGGTGGAGCAGATCCCGGGCGCCCTGCTGGACCGGATGGAGCTGGTCACCATCGACGGCTACACCGAGGACGACAAGGTGGCGATCGCGCGGGACTTCCTGCTGCCCCGGCAGCTGGAGCGCGCGGCGGTGGGCCCTGAGGAGTTCACGATCACCGACGAGGCCCTGCGCGAGCTGGCCGCCAACCACACCCGCGAGGCGGGCGTGCGCCAGATGGAGCGGCTGCTGGCCCGCGCGCTGCGCAAGGCGGCGACGCGTCTGGCGGGCGATGCCGAGCAGGTCGCGGTCGACGTCGCCGACCTGCCCGACCTGGTGGGCCGGGCCCGGTTCACGCCCGAGTCGGCCGAGCGCACGGCGGTGCCCGGCGTCGCGACCGGGCTGGCCGTCACGGGTCTGGGCGGCGACGTGCTCTTCATCGAGGCCTCGGCGCACGCCGGTGGCTCGGGGGAGGGCGGCCGCGGCGGGCTCACGATCACGGGTCAGCTGGGCGAGGTGATGAAGGAGTCCGCGCAGATCGCGCTCTCCTACGTGCGCGCCCACGCCGAGGAGCTCGGGGTCGACCCGGCGTTCCTCGACCGTGCGATCCACGTGCACGTGCCCGCGGGCGCGGTGCCGAAGGACGGCCCCTCGGCCGGCATCACCATGGTGACCGCGCTCACCTCGCTGGCCACCGGCCGGCCCGTGCGCTCCGAGGTGGGCATGACCGGCGAGGTCACCCTCGGTGGTCGGGTGCTGCCGATCGGCGGCCTGAAGCAGAAGCTGCTCGCGGCCCAGCGTGCCGGGCTCACCGAGGTGTTCGTGCCGTTGCGCAACGAGCCCGACCTCGACGACGTGCCGGCCGAGGTGCTCGAGGCACTGACGGTGCACGTGGTCGGCGACGTGCGCGACGTCGTCCGTGGGGCGCTGGAGCCGGTGGGCGCCGGGTCGGCTGCCGAGGGCGAGGCGGCCGCCGCCTGAGCGACGCCGCTGATCGACTACTACTCCGGCGGCCGGGCGGCCCGCGCGGCCTTCGCGATGGTCTCCTCGACGATCGCGTTGACCCGCGAACCGACCGGCCAGCCGGCGTAGTGGCACAGCAGGATCACGACCTCGCGCAGCTGCTCGTCGTCGAGCTCCCCGGCGGCGTGGGCAGCCGGGATCTGGATGGTCAGCACGTCGTGCCCGCCGCTGCCGGCGAGCAGCCCGATCAGCAGCAACCGGCGGTCGCGGTCGGTCAGGCCGGGGCGCTGCCAGATGTCGCCGAAGAGGTGCTCGGTGGTGTAGCGGAAGAAGTCGCCCTCGCCGTCGCTCATCTCGAAGCCGTAGACCTGCTCCATCTTCTCCAGCCCACGGCGCCGGGCCTCCGGGAGCCCGTCGAACTTCCCCGCTGACCCGCTCACAGTCCCAGCCCCTTCCTCAGTCGGACGTGTGCCAGCTCGGCGAGCGGCACCTCCACCCCCAGCTCCTCCGCGAGCTCGATGGCGAACCCGAGGTCCTTCTCGCCCAGGTCGGCGACGTGTCCGAACACCCCGTGCCAGAAGTCGTCCCGCGCGATCGGAGCAGTGCTCTCGCGGTACATGACGGCGCCCGGACCGCCCGTGATCGCGTCGGTGTGCCGCACCACCTCGCCCAGCTCCCGCAGGTCCAGGCCGGCCGCCTCGGCCAACCGCTGTGCCTCGGTGGCGGCGGTGAACGCCACGAAGTGCATCAGGTTGCGCGCCAGCTTGAAGCGGGTGCCCGCACCGATCGGCCCGGCGTGCACCACCTTGCTGCCCAGTGCCTCCAGCGCCGGCCGCGCCGCCTCGACGGCGTCCGCCGCCCCGCCCACCAGGACCGCCAGCGTGCCCTCCTCCGCTCCCATCGGGCCGCCGGACACCGGGGCGTCGAGCACCCGCACCCCGTGCGGCTCGGCGATGGCCGCCAGCTCGGCCGGCGTCCCGGGCGCCACCGTGGAGTGCACCACCACGACCAGCCCGGCGCGCGCCGTCGTCAGCGCCTCGTCGAGCACCGCGCGCGCCTGCCCGTCGTCGCGCACCATGACGCCGAGCACCTCGACCTGCGCGGCCAGCTCGGCCACCGACCCGGCGACCTCCGCTCCCGCGGCGGCCAGCTCGGCCACCGGACCGGGCGCCAGGTCGTGGACCGCGAGCTGCATCGGCGAGGCCGCGAGCCGCAGCGCCATCGGCTTGCCGATGTTGCCCAGCCCGACGAAGCCGACGCGGGGCGCGCTCATGCGCGGAACGTCTGGCCGCCGTCGACGGCCAGGATCTGGCCGGTGACCCAGGCGGCCTCGTCGGAGAGCAGGAACAGGCAGGCGCCCACCAGGTCGGCGGGCTGGCCCATCCGCTTGAGCGCGAGCCCCTTCACCAGCTCCGCGGCGGCGTCGCCGGCCTGGGTGCGGGTGGCGGGGGTGTCGGTGGGGCCGGGGGCGATGGCGTTGACCCGGATCCCCATGCCGCCCACCTCGTGCGCGAGCTGCTGGGTGAGTCCGTTGACACCGACCTTGGCCAGGCCGTAGAAGCCCGAGTAGAGGTAGGCGGCGGTGCTGGACTGGTTGACGATCGAGCCGCCACCCGCACGCTGCATGGCCCGGTAGGCGGCGCGCGTCATCACCAGCGCGCCGTCCATGTTCACGGCCATGAACCGGCGGTAGTAGTCCCAGTCGACGCTGATCAGCAGGTCGAACTGCATCTCGCCGTAGATGGCGGCGTTGTTGACCAGACCGGTCAGGCCGCCGTAGGTCTCGACGGCCGTGGCCACGCAGGCCGCGGCCGAGTCGGCGTCGGCCACGTCGGTGCGCACGAACGTGGCGCGCCCGCCGTCGGCCTCGATGTCGGCCGCGACGGCGCCGCCGGCCTCGGCGTTGAGGTCGGCCACCACCACGGCGGCCCCGGCGGCTCCCAGGGCGCGGGCGTAGGCCTCGCCGATCCCCTGCGCGGCCCCCGTGACCACCACGGTCTTCTCGGTCCAGTCGGTCATCGCGTCGTCCGTTCTGATCAGGTCACCCGGGCCACTCAGGCCGGGAAGGCCATCGTCTTGGTCTCCAGGTACTCCTCGAACCCGGCCACGCCCATCTCGCGCCCCAGGCCCGACTGCTTGTAGCCGCCGAACGGCGCGTCGGGGCTGAACCACACCCCACCGTTGACGGCGAGCGTGCCGGTGCGCACGCGCCGCGCCACGGCGGTGGCCCGCTCCAGCGACGCCGACTCCACCGACCCGGAGAGCCCGTAGGGCGAGTCGTTGGCGATCCGCACGGCGTCGTCGTCACCGTCGTGCGGCAGGACGACGAGCACCGGCCCGAAGATCTCCTCCTGCGCCACCCGGGCGGAGCTCGCCAGCCCGGCGACGACGGTGGGCTGCACCCAGAAGCCGTCCTGCTCGATCACCGAGCCGCCGGTGGCGAAGGTGCCGCCCTCCTCGATCGCCAGCCGCAGGTAGGACGCCACGCGGTCGCGCTGGGCTGCGGAGATGACCGGGCCGCAGATGGCGCCGGGGTCGGCGGGGTCCTTCACCCCGATCGACTCCATGGTCGCGGCGGCCACCTGCACGGCCTCGTCGTACCGCTCGCGCGGCACCACGAGGCGGGTGGTGATGGCGCAGCCCTGGCCGGCGTGGATGCAGGCGGTGAACGCCGCGGCACCGGCGGCGGCGGCCACGTCGGCGTCGTCGAGCACGATCGCGGCGGACTTGCCGCCGAGCTCGAGGAAGACGCGCTTCAGCGTCGGCGCGGCCGCTGCCATGATGGCGCGGCCGACGCCGGTGGAGCCGGTGAAGGAGACCATGTCGACGCGTGGGTCGGTCGTGAGCGCCGCCGCCACCTCGTTCGAGCGCGGTGTGACGACGTTGAGCACGCCCGGCGGCAGGTCCGTGTGCTCGGCGGCCAGACGACCCAGCTCGGCGGCCACCCACGGGGTGTCCGGTGCCGGCTTGAGCACCACGGTGCAGCCGGCGGCCAGCGCCGGCCCGATCTTCGCGAGGTTGATCTGGGTGGGCACGTTCCACGGGGTGATCGCCGCGACGACACCCACCGGCTCGCGGCGCACGGTGCGGCGCGAGGCGATGCCCATCGGCTCCGCGACACCGAGGTCGCGCTCGACGGCGTAGCCCTCGGCCAGGTCGGTCATCCAGGCCAGGCCCTCCACCGGGACGTCGAAGCCGGCCGCACCCATCATGAAGCCGGGCATCCCGACCTCCGCGGTGGTCAGTGCCCGGAACGGCTCGGCGTGCTCGAGCAGCGCCGCGTGCAGCTGGCGCAGGCAGCGCACCCGCAGCTCGAGGTCGGTCGACCAGCCGGTCTCGTCGAAGGCACGCCGCGCGGCGGCGATCGCGGCCTCGACGTCGTCGGCCGTGGAGTCGGGGGCGACGCCGATCTCGAGCCCGGTGGCGGGGTTCAGGACCGGGTAGCTGCCGTCGTCGGACGCCGGCCCGAGGACGCCGTCGACCAGCTGCTGCGCGGGGGGCGGGAGCGCGCTCACGCCTGCGCCTCGGAGGTCGACGGCGCGGGGGCCTGGGTCACGAAGTCGCCGCGCTCCACCGGCGGCGGCCACACGGTCGAGGGGATGTCGTCCAGGTGGTAGTGGCCGGGAACCCCGTGCCCGTGGATCTTCATCCGTTGCACCAGCGTGTCGGGTGCCTTGCCGTCGGCGAGGATCTGGAGGAACGTGTGCGCGGTCGACGGCATGTCGAACCAGTCCCGCTGCCAGGCCCACTTCAGCTGCCCGGCGTCCGGCCCCTCGGTCTGCCGCTGGACGCCGAACCACGAGCCGCCGATGCCCAGGATCTCGTACTCGCGACCGGTGGCCTCCTCGACGATGCCCGAGCGCTGCTTCCAGAAGCCCAGCACCATCTGCTTCTGCTCGTCGATCATCGTGCACACGTAGTCGTAGTGCCAGCCGTCGAAGCCGTCCATCTCGATGCCGATCGCCCAGTCGCGGATCTGTTCGCGGCCCACCGCCATGAAGTGCTCGTCGTGGCTGTACATCCAGCCGTAGCTGGCGTCCTCGGCGTAGTGGTCGGCCATGATCCGCCAGTCGCCGATCCGCTCGGCCTCGCGGTTGACCGCCAGCCAGCTCTCCCAGAACTCCTCGATCTCCGCGCGGGTCACGGGCTGGGTCACGGGGTCACTCATCGGTCTCCTCGATGCTCAGGGCCAGGGCGGGGCAGTAGCGGACGGCGTCCTCGACGCCGGGGCGCAGGGCGTCGGCGGGGTGCTCCTCGAGCACGGTCACGACGTCGGCGCCGGCGTCGAAGCCGAGGACCTCGGGCGCCTCGCCCTGGCAGAGCTGGTGGCCCTGGCACAGGTCGAGGTCGGCGACGACCCGGATGCCCATCAGGCACCCCCGCGCGAGGAGCGCCGTCGATACGCGACCCGGCAGGGCTGGGCGAGCTGGATGACCATCTTCGAGGTGTCGTCGCGGTAGTCCTCGGAGGGCTGGGCCATCTCGAAGGTGTACTCGCGCAGCACCACCGAGAAGATCGCCTTGAGCTGCATCATCGCGAAGGCGTTGCCCACGCAGCGGTGCTTCCCGGCGCCGAAGGGGATCCAGGTCCAGCGGTGCTGCAGGTCCTCCTGGCGCGGGTCGAGGTAGCGGCTGGGGTCGAAGGCGTCGGGGTCGGGGAAGTCCTCGGCGATCCGGTTGGAGACGCGCGGGGAGGCGGCCACCATGGTGCCCGGCGGGATGAGGTGACCGGCCAGCTCGATCTCCTCGGCCACCACCCGCAGCAGGATGATCAGTGGTGGGTGCAGGCGCAGCGTCTCCTTGAGCGCGGCCTCCAGGTGTGGGATGGCGCGGAGCGAGGCGAAGGAGACCTCGGCGCCCCCGGCGTAGAGGTCGTCGAGCTCGGCCACCACCTCGGCCATCGCCCCCGGGTGGCGCATCAGCTCGATGAGCGCCCACGCGGCCGTGCCCGAGGAGGTGTGGTGCCCGGCGAACATCATCGAGATGAAGATCCCGGTGATGTGGTCGGCGTCCATCTCCAGGCTGATCAGCACGTCGAGCAGGTCCCGCTCCTCGCGAGGCACCGTGCCGCGCTCGACCCGCCGGTCGATGATCTGCTGCACGAGGGCCACCAGCGCGGCGCGCGCCTCGTCACGGATGCGGAACGACTCGATGTCGGCGTAGGGGTCGACGTAGGCGATGGCGTCGGTGCCGCGCTCGAGCCGGTGGTAGTGGTGCGCGAAGGAGGAGTCGAGCTCCTCGCGGAACGGGGTGCCGATCAGGCACGCCGAGGTGGTGTAGATGGTCAGCTCGGCGAAGAAGTCGAGCAGGTCGATCTCGCCCTCCTCGCCCCACGGCGCGACCATCCGCCGGATCTCGCGCTCGATGGTGGCGGCGTGCCCGCGCATCATGTCGCCGCGCAGCGCCTGGTTCTTGAGCATCTGCTGGCGCTCCTCGGGCGAGGCGTCGAAGACCACCCCGGGCCCGAAGATCGGTGTCATGAACGGGTAGGCGGCTGCCTGGTCCAGCGTGGAGTCCGGCGCCCGGAAGAACTGCTCGTTGGCCTCCGCGCCGGAGACCAGGACGACGTCGCGGTCGGCCAGCCGGAACCGGCCGATGTCGCCGCACTCCTCGCGCACGCGGTGGAACAGTCCGATCGGGTCGACACGCATCTCGGCCAGGTGGCCGTGGCCGTCGTCGGGCACCTCGTCCAGCACGGCGTAGGAGACCTCGGGGATGGCGGTGACGGGGTCGGTCGTCGGGTCGGTCATCGGGACTCCTCGGGAGCGTCGACGGGTGCCTCGGGGTTTACCTCGATCAGGCTCACGTGCACGCCGCGCGGGGCCTGCACCACGTAGGTGATGGCGTCGGCGAGCGCCTGTGGCTTGAGGAAGTGCGGGTGGCGGGCCAGGCCGAAGCGCACCCACTGGTCGAGCACGAACGCGCCCTCCTCGGCGTCCCAGTCGCTGCCCATCTCGCTCCACGTGGGACCGGGCCGCACGATCGAGCAGCGCACGCCGGTGCCCTCGAGCTCCATCTGCAGCGCGTGGGCCATGCCCTCCAGGCCCCACTTGCCGGCGGCGTAGGCGGCCATGAACGGCCGCGCGCGCACGGCGACGTCGGAGGAGACGACCACCAGGTCACCGCGCTGCCGCTCCACCATGGCGGGCACGAAGGCGCGCACCAGTCGGTGGGCACCCACGACGGCGAGGTCGAGCTCGCGGGCGAAGCGCTCGCTGCTGACCTCGTGCGTGGTGCCGGGCGCGACGGCGCCGGCGTTGCTCACCACGGTCTCGATCTCGCCGAGGCCCTCCCGTGCCGCGGCGGCGAACGCCTCGACCGCGTCCGGCTCGGTGAGGTCGAGCGGGGCGACGACCGCCTCGCCGCCGCTCTCGCGGATGGAGGCGGCGAGCGCCTCGAGACGCTCGGTGCGCCGGGCGCCGAGCGCGACCGGGTGGCCGACGGCGGCGAGCGCCAGCGCGGTGGCCGCCCCGATGCCCGAGGAGGCCCCGGTGACGACGGCGGGCCGTCGCTCGGGCCGCGGGTAGCGGGCGCTCACCGGTCGGCACCCGGTCGGCCCGGGCGCAGGTGCACGGTCACGGGCAGGGAGGCGAACCCGCGCACGCTCACCGAGTGCACGCGCCGCGCGCGGTCGACGTCGACCTCGAACGAGGCGACCCGGCGCACCAGCTCCTCGAGCACGATGCGGGCCTCGAGCCGGGCCAGGTTGGCACCGAGGCAGAAGTGCCGGCCGCCGCCGAAGGAGACGCTGCGTGCCAGCTCGGCGGGGGCGCGGTGCAGGTCGAAGCGCGCGGGGTCGGTGAAGACGGTCTCGTCGCGGTTGGCCGAGCCGAGCACCAGCAGGAGCTTGGCACCGGCGGGCGCCGTCACGCCCTCGACCTCGACCGGCCGCAGCAGGTGGCGGGCCAGCATCTGCGTGGAGTTGTCGTGGCGCAACGTCTCCTCGATCCACGGCGCGACCAGGTCCGGGGAGCCCGACGGGCCGGAGAGCACCTCGTCGAGCTGGCGGCGGTCGGCGGCGAGGTGGAAGAGCGCGTTGCCGAGCAGCTTGGTGGTGGTCTCGTTGCCGGCGACGACCATCAGGGTCAGGAAGGCGATGATCTCCTCGTCGGCGAGCCGGTCGCCGCCGTCGAGCCGCGCCGCGATCAGCGCCGAGGTCAGGTCGTCGGTGGGCCGGGTGCGCCGCTGCTCGAGCATGTCGGCGTAGTAGCCGACCAGGTGGAGGAAGGAGTCGGCGGCAGCAGCCGGGATGTCGCGCAGACCGTCCTCGCGGTGGACCAGCAGGTCGGCGTGTCGCCGCACCTCGTCGCGGTCCTCCACGGGCACGCCCATCATCTCCGAGATCACGTCCATGGGCAGCCGGCCGGCGACGTCGGCGATCCAGTCGTGCTCCTCGCCGTGCACCAGGGCGGCGTCGAGGTAGTGGTCGGCGAGCTGCTGCACGCGGGGCGCGAGCTCGCGCACCCGGCGAGGCGTGAACGCGCGCGAGACCAGGGATCGCAGCCGCTGCTGGCGCTTCCCGTCGAGGGCCAGGAACGACATGATCCGGTGCGCGTGCGGCCCCCAGGCGCCGTTGTCGATCGAGACGCCCATCTCGTTGGAGAAGGTGCCCTCGTCGCGGAAGGCCGCAGACACCTCGGTGTGCCGGGTGAGGGCCCAGAAGTCCTGCTCGGGGTTGTGGTGCAGCGGCTGCTCGGCGCGCAGCCGGGCGTACACCGGGTAGGGGTCGTCCTGGAAGGCGTAGTCGTAGGGGTCCAGGAGCGCCGGCGTGCTCATGCGGTGTCCCCGCGGTGTCGTCCGTCGGAGGAGCGCAGCGGGGGAGTCGGAGAACGTCCTGGGGTGCTCATGCCGGGTGTCCCTCGAGGATCGCGGCGACGACGGCGAGCAGCCGCTCGCCCATCTCGGCGTAGCCGATGACGCCCATCCCGCCCTGCAGCAGCGCCCCGGTGAAGGCCAGCGTGACGGCCTCGAGCAGCACCGGGTCGGCGTCCTCGCCCAGGGCCCGCTGGAAGCGCTCGACCAGGTAGGTGCCGATCCGCAGCCGCAGGCGCTCGACGTCGGGGTCGGAGGAGAGCAGCGCGGAGGTGACGGCGGCCGCCAGCGCGGGTTCGGCGTCGAGGACCGCGACGAGGGTGCGCACCACGGACTGCACCCGCTCGGTGCGCGTGGCGCCGACCGGGTCGCCGTCGTCGCTGGCGGTGAGCGCGGCCCAGAACAGCTCGGCGAAGAGGTGGTTCTTGGAGGCCAGGTAGGTGTAGGCGGTGGCCGAGGAGACCTCCGCGCGCCGCGCGACCATGCGCATGGTGAGGGCCTGGTGCCCCGAGCGACGCAGCTCCTCGGCACCGGCGGCGAGCAGCCGCTCGACGGTCTCGGCCTGGCGCGGCGTCGCGTGGCGGCGGGGGAGGCCGGCGACGCTGGACACCTGGTTGGACATGTGTCCAAACTAGAACAGGTTCTCGACCGCGCGCAAGGGTGGCGGTCGTCGGGGTGCTCGGCCCCCTCCCCACCCGTCGGGGACGCCGACCCCGCCCGTCAGGATGGGGGCATGACGACGTTGGTGGTGCCCACGGTCCGGCTGCACGAGAGCTGGGCGGCCGCGGTCGCCGAGTTCGACAGCGTCCCCGCCATGCAGGGCGCCGGGCTCTGGAACCTGCCCCAGGACGAGCCGCTGGACACCACCCGGGCCGGCTGTGCGCGCGTCGTCGAGATGCTCGCCGAGCTGGCCGACACCAGCCTCGCGCCGCCGCCGGGGATGGTGCACTGCGACCACTACTGGATCACCGACGGGCAGGACGGGCACGACGGTGCCGGTGAGGGGCAGGTGGTCGGGTTCCTGGCGCTGCGGCACACCCTGAACGACTTCCTGTTCGAGCAGGGCGGCCACGTGGGCTACTCGGTGCGTCCGAGCCGGCGCCGGGAGGGGCACGCCTCCCGGGCGCTGCGGCTCTCGGTGGGCCGGGCGGCCGACCTCGGCATCCGGCGGCTGCTCGTCACGTGCGACGACGACAACCGCGCCAGTGCGGCCACCATCGAGGCCTGCGGGGGTGAGCTGGAGGACCGTCGGCAGGGCAAGCTGCGCTACTGGATCGACACCGCCTCCTGACACTGTGAGAGCGCTGCTCTCGCACCCGGGCAGGGGTGGACGGCGTCACTGCGGGCGGTAGCGCTGCAGCACCTCGGTGAACCGCGCAGGGTCGACCAGTCCGGCGTCGACGACGAACGGCCGGCGGGCGGTGCCGCGCCCCAGCACGACCTTCCAGCCACGGCGGCCGGGCCGACCGATCACCTCGACCGGCGTGTACGCGCTGGTGAGGTCGAAGGTGGTGCGACGGCCGCCCTGGTGCACGTGCAGCTGGCCGCCCACCACCTCGAGGGTGGTGAGCGCCGAGCCCGCCCGCACCGCCCACGTGACCAGGGTCAGCGTGGCCAGGGTGCCCAGCAGGGTGAGGCTCTCCACGTCGGGCTCCTGGTAGGCCGACCACCCGGCGAGACCCGTGGCGGTGAGCATGAGCAGAAGCGCCAGGCCGAGCACCCGGCGCGGGCCGCGGCGCGGGGGGAAGGTGACGGCGCTCGGCACGGGCGCCGGCTCCGGACTCCGGCTGCGCCGCGAGGGGCGGGCGGTCCGGGTGGGCGCGGGCAGCTCGGGCACCTCGGATGCCTCGGTGGTGTCGGGGTCGGTCGCGGACGGGGAGGCAGGTGCCGCCACCGGCTGAGCAGGAGCGGCGTCGCCCCACCACCCCTCGTCGGCCGGTGGAAGGGAGCCGGGGGCAGCCTCGGGTGGGCTGGCGACCAGCGAGGCGCCGTCGTCCGGGCGGGCGGGGGTCGGGGCCTCGCCGGCGTGGTGGGCCATCCAGCGGCCGAGGAGGTCCTCGCCCGGGTCCGCGGGCGCGGGGGCACGCCGGTCGCGGCGGCCTCCGTCTCCCATGACGCGGAGCGTACTTCCGTGCCGGCGCGGCTGCAGCGTGTCGGCGCAACCGGGACACGCTCTCGGTAGGTTGCGGCCATGAGAGCCGTCGTCTGCCAGCACGCCGAGCTCGCGGTGCGCGACCTGCCCGAGCCCGTGCCGGCGCGCGGGCAGGTGCTGCTGCAGGTGGAGGCCTGCGGCATCTGCGGGTCCGACCTGCACGCCCGTCACCACGCGGCTGAGCTCGCGCAGGCGGCCGCCGCCACCGGCTACGACCACGTGATGCGGCCCGACGACGCCGTCGTGATGGGCCACGAGGTGTGCGCGACCGTGCTCGACCACGGCCCGCGCACCCCGGCGCGGGTCCGGTCCGGCACGCGGGTGGCGGTGTTCCCGCTGCTGCGCGCCGCGGGCGCCGTCCACACCACCGGGTTGAGCCCGATGGCGCCCGGGGGCTACGCCGAGCGGATGCTCGCCGAGCAGTCCATGGTGCTGCCCGTGCCCAACGGGCTGGCCGCGGACGCCGCGGCGCTGACCGAGCCGATGGCGGTCGCGCTGCACGCCGTGCGCCGCGGTGCCGTGGGGAGTCGTCAGGTGGCCTACGTGGTGGGCTGCGGTCCGATCGGCCTGGCCGTCGTGGCGATGCTCAAGGCCACCGGCGTGCGCACCGTGGTGGCCAGCGACCCCTCACCCGGGCGTCGCGCCCTGGCCGAGCGGATGGGCGCGGACCTCGTGGTCGACCCCGCCGCCGGGTCGCCCTTCGAGCCGCACGCCGACCGCCACCTCACCGCCGCCGGCCTCTTCGAGCTGGCCGTCGGCAGCATGGAGAAGCTGCGCGCCCTGCCGCTGCTGCCGTGGTGGCAGGTGATGCGCGCGGCGGAGGCCGCGGGTGCCACGCCGAGCGGGCCGGTGGTCTTCGAGTGCGTCGGCGTGCCCGGCATCCTCGACCACCTGATCGCGACGGCGCCGCTGGCCTCGCGGGTGGTCGTGGTGGGCGTGTGCATGGGCCAGGACGCGATCCGCCCCGCGATCGCGGTCAACAAGGAGATCGACCTGCGCTTCGTGCTGGGCTACACGCCGCGCGAGCTGCGCGACGCGCTGCACCTGCTGGCCCAGGGTGAGGTCGACCCCACGCCGCTGCTCACCGGCGAGGTCGGGCTCGACGGCGTCGCCGGCGCCTTCGACGCCCTGGCCGATCCCGGCGCGCTGGCCAAGGTCGTCGTGCGACCCGGCCTCGCCGGCACCGACCTGCACCTGCCCCCGACGCCCTGACCCGGCTCGATCAGACCCGACCCGACACCCCGGAGGACCCCCGTGAGCGACCACCCCAGCCAGGCGGACCACGACAGCCGGCCCCCGGACCACCGGGACGACGTGGTGCTCACCGAGGTGCGCGACGAGCACGTCCTGGTGATCACCCTGAACCGGCCGGCGGCCAAGAACGCCGTCACCAGCGCCGTCGCGGCGGGCGTGGCGGCCGCCCTGGACCGCCTCGACGGTGACGACGCGCTGCGCGTCGGCGTGCTCACCGGCGCGGGCGGCACGTTCTGCGCGGGCATGGACCTCAAGGGCTTCCTCGCCGGTGACGTGCCCTTCCTGGAGGGCCGGGGCTTCGGCGGGTTGGTCGAGGCACCGCCTCGCACCCCGCTGATCGCGGCGGTGGAGGGGTGGGCGCTGGCGGGCGGCCTGGAGATGGTGCTGGCCTGCGACCTGGTGGTGGCCGCGGAGACCGCCCGCTTCGGCGTCCCCGAGGTCCGGCGGGGCCTGGTCGCCGCGGCGGGGGCGGCGATGCTGCTCCCGCAGCGGATCCCGCGGACCCTGGCGCTGGAGATGCTGCTCACCGGCGAGCCGGTGGAGGCGCGGCGGGCCGCCGACCTGGGACTCGTCAACCGTCTCACCGGTGAGGGCGGTGCGCTCGAGGGCGCCCTCGCGCTGGCGCAGACCGTGGCGGCCAACGGCCCGCTGGCCGTGGCGGTGACCAAGCAGGTGGCGCTGGCGGCCCCGGACTGGCCTGCGCAGGTGGCGTGGCGTCGTCAGGCGGAGCTGGTGGACCCGGTCTTCGGCTCCGCGGACGCCGTCGAGGGTGCGACCGCGTTCGCCGAGAAGCGCCCGCCGCGCTGGCAGGGTCGCTGACCCGGTACCGCTCCCTCGACCGGCCGCGACCGGCCTCGATCCTCGATCAGCACCGCTGACCCCGCCGGCACCGCCGGCACCGCCGGCACCGGATGACGCGTCGAGCGCCCGTGGCGGTCCAGACCGGTCTGGACCGCCGACAGCTGCTCGCGCACCGTGGCGGAAGCCACCGCCCGCGCCCGCGCGCGAGGGCGAATCGCGTCGCGGGTGGTGGCTGCGGCGTCAGCCGGAGCGACCGGTCGGCGCCGGCCTCAGACGCGGTTGAAGCAGGCCGGGGAGCAGGTGCCGCCGCGCCGGTCGACCGGGACCCGGTTGCACCCGGCGCAGACCGGACCGGCGGCGAGGGAGGCCAGTCGCAGAGCGGCTCCGGCGCCCGCGCCGACCACCCACGTGAGCGCCGCGAGCTGCCGCAGCGGCCGGCGGGAGATGGGTGCGGGATCGACGGTCTGGCTCATCGTGGGAGCTCCAGGAGTCTCGGTCCGACCGCGGGTGGGGGTCAGGGGGATGGGAGCGGCCACCTCATGACACCGGGTCGTCCGGACGGGCCGTGGTCTGGCCGGTACCCCCGGAGCCGGGGGTCCAGCGCGGACCGTCCGAGAAAAGTTGATGTGGAGGGTTTGTAGAGGGTTCAATTAAGGTACAGGCAGTTGCCCGCACTCGTGGGCCCCAAGGTTGAGAGGCGGTAGGACGATGTCGGTCACCCCCATGCGTCGAGACGGCGGACCAGCCCGGGCTGGGCGACTGCCCCGCGCGGAGCGCTCCGAGCGCACCACCGAGCTGCTGGCCCGCGCGGCCGCCGCCCCCGTCGGCAGCGAGGAGCGTCGGCTCCTGCTCGAGGACGTCGTCACGGTCAACATGCAGGTCGCCGATGCCGTGGCCCAGCGCCACGCCCGCCGTGGTGTCCCGACCGAGGACCTGCAGCAGGTGGCCTACCTCGCCCTGGTGCGAGCCGTGCAGAACTTCGATCCCGCCATGGACCGCGACCTGCTCAGCTACGCGGTGCCCTGCATGGAGGGCGAGCTGCGCCGCTACTTCCGCGACCACGGCTGGACCGTGCGGCCCCCGCGCGACGTGCAGCGTGCCCACGCGCGCATCCTCGGTGCCGGGCACTCCACCGATCGGCTCGACGCCGCCGGGGTCGAGAAGCTCGCCGCCGACGTGGAGGAGTCGGTGGAGGTGGTGCGCGAGGCCCTCAGCGCGCGCGGCCTCATCTTCGTGGTCTCCCTCGACCAGCCGGTCGGCGCCGGCGAGCTGGGGATCAGCGAGCTGGTGGCGGACCCGAACGACGAGGACCAGCGTCGCAGCGAGATGCGGCTGATGCTGGCACCCGTGCTGCGTCAGCTCAGTGCCCGCGACCAGCAGGTGCTCACCTGGCGCTTCGTGGACGAGCTCACCCAGCGCGAGATCGGCGAGCGGCTCGGCTGCTCGCAGACCCAGGTCTCCAAGCTGCTGCAGAGCGTGCTGGCCCAGCTGCGCGGTGCGCTCGCGGACGCGGGCTGACCACGCGCTGACCGCGTCGCGTCCCGACCTGCGCCACGGCCGCCCTCACCGGGGCGGTCGTGGCGTTCGTGCGTGTGGGCGCGGCCCCGCAGCACTCGGGCCCGCAGACGCGAACGCCCCTCACCACCGTGGGTGGGAGGGGCGTGCGTGCTGCAGGCGCTGCCGGACCTGTCAGTACAGGTCGCTGTCGCGCGCGTCGTTGCGTCGCGCCGGCGCGGGGTCGCTCGCACGACCCGGCATGTCGACCTGCGCCGCGGAGGAGTGCATGCCGACGCGCTCCATCCACGACAGTCCCGGCGACCACGCCGACCGCATGGAGACGGTCCCGTCGGCCTCGAGGACCTTGAGAAGGACGACTGCGCCGACGACGAGCTCCCCGTCGACGACCTCGCGTTGGACGCCGAGGGAGTCAAGCAGCGGTCCCACGGGCTGGAATTCCTCACCCATGTGTGTCACCTCCTGCTCGGTTTCCGGTGTCTATGGAACCACACCTGTCCAGGGTTTGTATAACCTCGGTACCCACGAGGAGGAGGCCGCATGAGCGTGGGAGCAGCGGATCGGTGGCGCATCGGCGTCCTGGCGTCGCGGGTCGGCGTCAGCGAGACGGTGCTGCGCGCCTGGGAGACCCGCTACGGGCTGCTCCAGCCCGCCCGCACCGCCGCGGGCTATCGCCTCTACGGTCCCGAGGACGAGCGCCGGGCCCGGGCGATGGTCGAGGCGCGGGGGCGCGGCGTGCCGGCCGCGCAGGCGGCCGCCGAGGTGCTGGCGGCCGACCGTGCGCGGATGCCGGCCGACGTGCCCGAGCCGGGTCACCCGCGCCGCCTGCGTGCGGTCGCGCCCTCCGAGCGAGCCCCGGTCACCGACCCCGACCCGCAGCCGGCGGTGCCTGCGCCAGCACGCGACCGGGCGGTGGACGGCCCGCCCGAGCAGGTGTCCGACCAGGTGGCCGACGACGCGTCGGACCACGTGCCGGGTGGCGACCAGGCGGCCGCGAGTCCGCCCATGAGCGGGCTGCGGGCGCAGGCGCTGACGGCGGCGCAGGCGGTCGAGGACCTGCACACCGCGATGGTGGCCTACGACACCGCGAGCATGCACGCGGTGCTCGACCGGGTCTTCGCCACGGTCTCGGTGGAGAGCGCGATCCGCGAGGTGCTGTTCCCGTTCCTGCGCCGCGTGGGCGAGGGGTGGGAGAACGGCCACCTCGACGTCGCCGACGAGCACTTCGCCAGCGACGTCGTGCGCGGACGCCTGGGAGCGTTGAGCTTCGCCGCCGGCTCGGCCTCCGGGCCGCTGGCGCTGCTGGCCTGCACGCCCTACGAGTCCCACGACATCGCGCTCAAGGCGGTGGAGGTGGTGCTGCAGCGGGCCGGGTGGCGCACCCGGTTCCTGGGAGCGCACACGCCGCTGGAGTCGTTGAAGGTGGCAGCCGACATCATCGAGCCCGACGTCATCCTGCTCAGCGGCTCGCTGCCCGCGGCCTTCACCGGCCTCGGCTCGACCGTGGCCGAGCTGGTGGCCGCCTTCGACGTCTACCTCGCGGGTCGGGGCGCCGACGAGACGGTGGCCGAGCGGCTCGGTGCCACCTACCTGCCCGGGGACCCGGTCGACGCGGCCCTGCGGCTCTCCCGGGTGCGCAACGGCGCCTCGCCCTAGGCGCGGCTGCTGCTGCCGGTGACGACCAGGGCACCGGCCCGGTCAGGCCAGGCGCCGGATCCGCCAGCCCGGACGACGGGAGGGTCGGGTGGCCGACCCGGCGTCGTGCGAGGTCCGCAGCCGTCCCCGGGGTCCTCGACCCCGGTCCCCGGAGTCGGTGGCGTCGGTGGAGTCGGGGTCGGCGCCGTGCGCCTCGCCGGCGCTCCCGTGCACGAGCCCGAGCAGCCAGCCGTGGGGCGAGACCCCCCGGGTGCGCACGGGGGAGTGGTGCCACGCAGCGGTGTAGGCGCGCACGACCGCCTGCTCCGCGGCCGTGGGGTCACCGGCGACGGTGAGGGCCAGGCGGTAGGCCGAGGCGGACGTGGCGTCGTAGAAGTCCGCGAACGCGAGGCGGTCGCCCTCGGCGGCACGATGGAGCAGCACGTCCAGGTCCTCGTCCACGCCCGCCCGGTGCCCCGCGAGGGTGCTTTTCAGTGCGCGCACCCGACTTCTCGAGGTGTGAGCCACACGTCGTCGCGAATCTCACCCGTGAGGGTGTGGCGCGCGTCCTCGTGGGGTACCTGTCGGCGGTTGCCCTCCTCCCCGCCCCCCAGCGCCACGGAGGGCTTCCGCCTGTCCGGGCACGTCCACGGTCAGGTGCGGTCAGGTGCGGTCAGGTGCGGTCAGGTGGGCGGGGCGTAGGTGGGGTCCAGGTCGGCCACGATGTCGCGTGCCACCTCGGACACCTTCACGTTGCTCTCGCTGGAGTACTTCTGCAGCACGGCGAACGCCTGCGTCGCGGTCAGCTGGTGGCGCGTCATCAGCACGCCCTGGGCGAGGCCGATCAGGTGGCGGCTGGCCAGCGCGGTGTGCAGCCCGTCGGCCACCTGGGCGTGGTTCATCGCGATCGCCGCGTGGGTGGCGTACAGCTTGGCCAGCTCGAAGGTGTCGTCGTCCCAGGCGCCGGTGTCCTCGGAGTACAGCGTCATGGCGCCGATGGTCTGCTGGCGAGCCCCGATCAGGCGCACGCACATCAGCGAGCGGATGCCCGACTCCTGCGCGAGCTGGGTCCAGGCGGGCCAGTCGCCCTCGGCGAGGTCCTGCAGCACGAGCGTGCGGTTCTCGTCGATCGCGGTGAGGTTGGGGCCCTGCTGCAGCTCGTACTGCGCGGCGTCGACCCGCTCGGCCACCGTCGAGGAGGCCGCGAGCGTCTGCGGTCGACCGCGCCGCGCCCGGATCGAGATGGAGGCGTGGGCGCAGGGCTGCACCAGCTCGACGGCGAGATCGCAGATGCGGTCGGTCGTCAGCGTCGGATCGACCTTCTCGGCCAGCGCAGCGGCGGCCCGGGCGAGGGCGCGTGCGTGGGAGGGGGAAGGGGGAGTGTCGGCCATCGGTCCTGAGGGGGTCGTGCGAGAGACCCCGCTGCTCGAGGCTGAGGGAAGAATTGGTCGTGCGCACTGGAGTTGTCAAGACGGGGGAGCTGCCCGAGGGGCGTGTGGGCGACCACTCAGGCGGGGCGCGCCCCCGGAAGGCGGCGCAGATCACGCACGGCGGGGCCGTCGAGCACCGCGCCCGCGCGGTCGAACCGTGACCCGTGCAGCGGGCAGTCCCAGGACTCCTCGGCGTCGTTCCAGCGCACCACGCCGCCCAGGTGGGGGCACACCCGGCCCCGGCCGGCGGCCCACGGGCGGATCCACCCGCGGGCCATCTCGAACCCGACGGCGGCGTTGTCGTGCACCAGCTGCGGAGCGGCCCGCAGCTCACGCAGGCGCCAGGGGTGCAGCGTCTCCGCCCACGACGGTGCGTCGCCGGCCAGCCGGCCCGCGAGCGCCATGGCCGCGGCGGGTCCGTTGGTCATGCCCCACTTGGCGAAGCCGCCCATCACCCAGATCCGGTCGGCCCCGGGCAGGACGGGCCCGGCGAAGGGCAGCTGGCGGGCGGGCTCGTAGTCCTGCGCGGACCAGGCGGCCAGCTCCTCGGCGTCCGGGAACCACTCGGCCGTCCACGCGCGCAGCTCGTCGAGCCGGACGGCGTGCTCGCGCACACGGCCCGTGGGGTGCCCCGCACCGCCCACCAGCAGCACGGGTCCCTCGGCGCGGTCCGGTACGTCGCGCAGCGAGCGGGAGGGCTGGTCGGCCGCGAGGTACATGCCGGCGACGGCGGGCAGCGGCGTGCGGAAGGCGACGGAGTAGGAGCGCTGGGCAGTCTGGCGGCCGAAGAAGGCGCCACGGTCGAGGATCGGGGTCCCCGTGGCGACGACGACCAGGTCGGCGTCGACCTCCCCGGCGCTGCTGACGACCCGGACGGGGTCCTGGCCCGCGACCCGGGTGACGCGCACCCCCTCCACCACCCGGACCCCGAGGGCACGCGCCTCGCGCACCATCGCCGTCACGAGGGCCGCGGGGTCGACCTGCGCCTGGTCCTGGAGTCGGACGGCGCCGGTGATCGGGAAGGGCAGGTCGTCGTCGCGCTCGATCCAGTCCACTGCGAGCCCCGCGCTGCGGGCCACCTCCAGCTCGCGCCGTACCGTCCGGGCGCCCGCGCTCGAGGTGGCGTAGGTGACGGCGGCGCGACGCTGCACCGGGACCTCGAGGCGCTCGCACAGCTCCAGCAGCCAGCGCTGGGCGGCCTGGTTGGCCTCGACGTAGGAGGAGACGACGTCGGCGGGGTGCTGGCGGGCGATCGAGGAGAGCCGGGTGCCCTGCAGGACGCTGAGCTTGGCGGTGCTGCGACCGGTCGTGCCCGAGCCGGCACGGCGTGCCTCGAGCACCGTCACCGAGCGGCCGGTCGCAGCCACCTGCAGGGCTGCGGCCAGACCGGTGATGCCGGCACCCACGACGACGACGTCGCTGGTGCCGGGCAGGTCCACCGGGTCGTCGCCGGTGGCGGCGGCCGGGTGGCCGTGCGCCCCCCACAGCGCCTGGCGGGTCACCGGGGGCCCGCCGTCGGGTCGGGCGAGGGCTGCGTCTGGCGCACGGGGTCTCCTACGGGGTGGGTGGGAGCCGCCGGTAACCCCCGCCGCGCACCGCATGCGGGCCGGTCGGCGGTGCTCCCGCGCGCACCCGACCGTGGGGTGCCACGGTGTGTGCGGGGCCGTCACGGGTACTGACGGCGATGCCTGCCACCACGCTGCCCGGGACCTCCACCGACCGGAGCGGGGTGCGGGCATGACCACCCTGCGTGCGGTGGTGCTCGACGTCGACGGCACCCTGCTGGACTCCGTCTACCACCACACGGTGGCCTGGACCCGTGCCCTGGCGGACACGCCGCTGCAGGTGCCGGCATGGCGCGTGCACCGTGCGATCGGGATGGGCGGGGACAAGCTGGTCGAGCACGTGGCCGGCGCCCGTGCCGAGCAGGAGTGGGGTCCGGAGCTGCGCGAGCGCTGGGAGCAGGAGTACGACCGGCTGCTCGAGGAGCCCCGGCTGCTGGAGGGAGCGCGCGAGCTGCTCGTGCACCTGCGGGCCTCCGGCCTGCTGGTGGGCCTGGCCAGCTCCGGCATCCCGCGCCACGCCGCGCGGGCCATGGAGCTGCTGGACGCCGACGAGCTGGCCGACGCGGTGCTCACCAGCGAGGACGCGGAGGGGTCCAAGCCCGACCCCGACCTCGTGACCCAGGCGCTCGAGGAGCTCGGCACCGGTGCCGCGGCCATGGTCGGCGACGCCGTCTGGGACGTGCGGGCCGGCACGGCCGCCGGCATCCCCACCCTGGCGGTGTGCAGCGGCGGCTACGGCCGTGACGAGCTGCTCGGCGCCGGCGCCGTCCAGGTCTTCGAGAGCCTGCCGCACCTCAGTGCCGGGCTCACCTCGGCCGTCAGCGCCTGCGAGCACTGGCTCGAGGGCTCGCGGCGGCCGACCTCCGCCGACCCACGACCGCGCAGGAGCCCCGGCTCCGAGCTGTGAGCCGGCAGTGGTCACCCGCCCACCCGTCGCGGTAGCGCGCGACGGGGTGTGGAGAGCCCCGACCGATTCTGGGAGTGTGGCGTGCAGCCGCAGCGCACCACCCGACGCAGGAGGACTCCATGCACCTGCACGACGCCATCGCGGCGCTGGCCCGCTCCGCGACCGCCCTCTCGGGCACGCCGGGGGAGGTGGCCTCCCCGCAGCGGGTCTGCGAGGTGGCCGTGGAGCTGATCGAGGACTGCGACGACGCCTCGGTGACCGTGCGCGGTCGCGGAGGTCGCGCCGAGACGCTGGCCGCCACCTCGACGCTGGCCGAGCAGCTGGACCTGCTGCAGTACTCCTCGAAGCAGGGGCCGTGCCTGGAGGCGGCGACCGAGGCCGGTCTGCTGCGCAGTCGCGACCTGCACCAGGAGAGTCGCTGGCCCCGGTGGACTCCGGCGGCCGCGCGCCAGGGGGTCGGCTCGTTGGTGTGCGTGCAGCTGCTGGCCGGCAACGACCTGCATGGTGCCGTCAACCTCTACGGCCGCCGGGAGGGGGGCTTCGACGACGAGGCCATGGACCTGGCCATGCTCTACACCACCCACGCCACCTTGGCCCTCAACGCCGCGCGGGTGACCTCCGGGCTCGCCACGGCGATGCACACCCGCCACCACATCGGCGTCGCCCAGGGCATCTTGATGGCGCGGCACGGGCTGGACCTGCAGCAGGCGTTCGCGGTGCTGCAGCGCTACTCCAGCGAGCAGAACATCAAGCTGGCGAGGGTGGCCGAGCAGGTGATCGACGACGTCGTCGCCGACCCGGGCGGCATGGCCGCCGGGGCTCAGCCCGGCAGCACCGAGCCGGGGTCCGCCGGCGCCGAGGCGGGGGCGGACCCGACCTCGGTGTGAGCCGGCGTCCGACCCCAGCCGCCGTCGTCGGTGCGGTGCACCAGGCCCAGCCCGGCGAGCTGCTCCAGCCACCCGCCCATCGGCGTCCAGCCCCACCGGGAGCGGAAGAGCGCGGCGTTGCGCACGATGTCGTCGACGTGCTCGACCGGCGGCCGCGAGACCGGGTGCCACTGGTGGTACGCGCGGGCGTCGCCCAGCCAGCCGTGCTGGAGACCCACGGCCACCACCTGCTGACCCAGGTCGGTGTCCTCGCCGCCGTAGCCCACGTAGGACTCGCAGAACCCGCCCGTGCGCTCCCAGGCCGCCGCGGAGCAGGCGAAGGAGAGCGACCAGAACAGCTCGGGGCTCGCGCCGAGCAGACGCTCGCCGGCGGCCGGCGCGGGTCGGGCCGGGTGGGGCGCGTCCAGGGCCGCGAGAGCGTCGAGGAGGTAGCCGCCCGCGGGCGGCGGGTCGAGGTAGGTGACCGGCCCGGACCACACGACCTCGGGCGCCTCCTGGACCGCCCGGCGGTAGCCCGGCACGAGACCCGGCCCGGCCAGGCAGTCGACGTCGAGGAACACCAGCACCTCGGCGCCCCGCGCCAGCGCCAGCGCGGCACCGGCGTTCCGCGCCGCGGCGACCGGCAGTCCCAGCGGGTGGCCGTCCACCGCGCTGACGACCGTGCCGGCGCCGGACCCGCGGGCCAGCTCGCCGGCCAGCTCGGGGTCGTCCACGGGCACGACCACGTGCTCGGCGTCGGGCCCCAGCTGGCCGGCCAGCGAGGCGCGCTGGGCGCGCAGGTGCTCGCGTCGCCCGCGCACGGGCGTCACGACGGCGACCCGCGCCGTCACCGGCTGGGCTCCACCGCGCGCGCGTGCGACGGCGATCGTGCCGGTGCCGTGGGAGGGCCGGCGACCCGTTGCACCACCGTCGCCAGCCGCTCGGCGCCCCCGTCGTCGTTCCAGGCGTGCCAGGCCGCGCCGTCGAGCGCCGCGGCGCTCGCGAGCAGCTGCGACCACCCCTGCTCGGGCCAGCGCTCGCGCACGAGCACCGGCAGACCCCCGTGCCGCACCAGTGCGGCGCCGGTGGTGCGCTGCTCGGCGAAGGGGCGGTCCCGGGGCAGCACCACGGCCGGACGGCGGGCCGCCGCCACCTCGGCGAGCGCGTTCTGGCCGGCGTGGGTCACCACGACGTCGGTGTCGCGCAGCAGCGGCCAGGGGTCGCCCACCCACCCGCCGAGCCCGCGACCCAGCAGCTGCCACTCCCAGCCGGGTGCGTCGGCCACCGCCGCCTGCACCTGGGCCGGCGTGGGGCCGGCGTCACCGGTGCCGGCGAGCAGCACGGCGCGCGGCGGCCCGGGGCGCCGCTCCCGGGGGGAGGTCGGGGCCGCCGTCGCGTAGCGGGCGACGGCGCCGACGGCGTCCACGCGGTCGCGCACGTGCCGCGGCGTCGTCGGCAGCAGGTGCTCGGTCCACCCCGGCGGCCAGGCGCCGACGACGGCGTCGGCGACCTCGAGCGCGAGCCGGTGCGCCTCGTCCTCGCGCCGGCCGGGAGGGACCACGGAGACGGTCGGGGTGCCGTGCAACCGGGCCAGCAGCGCGACCTCCACCGAGGTGTCCACCACGAGCACCCGCGGCGCCTCGCGGGCGATCCAGGCGGAGACCTGTGCCTGCCGACGGGCGAGCCCTGCGTCTCGGCGCGGCACCCAGTGCAGCCGACCGTGGGCGGTGGGGTCCTCGGGCGGTCCGCCCTCGTCGTCGCGCGCCAGCTGCAGCCAGCCGCCCGGCCAGGCCACCGGCCGCGGCAGCGAGGAGAGCCCGGTGACCGGCTCGCCGCGGGCGGCCAGCTCGAGTGCGACACGTCCGGCCCGGTGCAGGTGGCCGTGACCCTGGTGGTGCACGTACCAGCCGATCACGCGGCGACCCCCTGCAGGCAGGCGCCGCGGTAGAGGCGCTCGTAGTCGTCGACCATCCGGGTCAGGCTGGTGCGCTCGTGGGCGGCGGCGCGCACCCCGGCCCGGTCCAGCTCGCGCGCCTCGAGCAGCGCCCGGGCCAGGTCGGCGGGGTCGCCGGGCCGGGCGAGCCGGCCGGAGCGGTCGTCGAGCACCTCGGGCAGCGCGCCGCGCGCGTAGGCCGCCACGGGGGTGCCGCAGGCCATCGCCTCGGCCGCCACCAGGCCGTACGGCTCGTCCCAGGCGGGGGTCACCAGCGCCACGGTGGCCCGGCCCAGCAGGCCCGCCAGCTCCTGCTGGTCGAGGTGGCCCAGGTGCCGCACCGAGCCGCCGAGCCGCGGCACCACCATCCGGCGGTGGTAGTCCTCGTCCATCACGGGGCCGGCGAGCACCAGCGGCACCCCGGCCAGACGGGCGGCGTCGATGGCCTCGTGCGGGGCCTTCTCGGGGGTGATGCGCCCCGACCACACCGCCGGCCCGCCGCCGTCGCCGGCCGGCCACCGCGTGAGGTCGACGCCGTTGTGCACCACCTCGCAGTGCACGGTGGAGGCCCACGCCTGCGCGGTGTGCTCGGAGACCGCCACGAAGCGGGAGCGGCCGCCGTCGAGCTCGATGGCCGAGCGCAGCCACCACAGCGGAGGGGTGTGCAGGGTGGTGATCACCGGCAGGTCGCCCAGCGCCGGCGCCATCGCGACCGGCAGGTGGTGCAGGGAGTTGTTGTGCACGACGTCGAAGCGCCGGCTGCCGTGGGCGGCCAGGTCGAGCATGAGTGCCAGGTAGGCGTGGTGCTCCAGCATCTCGACGCCGGGAGGCGCGTCGGTGTCGAGGCGCGCCGTGCGCGGCTGCGCGGGGCCGACCACGGGCAGCTCGCGCACGTCCAGCGCCGGGTCCGAGCCCGGCGCGGCGAACAGCGAGACCTCGTGCCCGCGCCGCACGAGCTCGGCAGCCAGGTGGAAGGTCATCGCCTCCAGGCCACCGGCGAAGGGCTCGCACACCGGGTAGCGGGCGTGCGCCACCAGGCACACGCGCAGCGGTCGGGCCGTCACGGCCGGCACGGGGCTCACGCGCCCTCCCGCACGGCCCGGTACACCTGGGTATGCCGGGCCGCCAGCTCGCGCCGCTGCTGCAGCCGCTCGTCCAGCGAGGCGCCGAGGCGAGGACGGTCGCGGTGGGCGGTCTCGACGGCGGCACGCAGCGAGGCGGCGTCGAGGTGGTGCTCGTCGGCGGTGTAGGCCAGCACCGGCCCCTGGTCGGTGAAGTAGCCGCAGGTGGGCGCCGCGACGGTCGTCCCGAGGTCGCGGCACGCCTCGAGCCAGCCGGAGTGGGTGCCGAAGCGGTAGGGGAGCACCGCGAGGTCGAGCCCGGCGAGGTAGCGCCAGAGCTGCTCGTCGGTGAAGTAGTCGTGCACGTGCAGCTGCAGCAGTCCGGCGCGCTCCTCCTCGCGCAGCCAGGCGGTGAGCGCCGCGTCGTGCCGGGGGCCGGTCGCGCCCATGACGTCGTGGTGCACGTCGACGCGCAGCACGGCGTGCGGCAGCGAGGCCACCGTCTCCACCAGCACCGGGAGCACCCGCCAGGGGTCCATCGAGGCGCGCAGGCTCTTGAGGTGGACGCCGACCGTGAACGGGCGGTCGTCCTCCTCGCGGGCGGCCGGCTTCTGCTCGCGGGCGGCCAGCGTGGCCAGCGGCACCACGTGCGGGTGGGGCACCACGACCGGCTGCACGCCCCAGCGCCGCTCGATCTCGGCGGCCGCGCCCGTCGTCAGGGTCAGCAGGGCGTCGGCGGCCGGCACCAGCACGTCGAGCTGGCGGTCGTGCGCGGAGCGGTCGGCGTGGTGCGGGTTGCGCAGGTCGTGCACGGTGAACACCAGCGGCAGGCCGCGGCGGCGCAGCGCCGCCACCCAGCGCTCCAGGTGGGCGGGGTCGACGGCGTCGAAGCCGAAGTGCAGGTGCACCAGGTCGACGTCGGCGCCTGCCACCCAGTCCAGGTCCAGCACCCGCGGAGGCCACCAGGCCCCCGTCGCCGCGGCCGTCCCGGCCGAGCTGCCGCGCGGGGCCGGGTCCGGCAGCCGGCGGACGACGTCGCCCCGGTCGTCGGCGAGGTGGCGCACGTAGACGTGACCCGTGGGCACCGAGGCGACGAGCAGGGTGGAGGCAGGAGCCGGCGGGCGTTGGGTCACGGTCACGTGGCGCTGGTACCCGGGCCCCCGGGGAGCAGCCTCACCCCAGCGGGTGGGGCCCGAGCGCGCGACGGGCTCGGCTATCCTCCTGCTCGGCCTGAGGAGAGGGCTGGACCACGGTCCTGGCACACCCTCTTTCGGCGTCCGGGACCTCCCTCTGGCTCGATGGAGACGCCCCCCGATGTCCGACCTGGACCTGGCCCTGGTCACCGCGCTCGTGCACGCCGCACGTCGGCTGGCAGCCACCCGCTCACTGGAGGAGGCCGGCGAGGAGGTCGTGCGCGCCGCCACCTCCGCCGTGCCCGGCTTCGTGTCGGCGGCCCTCGTCGTGGGAGATGCCGACGGCGCGAGCGCCGTCGTCGCCGCCAGCGACGAGACGGCGCGTGCGCTCGCGACCTACCAGCTGCACCTGGAGCAGGGGCCGCTCGCGCTCGCGCTCGACCAGGCCCGCACGGTCCAGACGGCGGACACGCGCCGCGACCCGCGCTGGCCGCGGCTGGCCCGCTCCCTGGTCGTCCGGGCCACCGCCCCGGTCGCCGCGCAGCTCTGCACGCCGCTGGTCGTGGGCGGACGCGTGCTCGGCGCGCTCGACCTGAGCGCCCCGGTGACCGGCCTCCCGGCGGAGCCGTGGGTGCGCGCCGCGGAGCTGCACGCGACCCAGGCGGCCATGGTGCTCGAGCGCCTGCAGGTGGAGGCCCAGCTGGCCTCGGCCGTCGACAGCCGCACCGTGATCGGCCAGGCCGTCGGCCTGCTGATGGAGCGGCTGCGCGTCGGTCGCGACGAAGCGGTGGAGCTGCTCAAGCAGCACTCGTCCATCTCCAACACGCGGGTGCGGACGCTGGCCGACGAGCTGGTGGCCGAGGCCGACGAGCTCTACGGCGCCTCCCCTCGTGCGGGGGACGCCGCCGTGCCGGCCTCGCCGTCGGCCCTACCCCGCCTGCGGTAGCTCCGACGGCTCCTGGTCCTCGACCGCGGGAATCGCCGCGGCCTGGCCGCTGCTCGTGCCGGTCCCGTCGAGCTGGTCGCGCAACCGGTCCATGATCCGCCCGAGCAGGCGGGAGACCTGCATCTGGGTGACGCCCAGCTCCTGACCGATCTCGCGCTGGGTGAGGTCCTCGACGAACCGCAGCTCCAGGATGCGCTGGTCGCGCGCGGGCAGACGACGCACCAGGGGCTGCAGCGCCACCCGGGCCTCGACCGCGGCGGCGGCGTCGCCCTGCGGCTCGTCGGGCAGGAAGTCGCCCATGCTGGAGAACGAGTCGGCCGCGACGGGCTGGTCGAGCGAGGTGGGCTGGAAGCACCCGAAGGCCTCCACGGCCTCCTGGTAGTCGGCGTCGTCGACGTCGAGTGCCTCCTGGACCTCACGGTCGGTGGGCTCGCGACCGAGCTGCTGCTCGAGCTGCTCGATGGCCACGGTGAGCTTGCGCTGCAGCTCCTGCACGCGCCGCGGCGGACGCACCGTCCACCCGCAGTCGCGGAAGTGGCGCAGCAGCTCGCCGCGCATGGTGGGCACCGCGTAGGTGAGCAGGTCGTTGCCGGTGCTGGTGTCGAAACGGCGCACCGCCTTGATCAGCGCCTCGCAGGCGACCTGCTCGAGGTCCTCCTTGGAGATGCCGCGGCCCAGGTAGCGCGAGGCCACCGAGCGGGCGACGCCGCGGTTGAGCACGACGACCTCGTCGAGGATGCGGCGGAGCTCCTCCCCGTGGGCGTGGGTGCTGCGCTCGAGCAGGATGCGGGTGCGGTCGGAGCGCTGCTGGCGGGTGACGCCGGCGTCGCCGTCGCGGCGGGCCCGTGGGGCCGCGGGGGCAGGGGAGCCCGGTGCGGTGGGTGCGTGCGTCGTGATGGTGGTGGACGTAGGAAGAGTCATGGCGCTGACCTCCGAGCGATCGCCAAGATGTGGGATCCGCCGTGGTCTCCAGCGAACAGTGCGCGGCCGACGGCCGCGGTGCCCCGCTGAGGGGCATGTCTTCGACCGTCCTCGCTTTGGCGGTGGGTGTCAAGGCGCGAGCCGCGGGTGCCCCGGCACGGGTCTGCGACCCCCACCCCCAGGGGTGACTGTGGGCGTCACGCACGACGCCACCGCCACCCCGTGGGGGGTGGCGGTGGCGCGGGGCTCGTGCGGGTGAGCCGGGGTGTGCGGGGTCAGCGAGAGGCGGTACCCGGCGTGAAGACCGCCTTGACCATGCCCTGCTCCTTGTCGCGGAACTGGCGGTAGGCCTCGGGGGCGTCCTCGAGGGGCAGGTGGTGGGTGGCGAAGGCGTCGACTCCGAGCACGTCCTCCTCGGTGTCGAGCAGCGCGAGGATGTCGTCGCTCCAGCGGCGCACGTTGGCCTGGCCCATCCGCACCTGCAGCTGCTTGTCGAACATCTGCAGCATCGGCATGGGGTCTGCGGCTCCGCCGTACACGCCGGAGATGGAGACCGTGCCGCCGCGACGCACGGAGTCCAGTGCCACGTAGAGCGCGTCCATGCGGTCGACGCCCATGGTGGAGAGCACCCAGCCCTGCAGTCGCTTGGGCAGTAGGCGCAGCGACTTCTGCGCCATCTCGGCCGCGGGGGAACCGTGGGCCTCCATGCCCACGGCGTCGATGACGGCGTCGGTGCCGCGGCCCTCGGTGAGCCGGCGCACCTGCTCGGGCACGTCGTCGGTCTGTCGGGCGTCGATGATCTCGGCGCCGCGGGCAGCGACGCGCTCGAGCCGCTCGGGCACCCGGTCGACGACGATCACCCGCACTCCGCGGTGCAGCGCGATGCGCGCCGCCATGTCGCCGATGGGGCCGGCGCCGACGACGAGCAGGCTGTCGCCGGCCTGCACACCGGCGTACTCGACGCCCTGCCAGGCGGTGGGCAGGACGTCGGAGAGGAACAGGAACCGGTCGTCCGGCGGGCCGTGCGGCACCTGGATCGGCAGGTGGTCGCCGAACGGCACCCGCATCAGCTCCGCCTGGCCGCCCGGCACCTGGCCGTAGAGCTTGCTGTACCCGAAGAGCCCGGCGCCGGTGCCCTGGTCGCGGTTCTGGGTGGTCTCGCACTGGCTCTGCAGACCACGCGTGCACATCCAGCACGTGCCGCAGCTGACGTTGAAGGGCACCACCACGCGGTCACCGGCGGTCAGGGTGGTGACGGCGCTGCCGACCTCGCGCACCACGCCCATGGGCTCGTGACCCACCACGTCGCCGGGGGTCATGAACGGCGTCAGCGGGTCGTAGAGGTGCAGGTCCGAGCCGCACAGGCCGGTGGAGGTGATCTCCACCAGCACGTCCGTGGGGTCCTGGAGCGTCGGGTCGGGAACCTCCCGCACCTGCATGTCGTTGCGTGCCTGCCAGGTCACTGCCTTCATCGGGATTCTCCTTCGTCGTCGATCTCGGATCGTGCGTCGTCGGTCGAGGTGGTCGAGGTGCTGCGCGCGGCACGGCGCCGGATGGCGCGGCCCTCCGCGCGCTGGTCGGCCTCGCGGGCCCGGAGCTTGCGGATCCCGCGGTCGTCGCGGGGCGGCAGCTGCAGCTGCTCCTCGGCGGGGAGCCCGGACTGCAGTTCCCGGCCCCGCTCCAGCTCGGAGTCCAGCTCGGCACCCAGCAGCAAGGCCACGTTGGTGATCCACAGCCACAGCAGGAAGGCGATGACGCCACCGAGCGCGCCGTAGGTCTGGTCGTAGGAGGAGAAGTTGGCGACGTAGAGGCCGAAGCCGGCCGAGGCCACGGCCCAGACCACGAGCGCGAGCACTGCCCCCACGCTGATCCAGCGGAACGCGGGCTGCCGGATGTTCGGCGTCAGGTAGTAGAGCAGCGCGATGACGAGCACCACGATGCCCAGCAGCACCGGCCACTTGGCGATGTTCCACGCGAGCACGGCGCCGTCGCCGAGGCCGAGCTGGCCGCCGATGGCCGAAGCCACCGGCCCGGAGACCACGAGCAGCAGCAGCGTGAGCGCCACCAGCAGCACCAGGCCTGCGGTGAGGGCCAGCATGGCGGGGCGCAGCTTCCAGACCGGTCGCCCCTCGCGGATCTCGTAGATGCGGTTCATCGCCCGGGAGAAGGCGTTGACGTACCCGCTGGCCGACCACAGGGCGCCGGCCAGGCCGAGCACGAACGCCCAGCCGGCCGCGCCGCTGCTGCTCACGGCGAGCAGCGGCTCGCGCACCCCCTCGGCGACCGAGCCGGCGCCGACGTCGTCGAGCACCTCCAGCAGGGTCTCGACCGAGCTGGTGCCCTGGCCCACGAGGCCGAGCAGCGAGGTGAGCGCGATGACGGCCGGGAAGAGCGCCAGCACCGCGTAGTAGGTGAGGGCGGCAGCGAGGTCAGTGCACTGGTCGTCGAGGAACTCGTGCACCGTGGTGCGGGCCACCAGCCGCCACGAGCGACGGTCGAGCTCGCTCGGGGAGTCCGGTGCGTCGGACGCCCCGGACTCGCCGGCCGAGCCCTCCGCGACGTGGGCGCCGGTGCTCACGTCGAGGTGCCCGGTGCGGCCTCCTGCGCCTGGTCGCGCACGGTGCCGACGGCGTCACCCGCCTCGGAGCGCAGACGCTGACCGGCCTCGGCGCCCGTCGAGGCCACCTCCTGCGCGGCGCCGGTCGCCTGGACACGCAGCTGGTCGCCGAGCTCGCCGGCAGCCTGCTTGGCCTCGTCGAGCACCGGCTGCCCCTGCTGCTGGACGGCGTCGAGGACGGCTGCGCCGGCCTTCGCCTCGCGGTGCGTCGCCGGCAGCAGCGAGGCGGCCAGCAGCCCGGCGCCGAAGGCGACGAGCCCGGCGGCGATGGGTGACCCCTGCACCTGCTGGTGGGCGCGGTCGACGCCGGTGCCGGCGGCCTCGCGCGCCCCCTGGGCGGCCCGACCGGCGGCCTCACCGGGTGCGGGGACGGCGTCGGCGGTGCGCGACGCGGAGCCCATGACCTTCTCGCGGGCGCCGCCGAGGCGCTCCTTCGCCGCGCGGGTGCGCCGGCCGACGACGGCCGAGGGGCTCACCTTCTCCTGCAGGGCCTGCAGGTCGGTGCGCAGCTCGGCGCGCCGGCGGGCGGCCTGCTCGGACAGTTCCTCGGGGCTCTGGCTCATCGTGCGTTCTCCTTCAGGGATTGCAGGGACTGCTGGGTACGGGGGAGCTGCGGGTTGCTGCTCTGGAGCTCGCGTCGTCCGAGCAGCGCGAGCGCCGCGGCGACGGCCGCCCAGAGGGCGGTGACGATCAGCGCTGCTGCCCACAGCGGCAGCGCCAGGTCGAGCAGCGCGATCACGACGACCGACAGCAGGGCCAGGACCAGGTGGCCGGCCACGGCCGCACCACCGAGCATCCCGGCGCCCTTGCCGGCGCGCCCCGCCTCCTGCTTGAGCTCGGCCTTGGCCAGGTCGAGCTCGGTGCGGAAGAGGTCGGTCAGGTCCTCGGCCACGGCGCCGAGCACGTCGGACAGGCTGCGCTCCTCGGGCGGCGGTGTCGTGGCCGCGTCTCCGGTGGCGCCGGGGAGGTGCTGCTGGCTCACCGGAGACCACCGCCCGGCAGCGGCTCGCCCGGCGTCGGGGTCGCCGTGGAGGGGGTGATGGGCGCCTGCGTCGGGAGCGAGGGCGGCGGCATCGTGGGCGCACCGTGCGGCGCGTCGTAGGCCGGAGGCAGCGCGGCGCCGGGCCCGGGCACCGGCGCCACGGCCGCCGTGTCGGTGCCTGTGGCGGTGGGCTGCGCGCCCGTGGTGCCGGTCGGACCGGTCGCACCGCCGTCGTTGGTGGCGGCGTCGACGCCCTCGGCCACCCCGCGGGTCAGCCGGCCGACGACGACCCCGGCGGCCAACGCCCCCAGCAGGAAGGTGCCGGGTCGGTCGCGGGCGAAGGAGCGCACGTCACCGAGGAGCTGCCCCGGCTCGCGCGACTCCAGGTAGGAGCCGACCGTGCGGGAGTGGTGGGCGACCTCGCCGGCCACGCGACCCGCGAGCCCGTCGGACTGCTGGGACATCTGGTCGAGGTCCTGACCGACCGTGTGCAGGGTCTCGGCGAGACGGTCACGCTGTGCGCGGGTCTGGTCCTCGAGCGTGGCGGCCACCTGGGAGTGCGCCTCACGGGCGACGCCGCGTGCCTGGTCGGCGGCCTCCTGGGCGACCTGGCCGGCCTGCTGGCCGGCCGAGGAGGCGAGGTGCTTGCCCTCCTCGGCGGCGGTGGCCGCGGTCTCCCGTGCTGCGGTGGTCGTGCTGTCGTCGTGCTGTTGGCTCATCGGTTCCTCCTGGAACGTGTGGGGCCCGTCAGTGCCCGCGGGACCGCCGTCCATGCATCACCGGCACGTGGGAGTCCGCCCAGCGAGAAGGGGGGATGGACCTGCCGGAAGTGGCTACTGGCGCGCGTGCTCGAGACCCTGCCGTCGTTGCCCGGCCCACCCGCGCCGGCGCCGGTCCGGGTGTGGCCCCCGACGGCTGGCGCTCCGGGCAGCGAAACCCTGAGCGACGTCGACGGGGTGGTGGCGGGACCCGCCCGCGTGGTGCTCGTGGGTCTGTGCGACCTCGCCAGCCACGGTCTGGAAGCAGTGCTCTCGCAACACCCGCTCACGGCGGTCCTGCTCGACGCCGAAGCCGGCGAGGTGATCGACGTGGACCTGGTCCTGCACGCCGGGGGCCGGTCGAGGAGCCTCGACCCGTGGCGCTCCCACCAGTCTCGACCGCGCCTCGTGCTCTGCGGGTGGGGGCCCGCCTACGGTGCTTCCCCGGGAGGCGGTCACCGGCTCGACCTCTCCCTCCCCGTTTCTGACCTGGTGGCCCGCCTGGTGGCCCTGCGCTCCTGTCTTCCCACCGACGAGCCCGTCGCCGACCAGCAGGAGTCGGTAGGACCGGGCTCGGACGGCGTCGGACTGGTCGGGCAAGCCGGCCTCGGACCGCGCGAGGCGCAGGTCCTCGAGCTCATCGGCCAGGGACTCAGCAACGCCGAGATCACTGCTCGGCTGCACGTCAGCATCAACACCGTGAAGACCTACATCCGCACCGGATACCACAAGATCGGGGTGTCCAGCCGCACCCAGGCTGCCCTCTGGGTGGTCGCGGCACGCGCCACGACCCCGTGACAGCGGGCGTGCTGGCGACGGCGCGCGGACGACGCCCGATCGGGTACTGACGTCGATGGAACCCGACTCCGGCACCGGCGACGACGCACCTCCGCGGATCCTCCCCTCGCCGAGCGGCGCGGGACTCGCCGGACTGGTCGACCGAGCCGCCCTCGCGGTGGGGCTGGCCTTGGCCGCGGTCGTGCGCGTGGTGGCGGTCGTCCGCGCGTCCCCGCGCCCCCTGCACCCGCGCGGAGAGCTGCGGCTCGCCCGGGTCGAGCGACTGGGGCAGTACGGACCCCGGCCGGGGTGGGGGGTGTCCTGGCTGGACGAGCCCGGCGAGGAAGCGGCACTGGTCCGCCTCTCGCGCAGCATCGGCCTGCCTCGGCTCCTGCCCGACGTCGCCGGCCTGGCGCTGCGGGTCTGGCCGGGAGACGGGGACGACCCCGGCGACCTCCTGTTCTCCAGCACCGGGCAGGGGCCGGTCTCGCGGTACCTGCTGCGGCCCACCCGCCACGACGACGCGCCCATGACGACCCTGATGCCCTTCAGGACGGTGCGCGGCCCGCTGGTGCTGGGCGCACGCCGGACGGGTCCCGACGAGCTGGTGGTCGTCGCGGCCGCCGGCCTGGCCGGCGCCTGGCGGCCGGTCGCGAGGATTGTCCTGGGGGATCCTCTGGCCGAGGAGTCCGTCGACTTCGACCCCGTGCTCAACCGGGTCCCCGGGCTGGGGGCCTACCCGTGGGCCGTCCGGTTGCGTCGTCCGGCCTACGCGGTGGCGCGGGCCGGTCGGGGTGGGGACGTTGACCGACCTCGTGACGTGGGCCCGGGCCGCCACCCGGAGGTGGTGGGTCCGCCACGGTCCGTGACCCCGGACGACGAGCCGGCCGACCAGGCCGGCGAGGACTCGTCCCCCGGCAGCGATCCGCCGTCCAGCTGGGCGGGTCCCGACCTCGGCCCGCGCTGACGGAGGACTCCGGTGAGGGCAGGGTACTGGCGGCGATGACACTCCACGACCGGGCACCCACCCACCACCGCGCCGGCCCTGCCGCGGACGTCGTGTCCCTCGAGGACGCCGACGACGGGCTGCGCCTCGGCCCGGGCCCGCTCGGTCTCGGAGCCCAGGGATGCTCCGACGTTCGCGGCCACGAGCTGCCCGGCACCGCGTGAGCGGGCAGGTCGTCGTCGTCACCGGCGCCTCGAGCGGGATCGGCCGTGCCGTGGCGCGCCTGAGCGCCTCGTCCGGACACCACGTGGTGCTGGTCGCCCGTGACGCCGGCGCGCTCGCTGCTGCCGCGGCGCAGTGCCGGGGCGCTGCTCGGTGACCACGCTCAGCGCCGACGTCGGCGACGACGGACAGGTGCGTGCGATGGTGCGGGAGGTGGTGTCGACGCACGGCCGCCTCGACGTCGTCGTCAGTGCCGCGGGAGTGGTGGCGTACGGCCGCACCGAGGAGGTGCCGGTCGAGGTGTTCGACGGGGTCCTCCGCACGAACCTGCTGGGTTCCGCCAACCTCGCACGCCACGTCGTCCCGCAGCTGCGGGCCCAGCGCTCCGGCACGCTGCTGCTCGTGGGCTCGGTCATCGGGCACGTCGCCGTCCCGACCATGTCGGCCTACGTGGTCAGCAAGTGGGGCGTGCGTGCCCTGGCCCGCCAGCTGCGCATCGAGAACCGTGACCTGCCCGGCGTCCGGGTGCTCTACGTCGCGCCCGGTGGCGTCGACACACCGATCTACGACCAGGCGGCCAACTACGCCGGGCTGGCCGGGCGGCCGCCCCCGCCGGCCGTGAGCGCCGCGCGCACCGCGCGACAGGTGCTGCGGCGTGTCGAGGGCGCCCGTGCCCCGGAGCAGCTGAGCCTGCTCAACCACGGCCTGGTGGCGGCCTTCCAGTGGCTGCCCCGCCTCTACGACGCCCTGGTGGGAGCGGTCTTCCCGCTGGGCGCCACCGACCTGCGCCGACCCGTGCCCCCCGGGCCCGGCAACGTGCTCACCCCACGGCCCGAGGTCGACGCCGAGGACGGCCACCACGGCAGCAGCGTCCTGGGGGTCCTCGGCAACCTGGTGGCGTCGCGACGAGGTCCCCGACGCGACCGTGGTGGCGACGCGGGCGGATGAGGCTGGCGGAGCACGTCGGTGACGCACCGGGACACGCTCCGGGGCGCCGACTGCAGGTGGTCCACACCACAGGACGCGGTGCGTGACGCGGGTGCCCCGTCCAGCGTTGGGGTAGTGGCGCAGGCGAGACGTGCGCAGCCTCCGGGACAGGGAGGCTGTCGGGCTCGTCAGGGGTTGCGCGCTGGCTTCGAGGACGAGCGACAAACGGGGGTGGGCCGTGATCTTCGGCCGGATGAGTGACGAGACGATGCAGGTGGCCCGGCAGCACCGGGCCCTGGTGGTGACGCATGCCGCGGACGAGGACCGGGGCGCCGCGACACAGCGGTGCACGCCCGAGCACCCGGCAGCGACGACGAGGCGGACCGGCAGCTCGTAGGTGCCCGGGGTCCGGGGTCCGCCCCGGCCGACGTCAGTGCGTCGGGAGCCGTCCGGTCAGGCGCTCGTGCCGCTCGGCACTCGCGTCGTCCAGACCGATCATCTCGACGGTCTTGCCCAGTCGCTCGTGCTTGGTGGTGATGGCGTCCAACGCGGCGACCGTGGAGGCGTCCCAGATGTGGGAGTCGGTGAGGTCGACGACGACGCCCGCCGGGTCCGCGGTGTACGCGAACTGCGTGTAGAGGTCGTTGCTCGAGGCGAAGAACAGCTCGCCGGTCACGTGGTAGACCGCGGTGGGCGCGCCGAGCCGGTCGGTCACGACCTCGCGCCGCACGTGGGTGAGGTGGGCGACGCGACGGGCGAAGAGCGTCATGGCCACGAGCACGCCGACCACGACGCCGATGGCGAGGTTGTGGGTGGCCACGGTGACGGCCACGGTCGCCACCATCACGGTGGTCTCGGACTTCGGCATGCGTCGCAGCGTCGAGGGCTGCACGGAGTGCCAGTCGAAGGTGCCGACCGAGACCATGACCATCACCGCGACCAGCGCCGCCATCGGGATGATGGAGACCAGGTCGCCGAGCCCGACCACGAGGACGAGCAGGAAGACGCCGGCGAGGAACGTGGAGATCCGCGTGCGGGCCCGGGAGACCTTCACGTTGATCATCGTCTGGCCGATCATCGCGCAGCCGCCCATGCCACCGAAGAAGCCGGTGATGACGTTCGCGGCCCCCTGGCCCCAGGACTCGCGGGTCTTGTCGGAGCGCGTGTCGGTGATGTCGTCGACCAGCTTGGCCGTCATCAGCGACTCCAGCAGGCCCACCACCGCCGTCGCGACGGCGTAGGGCGCGATGATCTGCAGGGTCTCGAGGTCCAGGGGCACGTCGGGCAGCAGCAGCGCGGGCAGGCTGTCGGGCAGCTCGCCCTCGTCGCCGACGTCGGGCACGCTGATCGCGGCCAGGACGGTGAAGCCGGTCAGCGCCACGATCGTCACGAGGGGCGCGGGCACCACGGTGGTCACGCGGGGGAGCCCGACCATCACCGCGATGCCGACGGCGACCATGGCGTACACGGCCCACGGCACGTCGACCAGGTAGGGCACCTGGGCCAGGAAGATCAGGATCGCGAGCGCGTTGACGAAGCCCACCATCACCGAGCGCGGAATGAAGCGCATCAGCCGGCCGAAGCCGCCCAGGCCGAGCGCCACCTGCAGCAGCCCACCGAGGATCACGGTGGCGATCAGGTAGTCCAGGCCGTGCTCGCGCATCACCGGGGCGATCACCAGGGCGATCGCGCCGGTGGCGGCTGAGATCATGGCCGGGCGACCGCCCAGGAAGGCGATCGAGACGGCCATGGTGAACGAGGCGAACAGCCCGACCTGCGGGTCCACACCCGCGATGATCGAGAAGGAGATGGCCTCGGGGATGAGGGCGAGGGCGACGACGAGACCCGCGAGCACCTCGGTGCGCAGTGCCGTCGGGTTGCGCAGGGTCGCGCGCACCGAGTGGTCCGGTGCCGGCGTGGGTGCGGGATCGGGCGAGGACATGCGCGCAACCCTAACCTCACGTAAGGGTAGAGTTGCAATCCACCGTCGCGCCGGGGGGAGTCACGCCGCATGACCGACTTCATGCACATCGGCGAGGTCGCCGCCCGCACCGAGCTCTCCCTGCGCTCCCTGCGCCACTGGGAGGAGGTCGGGCTGCTCGTGCCCAGCGGCCGCAGCGAGGGCGGCTTCCGCCTCTACACCGAGGAGGACGTGCAGCGGATCCTGCTGGTGCGCCGGATGAAGCCCCTCGGGTTCAGCCTCGAGGCGATGAAGGAGGCGCTCGTCGACCTCGAGACGCTGCGCGACGGCGACGCCTCGGCCACCGCGGTGGCCACGGCCACGGAGCGGATCGCGGGGGTGCGGGCGGAGGCGCTCGAGCGACGGGCGGCGCTGGTGCGCCAGCTCGAGATGGCCGACGAGTTCATCGAGATCCTGGGCCGCGAGACCCCGTAGACGCCTCCACGGGCTGGTGGGGCGGCCCTCGTCGAAGCCGGGGAGGGGCTCCTCCGGAGGTAATCTCGGCACGATGTCCACCTCCTCCGCCGTCGCCGGCGCGACACCGCGCCGCACCTTCGCCGTCATCAGCCACCCCGACGCCGGCAAGTCGACCCTCACCGAGGCGCTCGCGCTGCACGCGCACGTGATCTCCGAGGCCGGAGCCGTGCACGGCAAGGGCAACCGTCGCGGCACCGTCTCGGACTGGATGGAGATGGAGAAGGCGCGCGGCATCTCGATCACCTCGGCCGCGCTGCAGTTCGAGTACGACGGCCACGTGGTCAACCTGGTCGACACCCCGGGCCACTCCGACTTCTCCGAGGACACCTACCGCGTGCTGACGGCGGTGGACGCCGCCGTCATGCTCGTCGACGCCGCCAAGGGCCTGGAGCCGCAGACGCTCAAGCTGTTCCAGGTGTGCGCGCACCGCGGCATCCCCGTCATCACGGTCATCAACAAGTGGGACCGGCCGGGCCGCGACCCCTTCGAGCTGATGGACAGCATCGAGCAGGAGATCAAACTGCGGCCGACGCCGCTCACCTGGCCGGTGGGGGTGGCCGGCGACTTCCACGGCGTCGTCGACCGGCGCCAGGGGCGCTTCATCCGCTACTCGCGCACCGCCGGCGGTGCCAAGCGGGCCCCGGAGGAGCACCTGGACGCCGACGCGGCGCTGGCCGCGGCGGGCGTGGACTGGGCCGACGCGCTGGAGGGACACGAGCTGCTGGAGGCCGACGGCGCCGACCACGACCAGAAGAGGTTCCTGGCCGGCGAGACCACCCCGGTGCTGTTCGCCTCGGCCCTGCTCAACTTCGGTGTCGCGCAGCTGCTCGACGTGCTGATCGAGCTGGCCCCGCCCCCCGGCCCCACGGTCGACGTCGAGGGTGGGCGCCGAGCGGTGGACGACGACTTCAGCGCCTTCGTGTTCAAGGTGCAGAGCGGCATGGACTCCTCGCACCGCGACCGCCTCGCCTACGCACGCGTCTGCTCCGGGGTCTTCGAGCGCGGCATGATCGTCACCCACGCCGACTCCGGCCGACCGTTCTCCACCAAGTACGCCCAGGCGGTCTTCGGCCGCGAGCGGACCTCGGTGGAGACCGCGTTCCCGGGCGACATCATCGGCCTGGTCAACGCCTCCGCCCTGCGGGTCGGCGACACCGTCTACGACGGCACCCCAGTGCGATTCCCGCGGATCGAGGCGTTCGCGCCCGAGCACTTCGCCACCGTCAGCGTCACCGACACGGGTCGGTGGAAGCAGTTCCGCAAGGGCATCGAGCAGCTCGACGAGGAGGGCGTGGTCCAGGTGCTGCGCTCGGAGCTGCGCGGCGACCACTCGCCCGTGCTGGCCGCGGTCGGCCCCATGCAGTTCGAGGTGGTGGCAGCGCGGCTGCAGACCGAGTTCAACGCCCCGGTCCGCCTGGAGCCGCTGGGCTACAGCCTCGCCCGCCTCGTCGACGCCGACCAGCGCGACCGCCTCGGCGGCATGAGCGGCGTCGAGGTGCTCGAGCGGCGCGACGGCGAGCACCTCGCGCTGTTCGTCGACAAGTGGCGCTTGCAGACCGTGCTGCGCAACAACCCCGGCCTGGAGCTGCGGGCCATGGCGGCCGCGCACGACCGCTGAGCGGGCTGAGCCTGCGAAGCCCTGCTGGTTGGTGGTCGAGTAGCGAGGCGCTGATGAGCCCGCGAATCCGCGCGGAGCGGATCGGGACCCGCCCACTCACGAAGGGGAGCGCAGCCGGCGGAGCCGTCGCGGTCTCGAGTGCTGGTAGGCCCTGTGGGGCTCGAACCCACAACCAACGGATTAAAAGACTCCGAAGCGATGTCCGACCCGACGTCTCCTGAGCCACCGCGTGTGCATTGAACAAGCTGCTGGCCGCTTGCGGGGGCCGGTCAGTCCAGCAGGTAGTGACTGGTCCGCACCTTCCGTTAGCGCCAGCGTTAGCCAAACCCGGATCTACCTCCGGATTCGGTGGTACGTCGGGCGCATGGCACGGCATCCGTCTGTCCGCCCCGGCATGTAGTGAGGACACGTCAGTCAGCAAACGCCGAACTTGCGTGCGCCACTGTCGCCGCCAGTACTGTTGCGAATGTCGGAAGGGGACGTGTTGCCAAAGTTCTGGGCCGAGGCTCCCGCGCCCCGACCGTTCGATGACAGTGGGTTGCATGTACATCGCTACGAGGGGGTAACCGGACATTCACTCGTTGTCTTCGTGCATGGGTGGGGCGGCAGCGGATACACAACCTGGGGCGAGTTGCCCAACCAGATATATGACGACCCAACTCTGCCAGCCGACGTGGCTCTCTTCGACTACGTCAGCGGTGCGCGTCGTCGTGTCAACAACAACCCAGACCTCGAGACTGTTGCGGAGGAACTGCAGACTCAGGTCGAAAGCACGCCGTACGAGCGCATCGTTTTCGTCTGTCACAGCATGGGCGGGGTTGTTGCCTCCGCAGCCCTCCGTCTCTCGCTCGAGTCGGTGAGTTCGAGAACTCGGCAACCGCTTGCCCACCGCACAATCGGCATCGTGTTTCTGGCTAGTCCGAGGGCAGGTGTTCGACCGCTTATATTCGGCCGTTCCAAGGACGCCCGATTTCTTCGCTCGCAGAACGACGTAGTCGCGCGCAATGATCGGTTTTTCACGAACCGCGTCGATCCTCACTTAGAGCGGAGCGCGCCGACGAAGTTGTGGATACCACTTTGGGCTGGGCGGGCGACCAGCGATGCAATTGTCACCCACTTCAGTTCCGCTTACGGGATTCCCTCTGACCAGAGCGTCCCCTTCAGGGGCGATCATCGGAGTTTCCTCCATAAACAGGATCTCCGAGATTGGGTCCTCAAAGCATGTCGTTCGTCGCTGCTACACGTCGTGCAGGCTCCTCCGGACTCGGCAACTCCGGCCATAAGAACTCAGTTCCGTGGCCATCCGGAACATAGTCACTGGGAGGATGCGTACCACGAGGCGGTCACCAAATTTCAAGAGAAGTCGAAGGGCATCGTCGTTTTCGACGCGACGCACGGGCAACGCCGTGGCGAGCCGCTGGATCTCCGGGTCCGGGTAATTCCGGCGGACTTGTTCGACGTTCGAGACTACGCTGTTGATTTCGAAAGGTACGCTCAGGAACTCGCGTCGGGCCTCTTGCACACTCTGGGTGTCGTTCCGTTTGGTGGCCTTGGTCTCGCAGTCGCCTCGGAGGTCGCGGCGCAGTTCGTCGAGATTCCTGCTTGGGTGTCCCCTGCTGACACTAGCGAAAATCTGGAGGAATTGATCGTACTTTGGCTCGAACGTACTAAGCGATCGCTGATATTCGCTCACCGACTTTCGCGGGTTGACACAGGGGATGTCTCATGACCATTGCTAACGCTAGTCCAAACGTGCAGCCGGAACTGGGTTGGCTCGCCGCCCTACTTGCCCCACGTGACGTAGCGCCGCATCCGAACTTCTGGACTGGGGACGTCGTCACTCCCTACGGGGTTCTCGGCCTACTAGCGGCGGGCCGGCGCTCTGACTACGGACGGTTAACGACCTTTGATCGCGATGCTGACAAGGCTGCGTCCGTATCGCGATTTGGCCCGCTCTACGAAGCGTTCCTGGATTCGATGACGGTGGGAACGGTCGAGCAGGGCGCAGTGCAACTTCGCGAAATGTCGTTGAATGGACTTGGAGATTACCGTGACATTGGCTTCCGTTGTGCGTGCGCTGTATTGGCTGCGTCCGCCTTGTCTGAGGTCGAGAAGTTCGCAGAAGCCGACCAAGCGCTGCGCGGAGTGCTGAAGAGTTTGGACGTAGAAAGATCGGCAGCCGAGGGTTTGCTTGCTGCCTGGCTTCTGTGCGTTCGATCCCTTCATTACTGGGATTCCGGACAGGATCCCCGCAGACTAGTTCGAGACGCGCTCCGTCTTTGCGAGCAACTTGATGTTGAGTCGCTTCCTGAGTTCGAAGTCAGCACGGGCAGCCCGCGAGATGTCCGTGAGATAACGATCGATCTGATCGAATCGATCGAGTGGGTGGGGCACAGTTACCTCGCTCGAACCGCGACGTCCGTCGATGAGCGGCTCGCGCCCCTGCGGCGGCGCACCCCGATAGCTGTGTGGCGCTCCCGAGGTCATGCGGCGGATTCGCTCAGCGAACGGCTCAAGCATGACTTCAAAAGATTATTCTCGAGCGCGGTAGAGATTACCTATTCATTCGGTAATGTCAATATTCCTGGAGATCGCGACCTCTCGGAGAGTTTGCTGTGGCACGAGTACAGTGGCAGCTCGGTCGCACATCACTATAGGGAACTCCTCGGCTTGGCCCGATTCCGGCAAGGCAGAGCAGACGGCGAAAGTTGGCTCATGGCGGAGGGGCTGCGCCTTCTCAGGCAAGCAAACTCTGAAAAGAATGTTGAGTTTGCCTGCGCATCCCTTCTTCGAGAAGGTCCGCTGCAGGTCCTTCAGCAGGATGCCAGTCTAGTGATACGCCGCTTGCACGAAGGGCAACTGCGCCAAGTCGAGTTGGTCGTGCTGAAGTACGCCGCTCCGGTTCTCGACGAGGGGGCCCGCGTCGAGGCGCTGAACGGATTGTTCGAGATTCGCAACGTCCCGCCTGTGCAGCGCGGAGCGTCTTGGCAACATTCAGGTGTCTATGCGGAGAAGGTTTGGACGGCCATTCGGGAATTGGCTCGCGCCAACGGAAGCGGAGTCGAGAAACTGTCCGTGCTTCTCTCGGATATCGTGCGTCTCGCCGATGCCAACGAGGAAGGCGGGATCGACCACTTTATGGCTAGGGTGCTCGACCGCTGGTCCGCCGAGGACTGGAAGGACCACGGGGTCATGGAACAGGTCCGGTCGATGCGCTTGCACGCGAGCTTGGCCGAATGGAAACAAGTGCGGGTGAGCTTAGAGAGGGTTGCCGATTCGAATCCCGAGTTGGCTGAGTACAATTTCGCTGCGCCAACTGATGTTGCCTCTGTCGCTAGGCGAGTCGACCGTTCGTTGCACGATGTAGAGAGTTTAGACCAAGGTGTTGTGGAGACAGCCATGGGCATCATTCGAGACGACTTACGCCGTCTTGAAAGTACCGCGTCCTCCGGGATTTTTACGGGAGGATCGATTGCAACGGCGGACGTAGCCGTCGCGCTGATGCTGCAGACCGGTCGCGACGATCTTTGGCCCGACGTCCTAAGGACCCTGACCGATCCGGAGGTTCAGCGCGATGACAAGACCGCCGCTCTCGAGCGAATGACAAGGAATGTCAAGAAAATGCCAGTTCTCGTGGCCGAGTGCGCCGCCGAGCGGACGGGAGAGTTGTTAAGCGGAGGTCCGGCCTTCGCTGATGACGTCCTGTCGCCTTATCCAGCCGCTGTTCGATTTCTGGCCGCGATCGGGGTGCTTGAGCCAGCAGAAGCGGTGCAGTTTGTTGCTGGGCTCATGGCACGCAGGACCAGTCAAGCCATGCGGGAGGCGGCGCACACGGTCGTAGTGCTTGCTCCTGACGGCGACGGACAGCCGTGGGTGACAACGGTCTCTGTATGGCTTACGTTCGACAGCGATGTCGAAGTACGGTCCTTGGCCGGGCAAGCGCTAGGTCTCGCTGCTGAACGATTATCAGGTGCTGAGCTGGATCGGCTGCGGGCGCTGCTCGAGCAGGACGGGACTTCTGTTCCCCGTCATGTGATCGCGGGTCTCAGCGATAGTGGGTTTCGGTTGCCAGAGTCGATCAAAGCAACAATGCAGAGCCTAGCTGGGACGCACCTGAGCGCAGATGTGCGTGCAGAGGCCGCCGTGCTTTTGGAACGGGACGCCAAGTTGCGGAGGGAACAAGCCGAGAAGGATGCCGAGGGCCAGCAACGACGGTGGTGGAAACGGTCGTAGGAACGGGCCGACTCGTCGCACGCTCTTGGGAAAGGCGATCGTGAACGTTCGTTCAACGAGCGTGCGTTCGATGAATCGAAAAAAACTGTGGTGCCACTTGGCGAACTGGTCCTCCGCGGTCTTGCTTGTGATCCGGAAAACCGGGGGGATGAGCCATCTGCAACCTACGGTCCCTGGAACCGTGCGTACCCCCAAAGCCGAGTTGAGTAAGCCGCGCTAGGTGAAGATGAAGGGTTGGAGCGACGAGTGCATCTATGTGATGGATCCGAGCTGCTGTGCCACGTGCCTAAACGCGACTAGTGGGCTGAGAGAGCACGCGGCGCCTCGAAGAGTAGACGCGATGTTGACCTGCGGAGGCTGATCGACCGAGGCTTCCTGGCGCAAAGGAGGAAACGCATGTTCCCTACAGGGGCAAATGCCACGTAGCGGTCGTGCAGCGAGATAGGGCTCTCAGGGTGGCAGGACGGTACCGCGACACGCCTACCGGCGCAGCGATGCTGGTGAGCGACACTTCAACGAACGGCTGGACGTTCTGACGCAACGGTGCGGGGGACACGCCGGCTCATTTGCGCAATCGTCTCTAACTGAGCCAGCGGATTTGGTATCCGCGGACAGGGCTCTGACCTGCGGAAACGCGGCTACGCTAACCAGTTGCTAACGCCAACGCCTCCGGATGACCGCTCGCCGGTTCCCGGGTCGGCAGCCAGTCCCTCACGTCCTCAACGACGCGCTCGGCGGCTGTCTCGTAGGGGGTCTCGTCGCGTGCGTCCCAGCAGATGTTGGTCACATCCACGTCACCGATCTGGAGTGATGGCCGCGCGGTCTCGCCATCACGGAACGTGATGACGAGGGCGTGCGACGCTCGGTAGCCGGTGGCGAAGGTGGTCGCCTGGTAGATGTGCCCGGTGTCCCAGTCGGTGCCCTGCAGCTGGTACTTCACGTCGCCGACGGCCGACCCGTTGTCGAAGACCAGGTCGGGGTTCAGGGTCTTTGTCGAAGGCGTGAGCTGCAGGCCCTTCTTGGTTACGGCGCACTCGTCAGCCAGACCTCGGGTCAGGAGGCTGCGAAGGCCCGCCTCGACGGCCTCGGGGGTGCGCAGAAGGAAGGCCGAACCGCCCAGACTGCCCTCGCGCAGGGTGAGAGCGAAGCCGGCAAGGATCACGTTTGCCAGTTGCAGTGCGTCGCGGTAGTACCAGGTCTGCCGGGTGACTGCTGCCGAGGCATCCCCGCGTCGCAGGTCTCCCACGCCTTGAAAGTGCACGAGGAGCTGAGTTGCTGTCCGGCGAAGCGTGGATTGTGCAAGTGGCGATCGGGCGATCCTGGCTACGGCTGCCCTCAGTACGCGGTTCGTTGGATTGTCGATGTCGAGGTCGTCGAACTCGCAGTCCACCTGGGGCCGTCCGCGGAGCAACAGCCCCGCAGTCTGCGCTGGGTTGATGCGGCCACGGACGTGAGGAAGCACTTCGCGATGGGTCTGGAACTGCTTGATCAGATCACCGCGAAGTACGGTTTGGGTCGCTGTGAGAAGCCAACTGGCGATCAGGTCGAAGAGATGCGCGCCCGCAGAGACCTGCACGGGGGCTGAGGATGTTCTGGGCAGAGTGCCTGCCTCCGAGAGCAGCCCTAGTACGTGGCCCATCGGAATCTTGGGTTGCACGACGAGTGTCTGATCGCCGACCCGGATGACACCGATGGCGTCACTGACTCGCACCTCCCAAAGGTCCGACTCGGCCTTGCGCACGTGGATCGCTGACGTGGCCCCGCCGCTCTCGCTGGCGTCCGCGCCGCTGTCGCTACCCCACCAGGTGGACTGGCCAGCCAGCTCGCGCCCCAGGGCCTTCAGCGATTCAGCCTCGGCGTCACGCATCGACACCAGTTGTCGTCGGGACTCACGAATGGGGACTGGCGCGGCTGCCTCAGGCATCGGGCCAGAACTCGTTGATCTGCAGCGTGGCAATCACGTCGGGCCTGTCGAAGAAGTACTCCTCGAACAGTGGGAGCAACTGACGCTGCCAGGTGGCACGGAGGGCGGCGGCGTCGAAGAGCTCACGCATGAAGAACGAGTGCCCCACCGTGTGGTGTCGGTCGAGCAGGTCGGTCAGGTGAGCGTTCAGCCGCTCGAATCCGTCCACGAGACCGTCCACCGTGCAGGTTCGCGTCTCGTAGTAGCGCCGGAGGATGTCGTGGTCCGGTGGGCAGTCGAAGACCTCGAACCTGCGGCGCAGCGCCAGGTCGATGCTGCGGATGCTGCGGTCAGCGGTGTTCATGGTGCCGATGAAGAGCAGGCGGTGGGGGAGGGAGTACTCCTGTGTGTACAGGAGGTCGATCGGCTCATCGCGGTACTCGAGTGCGTACATGAGTTCGCCGAAGACCCGGGGCAGGTTGGCGCGATTCATCTCGTCGAGCACGAGGACGTGTCGTTGGTCAGACTCCGGATCGATCTCGCCGGCCATGCGCAGCACGGCGCCGTCGACGCGCGTGAAGCCGATGCTGCCTCCTTCTGCTGTGGGCCTCAGGCCCTCGATGAATTCTTCGTACCCGTAGGAGGGGTGGAACTGCAGGACGCGGTGAGTGAGCGGTTCGTCCTGGGTCATGTAGCGGGCTACTGCCCTTGCCACCCAGGTCTTGCCGGTTCCCGGGGGGCCAGCAAGCACCACCTGCGGTCGGCGGTCCAAAGCCTCAATGAGCGACTCCAGCCAGGCGCGCTCGCAGAGAGTCTCCTCTTCCAGCCATGCCATGGTCAGCGGCTCCCGAGGGGCCCCAGCGTCCGGGCCTGCCGGGGTGCCCGGCTCGCCGACGAGTTGCGTGCTCTCGACCGCGAGGGTGACGTGTTGGTCAGGGGCCGGTGAGGCTGACCAGAGTTGGTAGACCATCAGGGGGCTGGTCTGGTTGCTCAGAGCGCCTGGCGTCGCATCCGGCGTGGCGTTGGTGGTCAGCACCAGGTTGTCGAAGGCCCATTCGGGCGGCATCGACTCGAAGTTGCTGAGTCGTAGGTACAAGGTGTGGTGCTCGTCGCCGTAGTACGACGGCACCCTCTCCTCATCCACCTCCGCTCGTGACGTCACGACCTCCTTCAGCTCGGTCCGCCAGATCTCGCCGGTGCGATAGAGGTAGCAGTAGGTGGTGCGCCCAGCGGCCAGCTGCCCGTTGACGAGCTGTAGTCGTTGCGGGCTCATGGCGCTGGTCCCGGGCTTGCCGAGCTTTCCCCACCAGACGCTTCCCGATTGCTCAGCGACTTCTCGGTGCCGCGTGATCGTGTCTGGTCGAATGTCGCGGCTCCACTTCAGGACGAGGTGGACGGTCTCTTCCTGTGATCGCTCGGTGAGGCCGAGGGAGTCCACTTGTTGAAGCAGGGTGAGCATCCGATCGAGATCGGCATGGAACTGGTCGAGGTTCGGCAGCGCTTCGGCCCGGTATCGGACCGCGTAGGCCGAGCCAGCCTCGTACGACTTCGGGCGGGGGTTTGTCGACCGCAGATCGATGCGGGCTTGAAGCCCAGTCTGCAGGCCAAGAGCCCTCCGGATGTCCCAACACCGCTTGTGAAGTATCTGGCTGCCGCCGGCCACTTGGGTCGTGCCCTGCGCCAGGCTGAGGTAGGCCGATGATCCATCCGCTGCGAAGAGGTAGACCAGGTACACGCCGTCTCGAGGAGAGGCTGAGCCACGGATTGGCAGAATCGCGACCCACGGGACGTCGGCGTCCGACCCGTACCCAGTACTGGCTGTCACGGTGAATCCCTCTGGGACTCGCTGAGTCAGAGTGTGGACGAGATCTTCTTTGATGGTCTGTTTCGCGGGGGAGGCGATGGAGCCGCTGCCACCACGATCCGACAAGCCGGCCAGGGCGAACTCGATGAGTGTTCGGAGATCACCTGCACGCGGAGGTGCTTGGGGAGCGACCGGCACATCTGACAGCTCGTCCTCGGCAGGGGTCTTCTCGTTGAATCGGGGCAGCAGTTCCCCCATCAACTCAAACTTGCGTCGAGCTGGAGCGTCACTGGACTCCGCGGCGAACGTGCAGGAATTTAGCCAGTCACGGATCTCGTCGCGTTGAGCGCGCCGGCCCAGTTCTCGATCCAGGAGCCGGCCGACCTTCTCGTGGAGGATCGACGCTTGCCTGTCGCCTGACAGGTGCTGCAACAACCGCGTCCTATTTCGTTGGCTGAGCCCGACGAAGAGGCAGCGTCCGCTTGCGTCCCAGACGACATGAACCCCCGGCTTGTCGTCGACCAGTCGCACACTGTCTGCGCTGAACGGTTGAGGCTCGAAACTCACGCATCCCCCTTCTGGCATTCACGAGGGCCTCATGCAACCTCACTTCTGCGCCCGAAGGAAGCAACCCCGACGCTGGTTCCAAGGCAATTCCGGGGGTGCTCCGGCGTCCCTTCGGGACCGAGCCACCGCCCCCCGGACCCCCAGGCGGCGCGCTGCGCTCGCGATCGAATGACAAAGCCAGGCCCCCGAATTCGAGGGCCTGGCTCAGGTGGGTGGTCAGATCAAGAGTCAATCGATTGTTTGTGCAGGTCAGAGAGGTCTTCCGACACCCGTGATGACTACACGCGACATGCCTGGGGTAGCAGGTGTGTGCTGGTCGTCACACCCATCGTCCAACTCGGTGCTCGGCGCACCTCCCAGAGCCAGTGCCGCGGGTCCAGAGGGAGGGGGAGAGGATCAGGCAGCGCAGTCGAGAAGTTTCTTCGACAAGCTCGAGATTCTTCGCTCGACGGATCGCTCCCCAGACCTGCTGCCGGCTCGGCACTGTCAACATGCTCGGTGAGTCGCCGCGCGTGACCTTGAGGAGGTCGGCCAGCTCGCCCTTGGCGAACTCAGCGTGGCCGACCCGGTTGGCCCTGGACATGGCGGCGAACATGACGCGATAGGGCATGGGCTGAAGAGGGCTTCTTGCGATGCGAAGAGCCTCTCTCTGGTTGATCGCGCCCCACTCCTCGAAGTCGATGCCTCTCGTAGTCGGGCGAGTCACGGAAGGTCGTCCCAGTCGGCGGGGTCGATCCCCAGAGACTCCAGGAAGGGGATCTTGGGGATCACGATGCGCCGGCCGATCGGGCGGCTGGGGATCTCCCCTGAATGGACCGCTGCGTAGGCCGCGCTGCGGCTGATGCCTAGGAGGGTTGCTGCTTCCTCGACCGTGAAGGTCGCTCGTCGAAGTGCCAGGCTGATGTCGGTAGTCAGTTTGGTCATGGTGAGAGCATGGCAAGACTGAGCATGTCTTGCCAAGACATGCTCAGTCTCGTTAAGGTTGTCAGGTCCGGGCAGGGTGCCCGAGTTGAGAGCGGCGGAGCGGGCAAATGGCTATGGAATTGGTGAACCACCGAGTGACCGAGCTGCGGCTCGAACGGGACGACCGCACCTGGATCGTTGGCGTCGAGTGGGGAGAAGTCGACGGTGCGGTCGAGGCTGTTGGCCTGGTTCTGCGCCAGCCCTCGGATGCGCAGCGCCCCATCACCGCTTCCGCCCTCCGACGGCTGCAACCCGCCGCGGTCATCGCTGCCGCTCGCCAGCAGCGATACGAGGCGCTCGGTGGATCGATGGTTGAGGCCTATCGGGCAGCGGAGGCTGGTGATCCGGACAACGCTCATCTTCTCGATGACGTCAGCCCAGGGCTGGTCGACCACGCAGAGCGGGGGAGTGCGCCCTGGGGGCCAAACGGCCGAGGTCGGCCGAAGGAGTACGGGGAGGAGCACTTCGAAGACGTGGCGCGGATCTACAACGAGGCGGTGGATTCGGGACGCTACCCGCTGCAGGCCGTGATGGAGACACGCTTCGTAACCCGATCCACCGCGTCGCGCTGGGTCAGGCAGGCCCGCGATCGGGGGCTGCTGCCCGCTACGAGCCAGGGCAAGATGGGCCGAGGTTCGCAGATGGAGGGGCCTCGGTGAGCGGGACAGGGCACGTCTCTCGTCGATGCGGTTGTCCGCTCCAGCGAGACGGCGATGGCGCTCTCGTCCGAGATGCGGAGGGTGCTTCTGTGCGGAACCACCGTCCTGGCTGCCTGCCCAAGTGGCAGTTCGTGCACGACCTGCCCTCCGGCTCAGGCGGCAAGCGGAGGCAGACGACCAAGGGCGGCTTCCGCACTCGAAGGGATGCGCAGCGGGCGCTGCGGGCTTCACTCGACGCCGTTGACCTGGGGATCCTCCCCGCTGGGCGCACGATGACGGTTGGTGAGTTTCTCGACAGCTGGGTCGCTGGCCGCGTCGACCTTCGACGGAGTACTCGCAACTCCTACGAGGGACACATCCGGCTCTACCTCAAGCCGGGCATCGGCCACGTTCGCCTCGACGATCTTCGCCACGAACACGTTGAGCACCTCTTCGCAGTGCTGGCGTCACGGACTGAGCGACCGCTGAGCGCCACCACGCTGCACCGGATCAAGGCCACCCTTCGCAAGGCACTCAACGACGCTGTGAAGCGACGTCAGATGCTCCACAACCCGGCGCTGCACGTGGACCTGCCGCGCGCTACGCCCTACGTGTATTCCACCTGGACCCCGGCGGAGCTCCGTTACTTCCTCAATTTCATCCGCGATGACGATCTCTACGCCGCCCTTCACTTGGCGGCTCTGACCGGCATGCGTCGTGGAGAGGTGGCGGGGCTCCAGTGGGCCAACGTCGATGTCGAGAGGGGCCGCCTCCGGGTCATCAACTCGCGCGTGGAAGTGGGTGCCTCCATCGAGGATGAGCTGCCGAAGTCCTCCAGTGGCGAGCGCTTCGTGTACCTCGACGACGGGACGCTGCAGGCTCTGTCGGCTCACCGCCAGCGGATGGCGGAACTCTGGGGTGGTGAGGCGCTCGAGGGGCATTGCTACGTCTTCCCGGGTCCCAAGGGTGGTCCGATGCGCCCCGAGCTGATCTATCGACGTCTCCAGCGCCTCGCCGAGCGTGCTGGTCTGCCCAAGCTCAGGCTCCACGACGTGCGGCACACCCACGCAACGCATGCCCTGGAGGCGGGGGTGCCCATGAAGGTCGTGCAGGACCGGCTGGGCCACGCATCCATGTATCTGACGGCAGACACGTACAGCCATGTTCAACCCGCGGTGGCCGATCGCGCCGCGGCCGATGTCGCGCGCCTCGTCTTCGACTCCCACGGCCTCGCGTTAGCAGGCGGTGAGCAGATCCCGGCCCCTAGCGACAGGGATGGTCGCCAAGAGTCGCGTGTGCGCAGGTCAGACGTGGTAGGCCCTGTGGGGCTCGAACCCACAACCAACGGATTAAAAGTCCGGAGCTCTGCCAGTTGAGCTAAGGGCCCGGGTGCGGTCCCGAGGGTAGTAGGGCCTCGCGGGCGGCGCCGTCACGGGCGTGTCGCCCAGTGTTCACACGCCGGTCCGACACGGGTGTGGAGCGGGGGTTTCGGACGGGGACCTAGTTGGTACTGTCGTGGCAGCAACGGGTGCAAGTCTTTAGCTGGTCTGACGCCTGCGGAGTCTGTGATCCAACGGCGTTTCTGGTTTGTGGTGTACCAATCACGGGTCGGAGCGACGTGTCACCGCACCTGAGTGCGGGTCGCCGAGGTGGCGGCTCTCGCCCCGATGAAGGAGTAACGAGCGCAATGGCTCAGGGCACCGTGAAGTGGTTCAACGCCGAGAAGGGTTTCGGCTTCATCGCACAGGAGGACGGCGGCGACGACGTCTTCGTGCACTACTCGGCGATCCAGTCGCAGGGCTACAAGTCCCTCGACGAGAACCAGAAGGTCGAGTTCGACGTGACCCAGGGGCCCAAGGGCCCCCAGGCCGAGAACGTGCGTCCTCTCTGACGATCAGCCGCTGCCCCACGCGTGGGGTTGTCTGACGCCGAGGCCCCGCCGGTTCGCCGGCGGGGCCTCGGTGCGTCCGGGCCGGCTGCGTCCGGCTGCGTCCGGCTGCGTCCGGCTGCGTTGGTGGAGGCCGTAGTCATCCGGAACCCTCCGGATGACTACTTCGGGCCAGTGGGTTTTCAGGGGTTTGGCCGTACGCTGGCGGGGAAGTTCTTTTCTCGGGCCCATGCTCAGCGTTGGTCCTGCGTTCACCAACTCAAGGGGGAGTCGCCATGCACGACCAGTTCGACGTGACCCTCGAGGACGTCGACCTCCTCGGCGAGGTGGAGCTGACCACGAACCTGATCATCGCCGCCTCCGAGGCCGACGCGCACCTCAACCAGGACGAGATCGACCGGATCCTCGGCGTCGTCCCCGAGCCACCCGCGCCGCGCCGCGAGGCCTGAGCCCGCTCCGACCGAGCACCGTCGTCCGAGCCCGTCCCTGCTGGGGGCGGGCTCGACGTCGTCCTGGGGTTCCTTGAGTTAGGTACCCTAGGGGGGTACCGTAGGTGGCATGACCGAGCAGGCGGAGCACCAGCACGGCTACATCCACCGCAAGGACGACTACCTCAAGCGGCTGCGCAGGATCGAGGGCCAGGCTCGCGGCCTGCAGCGGATGGTGGAGGAGGAGCAGTACTGCATCGACATCCTCACGCAGGTCTCGGCGATGACGAAGGCGCTGCAGGCCGTCTCGCTGGGGCTGCTCGAGGAGCACATGCACCACTGCGTGGTCGACGCCGCCCGCACCGGCGAGGTCGAGGGTCGCGCCAAGGTGGAGGAGGCCCTCGAGGCCATCAGCCGGTTGGTGCGCTCGTGACCCACCCACACCCGTCGACGAACCCCGGAGGAACCCCATGAGCCAGACCCAGCAGTTCACCGTCACCGGCATGACCTGCGGCCACTGCGAGGCCTCGGTCCGCGAGGAGGTCGGCGAGCTCGACGGCGTCGAGCAGGTCACCGCGGACCACACGACCGGCGAGGTCGTCGTCACCAGCACCCAGCCCCTCGACCGCGACGCCGTCCGCGCCGCCGTCGAGGAGGCCGGGTACGCGCTGTCGTGAGCGCGCTCGCCCGGATCGCGGGCTTCGTGCTGCTGCTCGCGGTGGTGCTGGCCGCCGGGTTCGGGACCGGCCGCCTCGTCGGGCCGCTCGACGACGACCCGACGCCACCGGCCGAGCACTCGGGCGGCGGCCACGCGGGAGCAGATCGATGACCGCCGCGGGCACCGAGGTCGACCTCGACATCACCGGCATGACCTGCGCCTCGTGCGCCAACCGGATCGAGCGCAAGCTCAACAAGCTCGACGGGGTGAGCGCCTCGGTCAACTACGCCACCGAGCGCGCCAGCGTCACCTACGCCGCGCCGGTGACGCCGGAGGAGCTCGTCGCCACGGTCGAGGCCGCGGGCTACGGCGCTCAGGTGCCGCAGCCGCGGGGCGCCGCTGGCGGTGCGGGGCAGGAGACGGACGGAGACGCCGACCCCGAGCTGACCGCGCTGCGGCAGCGGCTCGTGGTCTCGGCACTGCTCAGCGTGCCCGTGATCGCCATGGGCATGGTCCCGGCGCTCCAGTTCCAGAGCTGGCAGTGGCTCTCGCTGACCCTGGCCGCCCCGGTGGCGGTGTGGGGTGCCTGGCCGTTCCACCGCGCGGCGCTGCGCAACGCGCGCCACGGCGCCACCACCATGGACACCCTGGTCTCGGTGGGCGTCACGGCGGCGTTCGCGTGGTCGGTGGTGGCGCTGTTCTTCGGCACCGCCGGCGAGCCCGGCATGACCCACGGGTTCACGCTCGTGGCCGACCGCTCCGCGGGGCTCGGCAACATCTACCTCGAGGCCGCCGCCGGGGTGACCACGTTCCTGCTGGCGGGCCGGTTCTTCGAGAAGCGCGCCAAGCGCGAGGCCGGTGCCGCGCTGCGGGCGCTGATGGACCTCGGCGCGGTTGAGGTGAGCGTGCTGCGCGCCGGCCGCGAGGAGCGGGTGCCCGCCGACCAGCTCGTCGTCGGCGACCGCTTCGTCGTCCGGCCCGGCGAGAAGGTGGCCACCGACGGTCACGTCGTGGCCGGACACTCCGCCGTCGACGCCTCGCTGCTGACCGGTGAGTCCGTGCCGGTCGAGGTGGGCCCCGGCGACGAGGTCACCGGCGCCACCCTCAACACCAGCGGCCGGCTCGAGGTCGAGGCGACCCGGGTGGGCGGCGACACCGCGCTGGCGCAGATGGCGCGGCTCGTGGAGGAGGCGCAGACCGGCAAGGCCGCCGTGCAGCGGTTGGCCGACCGGATCTCGGGCGTCTTCGTGCCGATCGTGATCGCGCTCGCCGTCGGCACGCTCGGCTTCTGGCTGGGGACGGGCGCCGGGGCGTCGGTGGCGTTCACGGCCGCCGTCGCGGTGCTGATCATCGCCTGCCCGTGCGCGCTCGGGCTTGCCACGCCCACGGCGCTGATGGTGGGCACCGGGCGGGGCGCGCAGCTCGGCATCCTGATCCGCGGACCCGAGGCGCTCGAGCAGACCCGGCGCGCGAGCGTCGTCGTGCTCGACAAGACGGGCACGGTCACCACCGGGCAGATGCGGCTGCTCGACGTCGTCCCCGCTGCCGGTGAGGACGCCGAGCGGGTGCGGGCGCTCGCGGCCGCCGTCGAGTCCGGCTCCGAGCACCCGGTGGCGCGCGCCGTGGTCGGCGACCTCGAGGTGCCGGCGGCTGACGGCTTCCGGAACCACGAGGGCCTCGGCGTCGAGGCCGAGGTCGACGGCGTGCGGGTCCTCGTGGGGCGGCCCTCGCTGCTCGAGGAGCAGGGACTGGCGGTGCCCGCCGAGGTGGCGGACGCCGTCGAGCACGCGGAGGCGAGCGGTCGTACCGCCGTCGTGGCGGGCTGGGAGGGTGAGGCCCGCGGCGTGCTGGTGGTGGCCGACGAGGTCAAGCCCACCTCGGCCGATGCGGTCGCCCGGCTGCGCGAGCTGGGCCTGCGCCCGGTGCTGCTCACCGGCGACCACGAGCGGGCCGCCCGGGCGGTGGCCGCCGAGGTGGGCATCGACCCCGCCGACGTCGTCGCCGGGGTGCTGCCACGCGGCAAGGTGGAGCACGTGCGGCGCCTGCAGGAGCAGGGCGAGGTGGTGGCCATGGTGGGCGACGGCGTCAACGACGCCGCCGCGCTGGCCCAGGCCGACCTCGGGATCGCGCTCGGCACCGGCACCGACGTCGCCATGGCCGCCGCCGACCTGACGCTGGTGCGCGGCGACCTGAGGGTGGCGGCCGACGCCGTCCGCCTCTCCCGGCGCACGCTCGGCACCATCCGCGGCAACCTCGTCTGGGCCTTCGGCTACAACGTCGCCGCCCTGCCCGTGGCCGCCGCAGGCCTGCTCAGCCCGATGCTCGCCGGTGCCGCGATGGCGCTCTCCTCGGTCGCCGTCGTCGCCAACAGCCTGCGCCTGCGCACCTTCCGCCCCACCGACTGACCGCGCGCGTCGGGAGGGGCGCGAGTCGGCGCTTGTGCGCGTTCTGGGGAGTCAGGGGAGCGCGCGTTGGCGCCGACTTGACCTCCCGCGGGCGGTCAGCAGGTGGCGACGAGGAGCGGCCCGGTGGCCAGGTCGGAGAGCAGGAAGGTGCCCTCCACCGGCGACAGGTCCATCCGGACGACGCGCTCGCGCGCGGTCACCGCGCCCAGGGTGAAGCGGTCGGCGAAGCTGCCGCCCTGGCCCGGCGCCGGGCCGGCGGCCAGCGTCGCCCGGGTGTCGGCGTTGGTGCGGGCCTCGGCCTCGGTGTCGAACGACATCGAGAGGCGGCCCTCGCCGTCGGGCAGGATGCCGAGGGCGAACCCCCGCACCGGCGTGACGGCGCCCGCGGCGTCGAGCAGCTGGGCGGCCTGGTCCTGGTCGACGGTGTCGGCCTGCTCCATCGAGAGCGCCGTGCACGCCTGCTCGCCGGTGTACACCGAGGCGGCCAGCGGCTCGCCGGCGTCGGCCACCACGGCGGCGAGGTCGGCCGGGGGCTCCTCCTCGGCACGCACCGCCGCCACTCCGGCCTCGGCACCGGAGAGCGTGTCGGAGGTGACGACGACGCCGCGCTCGGCGTCGAGGGCCACGAACTGCAGCTGGGGGGTGAGGTCGCCGGCCCGCGTGATGATGACGGGATCGCCCTCCCACACGCCGTCGGGTTTCTCCGGCTCCGCGTAGCCGAGCACCCGCAGCTGCTCCGCGATCGACTCCACGCGCGCCTCGACGTCCTCCTCGGGCAGTCCGACCAGCACGACGGAGGCCGCGGTGGACTGGCTGAACAGCTCCCACTCGATGCTGGCGGGGGAGAACCCGAGCCGCTCCTGCATGGACAGCGCCGACTCGCGCAGCGCCGTGGTGGCGGTCAGGTCGGCGTCGAAGCCGCGGTCGAGCAGCTCCTGCACGTCGCCGATGGGGGAGTCGGCGTCGAGGTCGAGGCCGAGCTCGTCGCGCACCCCGCCCCAGTCGGTCCACGAGTACCGCAGCGCGTCGTCGGGCGCGAGCGCGAAGGCGCGGGCGAGGGCGGTATCGGGTTCGTCGCGCAGCGTCCGCACCCCGACGACGACGGCGACCGCCACCAGCGCGAGGACCACGGCGACGACGACCAGGCGCAGCGCGAGCCGACGGCTGATCGCAGCCATCGCTCACCCCCGGGGTCTCGGTCGCCGGGGAGCCCCGGGTGGTGTGAGACTACTGCCGTGGTTGAGCCGACCCCGGTACGCGCTGCGGGCGCGGTCGTGTTCCGTCCCGGTGCGCGGGTGCTGCTGGTGCACCGCCCCAAGTACGACGACTGGTCCTTCCCGAAGGGCAAGCTGGACCGCGGCGAGCACGCGGTGGTGGCCGCCGTGCGCGAGGTGGCCGAGGAGACCGGGCTGCACGTGCGCCTGGGCCCGCCGCTCGCCAGCCAGCGCTACCCGCTGGAGAGCGTGCCCCGCGAGAAGTGCGTCGACTACTGGACCGCGCGGGTGGTCGGTGACCCCGACGCCTCCGACTTCGTGCCCAACGACGAGGTCGACGAGGTGGTGTGGCTGCCGGCCGACGAGGCACGGCGCCGGCTCACCTACGACCGCGACCGCGAGACGCTCGACGACGCCCTGGGTCGCCGTCAGCGGACGACGGCGGTGGTGGTGCTGCGTCACGGCGACGCCCGCTCGCGGCGCGCGTGGCGCCAGGACGACCGCGAGCGGCCGCTGGTGGTCAAGGGCCACCTGCAGGCCCAGCGGCTGGTGCCGCTGCTGGCTGCCTACGACGTGCGACGCGTCGTCTCCTCCACCAGCGAGCGGTGCGTGCAGACGATCGCGCCCTACGCCGACGTCCGCGGCGTCGAGATCGACCGCCGACGTCGGCTGAGCGAGGAGGACGCGACGCCGAAGCGCGCCCGGCGGCTGGTCGAGGAGCTCGCCGAGGAGGCGCAGGAGAGCAGTCAGGGCGTCGTCGTCTGCTCCCACCGGCCGGTGCTGCCCGCCCTGCTGGACGGGCTCGGGCTGCCCGAGGTCGCGCTGGCGCCGGCGGAGATGCTCGTGGCGCACCTGCGCAAGGGCCGCGTCCGCGCGGTCGAGCGGCACGTAGCCGGCTGATCGCCCGGCTCCGCGCGCTCCTGAGGCGCCGTTCACGTGACGTCCGTCTCGTCGCTGCCGATGCTTCGTCGAGTGGGCGGGGTGCGTTCACCCCTGGTTCACCATCGGCGACGAATCAGTACACCTGCCGACTCCACAGTTCCTGACGTCATCGCTCGGGCGACACGTGAGCAGAACACAGACCTTCAGGAGAATGTTGTGAAGCGCAGTTCCATCCGCCGGGCCGTCGTGCCGGGCATCGCCGCTCTTGCCCTGACCCTCTCCGCCTGCGGTGGTGGCGACGCCGGGCAGACCAGCGGAGGCGGCGGCGAGGGCGAGGCCGGCGGTGCCAGCGGCAGCGTCATCGTCGACGGCTCCTCGACTGTCTTTCCGATGAGCGACGCGGCCGCCGAGCTGCTCAGCGAGGAGAACCCCGAGGTGCAGACCACCGTGTCGGAGTCGGGCACGGGTGGCGGCTTCGAGCGGTTCTGCAACGGCGAGACGGACATCTCCGACGCCTCCCGCCCGATCGAGGAGGACGAGATCGCGGCGTGCGAGGAGAACGGCATCGAGTACACCGAGCTCCAGGTGGCCACCGACGCGCTGACCATGGTCGTCAACCCCGACCTCGACGTCGACTGCCTGACCGTCGACCAGATCACCGCGCTGTGGGGCCCCGACTCCACGGCCACGAACTGGAACGAGATCGACCCGAGCTTCCCCGACCAGGAGATCGCCCTGTTCGGTCCCGGGACCGACTCCGGTACCTACGACTACATGGCCAACGACGTGATCGGTGCCGAGTCCGAGGCGACCCGGTCGGACTACGAGGCCTCCGAGGACGACAACGTCATCGTGCAGGGCGTCGCCGGCACCGAGGGCGGCACCGGGTACTTCGGCTACACCTACTTCGAGGAGAACGCCGACTCGCTCAAGGCGCTTGCCATCGACAACGGTGAGGGCTGTGTCGAGCCTTCCGCGGAGACCGCCCAGGCCGGGGAGTACACCCCGCTGGCCCGGCCGCTGTTCATCTACGTGAACAACGCCAAGTACAACGACAACGCCGCGACCGCCGAGTACGTGGACTTCTACATCGAGAACCTCGCCGACATCGCCGAGGTCGGTCAGTTCATCCCGCTGAGCGAGGACCTGTACGCCGAGACCCAGGCCAACCTCGAGGGTATCGCCGGCTGATCTAGCCTCATCACGTCCACGCACCAGAACCAGGAGGAGCTCACCTCGTGAGTGCCACCACCACGGCAGGCCCGTCCGGAGGGGCGGGCCTGCCTGGCGCACCCGACCTGCGCCGTCGTACCCGTCCGGCCGAGGCTGTCATCAAGGTCGTGCTGCGCACCTCGGCGCTGCTGTCCATCGCGATCACCGTCGGCATCGTGCTGGCGCTGATCGGGCCGGTCATCGACTTCTTCGGCGAGGTCACGTTCGGTGAGTTCTTCAGCACCGAGGGTCGCTTCGCGGTGATCCCGCTGGTGACGGCGACCTTCATGGTCACCGTCATCGCGCTCCTGGTGGCCGTTCCCCTGGGGCTGGGTGCTGCGATGTACCTCTCGGAGTACGCCTCGCGCCGTGCCCGCAAGTTCTTGAAGCCCACGGTCGAGCTGCTCGCCGGCGTTCCGTCGGTGGTCTACGGGTTCTTCGCCCTCACCTTCGTGACGCCGAACCTGCTGCAGGACATCCTCAACCTCGACGTGGGCTTCACCAACGCCCTGGCGGCCGGGCTCGTGCTCGGGGTGATGATCATCCCGACCATCGCCTCGCTCGCCGAGGACGCCATGAGCGCGGTGCCGCAGGCGATGCGTCAGGGCTCCTTCGCCATGGGCGCCAACCGGATGCAGACCACGCTCCGGGTCGTCTTCCCAGCGGCACTCTCGGGTATCGCCGCGGCCATCGTGCTGGGACTCTCGCGCGCCGTCGGGGAGACGATGATCGTGGCGCTGGCGGCAGGCGCCGTGAAGAACATGTCCCTGGACCCGCGCGACGGCATGCAGACGATGACGGGCTTCATCGCCCAGACGGCCGGTGGCGAGAACCCCGTCGGCAGCACGGCCTACAACACGCTCTTCGCCGTGGGGCTGCTGCTCTTCGTCCTCACGCTCATCATCAACGTCATCAGCATCGCGCTGGTGCGCCGATTCCGACAGGCCTACTGACATGAGCATCGCCACCACCACGGCCCGCCGCACCGTCGAGCGCACCGAGGTCGCGACCGGCAAGAGCAAGGAGCGGTCCCCGGGATCGATCGCCTTCCTAGTCGCCCTGTGGTTCTCGCTGTTCTTCGGTGTGATGGTCCTGATCGTCCTGATCGTCGATACCGCCATCAACGGGGCGCCCCGCTTCGACACGGAGCTGATCACCAACTACGCCTCGCGTGTGAGCCCCGAGACCACAGGCTTCCGGGCAGGCATCCTGGGCACCATCTTCCTGATGGGCTTCACGGCCCTGTTCGCCGTGCCGTTGGGCATCGCGGCCGCCGTGTACCTGGAGGAGTTCGCCGACAACGAGAAGTGGTACAACCGGGTCATCGAGGTCAACTTGCAGAACCTGGCCGCGGTCCCCGCGATCGTCTACGGCCTGCTGGCCGTCGCCACCATGGCCCTGATGGGCTTCTCGGAGACGGGCACCGTGCTCGGCGGCTCGCTCGCGCTGGCCCTGCTGATCCTCCCGGTTGTCATCATCACGACGCGTGAGGCGTTGCGATCGGTGCCGCGCGAGATCCGGGACGGCTCCCTGGCGCTGGGCGCCACCACGTGGCAGACCACGTGGCGCAACACGCTGCCCGCTGCCATCCCCGGCATCGCCACCGGCACCATCCTGGGCCTCTCGCGCGCCATCGGTGAGGCAGCCCCGTTGGTGGTCGTCGGACTCGCGGGCTCCCTGAGATTCGATCCGGAGGGCCTGATGAGTCAGATCACGGCCCTGCCGATGCAGATCTACTCGCTGACCTCGCAGTCCCAGGAGGACTTCCGAGTCGCTGCCTCCGCTGCGATCATCGTGCTGCTCGTCCTCGTCCTTGGCCTGAACGCACTGGCCATCATCATCCGCAACAAGTTCCAGCGATCCTGGTAGGAGAGCACCACATGTCGACCCAGCCCGCCACCGCGAGCACCCGTCGCTCCGAGCCCGACCACGAGGTCGGCTCGTTCGCCGAGGCGCGCGAGCAGTCCCGCGAGGTGCCCGCCGCACCCCCGGAGCCGGTCATGGAGGTGCTCAAGCTCAACGTCTACTACGGCGGCTTCCACGCCGTCCACGACGTCAACCTCCAGTTCGGCAAGAACGAGATCACCGCGCTCATCGGTCCCTCCGGCTGCGGCAAGTCCACCGTGCTGCGCTGCCTGAACCGGATGAACGACCTGGTCGCCGGTGCCCGCGTCGAGGGCGAGGTGAACTACCACGGCACCAACATCTACGCCCGCGAGGTCGACCCGATCGCCGTGCGCACCAACATCGGCATGGTCTTCCAGAAGCCCAACCCGTTCCCTAAGTCCATCTACGACAACATCGCCTACGGTCCGCGGGTCACCGGCATGAAGGTCGAGAGCATGGACGACCTCGTGGAGGAGGCGCTGCGTGGCGCCGCGCTGTGGGACGAGGTCAAGGACAAGCTCAAGCAGTCCGCCTACGGCCTCTCCGGCGGTCAGCAGCAGCGCCTGTGCATCGCCCGCACCATCGCGACGCGTCCCGACGTGATCCTGATGGACGAGCCCTGCTCGGCCCTCGACCCGATCGCGACCTCGCGCATCGAGGACCTGATGCTCGACCTGCGCAAGGACTACACGATCATCATCGTGACCCACAACATGCAGCAGGCGGCCCGCGTCTCCGACCGCACGGCGTTCTTCACCGCCCGCCCCGACGAGACCACCGGCGACCGCACCGGCCTGCTCGTGGAGTTCGACCGGACGGCCGACCTGTTCGCCCGCCCGCACGACAAGCGCACCGAGGACTACATCTCCGGTCGCTTCGGCTGAGTCGACACCTCTCCCAGCACCCAGGAACCCGGCGAGCCGCACCGCGGCCGCCGGGTTCCGGGCGTGTGCGCCGTAGAAGTGGGGACACGTTCGCTCTCGAGCGCGTGGTGACCCCCGGCCCTACGCGGCGGGTCGGCGGGTGGGGCCGCAACGTGTCCGCAGTTCTACGCCTCAGGGGGCGCGGCGGGATGGCCGACGCCAGGCCGGCTCCCGCGGTCGGCACGATTTCCCCGGTCGACCGGTGACCGTGCCGCTTGTCGGCCAATATTCAGGCCGACAAGTGAGGGAATCACCGGTCGACCGGGTAAATCTGAGGCGCGTGGGGCCCGTGTGACCGCACCGCCACGGCGCTCGAGGGACTACAGCACCTCGAGCAGCACGTGCAGCACCCAGTAGCTGCCGGCGGCGACGGCGGCCGCGGCGGGGAAGGTGAGCACCCAGGCCACCAGGATCGAGCGGGCGACGCCCCAGCGCACCGCCGAGAGCCGCTTGGTGGCGCCCACGCCCATGACCGCGGAGGTGATGGTGTGGGTGGTGGAGATGGGGGCCGAGAAGACGTAGGCGGTGGTGTAGAGCACCGAGGCTGCCACCGACTCGGCGGCGAAGCCGCGCGGGGGGTCGAGGTGGATGATGCGGCGGCCCAGGGTGCGCATGATGCGCCAGCCGCCGGAGTAGGTGCCCAGCGAGATCGCGGTGGCGGCGGCGAAGATGACCCAGAGCGGGAGCGGGTCGCCGGGGCTCACGTACTCGCCGGCCAGCAGCGCCAGGAAGATGACGCCCATCGTCTTCTGGGCGTCCTGCAGGCCGTGGCCGAGCGCCATCGCGGCGGCGGAGAAGGTCTGGGCGAGGCGGAAGCCGCGGCCCGCCTTGCGCGGGTTGGCGCCACGGAAGATCCACATGATCGCGAGCATCACGCCGAAGCCGAGGCTGAAGGCCACCAGCGGCGAGATGATCATCGGGAGCACGACCTTGGTGAGGACGACGTCCCAGTAGGCCGTGGCGCCCGCGGCGACAGCAGCGCCCACCAGACCGCCGATGAGGGCGTGGCTGGAGGAGGAGGGCAGGCCGTAGTACCAGGTGATCATGTTCCAGGTGATGGCGCCGATCAGGCCCGCCATCACGATGATCAGCGCGTGCGTGCCGGTGCCCGGGTCGATCGTCTCCGAGACCGTCTGGGCCACCTTCTGGCCCAGGAACGCACCGATGAAGTTCATCACCGCCGCCATGGCCAGCGCCGCGCGCGGCGTCAGCGCACGTGTGGAGACCGAGGTGGCGATGGCGTTGGCGGCGTCGTGGAAGCCGTTGGTGTAGTCGAACACCAGGGCGACCACGACCACCGCGATGATGATCGCGAGCTCCACGGGAGGTCAGCTCTCCTTGACGGAGATCTGCTCGACGATGTTGGCCACCTTCTCGAACGCGTCGATGGCCCCCTCGAGCGACTCCACGATGTCCTTGAGCTTGAGCACCTCGATGGTCTTGAACTCGCCCGAGAAGAGCTTGGCCAGGATGCGGCGGTGGTTCTTGTCGCCCTCGTTCTCGAGGCGGTTGATCTCGATCCAGTACTCGTCGAGGGCCTTCATGCCCTCCAGGCCGGGCATCGCGGCGGCGGTGATCTCGGCACAGCGCTGCAGCACCTGCACCTGGCCGGCCAGCTCGGGCGGCAGCACCTTGACCTCGTAGAGCAGGATCAGGTCGACGGCCTCGTCCATCATGTCCATGACGTCGTCGAGACCCGAGCCCAGCGCGTAGATGTCCTCGCGGTCGAACGGCGTCACGAAGGTGCTGTTGACGCGACGGATCAGCTGGTGGGTGGTCTCGTCCGCGGCGTGCTCGGCGGCGCGCATGCGCTCGGCGACGTCGGCCTTGTTCGAGGTCTCCGAGAGCATCTCGGCCAGCAGGTCGGCACCGCCCACGAGGTGGTTGGCTGCCTCGGAGAACAGGTCGTAGAACGACCCGTCCACGGGGCGGAAGCGGAAGCGCACGTGTGAACTCCTGGTGAGGCGGAGGTGAACCCGATCATGCTAGGGGTAGCACTCCGCCCGAGCGCAAACCCGCCCCCGGGCCTGCTCAGCTGCCGGCGTGCCGACGCCGCCGCTGGCGCTCGATGAGCGTCTCCTGCAGGTGCACCGAACCGCCGTTGCGGGTCCAGTCGCCGTCGGGGCCGAGCTGCCAGGCGTCGGTGTCGGACTCGAAGGCCAGCTCGAGCAGGTCGCGCACCGTCTCGGTGGTCGGCCCCTCGGGCAGGCGCACGAGCACCTCGACGCGGCGGTCCAGGTTGCGGTGCATCATGTCGGCCGAGCCGATCCACGCCTCGGGCTCGCCGGCGTTCTCGAACCAGAAGATCCGGCTGTGCTCGAGGAAGCGCCCCAGCACCGACCGCACGGTGATGTTCTCCGAGAGGCCGGGCACGCCGGGGCGGAGCGCACAGATGCCGCGCACCAGCAGCTCCACGGGCACGCCGGCCTGCGAGGCGGCGTAGAGCGCGTCGATGACGGCCTCGTCGACCACCGAGTTGGCCTTGAGCCGGATCCGGGCGGGGACGCCGTCGCGGTGGTGACCGATCTCGCGGTAGATGCGCTCCACCAGGCCGGTGCGCACCGAGTCGGGGGCCACCAGCAGCTGGGAGTAGCTGGCGTTGCGCGACCAGCCGCTGAGGTTGTTGAACAGGTGGGCGACGTCCTCGCCGATGGTCTCGTCGGTGGTGAGCAGCCCGAGGTCCTCGTAGAGCCGTGCGGTCTTGGAGTTGTAGTTGCCGGTGCCGATGTGGGTGTAGCGACGGATGCCGTCGCCCTCGTCGCGCACCACCATGGCCAGCTTGCAGTGGGTCTTGAGGCCCACGAGGCCGTAGACCACGTGGCAGCCGGCCTGCTCGAGCTTGCGCGCCCAGCGGATGTTGGCCTGCTCGTCGAAGCGCGCCTTGATCTCGACGATCACCAGCACCTGCTTGCCGGCCTCGGCGGCGTCGACGAGGGCGTCGATGATGGGGGAGTCGCCCGAGGTGCGGTAGAGGGTCTGCTTGATGGCGAGCACGTGCGGGTCGGCGGCGGCCTGCTCGATGAAGCGCTGCACCGAGGTGGCGAACGAGTCGTAGGGGTGGTGCAGCAGCACGTCGCGGCGTCGGGTGGCCTTGAAGACGTCGACGGGGGCGGCCGACTCGACCTCGGCAAGCAGCGTGTGCGTGGTGGGCACGAACGCGCGGAACTTGAGGTCGTCGCGGGAGAGGTCGGCGATGCCGTGCAGGCCGCGCAGGTCGAGCGGGCCGGGCAGCCGGAAGACCTCCTCGGCGCGGACGTCGAGCTCGGAGACGAGCAGGTCGAGCACGGTCTGCGGCATCGACTCCTCCACCTCCAGGCGCACCGGCGGGCCGAAGCGACGCCGCAGCAGCTCCTTCTCGAGCGCGGCCAGCAGGTTCTCGGCGTCGTCCTCCTCGACCTCGACGTCCTCGTTGCGGGTGACGCGGAAGGTGTGGGCCTCCAGCACCTCCATGCCGGGGAACAGCCGCTTGAGGTGGGCGCCGATGACGTCCTCGAGCGGCACGAAGCGGGCGTTGCCGAGGGCCACGAAGCGGTCGAAGATCGGCGGGACCTTGACCCGGGCGAAGTGCTCCTTGCCGCTCTTGGGGTTGCGGATCAGCACTGCGAGGTTCAGCGAGAGCCCCGAGATGTAGGGGAAGGGGTGGGCGGGGTCGACGGCGAGCGGCGTCAGCACGGGGAACACGCGGTCGCGGAAGAAGCGCTTGGCCTGCTTCTGCTCCTCGCGGTCCAGGTCGTCCCAGCGCACCAGCTCGATGCCCTCGCTGACCAGCGCGGGCACCACTGTGTCGCGGAAGTAGCGGGCGTGGCGCTCGCTGAGCTCGCGGGCACGGGTCCAGATCTGCTCGAGGACCTCCAGCGGCATCAGCCCGGAGGCGGCCCGCACGGCCAGGCCGGTGGCGATGCGGCGCTTGAGGCCGGCCACGCGGACCATGAAGAACTCGTCGAGGTTGCTGGTGAAGATCGCCAGGAAGCGGGCCCGCTCCAGCAGCGGCAGGGACTCGTCCTCTGCGAGCTCGAGCACCCGCTGGTTGAAGCGCAGCCAGGAGAGCTCGCGGTCCAGGAACCGGTCGTCGAAGGCCGTGACGGCGGCGAGCGTCGCCTCGTCGGGCTCGTAGGGGGCCTCGACGTCGTAGGGCTCGTCGGGGGTGCGCTCGTCGCTCGCGAGGTCCTCGAGGTCGGGCACGCTCTCCAGTGTCATGGGCCAGAGTCTGGCACCGTCGGGTGAACGTGCGGTGACGCCGATACCGTGGTGGGTGTGGACGCGAGAGCACGCATGGGGACCTCGCTCGGGGTGGCGCTCGCCGCCGTCGAGCCGCCGCTGCTGCAGGGCCTGACGGCGCTGCCCGACCGGGTGAAGCGACTGCTGGCCGGGTCGCCGGTGGTGATCGACGGGCAGACGCTGGACCTCGACACCCAGCTGCTGCTGCGGGTGATGAAGGTCGCCCGCAAGCCGGTGGTCGAGCAGATCCCGGTGCCGGAGGGGCGCCTGGCGCTGCGGGCGCAGTCGGCGGTGGTCGGCGGCAGCCAGCCGATCGGCGCGGTGCGCGAGCTGGAGGTGGCCGGGCTGCCGGCGCGTCTCTACGTGCCGCGCGGCGTGGTCGACGACGGTCCGCTGCTGCTGTTCTTCCACGGCGGTGGCTTCGTGTGGGGCGACCTGGAGAGCCACGACGCCAGCTGCCGCTACCTGGCCGAGCAGGCACAGGTGCGGGTGCTCGCCGTGGACTACCGGCTGGCCCCCGAGCACCCCTTCCCGGCGGCGGCCGACGACGCCGAGGCGGCGCTGCGGTGGGTGACCGAGAACCCCGGCGCGGTGGGGGCCGACCCTGCGCGCATCGGCGTGGGGGGCGACTCCGCGGGCGGCAACCTGGCGATCGTGGCCGCGATGGCGGCCGCCCGTCACGGCTGGCCGCTGAAGTTCCAGCTGCTCGTCTACCCCGCCGTCGACCAGACCCGCGACACCCGCAGCCTGGCGCTGTTCCGTGAGGGCTTCTTCCTCTCGGCGCGGTTCATGGAGGTGGCGACGGCGAGCTACTCACCGCCCGGCACCGACCTGCGCGACCCGCGTCTCTCGCCCGCCTTTGCCGACCTGGCCGAGATCGGCGAGCGGCTGGCCCCGGCCTACGTCGCGACGGCGGGCTTCGACCCGCTGCGCGACGAGGGCGAGGCCTTCAGCCGGGCGCTGGCCGAGGCCGGTATCGAGGTGCGCCTGCAGCGCTTCCCCGACCTGATCCACAGCTTCTTCAACATGCTGGCCGCGGGGCGCGCCGCCCGCGCCGCCAATCGCGAGATCGCGCACGCGCTGCGGGTGGGGCTGCACGGGTCATAACGGGCGCGGTGCCAGTGCGGTGCGCGGTGCCAGCGTGAGGTCAGTCCTGCTCGGGCGGCTTCTCGCGCGGGATCTGGGCCATCCGCTCGATCTGCAGGTTCGTGACGGCGCGCAGCAGCCGCAACCCGCCGGCCTCGGCCTGCGGGCGGCGCCAGAAGTCGGTCCAGGTCAGGCGGCCCTCGCTCACCCGGCGGTTGAGGGACTTGAACTCCAGAGGTGCGTCCGGAGCGCCGGTGACCTCCTCGAGCAGCGTGATGGTGCCCTCGTCGAGCCCCTCCTCCTCGAGCTGCTCCTCGTAGGTGGCGACGAGCCCCTGGATCCGGTCCATCGCGCGCTCGAGGTCGGAGGTGGCCTGGCGCTGCCGTGCCTCGCGCAGCTCCTCGCGCACGTCGGGCTCGTCGGGCGGCGGGGCCGATGCGTCGAAGAAGCCCGGTGGCAGCCCGCTCATACGACGGGCCCCGTGCTGCTGCTGCCGCCGTCGGGGCCGAGGGGCCCGGGCGCCATCAGCATCTCGTCGTCGTCGGGCTCGTAGCTGCTGTCGTCCGAGTCGCTCTCGCCACCGTCGGACTCGGCGGCGTCCTGACCTGTCTCGGAGTCGGGACCGTAGTTCTCGTCGAGGTCGTTGAGCTCGTCGTCCAGCGCATCCTGACCCTCGCCCTCGTTGTCGCCGAAGCTGATGTCGATGCCCATCTCGTTGAGTCGCTGCTCCAGCGCAGGGAGGTCCACCGTGGGCAGGTCGTCGAGGTTGCCACCCTGCACCGTCACCGGCAGGGTCTCCATCAGGTCCTGGATCTCCTGGAAGGTCTCCAGGCGCTGCGCCTGCTCCTCGGCCCACGCCTCGATCGCGTCCTTGAGGTCGAAGCAGGCCTGGATGATCTCGATGCAGGTGCGCACGTCGTCGACGATGTCGGTGATGGCCTCGGCGCCGCGCTCGATGATGTCCTTGGCCAGCATGGCCCAGCCGAACCAGCCGAGCACGCGGGTCGCGATCTTCGCCGAGACCCTGCCGAGGATGCGCAGCATGGTGACCAGGGCGTTCTCGACCTGGACGGCGATCCGCTCCGAGACCAGGGCGATCGAGTCGAAGACCTCCGACCCGGCGCCGACCACGAGCCCGATCGCCTGCATGACGGCGTTGTAGGCGTTGATGTGGGCGATGAGCGAGGCCTCCACCTGACCCTGCAGCGCCAGTGTCACCTCGCCCGAGACCAGGGTGAAGTTCATGCCCCACGTGCTCATGTCGGTCTGCACCTGGTTGCAGGCGTTCGCGTTGCCGCCGATGGCGAGGTAGTCGCCGGAGAGCGGGTACACGACGAACTCGTCGAGGCTGGTCTCGGGGAGCCGGTCGATGCTGACGACGCCGAGGGAGTTGATCCGGTCGATGCCGGTGTTGATGGTGTCGCGCAGGCTGTCGTAGCCGCCGGACAGCGACTCCCACTGCTCGTTGTGGTTCAGCTGCCCGTCCTCGGGGCGCTCGGGCTCGTCGAGGGCGAGGTCCTGGAGGTCGAAGAGCGCCACCTCGACGGTCAGCGGTGGGAAGTCCTGCGGGACGTAGGGGCCCATCTCGCCCATGTAGCGACCGAAGTCGACGTCGACCTGGTTGTCCTGCTGGTCGATCAGGCGTGCCGAGGCCTCGACGGTCTGCATGACCCCGAGCCACTTCTCGCCGAAGAAGTCACGTGCGTCGGCGAACCAGCCACCGACGGTGCCGAGCTGGTCGCCGATCGGGCGCAGGACGCACGCCGGGTAGTCGAACCCGGCGTTCGAGCACATGTGGTCGTTGACGTAGGTGGTGATCTCGGTGCTCTGCGTGTCGATCTGCTGCATCGCTGCGAACATCCGGTCGAGGTTGGCCCACTCGACGGTGATCTGCCCACTCATGCCTTCTCCTCCTCGATCAGGACGACGGCCAGGTCGCGGGCGACCTGGACCAGCTCTCGGTCGGTGACGGTGGCGTCCGACGCCCCGTCGTCGCCCGTCTCGACGACGAGCGTGCTCTCACCCACCACGGCGACCACCGAGGCGAGACGGTTCCCGGAGACGACGCCGTCGAGCAGCCACGCCGGCGTGCCCGCGAGCTCGGTGCGCTCGCGCTCCAGCCCGTTGAGCTGGGCGTTCTCCCCCTCGACCTGGAAGGACCCGATGAGCGGGCGGCGCTGCCACTCGACGATCAGCCCCGTCGGGTCGTACGTGCTGCGGCAGGTGAAGCCGTCGGCATCCTCCTCGGAGCGGCCGAGCTCCTGGGACCGGCCGGTGATCTGCTCGAGGTCGGGAGCGCCGACGCCGCCGCACGTCCCGGCCGCCGGCGCAGGCGAGCTGGTGGGCGCCTCGCTGGTGGGGGCCTCGGAGGTGGGTGCCTCGCTGGAAGGGGCGGGCGAGGGATCAGTGGCCGCGCCGTCGTCCGCGTCGGTGCCGCACCCGCTGAGCGTGAGAGCCGCAGCGGCGAGGAGGGCCGTCGTCCGGGGGAGCATACGTGCAGGGTTACCCATGCAGGGGCCGGTCGAACCCTCCGTGGGGGATCCGTGCGGTGGTCAGTAGACCAGTGCCTGCACCTCGGGTTGCAGCACCTGCTCGGCGAAGACGGCGGCGCCGGCGATGCGCACGCCGGGACGCAGCAGGTCCTCGGTGATCGCGCGGCGCGCCGCGCACTGGCTGCACACGACCACGTCGCCGGACTGCGCCACCAGCTCGAGCAGGTCGGCGAGCGGGGTGGCCAGCGGCAGGTCGAACGCCTCGGCGCGCCCCGGCAGCCCGAGCCAGGCGGCCTCGCCGGTCAGCCACAGCGTCACGTCGGCGCCGGCGGCCGCAGCCGCCCCGGCCACCGTGAAGGCCTGGTTGCAGCGCTCGGCGTCCTCGGCCCCGCACGTCACCTTCACCACCAGTGGTCTCACGTTGACACTGTAAGTCGTCCTCGTCACCTGCTCCTCGTCGCCGACCTGTCGTGAACAGGCGTCAACAACGCACCGACCCGTCGTCCGTGCGGCCGGGTCGGACGCCGACCCGTCGTCTGTGCGGCCGGGTGGGACGCCGAGCCGGTACATCCTGCGCCGGGTCGGCGAGCGAGCGGCGGGTGAGGAGCGGCCCTAGAGTGGTGGGGTGCCTTTCGAGCTTCCCGACAACCTGCACCCCCACTGCGCGCCCGTGGCGTGGCTGCTGGGCACCTGGCAGGGCAACGGCCACGGCGACTACCCGACGATCGAGCCCTACCAGTTCGGCCAGGAGCTGATCTTCACCCACGACGGGCGACCGTTCCTGCACTACTTCTCCCGCGCGTGGATCGTCGACGAGCAGGGCGAGAAGGTGCGCGACGCCGCGCTCGAGACCGGCTTCCTGCGCTGCGGCGAGGAGGGGAAGGTCGAGTTCCTGCTGACCCACAACACCGGGTTCGTGGAGATCTGGCACGGCACCGCCGAGGGCGGCAAGCTCGAGCTGACCACCGACGCCGTCGCGCGCACCGAGACGGCCAAGGAGTACACCGGCGGCACCCGCCTCTACGGCAACGTGGAGGGCGACCTGCTCTACGCCTTCGACATGGCCGCCATGGGCCAGGCCCTGCAGCCGCACGCCTGGGCCCGGCTGCAGCGGCAGTGAGCACCCGATGAGCACCCGATGAGCACCCAGGCCGACGACGACTGGCGCGCCCGGCTGCGGGCGCGCGGCTACCGGCTGACCCCGCAGCGCGAGCTGATCCTCGGCGCGGTCGACGTGCTGGGCCACGCCACGCCCGACGACGTGCTCACCGAGGTGCGCCGGCACTCGGCCGCCGTCAACCTCTCCACCGTCTACCGCACGCTCGAGGTCCTCGAGGAGCTCGGGCTCGTGCGGCACACCCACCTCAGCGACCGGGCACCCACCTACCACTCGGTGCGGGGTGACCATGCCCACTTCCACCTCGTGTGTCGGAAGTGTCAGCGCACCGTTGCTGTTGACCAGGAGAAGGCACGGGCGCTCACCGAGCTGCTGCGCGCCGAGCACGGGTTCGTGGCCGACGTCGGCCACCTCGCGGTGTTCGGCGAGTGCGTGGAGTGCGAGCCGCTCGCCGACGACCAGCCGGACCAGCCAGACCTCGCCGACTGACCCGCAGATCCCCGACCCGAGGAGCGACCTGATGAGCAGCCCTCTGCTGCACCTGCCCGGCGCCGTCGCCGCGGAGGGCCTCGACGCCGCCGTGGCCGCCCACTACGGCTCCTTCAACACCGAGCAGCGCTCGCTCAGCGCGGGCGAGGGGTTCGTCGACCTCTCCCACCGCGACGTCGTCCGGGTCGCCGGCCCGGACCGGCTGACCTGGCTGCACTCACTGACCACCCAGCACCTCACCGGCCTGGCTCCCGGCCAGGCCACGGGTGCCCTGGTGCTGAGCCCGCAGGGTCACGTGGAGCACGCGTTCTTCGGCACCGACGACGGCGAGGCGTTCACCGCGCACACCGAGCCGGGCCGCGGCGCCGAGCTCGCGGCGTGGCTGGACCGGATGCGCTTCATGATGCAGGTCGAGGTCACCGAGGTGACCGAGCAGCTGGCCGTCACCTGGCGGCCCTCGCGCCGCGGCGCGGGCGAGGCCGACGAGCCCGCGGGCGCCTACGCCGGCTACGAGTTCGTGCCGCGCGACCAGCTGGAGGCCTACGCCGAGGCCGCGGGCCCCGCTGCCGGCCTGTGGGCCTTCGAGGCGCTGCGGATCGCCCGCGGGGAGCCCCGGGTGGGGCTCGACACCGACACCCGCACCATCCCCAACGAGGCGGGCTGGATCGGCCCGGCCGTGCACCTCGACAAGGGCTGCTACCGCGGCCAGGAGACCGTCGCCCGCGTGCACACGCTGGGCCGCCCGCCGCGCCGGCTGACGCTGCTGCACCTCGACGGCTCCGAGAACCGGCTCCCCGCCGTGGGCACCGAGCTGCGCCACGGCGAGAAGACCGTGGGCTTCGTGGGCACCTCCGCCCGCCACTACGAGCTCGGGCCGATCGCGCTGGCCATGGTCAAGCGCAACGTGCCGACCGACGCGGTGCTCGAGGTCGACGGCATGCCCGCCGGCCAGGAGGTCATCGTCGACCCCGAGGTGGGGCTGCACGTGCGGGCGCGGCTCTCGTGAGCCCGGGCCTGGTGGTGCTCGTCGTCGCCGTGCTGGCCACCGCGGCCGTCGGCGTCTGGCGCGCCACGCACGACGGACGGTTCCGCACCCGCCGCGCTCGGGAGGATTCCGGCAGCCCGGGGAGCCCGGCTCAGCAGGCCGCGGCGGACGCGCCGGCCGCGCCCACCGCCTGGGAGTCCGTGGCGGCCTCCGTGCCCGACGTCGCACCGGGCTCGGTGGGCACCCTGCTGCAGTTCTCCTCCGCGTTCTGCGCCCCGTGCCGCGCCACCCGACGGGTGCTCGGCGAGGTGGCCGAGGTCGTGCCCGGAGTCGCCCACGTGGAGGTCGACGCCGAGGAGCACCTGCAGCTGACCCGCACCCTCGGCATCCTGCGCACCCCCACCACGCTGGTGCTCGACGCAGCGGGCCGCGAGGTCTCCCGGGCTGGGGGTGTCCCCGGCAAGCCGCAGGTGATCAACGCCCTCGGCGCCGCCGCCGAGCCGCGATAGTCAGCAGCACGATGGTCGTCGTCAGCGGTGCGACGCGACCACGATGCTGCCGACTACCCAGGGATCAGGACTCGGCAGAGGTGAGCGAGCCCGCGGGGCGCCAGCTCTCGACGGCCTCGGTGAACGGCTCGGGGTCCACGATCTTGGCGGTGATGACCACCGGGCTGAGCCCGCGCCGCGAGATCTCCATGCGCCAGTCGGAGTCGCCCGGCTCGCCGTGGGTGCTGACCTGGGTGGTTTCGGCCCGCAGGTCGAAGCGGTGCCGCAGGTCGCCCTGGACCACCTCGAGGGTGCCGTCCTTGAGCGAGACGCGGCTGCTCTGGGCGCCGGTGCGCAGCACCAGCAGCACCGCCGCGAGCGTCACGAGCGCAGCCGCGATGCCGGAGTAGCTGACCAGCTGACCCTGGATCGCGATGACGCCGACCACGACGGCGCCGATCGCCGCCACCGCCTGACCGCCCAGCAGCAGCGGACGGCGGGTGTGGGCGGCGTGGTAGCCCATCGAGCCAGCCGCCGCAGGCTCCACGGCGTCTGTGTCCACTGCCCCCGCTGCCTCCACGGACGTCGTCTCGACCGCGGTGGCAGCGGCGACCGGCGTCTGCTCGGGCTCGGGCGTCGGCTCCGGCTCGTCGGCGACCTCGATCACCGCGGTGGCGGTGGCCTGCTCGTCGTCGTGGTCCTCGGGGGCCGGGGGCAGCGCGTCGTCGTCCGGTGACGCGACCGCACCGGTCGGTGCCACCACCGGTGCGGGGTCGACCTCGAGGTCGAGGTCGTGGTCGTCGGCGGCGAAGATCGTGGGTGGGGCGAGCGCCGCAGCGCGCCAGGGCGCGGAGTCGTCGGCTGCGTCGTCGGCTGCGTCGTCGGCTGTCTGGTCGGTGGGCTCCTCGGAGGAGGGCTCGGCGTCGTCGACGACGTCGGTGATCTCACCGGGCACCACCCGGTCCAGGCCGTGCGTGACCGTGGCGGGCTCGCCGGCCTCCTCGTCGGGGAGCGTGGCGAGCGTGGCGTCGGTCTGGGCATCGGCGTCTGCGTCGTCGGTCTCGGCGACCTCCGGTGCCGGGTCGTCGTCGAGCTCCTCGGCGGCGAGGGCCTCCTCCGCCTCGGCGAAGATGTCGGCCTCGATCTCCTCGGGGGTCGGCTCCTCGGCCGGCTCGTCCACCTGGTCGAGCTCGTCGGCCTCCGTGACCTCGGTGACCTCGTCGGTCTCGTCGACCTCGACCGCAGGCTCGGCGACCTCGGCGGGCGGGTCCTCGACCAGGTCGCTGCCCACCTCGGGGGAGTCCTCGTCGGGCTCGACGAGGTCCGGGACGACCTCGCCCACCACGATCTCGCCGCGGGCCGCCGTCAGCGGTACGGACTCGTGCGGCAGGTCGGCGTGGTCGCCGTGGTCGGCGTGGTCGTCCTGCTCGTCGACCTCGGGGGTGGGGGACTGCTCGGTGCCCTCGGCCGGCGCGTCGGTGCGCGGGTCGAGGGGCACGGTGGCCCGAGCCGTGGGCTGCGCGGTGTCGAGCAGCGGGCGAGCCGCCCGGAACCATCCTCGCTTCTTCTGGGCGGGAGCCGCAGAAGACGGAGGGAGGACCGGACGCTCAGGAGGGTTTACCGAAGAACCGCTCCCGGTGGGCTGGGGCTCGTCGTGCACCTCGGGCTCGGTGCCGTTGCTCGGGGCGTCGACCGACTGGCCCGAGGACTCGGCGGGCTCCTCGTCACTGTCGGGCGCGCCGGCCTGCTCCTCAGGCGCTGCCACCGGGTCCGGTGGCGGTGCGGGCGGTGGTGCCGACGGCGCGGCGGCCAGCGAGGAGACGCTGCCACGACCCAGGGCCCCGGGGCCGGACGCGCCGGAGCCGGCCGAGCCCAGGCGCACCAGCTGCGCACGGGCCTCGGCGAGCTGGATGGCGAGGTCGGCGGCGCGGGTCTCGGCCTCGGCGCGGGCCTGGGCGTGGCGGGCGGCGGTGCGCTCGGCGTCGGCGCGGGCCTGGGCCTGCTCGGCGGCGACGCGCTTGCTGCTGGCCAGCTGCTCCTGGGCCTGGCGCATGACCTCGCGGTGGTCGCCCAGGGAGACCTCGGCCTGCACCTGGGCGTCGCGGGCGCGCAGCTCGGCTTCCTCGCGCTCCTTGGCGGCGGCCTCGGCGGCCATCGCCTGCGAGCGCGCGGACTCCTCGGCCTCCAGGCGCGAGCGGGCGGCCTCCTTGGCGGCCTCCTCGAGCGACTTGCGGGCCTGGCTGGCCAGGCGCGCCTCCTCGGCGAAGGCGGCGGCCTGCTCCTGGCCGGCGGCGGCGGCGCGCTGCGCCTCCTCCACCAGCTCCACCTGGGCCTGGGCGAGCGCCTCGGCCTCGCCGCGGGCGCGGTGGGCGGCCTCGGCCTGGCGCAGCGCCTCGGCCGCGGCCTGCTCGGCGGCCTGCCGCTCCTCCAGCGCCCGGGCGGCGAAGGCCGAGTACTCCTCGGCGTTGGCCGCGGCCGCGTCGGCGACGGTGCGGGCGCGCTCCTCGGCCTCGGCGGCGGCCTGGTGGGCCTCCTCGGCGAGCGAGGCGTGGCGGGCAGCGGCACGCTCGGCGGCGGCGCGCGCCGTCGTCTGCTCCAGCGCCGACTTCTGCAGCCGGTCTCGCTCGGCCTCGGCGTCGCGCACGAAGGTGGCGTACTCCTCGGCGGCCGCGGAGGCGGCCTCGGCGATCTCGCGGGCGCGGTCCTCGGCGCGGGTGCGCTCGGCCAGGGCCTCCTCGGCCAGTGCGGCCTGGGCGGCGGCGGCCTCGTCGGCGGCGCGCCGGGCCTCGGCCTGCTCGACGGCGGTGGCCTCGGCGGCCTGCCGGTCGGCGAGGGCCTGACGGGCGAAGGAGCTGTGCTCCTCGGCGTCGACCGCGGCCACGTCGGCGACGGTGCTGGCGCGCTCCTCGGCGGCGGCGGCGGCCTGGTGGGCCTCGGCGGCCAGCCGCGCCTGCCGCTCGGCCTCGGCCTCGGCCGAGGTGCGCGCGGTGGTCTGCTCGAGCGCGGCCTGCTGCAGCCGCTCGCGCTCGGCCTCGGCGTCGCGCACGAAGGCGGCGTACTCCTCGGCGGCCGCGGAGGCGGCCTCGGCCACCTGGCGGGCGGAGTCCTCGGCGGCGATCCGCTCGGTGAGGGCGCCCTCGGCGGCCTCGGCCTTCGCGGCGGCGGCCTCGTCGGCGGCGCGCAGCGCCTCGGCGGGGGTGGCGGCGGCCTCCTCGGCCTCGCGGCGCTCGGCCACGGCCTGCGTGGCGAAGGTCTGGTGCTCCTCGGCCTGCCGGCCGGCGGCCTCGGCGAGGTCGCGGGCGCGCTGCTCGGCGGCGAGTGCCGCCTCCTGCGCGGCCTGGGCCAGCGCGACGTGACGGGTGGCCTCCTGCTCGGCCGCGATCCGGCCCTCGGTGGCCGCGGCGGCGGAGTCCTGCAGCTCGGTGCGCAGCTGCTCGGCCTCGCGCACCATCGCCGCGTACTCCTCGGCGGCGGCGGCGGCCTCCTCGGCCAGGGCGTGCGCACGCTCCTCGGCGGCGGCCTGGTCGGCGATCGCCTTCTCGGCACGGGCGGCCAGCTCGCGGGCCGACTCCTCGGCGCGGGCGCGCGCCTGCGAGGCCTCGGCGGCGACGGCGGCCTGCTCGCGGGCGGCCTCCTCGGAGGCCTCCCGCTCGACCATGATGGCGACGACGCGCTCGGCCAGCTCGCTGGCGTGCCGCTCGGCGGACTCGCGGCGCGAGGCCTCGGAGTCGGCCAGCGCGATGTGCTCGCGGGCGGCGCGCTCGGCCTCGCTGCGCGCGCGTGACTCGCGCTCGGCGGAGGCCTCCGCGGTCTCGCGGCTGCGCACGGCCTCGGCCACGGCTCGCTCGGCCTCGGTGCGCGCGGCCATCGCCTCGGTGGCGGCCTGGGCGTGGGCGGTGGCGGCACGCTCAGCCTCGGCGCGGGCCTGGATGGCCTCGCGCGCCACCTCCTCGGCCACGAGTCGCTCGGCGGCCTGCTCGGCGGCGGCCAGCTCGGCGTCACGACGCAGCTTGACGGCCTGCTCGGTGGCGCTGGAGTAAGGGGAGGATCCAGTCATCTCGTCCGTTGTCTCGTTCGGTCGCTGGGCTCGGTCGGGCGCTCGTGCCGATCGCTGGCGCGGGCGGGGTCGCGGTGGCCCGTTCCGGATCTGCGGCACGGGCCGTGCCCCCGGTGTGCTCCCACCCAGCCCACCGTCGGACGGGGCCGATGCTACTCATCACCACCGACGTGCGGGCCGGCAGTCCGCAAGTGGTGCGGACCGCCGCGCTCCACCAGCGGCGTGAGCCGGGTCACGGGCTGGGCGTGGGGTGGGTCACGCCGGTGGGGCCGGCGTGATTTCCCCGGTCGACCGGTTGCTCCCGAGCTTGTCGGCCAACGCGTTGCCCGACAAGCTGCACAGCGGACCGACAAGTACGGGTGCGGGGCGGGGCGACGACGCTCAGAGGTCGGGTCGCCAGTGCCGCACGGCGGCCACGAACGGCTCCGGGTCGACGCTGGAGCGGTCGATGACCACCGGCTCCATCCCGCGCCGCAGCACCTGCAGCCGCCAGGAACGGTCGCCGGGCTGGCCCACCATCTCCAGCTGGGTGGTGGCGCTGGTCAGGTAGAAGGTGTGGTGCCGGTCGCCGAAGACCAGCTTCAGTGCGCCCTCCTCGACCGAGACGCGCTTGCCACCCGAGGGACGCAGCAGGGTCACCAGCAGCATCACGCCGGTCACCACCGCGACGGCCAGACCGATCGGGGTCAGCAGGGCATCGCGGGTCACGAGCAGGCCCAGCGTGCCGAGCCCGGCGAGCGCCAGCACCGCCACCGCCCCGCTGAGCAGGCCCGGTCCGCGCTTGGCGTGGTAGGTGCCTGCGGAGCTGTCGGCCTCCCGTGCTGCTGCCGGTGCCGGTGCCGGTGCCGGTGCCGGCGTCGGTGAGGTGGTCGGTGCGGCCTGGACGACCGGCTCGTCGAGGGGCTCCTCGTCGGCCGGCTCGTCCGGCTGCGTCGCGACGTCGTCCCCGACGACGGGCTCCTCGGCCTCGGCCTGGACCTCGACGTCGGCTCGATCGCCGTCGAGCGGTGAGGGCTCGCGCGCGTCGTCGGTCACCGGATCAGGCAGGACGTCGGCCTGGACCGGCGGCTCGGTGACCCCGGCGGCTGCCGCGGAGGCGGCAGGGTCATCCTCGACCTCGGGCGCCGTGTCCTCCACCGGGGTCGACGACGCGTCCGCCTGCTCGTCGGCCTCCGCCTCGACCGGCGGCTCGGGGACCTCCACGACCGTGCCCGGCCCGTCGGTGACGGGCTGCTCGTCGATGTCGTCGACCGCCTGGCCGGGCCCCAGCGCCGGTTCGCCGGCCGGGACCTCGGGCACCTCGTCGATCGTCTCGAGGTCGCTCTCCTCGACGCGTGACTCGGTGTCGTCGACCTCGGTGCGCACCCGGTCGAACAGCGGGTCGACGAGCAGTCGCACCTCGTCGGTGCTGACGCCGTGCTGCTGCGCGAACGACCCCGGCTCGTCCGCGGCCGGCTCCTCGGCCGATTCCTCGGGCGGCGCCGGCTCCGACGACACCGGCTCCGACGACACCGGCTCGTCGGTGCCGGAGCGTGCCGTCGCGAGCTCCTCGCGCAGCTGGTCCAGCTCCTCCCGCAGGGCACGCATCTGCTGCTCGGCCTGCATCTCGACGGCAGCGACGCGCCCCTCGGCCTCGATGCGTGCGGCGCCGGCGACCCGGCTGGCCTCGGAGGTCGACTCGCCCAGTGCCGACTCCAGCTCGGCCAGCTCCTCGGCCAGCCGGGCGGACTCGGCGCGTGCGGCCGCGAGCTCCTCGGCCGCGCCGGCTGCCTCCTCGGCAGCGCGCTCGGCACGTTCGGCGCGCTCGAGGGCGACGGCGAGCGACTGCTCGAGGTCGGCCACCTCTGCGCCGGCTCCGACGGCCTCGCCGGCCCCGCTGGCCTGCGCGGGCTCGCCGGCCTCCACGGGAGCTGCCTGCTCCCGGGCGGTGGCCAGCTCCTCGCGCAGGCGCTCGGTCTCGGCCACGTGCTGACGCCGCTCGGCCTCGCGCTGCTCGCGAACCAGCTCGAGCTCGGCGAGAGTCTCGTCGAGCCGCTGCGGTGCGTCGTCCGCGACCGACGCCGCGACCGACGCCGCGAGCGCCGCCACCTGCGCCTGCGCCTGCTCCAGGTCCTCGCGCAGCCGCGCGGCCTCCGCCTCGTGCTGGCGCTGCTCGGCGTCGCGCTGCTCGCGCACCTGCTGCAGCTGCCCCCGGACGTCGGCCAGCTGCATCTCGGTGTACGCAGCCTGGGTGCCGGCGGTCTGCGCCCGGTCCAGCTCGGTGCGCAGACGTTCGGCATCGCCGAGGGCGGCAGCGAGCCGCTCGGCCAGCTCGGTTGCCCGCTGCTCCGCCTCCGGGTCGGGCACGACGGCCTGCTCCAGCTCGGCGCGGAGGGTGGTCAGCTGGGTGGTCAGCTGGTCGCGCTCGGTGGTGAGCTGGTCGGTCTGCTCGCGCAGTGCCGCGGTGTCGGCGGTGGTGTCGTCCAGCCGGGCGGTGGTGGTCTCGAGCTCGGCGCGGAGGGTGGTCAGCTGGGTGGTCAGCTGGTCGCGCTCGGTGGTGAGCTGGTCGGTCTGCTCGCGCAACGCGTCGGCGTCGGCGGAGCCCGCCGCGAGCCGGGCGGTGGCCGACTCCAGGTCGGTGCGTGCGGCGCTCAGCTGCTCGGTCAGAGAGTCGCGCTCGGCCGTGAGGGCGTCGGCGTCCTCGGTGGCGGTGCGCAGGGCCAGCGAGGTCTCGGCGAGCCGGGACGAGGCGGCCTCGAGCGCCGTCCGGAGTCCGGAGAGCTCCTCGACGAGCGCGTCGCGCTCGGCGGCCAGGCTCTCGTCGGAGGTCAGGCGGGTCTGCGTCTCGGCGCGGGCGTCGTCGCGCTCCCGGACGAGCTGCTCGACCTCAGCCCGGTGCTGCGCGGCGGCCTGCTCGGCGGCGTCGGTCGCGGCCTCAGCGGCCTCGGTGGCCTCGGCCAGGCGGGCACCGGCCTCGTCCAGCTGCTGCGCGACGGCGTCGCGGGCCGTCCCCTGCTCGGAGGCGAGCCGGCGGGCCTCGTCGAGCGCGGCGGTGAGCGACTGCAGCGCCTCGTCGTGCTCGCGCGACTGCTCGCCCGCGGTGGCCAGGGCCTGCTCGGCCCGGCCCTCGGCGGCCTCGAGGGCCAGCTGCTGCTCCTCGGCCCGGCTGCGTGCCCGTGCCAGCTCCTCGGTGGCGGACTGCCACGCGGTCTGGCGCTCGGCCAGGGCGGCCTCCACCTCGGCCACCCGTGCGGCGACGGTGGCGAGCTGCGCCTCCGCGGCGCTCGCCCGGGACTCGGCCTCCTCGCGGGCACTCAGCACCAGCGCGGCGGACTCGCGCGCCGCGGACTCCTCGACGGCGGCGAGCGCGGCGCGCGCCTGCTCGGCCAGGCGCGTCTGCTCGGCGAGCTCGGCCCGCAGCCGGGCGCGCTCGTCGTCGACCTGCACGGCGCGGGCGGCCAGCGCGTCGCGCTCGGCACGCAGGGCGGCCAGGTCGGCCAAGGCGGTCGGGTCGGTCGGGTCGGCGTCGGTGTGGGGCACGCCGGCCGGAGAAGAGGCGGCGGACTCGGGTCGCCCGACCCGGTGCGTGGGTTCGGGGGCGACGGCGCCGCGGCGGAGCAGCCCGCGGCGCTCGAGCGGCACGGGGTCGGCGAGCCCGACCTCGAGGGCGTCGGCGATCACCCGCCGCGCCGCGTCGTCGTCCTGCAGGGGGGCTGTGGTCCCCGGGGAGTCGGCCTCCGGTGTGGACGGTGAGGTCGAGGTGGCGGAGCGGCGCACGAACGCGGCGGCGGCGTCGGCGTCGAGGTCGGCCACCTCGGGCTCGGCCTCGCGGCGCCGCCAGCGGCCGCGCCTGGCCGGTCCGGCCGCGGGCGCGCCGGCACCGGGCGCACCGGTCGGGCCCTCGGGGGGAGGCGTCCGGCCGTCGTCCTCGGCGGCGTCCACCCGCCGATGCTACCGAGGAGTCAACCTCGGCGCCGGTTGAACGCGCCCAGTGGGAAGCCGGCGCTCAGGCGCGGCGGTACTGCACGTGGGTGTCGGCGGCAGCGTGCGTGAAGCCGAGCCGGCTGTAGGTGTGCACGGCGGCGTGGTTGTCGCTCTCCACGTACAGGTGCACCTCGCCGACGCCGCGCTCGTGCAGGTGGTGCAGACCGGCCAGCGTGAGCAGGCGACCCAGCCCGCGACCCTGGGCGCGCGGGGCGATGCCCACCACGTACACCTCGCCGAGCTGGGGCGAGTGCTGCTTGGTCCAGTGGAAGCCGGCCAGCCCCTCCTCGTCGTGGGCGAGGATCAGGCCGGAGGGGTCCCACCACGGCTCGGCGGTGCGCTCGACGAACCCGTGGGCGTCGAGCGACCCCTGCTCGGGGTGGTGGGCGAAGGCGGCGGCGTTGACGGCGAGCACGGCGTCGCGGTCGGTGTCGGCCTGCGGACCGGGGGCGGCGTGGAAGCCGCGCACGGTCAGCCCGTCGGGCACCTCCACCGGGGGCAGCGGCTCGGAGGCCGGGCGGCGCATCACCCACAGCTCGCGGGCCCGCGCCAGCCCGTGGCGCTCCGCCAACGCGCGAGCCGCGGGGTGGTCGCCGTGCGACCAGGCGGTGAGCGGACCGGGCTCGGCGAGCGCCTGCGCTGCCAGTCCCGCGCCCACGCCGGCGCCACGGTCGGCGGGCGCGACGGCGAGGTCGAGCTCGGTGTCGCGGCGCAGCGCGAACCCCTCGCCGGTCGGTCCGCCGGTCGATTCGCCGGCCGACGACGGCGTCCAGGCCCGGACGCCGTCCAGCCCGCGGTGCTCGAGGGCCAGCACGGCCGCCTCGTCGAGCGGGTCGTTCTCACCGGCCGCGGTGCAGGCCTCGCGCACCCGGGTGACCAGCGCCAGCACGTCGTCGTCGCTCACGCGCCCAGGCTAGGCGTCGGTGCGTGGGGGGGCCCGGGTGACCCGCCTCAGGCGTCCTGGCGCGCGCCACCCTCGCTGGTGGACCGCGCGGCGTCGGCGGAGGCCGACTTCTCCTTGCTGGGCAGCACGAAGCGGTAGCCGACGTTGCGCACGGTGCCGATGAGCGTCTCGTTCTCGGGGCCGAGCTTGGCGCGCAGGCGGCGCACGTGCACGTCGACGGTGCGGGTGCCGCCGAAGTAGTCGTAGCCCCACACCTCCTGCAGCAGCTGCTGGCGACTGAAGACGCGGCCGGGGTGCTGGGCGAGGAACTTGAGGAGCTCGAACTCCTTGAACGTCAGGTCGAGGGGGCGGGAGCCGAGCCGGGCGGTGTAGGTGGCCTCGTCGACGACGACCTCGCCGGAGCGGATCACGTGCGCCTCGGGGTCGTCCGCGTCACGCGCGGCCTTGAGCCGGCCCAGGGAGAGCTTGACGCGGGCCTCGAGCTCGGCGGGGCCGCAGGTGTGGAGCACGACGTCGTCCATGCCCCAGTCGTGGGCGACGACGGCGAGCCCGCCCTCGGTCACCACGAGCAGCACGGGCACCTCGGAGCCGGTGGTGCGGATCAGGCGGCACAGGTCACGCGCGCCGGCGAGGTCCTGACGACCGTCGACCAGCAGCAGGTCGGCGTCCGGGGCCTCGAGCAGGGCGCTTCCCTCGGCTGGCAGGATCTTGACCTGGTGGCCGAGCAGCGTCAGCGCGGGCAGTACCTCCGCAGAGGACTGCAGACTGTTGGTCAGCAGCAGCAGAGTGCTCATGAGTAGTGGTTCCTCCCCCTCGGGTGGGACCGGGACGCGACACTGGGCCTCGGAACCTCAAGTGGCAAGGATAACGACACATGGCCGTCACCGCCCCGCTACCTGCCGGTAGTGAGACCGGCGTCATCCGCGTCAACTACTGGGCAGCGGCCCGCGCGGCCGCCGGCGTCGCCCACGACGACCTCCCCGCGGGCGCCCCGATGACGCTCGCCGAGGTGCTGGCCGCGGCGGTCGCGCTGCACCCCGGCACCCGCCTGCCCGACGTCGTCGGCGTGTGCTCGGTGCTGGTGGGCGAGCAGCCCGTGGGCACCGAGGACCCCGGGGCGGTCGTCGTCGAGCCGGGCGACGTCGTCGAGCTGCTGCCGCCGTTCGCGGGGGGCTGAGCGACAGGATCAGGCGCGGTGCCTGGCCCGCGACGACCTCGCCGGTCCCCGCCAGATGGCCAGCTGCAGCGAGACCACGCTGAGCAGCCCGACGACGGCGAGCGAGACGCCGACCAGCACCAGCTCGGAGGCCAGTGCGGCCGCCACGATGGCTGCGACCAGCACCAGGGTGAGGACGAGCTCGATGCGCGACGCGGTGCCACCGCGGCCCTGCGCCTGCAGGACGGCGCTCTGGACGCGACGGAAGCCGAGCAGGCCGTCGGCCAGGATCAGCCAGCGCGCGACATCGATGGCCGGCGCGAACTCGGCGCCGAAGGCGAGCCGGACGACCGGGTCGACGACCAGCTGCAGGAAGCCGACGACGAGCAGCATCAGGATCGCGGTGGCCGGCAGCCACTGGCGCCGCAGCGCCTTCGCCGCGACCGGGTCGTCGCGGACCGCCGAGAGCCGGGGGAGCAGGACGGTCGAGACGCCGGTGCCGATCACCGAGCACAGGTTGGCCAGGGCCAGCGCCGTCGCGTAGAGGCCGAGCTGGGCGGCGCCGAGGATGGCCCCGACGAGGTTCCGGTCCAGGCCGATGCTGTTGATGCTGCCGACGGCGGTCACGTAGTTGGAGCGTGACACCCGGGAGAGCTCGCGCCGGTCCAGGCGGCGGCTGTCGCCCGACGGCGCCCGGAGCAGCCACCAGCACAGCGCCAGCGCCGGTACCGCGGCGCCCACCTGCAGGGCCACCACGCCGGGCGCGTCCGTGGTCCACCCCAGTGCGAAGAGCACGACCAGCAGCACGAAGAACGGTGCCTGCAGCGCCAGGCCGCCGACGACGAGCTTGGGCGGGCTGGCCAGCTCGCCCTGCAGCGCTCCGGCCACGATCCCGCCCAGGATCGTCTGCACGGTGAGCAACCCGGCCCCGACGGCGAGGACGGAGCGCGCGGTGGGGTCGACGCCGTCGAGCGTGGCGGCCACGTACACGGCGACGAACACGCCGAAGAGGAGGCTCTGCCCCAGCCACCGCGGGAGCAGGTGTCGGGCGGCGTCGCGCGCGAGCAGCCCGTCGCGGGCGAGCAGCTGTGCGATCGCGACCGGCAACGAGGCCCCGAGGGTGAGCCGGGCGACCATCGCGGAGGCGGCGACGACGAGGGCGACCTGCCCACGGCCCTCGACGCCGAGCAGGCGCGCGGTGATGATGCCGGTGCCCAGCGCCATCAGCTGGACGCCGAAGGTGCCCGCCACGATCACTATGAAGCCCGATGCGCCGGACCGCGGGCTCTCCCCGTTCGCCACACGACCTCCTCGGGCTCCGGGCGCCGTCATCGTAGGGGTGCCGCGGGTGGTGCGCTGGGAAGTGCGGGTTGCCGGCCACCCGCGGGGTGGCGGTGCGTGGGTGCCCGTTCTGGGGCGATGTTCGGTGGCTGAGGCACCGCTGCCCGGGGGTGGCGGTGGCTGAGTGCCCGTTCCGCCGGACCGATCGGTCACTGGGACACCGCCCGCCCGCCCGCGCACGTGACCACCAGCGACTGCGCTCGTTGTGCGGTCGGCGAGGCCCCGCGGCCACTAGCCTGCTGACCACCCAGCACCCCGCCCCCACCACCCACACCGCGACCACCCCCTGGAGTCGGCCTGTGACCCCCCGGATGCCCGTGCAGCTCTACGCCGCAGCGCTGCTGCTGGTGGCTGTGCTGGTGTGGGCGTCGTCGGCGGGCGGGATGCTCGTCGCCGCGGCCGGGGTGATGCTGGTACTCGGGGTGGTGGCGCTCTCCCTGCTCGGCGCGCACCGCGCGGGCGTGCTGGTGCTGATGGGCGCCTACTTCACCGCGCCCTTCTACAAGGGTGTCGCGATCGGTGGAGCGGCCTCGCTCGTGACCGCCACCGATCTCCTGCTGTTCGCCGGCTTCGCCCTGCTGCTGCCCCAGCTGACCCGCGGGCGGGTCAGGTTCCCAGCCTCGTACGTCGTGGGCGTCGGCATCGTGCTGGTGTGCGGGCTGCTGTCCTCGGCACTCTCGCCGCGGTACGTCGAGAGCTTCATCGCGGTCGTCTTCTGGATGATCGTCATGATCGGGCTGCCGATCGCCTTCGCCCTGTGGGGGCCCCTGGCGCGACAGATCGACCTGCTCGCGGCCAGCTTCGTCGCCGGCCAGGCCTTCAGCCTCGTGCTGGGCATCGCCCAGGGCAACGAGGCGATGGGTCGACAGGCAGGGCTCTCCACCCACCCCAACTACCTGGCGCAGTCCGGTGTGATGGCCGTCTGCCTCCTGCTGTACCTGGCCCACCGCCACCTCGGGCGCACCGTGCTCATCACGACGGCACTCGTGGTCGGCGGCCTCGTGGCCGCGACCTCGGTGTGGATGAGCGGCAGCCGCGCGGGCACGGTCGTCGTCGCCGTGCTCGTGCTGATGATCCCGTTCGTGGAGCGATCAGCGGTGGGTGGCTTCGTGATGGCGGCCCTGGGCGCCCTGGGCCTGCTCCTGCTGCCCTACCTCGCCAGCCTTGCCGGACCGAACTCGGTGCTCGCGCGGCTCTCCGGCGACACCAGCGCCCAGTACGCCACCTCGGCCCGCTCGCTCGGCCTCGAGGGCGGCATCGACCGGTTCTGGGAGCATCCGCTGCTCGGCTCGGGACTGGTGGACCTCTTCGACATCCACAACAACTTCCTCGAGGTCGCCGTCGGGATCGGCATCCTCGGGCTGGTGGGCTACCTGCTCGTGCTGTACGCCCTGGCCCGTCCCCTGTTCGGCGCCCACGAGCACCGGCGGCTCGCCTACGCGGTCTGGGCCTACATCGGCTTTGGCGCCACGGTGCCGAGCCTCTACGACCGCAGCGTCTGGGCCGTCGTCGCGCTCGGCGCCATCCCGATGGTGCTCGCCGCCCGCGAGCGCGCGACACCGATGTCTGCCCGCACGACCACACCCACCCCCGCAGGCGCGGCGCCTGCCCCCCATGTCCTCGCCGCCGACCCTCGGAGCCCCTCATGAAGACCGCCCGCGGCACCTCGCACATCGCCACCCGGATCAAGCAGACGCCGTCGCTGTTCCGCAACTTCCCCCGCGTCCTGCTCGACATCGCCGCCGCCGAGACCCCCTGGCGTCGCGACGAGCTGACGTTCCGTCTGCGTAACGGCTACACCGTGGTCTCGCCGAACGCCGACGGCGCGCGCTTCCCGCTGTACGAGATCTTCGCCGACGACGGCTACCGCCTCGACGAGCTGTGCGCCGGAGTCGACGCGGATGCGGTCGTGCTCGACGTCGGCGGCCAGATCGGCTGCTTCGCGCTCGCGGTGGCCCAGCACCTGCCGGCGGCGCGCATCCACGTCTACGAGGCGTCGCCCACCAGCGCCGGCTACGTCCAGCGCAACGTCGACGTCAACCGGCTGGGCTCGAGGATCACCGTGCACGCCGAGGCGATGGCGGGGGAGGCCGGCACGTTCACGTTCGTGGACAGCGGTACCGCCAGCGGCCACAACGGCTTGACGGCGCCCGAGGGTCTCGGCACCGAGGTGACGGTCCCCTGCAGCACCTTCGACGCCGCCGTGGCCGGCGCGGGCGGCCCCGTCCAGATCGTCAAGATGGACATCGAGGGCGCCGAGTACGACGTCATCCTGCGCAGCGACCCCGCCTCGTGGGCCGACGTGCGCAAGGTGGTCATGGAGTACCACCCGGTCGAGGGCCACTCGCTCGCCGAGCTGACCGACTTCCTCGCAGCAGTCGGCATCCACGAGGTGGCGCACGACCCCGGCACCCGCGCCGGGCTCGGCGTCATGTGGCTTGCACGTCGCGACGCGTAACGACGGATGACACGTCTTCCGCCTCGCCTGCAGCCGCTGTGGCCGGCGGTCAAGGTGGCGCACCGTGCAGGGGCCCGCGGCGTCGGGACGGTGACGCGGCGGATCCGACCCGACGACGTGCCGACTGCCGCCACCCCGTCGTCGCGGGAGACGGCGTTGCTGGAGCCGGGATCGGCGCGCTACCACCTGGCCACCAGGCCCGTCCGACTGCAGCGGCCCGCGCCGGTCGGTCGACCGGTCGGCCATCCCTGGTTCGCGAGCCTCGGGCCGCACGAGGTCCCGGAGACGTTCGTGCTCGAGCTGCGCGACGGCAGCGTGCTCGGCCCCCACTGTGCCGTCGTGACGGCGGGCAACCGCATGGACCACGAGACCAGTCACTACTTCGGCACACGAGGCTGGCGTGAGCACCCGGTGTACCTCGACCCCCTCCCGCGGAGGGCTGCCGAGCGGGAGCAGGTCTCGGGGACCCTGGTCACGTTGGCGAGCAGGGCCACGGGCCACAACTACTACCACTTCCTCATCGACGCGCTGCCTCGCCTCGGCATCCTCGAGGACGCCCTGCCGGGCGCCCTGCGTGGCGCGGACGCCGTCCTGGTCGACCGGGCGACGCGGTACCAGCGCGAGCTCGTCGCGATGCTGGGGCTGGATCGTCTGCGCGTCCTCGAGCCGCGCCGGCGACTCGCGGTGCGAGCAGATCGCCTGCTGGTCCCCTCGCTCCCGAACAGCAGCACGGTGGTCGCCCCGGAGACCACGCGGTGGCTGCGCGAGGCTCTGCCGCCGTCGCGCACGACGGGGCTGCCCGAGCGGCTCTACGTGACGCGCGGGACGACGCCGCACACGCGGCGGGTGGTGCGTGAGGAGGAGCTGCGTGAGCGGCTGGAACGGCGCGGGTTCGCCGTCGTCGACCCCGGGCGGCTCTCGGTGCAGGAGCAGATCGACCACTTCGCCGCGGCCAGGGTCGTCGTCGCGCCGCACGGTGCCGCGCTGACGAACCTGGTCTTCTCCCGACCGGGCGTGCGGCTGCTCGAGCTGTTCGCGCCCACCTACCTGAACCCCGGCTACTGGTCGATCGTGGCCAACATCGCGGATTCCCGCTACCGCTACCTGGTGGCCTCGGAGCCGCACTCGCCGCGGGCCACGGCCCGTCAGCTGGGGGTCATGGACGACATCGACCTCGACCCCGCCGAGGTGGAGGATGCTCTCGACGAGCTGCTGAGCGACCAGGAGGCCGCGTGACCAGTCCCGACCAGACCCTCGCGAACAGGCTGCGCGAGCGCGCCAAGCTGCTGGTGCGCGGTGCGTTGATGCGCGCCGACCTGGAGGTCTCGCGCGGTGCCTACGCGACGCGGCTGTCCCGGGCGCTGGCGGCCCGCGACGTCACCGCCGTGCTCGACGTCGGTGCCAACGTGGGCCAGTACGCCACGCTGCTCCGGCGCGCCGGGTACACCGGGAGGGTCGTGAGCTGCGAGCCGCTGAGCGGCGCCTTCGAGCAGCTGCAGCGGCGCGCCGCGGGAGATGCGACGTGGACGACGCTCCGCACCGCCGTGGGCCGGGAGCGGGGCGAGACGACCATCAACGTCTCAGCCAACTCGTTCTCGTCCTCGCTCCTGCCGATGACCGATGCTCACCGCGAGAGCGCGCCTGGCTCGGCGTACGTGGCCAGCGAGACCGTGCCTGTGACGACGGTGCGGGCGCTGATGGCGGGCAACGAGCTGGAGCCCGAGCGGACGCTGCTCAAGATCGACACCCAGGGCTACGAGGCCGAGGTGCTGGCGGGTGCGGGAGAGCTCGTCGAGCAGCTCGGTGCCGTGCAGCTGGAGCTCTCCTTCGTGGAGCTCTACGAGGGTCAGGAGCTCTTCGACGCCCACTACGCACGGATGCGGGAGCTGGGCTTCCGGTTGCACATCATCGAGCCGGGTTTTTCCTCTCCCGACGATGGCAGGATGATGCAGGTCGACGGGCTGTTCGTGCGCCAGGATTGAGGCGTGAACGACAGCAGGACCCTCACCGAGAGGGTGATCGAGCGAGCCTGGCAGCGCCGCCACCCCGCCTGGGCACAGGGCAAGCCCGGTCAGGAGCAGCCGCACGTGCGGCTCCCCGCCACGGCCCTGCCCCGATACGTGGCCACTCGCGCGTCTCTGCAGCTGCGGGCCAGGTGGGGTGCCCGCGAGCCGTGGATCACCGCTGAGGCGCGGAGCCTCCTCGACCAGCTGCTCCGACCCACCGACCACGGCCTGGAGTTCGGAGCCGGCAGCACGACACCGTGGTTCGCCTCGCGCGTGGCCTCCGTGCGCTCCGTGGAGGGTGTCGAGCGGTGGCACGAGGCGTTGCAGGAGGAGCTGAGGCGCCAGCGGGTGTCCAACGTCGAGCTGGTGCTGGTCTCGTCGGCGGAGATGGGCTACGAGACCGACGAGCACCGGGCTGCGTACAGCGGCGCCTTCGCAGCACTGAGCCCGTCATCGCTGGACTTCGTGTTCGTGGATGGCGAGTACCGCGACGCCTGCGCGTTGCGGGGCATCGAGCTGCTCCGGTCGGGCGGACTGCTGATCCTGGACAACGCCGACACCTACCTCCCGGGCCCGACCCGTTCGCCCTGGCACGTCTCCGCTCCGGCGACCGCGGGGTGGCGCGAGTTCTTCGAGCGCACCGCGCAGTGGCGCACGATCCGCACCACCAACGGCGTCTGGGACACCCAGCTCTGGTTCAAGCCCTGAGCGGCTGGTGGGGGAGCGGTGTGCGGGTGACCGTGCGGCCCGCGTGATCGGTCACTGGGGCACCGCCGGCCGGTGGGGGCGGTGTGTGGGTGACCGTTCGGCCCGCGTGATCGGTCACTGGGGCACCGCCGGCCGGTGGGAGCGGTGTGCGGGTGACCGTTCGGCCCGCGTGATCGGTCACTGAGGCACCGCCACCCCGCGCGCAGCGCCCTCGCCGCCGTCAGTCGGACGACGACAGGTGGCTGGGAAGCGTCACTCCGCCATCGCCTGCGCAGGAGCGACGACGTCGACAACGGTGGCCGACTCCGGCGCGAGCACGGTGACAGTGCTGCGACGGCGGCTGCGGCGCTCGATCAGGTCAAGCGTGCCCTGGTAGCCCAGCGCCTGCCGCACGCCGAGCACGATCATTACGGTGGAGAGCAGGATCGAGAGGTCGAGCCACATGGAGTAGCCGTGGCGTGCGGCGTGGCAGTAGGCGCTCTCGAGCTTGAGCCGCTCGGAGTCGGTGAGCGACTCGCGACCCACCAGCTGAGCGGGGCCCGTCAGCCCCGCCTTGGTGAGGAAGCGGTCGTCGGCGTAGGGGTACTCCTCGCGCAGGCAGCTCATCACGTTCTCGGGGAGCGGCCGGTTGCCCACGATGCTCATGTCACCGCGCAGCACGTGCACCAGCTGGGGCAGCTCGGTGATGCCGCCCCGCTCGAGCAGGCGGCCGACCGGCGTGTAGAGCGGCGAGTCCGGCGGGATGTTGAGGAAGCGCACGTTGTTGTCGATCGCCACGGTGTTGCGGTTGGCAATCTTGTCGGCGTTCTTCACCATCGTGCGAAACTTGGTGAGCTTGATGACCTCGCCGCCGGAGACCCGACGGTTGCTCTTGTAGTAGACGGGCCGCCCCTCGCGGAGCAGCACCATCAGCGAGGCCAGTGCCAGCACCGGGACCCAGACCAGGGCTCCGAGCACCACCAGCGTCAGGTCGAACGCGCGCTTCTTCCCCATGATGCTTACCTCTCACCGTGCTGCTGCTGGGTGGGACGACGTCGTCCCGGTGTTGCAAGGGCCTGCCGCACGCGGCCTCTGGCGAGCAGCCAGAGCCGGGCGTCGAGACCGATGACGTGGCGGGACCCGTCGTCCCTGACGGCCGCCGTGAGGACGTCGGCGAGGTCGCGGTAGCGCGTGTGCAGGCGCTGCTGCGGCCGGCCTCGGTCATGGTCGTGCACCAGTCGTCCGGGGTGGACGACGGCAAGATCGTGGGTGGCACCCTCGGCGGAGAGCACTGCTCGCAGGTCGCGCTCGACCCGCTGCTTCCAGCCGCCGTAGTGCAGCCGGTCGCCGGAAGGTGCGAGGGCGATCACCGAGGAGACGTGGACGACGCGCACCGGCGTCCGGGCCGCGACGGCGCCGCGGACCACGCGGCGCACCAGGCTCAGCTCGCGCTCGTAGCGCTCCTCGTCGTCGTCAGCCGCGGCCACCGGGTGCGATGGTCCGAGTGCGCACACGTAGACGCGCACCTCGGCGGCGTCCTCGATGCCGGGCACGTCGACAGCGGCCAGCTCGCGCCGGTCGTCACCGCCGACCCGCGAGAGCAGTGCGACGCCGAGCCGGCTGCGGTGGCCGAGCACGACGTGCAGCACGCCGGCGTCGTCGCGCAGGGTCAGCGCGGCGGAGCGGGTGAGGGGGCGGGTGGGGGAGAGGGGGGTGACGGGGGGAGTCGGGCTCATCGCTACCGGGCGACCTCCGTGAGGATCCGCTCGAAGCGGTCGGCGCAGCCGGCCAGTGCGAACTCCCGCTCGGCGAGGTCGCGCGCGGCGTGGCCCAGCTCGCGGCGGCGCTCGGCGTCGCCGAGCAGCTCGGCGGCCCAGGCGCCGGCACCGGCGAGCGAACCGGGCTGCGGGGGCAGCACCAGTCCGCCGGCCTCGCCGACCAGCTGGGAGGCGAGGTTCTCGGCCGGCATCAGGCCCAGCACGGGGCGCCCGGCGCAGAGGTAGGAGAGGGTCTTGGAGGGCACCGAGAACGCGCCGGCGTCCTGCTCGAGCAGCACCACCAGCAGGTCGCCGGAGCCGAGCACCTCGGGCAGCTGCTCGTAGGGCTGGAAGGGCAGCAGCGTGGTGGGCACGTCGAGTCGCGCGGCCTCGGCACGCAGCACCTCGACGGCGGGGCCCTCGTTGACGACGACGAGCCGCACGGGCCGGCCGGCGTCGATGACCTCGCGGGCCAGGCCCACCAGCAGCGCCGGGTTGTGCTTGAGGCCCAGGGTGCCGGAGTAGAGCAGGGTCAGCTCGTCGTCCAGCTCGTGCTCGACGGCCCAGTCGTTCTTGCGCTCCACCGGGACGATCTCGTCCAGCGGCGCCCAGTTGGGGATCACGGTGGTCTTGTGGGCGGTGCCCCACGCCTCGTGCACCGGCACGAAGGAGTCGGCGATGGCGACGACGGCCGCGGCGCGCCGGGCGCTGAACCGCTCACCCACGGTGAAGCCGGCGGCGACGGCGCGGAAGGCACGACCCAGCTTGGCGCCGGCGAACGACTTGACCGCGATCGAGTAGACGTCCTGGTGCCAGAGCACCCACGGGACCCGACCGAAGACCATGAGGGCGGCGAACACGAACAGGGTGGGGATCTGCACGTTGCTCAGCAGCGCGACGTCGGGGCGCTCGGCGCGCACGTGACGGGCCAGCTCGACGCCGCCGCGCAGCTCGGCGAGCAGCCGGGCGGCGAAGCGGTCCTTCTCGACCGGGCGCGACCCGAGGGTCTCGAAGCGCAGGGTCTCGCCCGGCTCGGCGGTCAGGTGTCCCTTGCCGGAGACGTAGGCGGCGCAGTAGGAGTGCACCACCTGGTGCCCGCGCCGGGCGAGCTCACGGCTGAGCTCGACCTGGAACGGGTGACCGCTGTAGTCGTGGACGAGGATGCGCATCGGGTAACGCGCCTCAGCCCTGGGAGCGCTTGACCTGGTCGTAGACCCAGGCGTAGGTCTGGGCCAGGCCGTCGGCCAGCGTGATCGAGGGCTCCCAGCCGTAGATCTCGTTGATCAGCGTGTTGTCGGAGTTGCGGCCGCGCACGCCCTGCGGGGCGTCCAGCTGGTAGTGCCGCTCGCAGGAGACGCCGGCGATCTTCTCGACGATGCTCACCAGCTGGTTGATGGAGACCAGCTCGGAGCTGCCCAGGTTGACCGGCTCGGGGCTCTCGCCCGCGAGGATCATCTGGCTGCCCTGCACGCAGTCGTCGATGTACATGAACGAGCGGGTCTGCTCGCCGTCGCCCCAGATGTCGATGTGGTGCTCGCCGGAGATCGAGGCCTCAGCGATCTTGCGGCACACCGCGGCCGGGGCCTTCTCGCGCCCACCGGTCCAGGTGCCCTCGGGGCCGTAGACGTTGTGGTAGCGAGCGACCCGCGTCGTCAGGCCGTAGTCCTCGAGGAAGTGGCGGCACATCCGCTCGGTGAAGAGCTTCTCCCAGCCGTAGCCGTCCTCGGGCTGTGCCGGGTAGGCGTCGGCCTCGACGAGCGCGGTGACGGCGGTGTCGGTCTGCTTGCCGGCGGCGTAGACGCAGGCGGAGGAGGAGTAGAAGTAGCGCTCGACGCCGTGCGCCTGCGCGGCCTGCAGCATGTGGGTGCTGGTGAGCACCGAGAGCATGCACAGCGCCTTGTTGTTCTCGATGAAGCCCATGCCACCCATGTCGGCGGCGAGCATGAAGACCTCGGAGGCGCCCTCGGTGCCGCTCATCGCCGCGTCGAGCAGCGAGAGGTCGGCCTGGAGGTTCTCCGCGTCCGGGTGGACCTGGTACCACTCGTCCTGCGGCTTGATGTCGATGCTGCGGACGGTCTTGCCCTGCTTCAGGAGGTCGGCCACGAGGTGACCGCCGATGAAACCGCCGCCGCCTGCGACGAGAACGTCTACCTGCCGAGATGCCACGTGCTCTCTCCCTCTGGTTTGCCCCCCGGCGTGCCTTGCCGGGAAGAACGAGGCGGGTCCGTCGCGGTCACGGGGCCTGCGTCACTTATCTAGACATTTCTCGTGCGCGACCGACGGCGGGTCGGACGACGTCGATCGACCGTCGCGGCGGGCTCTGCGGGAGCCGGCGCGGAGGTGCCCTAGGCTCCCGAGGATGAAGCGGGCATTCGTCACCGGCATCACCGGGCAGGACGGCTCCTACCTGGCCGAGCTGCTGCTGGAGAAGGGCTATGAGGTGCACGGGCTGGTGCGCCGTTCCTCGCTCCTCAACCGCAGTCGGATCGACCACCTGCACGACGACGCGCGGCTGCACCTGCACTACGGCGACCTCACCGACGGCGTCAGCCTCGTGAACCTGGTGCGGATGATCGAGCCGCACGAGGTCTACAACCTCGGCGCGATGAGCCACGTCAAGGTGTCCTTCGAGATGCCCGACTACACGGCGTCGACCAACGCCATCGGCACCTTGCGGCTGCTGGAGGCCATCCACGCTGCGCGCCTGGAGTGCCGCTTCTACCAGGCATCCACCTCGGAGATGTTCGGCTCGACGCCGCCCCCGCAGGACGAGCAGTCGACGTTCCACCCGCGCTCGCCGTACGGCTCCTCCAAGCTGCAGGCGCACTGGGTGACCATCAACTACCGCGAGGCCTACGGGATGTTCGCGGTCTCGGGGATCCTGTTCAACCACGAGTCGCCGCGCCGTGGCGAGAACTTCGTGACCCGCAAGATCACGAAGGCCGTCGCCGCCATCGAGGCCGGCATCCAGGACCACGTCGAGCTCGGCAACCTCGACGCCGTCCGTGACTGGGGTTACGCGCCCGAGTACGTGGAGGGCATGTGGCGGATGCTGCAGCAGGACGAGCCCGACGACTACGTGCTCGCCACCGGCGTCGGGCACACGGTGCGCGACTTCTGCGCCGCCGCCTTCGAGCACGCAGGCCTGCGGTGGGAGGACCACGTGAAGCACAACGAGAGCTTCGAGCGCCCTGCCGAGGTGGACGCGCTCATCGGCAACGCCTCCAAGGCGCACGGCGCTCTCGGCTGGCGCGCTGAGACGCACGCCCTCGACCTCGCGCGGTTGATGGTCGACGCCGACCGCGGCGACGTCTCGCGGTTGCTCGGGGGCTGAGCCCCCCTCTGTTGCGCCCGGGGGAGCGGTGTCTCAGCAACCGGTTGTGCGCCTGGAACGGTTACTGGCTCACCCCCGCCCCCGGGCGGCGGTGGCTGAGTGATCATTCGCCGCTGGCGTTCGGTCACTGAGACACCCCCAACCCCGTTGCCGTAGCAACCGTCCCGGCGGCCCATTCACCCTCCACAGGGCAGCGTGCGAGGGTCGTTCTCCACAGCGCCCACCGCACGGCGCCGCCCGTCGCTCTCGACGACGTGCACTGGGGCGGTGCGAGAGATCCCGGAGGCCCTGCTCGAGGGCCCTTTCAGCCACGAGCAGGCGCGCGCGCTCGGCGTCACGGCGCGGATGCTTCAGGGCAGGCGCTTCGTTCGCATCTTCCCGCGCGTCCACTGCCTGAGGGACGCGGAGCTGAGCCTCGAGCAATGGGTGCGGGCAGCCGTGATGACGCTGCCGGCCGACGCACGGGTCACAGGTGTCACGCGCCTGCAGCTGGCGGGGCTGCCGCACGGTCCGCTGAGGCCCCTGCACTTCGTCGTCGCACGCGACCACCACGTGACGCCGTCGGGCATCTTCTTGCATCGCACCGAGGCGATGCCTCCCTGCGACGGAGTCGGAGTCACCGTCGCGGCGGCGTTCGTGGAGCTGTGCCGGTGGGCGCGGACCATCGACGCCATCAGCACCGGCGACTGGTTGCTGCGCAATCGGCTGATGGCCGTGCAGGAGGTCCGCGAGCTCTGCCTGGCTCAGCTGTGGAGGGCGGGCAGCGACGAGGCGCTGTGGGTCCTGCCGTACCTCGTCGCGACATCGCGCTCTCGTCCCGAGAGCGAGCTGCGCGCGATGATGGAGTTCGCCGAGCTGGCGCGGCCGGAGCCCAACCCGCTGCTGCAGCTGAGCGACGAGGACGTCGTCATGGGCGACCTGGTGCTGAACGAGCCGCGCGTGGTGATCGAGTACGAGGGCACCCACCACCAGACCGACCGCCGGCAGTACTGCTCGGACATCGACCGCTACGCGCTGCTGCGTCGCCACCAGCTGCCCTACATCCAGGTCACCAAGGAGCGCGCGGCACGACCGCAGCGGATGATCACGTGGTTGCACGAGCAGCTGCTCGAGCTCGGGTACCGCGGCCCGTCGCCTCGCTTCGACCGACGTTGGCCGTTGCTCTTCCTGCCACTCGCGGTCGCCGTCGGCGAGCGCAGCTACGGCCAACGGCGTCGGTGACCGGCCCCGGGTAGCGGTGCCTCAGTGACCGAACACGGCCGGAGAACGGTTGCTGAGGCACCGCCGCCCCCCCAGCCACCGCCCAGCAGCCTCACACCCGGAAGAACACCCCGTCGGCCTGGAGCACCTGCCCGTCGGGGTCGGCGAAGCCGGGCTCGAGCCCCACGAGGTGGAACCCGGCGCCGTAGGCCATCGAGACGGCCTCGTCCACGAGCAGGCCGCCCTCGTAGAGCGGCACGAAGGAGAGCTCGAGCTGCAGTCCCACGCAACGCGCCAACGTCTCCGGGCCGCCGGCGAGCACCTGCTTCTCGAAGCCCTGGGTGTCGAGCTTGAGGAAGGGACGCCGGCTCGCCGACAGGAGGGGCCCCGCGACGTCGTCGAGCCGTTCGACCCGTACCTGCTCGGTGCCCACGTAGTCGACGGCGGGCGCAGCGGCGCGGTGCCGGTCGGCCATGGGCAGCAGTGAGCTGGAGTCGCTGTTGCTTGCGACGTTGATCTCGGCGGTGCCGGGCTCGGCACCCAGCGCGCACTGGTGTGCGTCCCAGGCGTCGTCGCCGGTGCGCGTCGCGGTGAGCCGGTCGAACGCCGCCCGCATCGGCTCGAAGGAGACGATGCGGCCGCGGTAGCCGAACTCGCGCAGCTCGCTGCCGTAGCCGCCCCCGGCGGCCCCGACGTCGAGCACCAGGTCAACGCCGTGCCGGGTCAGCATGCGTTGACGGCGCGCCGCGGGGTGGCGGCGCAGCGCCAGTCCGCGCCTGGCCAGGCCGCGCGCTGCGACCCCCATGACTCGCTGTGCGACCACGACCCGCCGTCCTTCCAGGTTCGGCCCCCGCCGCTGCGAGGCGCCAGTAGTGTGACGTGCCGCTGCCCTCGAGGCAACGCACCCCCCAGCACACCCACCGTGCAGCACCCTGGATCTCCCGCAAAGGACCCCCCGTGCGCATCGCCCTGTTGATCAACGGGATGACCGGCTACCTCCACGCCGAGTTCGACGCGCTGTCCCGGTTGGGTCACGAGCTGCTCGTGGTGACGCCCGGGTCGCCCGAGGTCGCCGTCGGGGCGATGGCCGACACGGCGTTCGGTGACCTGGGCACCGCGGACTTCGCCCGCGTCCACGCCTGGCAGGAGCCGCCGGAGTCCTCGTCGCTCGTCGCCATGGTGTCGGACTTCGCGCCCGACGCCGTCCTGATGACCTCGTGGAACTTCGCCGAGGCCTACCGCGCGGTCATGCGTGCCGTGCCCAGCACGGTCGTGCGGGTGCTGATCATGGACAACCTGTGGCGCGCCGCACCGCGGCAGTGGCTCGGTCGCGCCACCCACCGCTGGTACGTCGACAACGTCGCCGACGCGGCGCTGGTGCCCAGCGATCGCAGCGAGTTCTACGCGCGCCGCCTGGGCTTCGGGCCCGCGGATGTCATCCGGGGTTCGATCAGCGCCGACACCCGGCTGTTCACTTCCGGCCCGCGGAACGCGGAGGAGCTCGGCAGCCGGCGCAGCTTCCTCTCCGTCGGCCGCCTGGTCGACCACAAGGGCGCCGACGTGCTCGCCGCCGCCTACCGCCGCTACCGGGAGCTGGTCGACGATCCGTGGACGCTCGACGTGGTCGGCATCGGGCCGATGCGGCCGTTGCTGGAGACCGTTGCGGGGGTGAGGCTCCACGGTTTCCGCGCCCCGGCCGAGGTCGCGATGATGATGCGCGAGGCGGGGTGCTTCGTGCTGCCCTCGCGCATCGAGCCGTACGGCGCCGTCGTGCACGAGGCGGCCGCGAGTGGGCTCCCGCTGCTCTGCTCGGACTTCACCGGCGCCGTGCCCGGCCTGCTGCAGGACGGCTACAACGGCTGGCAGGTGCCCAGCGGCGACGTGGAGCACTGGGCCGAGGCGATGTGCCGGATGAGCGCCGTCACGCCCGAGCGGCTCGCCGAGATGTCGCACATCAGCCGCGCGCTCGCCACCCGACTGAGCCCGGACGGGTGGGCGCGCAACCTGACCGAGGAGCTCGAGCGACGGCGAGCGGCCGGGGGTGGGCGGCTCACCCGGCCGGGCCCTCGCCGCCTATCCCGTCGTCACGGGGTGGCGACGTGACCCGGCGGCAGCGGGGTCGTTGGCACGTCGAGGCGGGCGCCGACGGTGCGCCCCGAGGCGGGAAGACCCCGGAGGTGTGCGCGTGGCGGTGACCGTGCTGGTGGAGCCGGACCCCGGCGGGCACCGGTTCCAGGCCGTCGCCAACGTGGCCCGGGTGGCCGCGCGCACCGACGACGTCGTGCTGCTCACGTCGCGAGGAGTCCGCGAGCTGCCGGCGTTCGCGGAGTACCTGGCCGGCGAGCTGGACGCCCTGCGCCTGACGGTGCGCGAGATCTTCGACGAGATCTACCCGCCCACCCGCGCGATGGCGGAGGCGGTGGCGGACGAGTGCCGACGGGCGGAGGTCTCCACCGCCGTGGTGATGGACGCCGACCAGTCGCTCAAGCGCTGGTGGCTGGTGGCGCCCCGCGCCTTCCGCGGGGTGCGGACCCCACGGGTGGTCTTCATGCTCACGCGCTACCCGGCCAAGCTGCGGTTGCGCGACGTCCAGGGCTGGAAGCTGCGGGTCCCCAAGGCCGCGCTCACCCTGGCGGCCATGGGGACCGGCTCGCTGCACCGCGCCGCCGGGTTCGCCGGCCGGGACGACCTGACCGAGGGGTGGGTGGTCAAGCGGGCCCGCGACCCCGACATCTGCTCGGCACACTCACGCGACCGTGCCACGCTGCGCGCGGAGCTGGATCTGCCCGCCGACCGCCGGATCGCCGGGATCTTCGGCGTCATCTCCGCGCGCAAGCACGCCCCGCTGATCTGGGAGGCGCTGGGCACGGCCGGCCTGGACTGCGACCTGCTGCTTGCCGGGGGCCTCGACCCCGACGTCGCTGCGTGGGCGGCGTCCGTGCCCGAGGAGCCGCGGGGCCGGGTGATCGTGCGCGAGGGCTTCCTCCCCAACGACGTGCTGGACCGGTTGGTCGCCGCCGTCGACGTCGTCCCGATCGCCCTCACCAACAACGGACCCTCGGGGATCATGGGCAAGGCGCTCGCCGCCGACGTCCCCGTCGTCACCGCCGGCTCCGAGGTGCGCGCCCGCGAGCTGGTCGCCACCGACGGTGGGGAGCTGGCCGAGCTGGACGCTGTCAGCATCGGCGCCGCCGTCGCGCGGGTCTTCGCCCGCGAGCCCGGCCGCACCCGTCGCAGCACCGTCCCCCCGGCCACCGCGGAGGAGTTCGCCGAGCGGCTGCTCGGCGTCCGGCCCGCCCGCCACCTCCCCGCCGCCGTCAGGAGCAACCCGTGAACCCCCTGGACAACCCCCGCATCCGCACCGTGGTCCGCTCGGCCGTGCTCGCCGTCAACACGCCGCTGGCCCGGCGCCGTGCTGCCTCGGCGGTCGCCGACCTGCCGCGCCCGATCAAGCTCGAGATCGGCGGGCTCACGCAGCGCCCCGGGTGGCTGATCACCAACGTGAACGCCACCACGCGCCACTACCTGGACGCCACCGCGCCGTGGCCGTTCGAGGACGGGTCGCTCGAGCTCGTCTACGCCGACAACATGATCGAGCACGTGCCGCTCGAGGCGGGGCGGGTGATGTTCGCCGAGGCGTTCCGGTGCCTGCGCCCCGGCGGCGTCATCCGGTTGGTGACACCCGACCTGCGCAAGCACGTGGAGCTCTACCTCGCCGGCGCCCCCTCGGTGGACGGCGAGGTGGGGACGTTCTACCGGTCGTTGGGGCTGACGGTGGCCCACCCCGTCGACCTCGTGCGCGTGCCCATCGCCTCGTTCGGCCACCACACCGGCTACCTCTACGACGTCGCCACCCTCTCCGCCGAGCTCGAGCGAGCGGGGTTCACGGGGGCCAAGGAGTGGGACCTCAGCGAGAGCTCCCACCCCGCCCTGCGGGACCTCGACAAGCGCACCGACGAGGGCGGCGCCCAGATGGCGGTCGAGGCCACCCGCTGAGGCTGGTGTGGTGGCGGTGTGTCAGTGACCGTTCCCGGCGGCTGTTCGGCATCTCAGGCACCGCCGCTCCGGGCGGCGGTGGGTCAGTGACCGATTCTGGCGGCTGTTCGGTCACCCAGGCACCGCCGCCCCGCGGCAGCGGTGCGTCAGCGACCGATCCCAGCCACGATTGGGTCACTCACACACCGCCCCACCCCCACCCGCGACGTCAGTCCCGCCGCCGGATCCACAGCGACGACGGCGGGTTGGGGTCCTCGGCGAGGGGGGTGTAGTCGGGGAAGCGGCCGGTGAGCACCGACTCGTCGTGGTGGCGCAGCAGCGGGGTGGAGAGCAGGATCTCGAAGGCGGAGTTGTGGCTCAGGAACGCCTGCACCACCATCGCCTCCTGCCAGAACACCGGCCACCGCTCGCCGAAGAGCCAGAAGTCGGCGGGGAAGGGGGTGTTCCACGGGAAGGGCACGTCGTGGATGTGCACCAGCACGCCGGGCTTCACACGCGGCACGACCTCCATGAAGAGGTAGGCGACGTCGCTGTCGATCTTGAGCGCGTGCGAGGAGTCGATGAACAGCACGTCGCCGGCCTCGAGCTCCTCGAAGCGTGAGACGGGCACGTTCTGCACCACGTCCTCCACGAGCGCGACGTCGGGGATGCCGCGCAGCGCGTCGTAGGGATAGGGCTCCACGCAGGTGATCTCGAGCGGCGACCCCTCGGCGGCGTTGGCGGCACCGGCCAGGTGCGCGTAGTAGGTCGAGAGGCCCGAGCCCACCTCCAGATAGCGCCGCGGCTTGTGCTCGCGCAGCACGTAGTAGAGCGTCCGCGAGTCGAAGGCGGGGTAGCCGGGGCCGAACGCGCCGGAGGTGTTGGTCTCCCACGACCCTGCACGCTGCCGGTAGTCGTCCTCCCACCGGTCGGCGAGCTCCAGCAGCCGCGCCCCCAGGGCGTCGGGGTCGACGTCGATGCCGGGCAGCCCGGACGGCTTGTCCCACCGTGCCCGCGTCTGCTCGATCTGCTCCAGCTCGGGCAGCACGGAGTAGTAGTCGTCGCGCTTGTCGGGGTTCAGCCCGACGACGCCCGCCGCGCGCCGGGTGCCACGCACCCGCGCCCGTCGCGCCGCGAACACCACGCGGTCGAGCCGCTCGACGACGCCGCCGGGCAGCACCTGGGCCGCCCGCTGCTTGGGGGAGAGGTTCGAGGAGGAGCTCACGCCGTCAGCCCCCCGTCCACGACGATCACCTGGCCGGTCAGGTAGTCACACCCGGGCGCGGTGAGGAACTGCACCACCCGTGCGATGTCGTCCGGGTCCCCGAGACGTCCGGCCGGCGTGCGGCGCACGATCTGCTGCAGCTGGTCCTCGTCGAGGCCGTGGCTCATCTCGGTGCGCAGGTAGCCCGGAGCCACGCTGTTGACCGTGATCCCGCGCGAGCCGAGCTCCCGCGAGAGCGCCCGCGTCAGACCGTCGAGTGCCGCTTTGGTGGCGCTGTACACCGCGAGCCCGCGGTAGCCCGAGAGCCCCACGATCGAGGAGATGTTGACGATCGCCCCCGAGCGCCGGGCCAGCATCCGCCGGCTCACCTGGCGCGTCACGTACAGCGTGCCCTTGAGGTTGAGGTCGATCACGGTGTCGAGGTCGTCGTCGGAGACCATGCCGAGGATGCCGTCACGCGCGACCCCGGCGTTGTTCACCAGCACGTCGATGCGGCCCCATCTCTCGATGACCGCCTTGACGAAGCGGTCGGCGTCCTCGCGCTGGGAGAGGTCGGCCTCCTCGAAGAGGAACCGGTCAGCCGTCTCGGCGTCGGAGGCCCAGGCCTCGACCTCGGGCGTGCTCGAGCGCGAGCAGGTGGCCACGAGGTCGCCCGAGGCCAGGTAGGAGCGCACGATGCCGGCGCCCAGGCCGCGGCTGCCGCCGGTGACGACGACGACGCGCGGCTCGCTGGCTGGACCAGCGGATGGTGCAGTGCTCACGGCTCTCTCCTGAGGATCTTGCTGCCGAGGGTGGCGATCTGGTCCACGAACGCGATGCTGCGCGGTCGGGCGGCGGCGGGCAGGTCGGCGCACGCCTCCTTGATGGCGGCGCGCAGCTGCTCGTGGTCGGCGCCGGGTGCGGCCACCACCTCCAGCGCGACGATGGAGCCGGTCAGGCGGTTGGGGCGGCCCCACACCCGGGCGACGTCGACGCCGGGCACGGCGCCGACGCGCTCCTCGACCGGCAGCGGGTGCACCTTGACGCCACCCACGTTGATGATCTCGCTGGAGCGGCCGCGGAACTCCACGCGATCGCCCACCACCTCCACGAGGTCGCCGGTGGGCCGCCAGGCGTCGGGGTCGACAGGCGGCTCGCCGTGGTAGCCGAGCATGCCGGTGGCTGAGCGCACCCACAGCTCGCCGTCGACGATCCTCATGTCCACCGGCGCGTCCTCGCCGCGCTCGAGCACGTCGACGGAGAGCCCTGCTCTCGTGTCGCGCATCGACCCGCTGGAGCCGAACTCGGAGGCGGCGTAGATCTGCGAGATCCGCGCCTCGGGAAAGGTGTCGCGCAGCTGGCCGAGCAGCGGCTCGGGCACGGCCTCGCCGCCGAGAGTCACCTGCCGCAGCGCGGGCACCGAGCCGCCGTCGGAGCGCAGCTGGGCCAGCAGGAACCGCCAGTAGGTGGGGGTGGCGCTGGCGTGCGTGACGCCGAGTGCCCGCATGGCCTCGAGCCCCTCGATGGGCCGGCGGGGCGCGGGCGCCACGAGCGTGGTAGCCGCAGCGGCCACGTGCTGCACGATCTGCAGCCCGGCGAACTGGTGCAACCCGTAGGCCAGCAGCCACCGCTGGTCGTCGTCGGTGTCCTGGACCTGCTGTACGCGCTCGACGCCGCGCACCAGGCGGCTCCAGTCGTGGCGCACCCCGCGCGGCAGACCGGTGGTGCCGGTGGTGAGCACCAAGTGCGGACGCGACGACGGCAGCGCGTCGCCCGAGTCGTCCGACTCGAGCGAGCCCGTCAGCCAGGCCCCCGTAGGCACCACCTCGACTGCGTCCGAGGCCGCCAACCCGGCAAGGTCGACGCGGTCGCTCACCAGCACGTTGTGCTCGAACCGCTCGGCGAGAGCACCGATCTCGGCGGCCTCGGACGGCGGGTACACGCACGCCTCCGCACCGGCCAGGGAGGCGCCGGCCAGCAGCGGCAGCACCACCTCGGCCTCGACGTCCACCACCGCGAACCGCTCGACCCCGGCAGACCGCAGAGCGGCGGCCACCGAGCGAGCACGCGACAGCAGCGAGGCGTAGGTCAGCGAGCAGGTGTGCGTCAACACCGCCACCCGCTCGGGATGCGCGGCGGCAGCGCGCGCGACCAGCTCGATCACGAGGTGGGCTCCCGCTTCCCTACCCGGCGGGCGGGCACGCCCAGCACCACGGTGTCGTCGGGCACGTCGGAGAGCACCACCGAGTTGGCGCCCACCGTGGCGTTGCGGCCCACGTGCACCCCACCCACCAGCACGGCGTGCGCGCCCAGCGTGACGCCGTCGCCGACGACGGGGAAGCTCTGCTCGCCACCGTGCCGGACGGCCTCGTCGGCGTCGTAGTAGCGCGCCGCGAGCACCACCCCGCCGGCGAACGTGACGCCGGAGCCCACCCGGGCGCCGAAGCCCATCGTCACGCCCACGGGGTGTGCGAGCAGCAGGCCGGGGCCGACCACCATGCCGGCGCCGAAGTCGGCCCCGACCCAGCGGTTGCCCAGCGTGCGCAGGGCACCGGCCAGGCGACGTCGTCCGGCGCGGTGCAGGCACTGCTGCGCGCGCAGCAGGATCGAGGCGGGCACGCTGGGCTCGAACGGGATCCGCACCAGCACCCGCAACCACGACGCCGTGCCGGGGCGGATCCGCGAGACGTCGCTGAACACCAGCTCGCTGAAGCTCAGGGCCAGCGACTCGTCGCCGACCCCGACCAGCTCCTCGGGGCCGGAGCCCGTCACGGAGCTCACGCCGGCTTGCCCGCCGCGAGGATGCCGTAGCCCAGCGTGCCGTCGTCCCAGAAGGCCTCGAGGATCCGGCAGGACTCCTCGAACTCGGCCACGCTCTGCTCGCCGAGGATGCCGGTCACCTCGGCGCGGTGCGCCTCGGCGTTGGCGAGCCAGCGGTCGAAGGTGGGGCGGGTCTCGGTGGTGATGTCGCGCTCGAGGTCCACCTGGAGCCCGTGCGCCGAGGCGAGCGAGGCGTAGGAGGACAGAGGATCCATCCGCGCCGCACCGAAGGCGGCACGCAGCACCGCGAACTCCCGCCGCCGGGATCGCAGCTCCAGGAAGGGGATCTCGCGGCGCCGCACCAGGTCGCACAGCACCATCCGTCCGCCGGGGCGCAGCACCCGGGCGCACTCGGCCACGAGTGCCTCGCGGTCGGGCATCAGGTGTGAGCTCTCCATCACCCACACCCGGTCGAAGGAGGCGTCGGGCAGCTCGTTGGCGGTGCCGTCGCGCTGCTCGAAGCGGGCACCCTCCAGGCCGAGCCCGCGGGCGCGTTCCGTGGCCGCGCCGACCCCCACCGCGCTGGTGGTGATGCCGAGCACCTCGACGCCGTGCTCCTGCGCCAGCCGGCAGGCGGGCGCGCCGGAGCCGCAGCCGACGTCGAGCACGCTCAGGCCGGGTCCGAGCCGGGCGGCGTCGATCATCGCCTCGGTGAGCGCCGCGGTGGCGCGGGCCAGCGGCTCCTCGCCGGTGGTGAAGAGCCCGTAGTGCAGCTCCTCACCCAGCAGCAGCCCCCACGCCTCGGTCACCCGGTCGTAGTGGGCGGCCGGGTCGTAGGTCTCCACGTCAGAGGGCGGCGGCGGCAGACTCGCCGGCGTCGGCGCTCGCGCCGTAGAAGTCGAGCACCTCGCCCACGGTCTGCGGCATCTCGTCGGCGGCGCTGAAGGGGTCCTCGCCCAGCGCGTCCTCGAGCACGGCGGAGAGCTCGGCGGTCTCGAGTGAGTCCAGGCCGAGGCCGTCGGCGAACAGCGGTGTGGCGGCGTCGACGTCGGCGGGCTTCTTGGCGCCGGTGAGGAAGCTCTGCAGCGCGGCGAGCGCCTGGTCTCTGCGGGAGGTGGTCATGGGGGTCCGCCTTCGTTTCGTGCTCGTTCTCGGGGGAGGTCCGGGTGTGGGGGGTGGGTGCTCCTCCGGCCGGGCCCGGGGCCGGCGCGTGGTGCCGCTCGAGCACCCTAACGAGGCGGGGCCCCGAAGGTGCCGGAATGCGCGGCGTCGCTTCGCAGGGTCTCGGTGGCCGGCGCCAGATGCCCCTGCTCCGCCACCCACCCGGCCACCTCGTCGGCCAGTGCGGCGCCGAGCAGCCGGTGGGCGGCGGGGGTGAAGTGCGCGCCGTCGGGGTTGACGTCGACGCCGGTCGTCGTCAGCGGAGCGATCACCCGCTGGGTCTCGAAGAAGCGCACCTCGGGCCGCCCGACCCGCTCGACCATCGCGCGCAGCAGCCGGTTCATCTCCGCCATGCGCGCCCCCATGCCGGGGAACCACGACTCGTAGTTGGCCCCCGGCGGCGTCAGCTCCATCACCAGCACCAGCGGGCCGCCCACCATCAGGGCCCGGTCCACGAGCCGCTCGAGGTCGAGCACGGCGCGCCGTGCCCGCCGCTGGAAGACCTGCTCGGGCACGTGGGGGGCCACCCGCTGCTGACCGCGCGCCAGCAGCTGCCAGGCGGGCCGCACCACCCGTTGCCGGTAGGGGTCGCGCAGCGGCCCGGGTCGGGCGTTGATCTTCTGGGCGTGCCGCTGCAAGGCCCGCGGCAGCAGCAGGTGGATGCACTCCATGTGGCCGTAGTGCAGCACCACGGCGTCGGGGCTGAAGTTGACGACGTCACGCGGCCAGCCGGCGAGCCCCTCCTTCGGGTGCTCGGCGGCCAGCGAGGTGTCGTGCACGACGGCGGTCCAGCCGGCCGCCGTCAGCTCGCCCTCGAGCACGCGGGGGTAGGCGACGTCGTGCCGTGCGCCGCCCATGTAGCTGATCCAGTTGACGGTGGAGGCGCCCTTGGTCAGCACCCGCACCGGAGAGGCCAGGGCGCGGTGCCCCTGGGTGGCCGATTCCGTCATCAGCTCTCGACGCGCGGGCGCCGGTCGCTCTCAGCGCGGGCCAGCAGCTCCTCGGGCGTGACCGGCGAGCCCTGCGGCGTGGCCACGGCGTCGCCCACCTCGCGCGTGCGCCGCGGGGTCTCGGTCCGCTTGGCGGCCTTGCGCTCGGCCCGAGACGGCTTGGCCGACCGCTCGGCCTTCGAGGGTTTGGGCGCCTTGGCAGCCTTGCCGGCCCGGCCCTTGCGACCGCTCGAGGTGTCCTCGTAGTAGTAGTAATAGTAGGAGCCGGTGGAGCGGCGCGGGATCATGTTGACGACGACGCCGGAGAGCCGGCCACCCACCTGGTTGAGGCGTCCGATGGCCTCGGCCACCTGGTCGCGGGTGGTCTTGCCGTGCTTCACCACGAGGATCACGCCGTCGGCGAAGGTGGCGAGCACGGAGGCGTCGGCCACCGGCAGCAGCGGCGGGGCGTCGATGATGACCATGTCGTACTCGCCGGCCAGGCGCTTGACGAGGTCCTGGGTCACCTTGGACTGCAGGATCTCGGTGGGGTTGGGCGGCTTGGCGCCGGAGGCCAGCAGGTGCAGGCCGCTGGGCTCGTGCACCTGGATGGCGTCCTGGACGTCGGTCTGGCCCACCAGCACGGTGGTGAGGCCGACGGCGGCGTCGAGCCCCAGCTGCCGGGCCACGCGGGGGCGGCGCAGGTCGGCGTCGATGACCAGCGTGCGGCGTCCGGTCTGCGCGAGCGCGAGCGCGAGGTTGACCGAGGTCATCGTCTTGCCCTCGCCGGGGATCGCGCTGCTGATCACCAGGCAGCGGGGCTGGGCGTCGAGGTCGAGGAACTGCAGGTTGGTGCGCAGCAGCCGGAACGCCTCGGTGCGGGGCGCGAAGGAGCCGAGGTCGGTGAGCAGCGGGCTGCCGCTGATCTCCTTGTCGAACCCGATGCTGGCCAGCACCGGCGCGTCGGTCACCTCGCCGATGTGCTCCTGGCTGCTCACGGTGCGGTCCAGCAGGTCGCGGGCCACGGCGGTGCCCAGGCCCACGAGCAGGCCGATGATGCCGGCGACCGCGAGGTTGATCGCGGTGCGCGGGCTCACCGGTGTCGCGCTGTAGGAGGCCTCGTCGGTGACGGTGGCGATGATCTGCGCCCGGTCGCCGCCCTCGGGGGTCTCCACCTGGGCGAGGTACTCGGCGTAGGCCGAGGAGAGCCAGTCGGTGATCTGCTGGGCCTGCCGCGCGTCGGCGTCGCGCACGGTGAGGGTGATGATCGAGGTCTGCTCGGAGACGTTGGCGCTCACCCGCGAGGCCAGCTGCTCGGGGGAGTCGGCCAGGTCGAGGTCGTCGATCACGTCGTCGAGCAGGTCGGTGCTGGTGGCCAGGTCGGCGTAGCTCTCCACGCGCGACTGGATGAGCACGCCCGAGGTCACGGCGTCGACGCCCTCGGTGGCGTTGACGGTCACGAACACCCGCGCGCTGGACTCGTACATCGGCGTCGCGCGCCAGGAGAGGAACCCGCTGATGGCGAGCGCCACCAGGGTGAGGGCCAGGATCGCCAGCCAACGGCGGCGGATCACCGAGAAGAGCTGCTTGAAGTCCACGTGTCAGGGGTGCCTTTGCGTCGCTGTGGGGGGATGACGGGGGCGGGTCGTGCTCCGCTGGCATCGTAGGGCTCCTGGAGCCCCGGGGACGGCGTAACGGAGTCGCTGCGCCGGTACAACGCGCGGGAGGGCCTGCGGTTAGGGCCGGGTCATCTGCGCCATTCCCTCGTGCTCACGCCGCCCATGCCCCACAATCTCCCCGGGAGCATGTCGACGAGCCTGGGAGCGTGGACATGGCACAACGACGCCGGCCGAGTCCGGTCGTCCAGCGACGCCGCACGATGTGGATGCAGACGGTCGGCATGACCTTCCTGGTCACCGGGACCGCGATCATGATCTACCTGTCGCTCAAGGGCAGCCGCTGACGACCCCCCTGCTGGTCGAGCCGTGAGGAGCGCCAGCGACGAGCGTGTCGGAACCCGGTGACCCGACCGCCCTCCCGCAAGGACCGACTGCTCAGGCGAGGTCGACCAGCCGCGAGTGCACCGCGCGCCGCGCGGGCTCGAAGGCCTGGGCCACCTCGCCCAGCCCCACGATGACGACGTCGCGGTCGTCGGGGCTGAGGTAGAGCGACTCGCCGCGGGTCAGCAGCACGGACTGGCCCTCGCGGTTGCGCACCTCCACCTCGCCGCCGGTGCAGATCAGCAGTGAGTGGGGGGCGTCGACGACGGAGACCCGCTCGGGCTCGGCGTGGCTGACCTGGGTGACGGCGAGGGCGAACTCGACGTCGGCGGGGCTGAACACCTCGGTGTCGGCGAGCACGAACTCGGGGCTGACCCGCGCGACGCGGGCCATGCCGGTCTCGCCGAGGCAGGTGACCAGGCCCTCGGGGTCGACGTGCTTGTCGGTGAGGCCGGCGCGCAGCACGTTGTCGCTGGAGGCCATCACCTCCAGGCACAGGCCCTTGAGGTGGGCGTGGATGATGCCGGCCTCGAGGTAGGCGGCCTCGCCGGGCTGCAGCGTCATCCGGTTCATCATCAGCGAGATCACGACGCCGATGTCGTCGGGGAAGTGCTCGGAGATCTCGACAGCGGTGGAGTAGGCGCGCTTGATGTCCATGCCCAGGCGCCCCAGGGCGCGGCAGGCGCCCACGACCTCGCCGACCTGGGCAGCAGTGACCTCCGAGGAGAGCAGCCACTGCACGCGGCGCACGATGCCGGAGAAGCCGGGGTCGGCGCGCAGGTCGTCGGCCAGGCGCTGGGTGAGCGGGGTGCCGAGAGGCGCGAGCACGCGCAGGATCTCGACGGTGGGCCGGAACCCGATCAGGCAGTCGAAGGTGGTCAGCGCGTAGACCATCTCGGGCTTGTGGTTGGCGTCCTTGTAGACGCGGTGGGGGGCGTCGAGCGGGATACGAAGCCGCTCCTCCTCGGCGTAGCCGTCCTCGGCCTGGCTCTTGCTGGGGTGCACCTGCAGCGAGAGGGGCCGGTCGGCCGCGAGCACCTTGAGCATGAACGGCAGGTCACCGGCCAGGTCGGGCAGCGGCTTGACGTCGCCGCCGGCGTCCACGGCCATCGAGGGCTGCAGCTGGTGGGTGCCGATCCACACTTCGGCCACGGGCTTGCCGTCGGCGCGCTCGCCGAGGAAGCGCGGGATGGCGTCGGGGGAGCCCCACGAGTAGTTCTGGACGCCGTTGCGCAGCCGGTGCATGCGGTCAGGCTAGGTGACGGCGAGCCGGCCGCGACTGCTAACGCCGAGGATGGATGCTCGTTGTGACGACGACCCCACTCGCCGAGGAAGCCACCCCCGTGACCACCCCCCATCCCGCCACCCCCGCCGCCGGTGGCTGAGCGCCGACGCCGCCGCCGCGGCGCCACGCGTCGCCGTCGGCTGCGCCGTGGCGGCCTGGTGACGCTGGCGATCGTCGTGGTGCTGGGCGGCTGGGCGCTGTGGACCGCGCGCGGGGTCTACGAGGACCTGCAGACCGCCGAGCAGCAGGCCCGCGTGGTGCGCGCGGCGCTGGGGGAGGGCGACGTCGAGCGCGCCGAGCGGGCGCTGGGCCAGCTGCGCGAGGCCAGCGACTCCGCGGCCGACCGCACCGACTCGCTGCCCTGGGCTATCACCGAGCGGGTCCCGTTCCTGGGTGACGACGCCGCCGCGCTGGCCACGGTCAGCTCGGTGCTCAGCGAGGTGGCGCGCGACGGCGTCGAGCCGCTGCTGGCCTCGGCCGCGCAGGTGACCGGTGACGCCTACGCGCCCAGCGGCGGGCAGTTCCCACTGGAGCAGATCGCGGCGCTCGAGGAGCCAGCCGAGCAGGCCAACGCAGCCTTCGTGAAGGCCACCGAGCGGTTGGCCGAGCACGACCCGGGCGACCTCGTGGGTCCCCTGGCCACCGCCTACCTGGGCCTGCGCGACCAGGTGGCCTCCGGCGCGGAGGCGCTCGACGTCGCCGCCCGGGCCGCCCGCCTGATGCCGTCGTTCCTGGGTGCCGAGCAGGACCGCCGCTACCTCTACGTCTTCCTCAACAACGCCGAGGCGCGCTCGGGAGGCGGGCTGCCGGGCAACGTCTCGCTCGTCGAGGCGAAGGACGGTGCCGTCGACCTCGTGGAGCAGAGCTCGGGCGCGGCGTTCGGGCGGCGCGACGAGCCGGTGCTGCCGCTGAGCGCCGAGGAGGAGGCGCTGTACGGCACCCAGCTGGGCACCTTCTTCTTGGACGCCAACTTCACCCCCGACCTGCCGCGCGCCGCCGAGCTGTGGCGGGCGCACTGGCAGGAGCGGTTCGGCGGCGAGCTCGACGGCGTCTTCACCGTGGACCCGGTGACTCTGAGCTACCTGCTGGAGGCCACCGGCCCGATCACCGTGCAGGGGGTGGAGCTGAACGCCACCAACGTCGTCGACGTGGTGGAGTCGCTGGTGTACCTCAACCAGCCGGACCCGCTGGTGCAGGACGAGTTCCTCAACCAGGTGGCCGAGACCGCCTTCGACGCCTTCGCCGACGGCGCGGGCGACCCGGTGGGGCTGATCCGCGGCCTGGTGCGCGGCGTGGAGGAGGGTCGGGTGCGGCTGCACTCCTTCGACGCCGAGGACCAAGCGGTGGTGGCCGGGACGGCGATCGCGGGGGAGCTGACGCCGGCCGACCCGACCCGCCCGCAGGTGGGCGTGTACCTCAACGACGGCACGGGCTCGAAGATGAGCTACTACCTCGAGCACCAGGTGGAGGTGGCGGCGCTGGACTGCCAGCGCAACCGCCAGCGCCTCTCGGGGCGCCTGGTGCTCACCAGCACCGCACCCGCCGACGCGGCCTCCCTGCCCGAGGCGGTGACGGGCTACGACGTGGTGAAGCGCGCGGAGATCGAGCGCGGCCAGCAGGCGGTGGTGGTCCAGCTGATGGCGCCCGCGGCCAGCCGGGTGAGCAACGTGGTGCTCGACGGCGAGCCCACCCCCGACCCCGTGCTCACCGACCTCGCCGGCCGCCCCGTCCTGCCCCTGACCGTGGTGCTCAGCCCGGGGCAGCGCTACGAGGTGACCTGGCAGATGAGCACCGCCGCCGGCCAGGACGGGGACACCGACCTCGAGGTCACTCCCGGCCGCCTCCCCACCACCAGCAACGCCACCATCTCCACCGCCTGCTGATTTCCCGTACCGAGGCTCGGTGAGCCGACCGCCCTCCCGCCACCACCACTAGTCGCAGCCCTCGCAACATTCGTTCGCGCCGTCGTTCGATGCCGGCAATGTGCGGAGGCCAGGCTGTCGCCATGGCCTCAGGAAGACTCACCCGGCTGCGACGGCGAGTGCGCTGCCGTCTCAAGCACGGGCGCGCGTGCCCGCACGTCGCCGGCTTCCACTGACGGGGGCGCACACACGTGCATCTCACATGATGGAAGCACTGCTCACCATGTGGACCCTCGCGTTGGGGTCACCCGCCCCTGCCCCTACCGTTGAGCCCATGCTCACGACCTGGCTGACGAAGCGGCGCGCAGTGGACCACTGCCGCACGCGCTCGTCGCTGTGTCGGCACTCCTGAGCGCGCCCGAGCTCTATCTCTACTGACTCAGTAGGATACGAAGGCACGCAGACGAGTCATTCCCGTCTTCCCCAGGAGCAGTTCCATGAGCAGTCCCCTCAGCAGTGCCCAGGTCGATCCCCGCGGCCAGCGCTTCGCTGCGACCATCACGGTCGTCGTGCTGGCCGCCGTGCTGCTCACCGCGCCGAGCACGCTGGCCACCGTGCTGCTGGCCCTCCAGACGGCGCTCTTCGCGCTCGCCGTCGCCGTGGGGGTTCAGCGGACGCCGTACGCGTGGCTGTACCGCACGCTCGCGCGGCCGCGCCTGGGCCCGCCGGCCGAGCTCGAGGACGCCGCCCCGCCCCGGTTCGCGCAGGGCGTGGGCCTGGTGTTCGCCGCGGTCGGCCTCGTCGGGCTGCTCACCGGCGTGACCACCCTGGGCCTGGTGGCCACCGGCTTCGCGCTGGTCGCCGCGCTGCTCAACGCCGCCATGGGCTTGTGCCTGGGCTGCGAGCTCTACCTCATCGTCCGTCGGGTCACCGGCGGCTCGCTGCTCACCAGCAGCAACTGACCCGATCTCCCCAGAGAAGCAAGAAAGGCATCACATGTCCCGCGAGAACTCCCTCGTCACCGCCCAGTGGGTGGAGGACCACCTCGACGACCCGAGCATCGTGCTCGTGGAGGTCGACGAGGACACCGCCGCCTACGACAAGGGCCACATCAAGGGCGCCATCAAGCTCGACTGGACCACCGACCTGCAGGACCAGGTGCGCCGCGACTTCGTGAACAAGCAGCAGTTCGAGGCGCTGCTCTCCGAGAAGGGCGTCGGCAACGACCACACGGTCGTGCTCTACGGCGGCAACAACAACTGGTTCGCCGCCTACGCCTACTGGTACTTCAAGCTCTACGGCCACCAGGACGTCAAGCTGCTCGACGGCGGTCGCAAGAAGTGGGAGCTGGACTCCCGCGAGCTCACCGACGAGGTGCCCACCCGCGAGAAGACCAGCTACACCGCGCAGGAGCAGGACCAGTCCATCCGCGCCTTCCGCGACGAGACCGTGGCCGCCATCGGCACCCAGAACCTGGTCGACGTGCGCAGCCCCGACGAGTACGCCGGCCGCCTGCTGGCCCCGGCCCACCTCCCGCAGGAGCAGGCCCAGCGCGCCGGCCACGTGCCCACCTCGATCAACGTGCCGTGGAGCAAGGCGGCCAACGACGACGGCACCTTCAAGTCCGACGACGAGCTGCGCCAGATCTACGGCGACGCGGGTCTGGACGACGGCAAGGACACCATCGCGCTGTGCCGCATCGGTGAGCGCTCGAGCCACACCTGGTTCGTGCTCAAGGAGCTGCTGGGCCACGAGAACGTCAAGAACTACGACGGCTCGTGGACCGAGTACGGCTCCCTGGTCGGCGTCCCCGTGGCCCTCGGCGACGAGCCGGGTGAGGCCTGATGTGCGGCGCGACCGAGGGCGGGCTCTCGCTCGACGGCGTAGACGTCAAGAAGGAGGCCATCATCCAGGGCCAGGTCGTGCGTGAGGGCGAGCCCGTGGGCAACGCCTACGTGCGCCTGCTGGACCGCTCGGGTGAGTTCACCGCCGAGGTCCCGACCTCGGCCACCGGCCACTTCCGGTTCTTCGCCGGTGAGGGTGAGTGGACGCTGCGCACCCTGGCCCCCAAGGCCGACCCGGTCGACAAGACCGTGCACGCGCACGTGGGCGACATCGCCGAGGTCACGATCCCGCTCTGACCTGAACTGTTATGACGACGAGGGCCGCGACCACCAGGTCGCGGCCCTCGCGCCGTTTCGAGGGAGCGGCCCCGCCCACCCCCCGTTCCGTGCGTTCCCGAGCGGCAACCCGAGGAGCCCACCTACCCTCGCCCCATGTCGCCTCATCCCTCGAACCACCTCGTCCGACGCACTCACGGAGGGTGGCGACTGGCCTCGGTGCTCGGTGGCCTGCTCATGGCGGCCCTGATGATGTCGAGCGGGGTGCAGGTCTCCGCGCACGCGACGGCACCGACGGACGCCGCCCAGGCGGCAGCCGCCCCGACCGCTGCGAAGAAGGGGATGACCGGCCAGGAGTACTGGCGCTTGAACGACACCTGCCGAGGTGAGTCCGACCCTGCTGTCTACCGACCGGCCTGCCGCAAGCGCGACCGGTTCCTGAAGACCCAGGGACGCCGCGTCGCCGCGAAGTTCCACCAGGCCTGGAAGCGTGACGATCGCGCCACGATGCGTCGGCTGACAGCCCCGAGCTCACGCTACGCGCTCCAGATGTTCAAGGACCGACCTGCCAGGAAGACGGCACCCGACTGCAGCTACAGCGGGTCCTGGTACTGCTTCTTCAAGGGGGCGGACGGCTACTGGGTCGGTGCGCGCTTCGAGGTCACCCGGTACGAGTACCCGCGCCTCCCCAGGTGGCAGATGACGGGTGCGGCTCCCGACGCCTAGACGGGCTGTCGGGCCCTCGCGGCAGCCCGCGCCACGCGCGCCGCGTGCACGCCGGCTCCGTACCCGTTGTCCACGTTGACGACGACGACGCCGGGCGCGCACGAGCTCAGCATCGCGTGCAGGGCCGTGACGCCGCCCTCCGCGACGCCGTAGCCGGTGCTGGTGGGCACCGCCACGAGGGGCGTGCCGGTCAGGCCGCCGACGACGGAGGGCAGCGCACCCTCCATGCCGGCCACCACGATCAGGCAGTCGGCGTCCTCGAGCCGGTGGGCCACCGCGAGCAGCCGGTGCAGACCCGCCACGCCGACGTCGTCGATGCGCTCGACCTCGGCGCCGTGCACTGCGACCGTGGTGGCGGCCTCGGCGGCGACGGGTCCGTCCGCGGTGCCTGCGGCCAGCACCAGGACCCGACCGGTCGCGGGCGGCAACGGCCCGAGCACGACGGTCCGCGCCTGGTCGTCGACGACGGCCCCGGGCAGGCAGGTGCGCACCGCCTCGCGCCCAGCGTCGTCGACGCGCGTGGCGAGCACCTGGCGCTCGGGGTGGTGCTGGTGCAGTCGGCGCAGTGTTGCGACGACCTGGCTCGGTGTCTTGCCCTGCCCGTAGACCACCTCCGGGTCACCGGTGCGGGCGGCGCGCTCCAGGTCCAGCCGCGCCCATCCCAGGTCGTCGACCCGGGGCGCCCCCGAACGGTCCTGCTGAACACTCGTCATGGCTCAGGCGCGCTCGCTCGTCAGGTGGAACGCCGGCTGCGAGAGTCGCGGAACCGCCAGCACCCGGGGGGTGTGCCCCAGGATCGCGGTCGTCTCGGCCAGTGCCTCCTCGACCGTCGCGGTGGTGCGGGCGCCCATGCCGCGGGCGAGACCCGGGTTGCGGGCGCCGGCCACGTAGATGGCGGAGCTGTGCTCGCGGGCGATGCCGCCCATGTAGATCATCGAGAACGCGTGGAAGGGGTGGTACCCGAACTGGTGGCGGTACTGGTAGACCCACTCGGGGTCGGTGGCCATCGCCTCCTGGTGCGCGGCCATGTCGGCCGGGTGCTGGCACGACTGCAACCGCTCGTAGGCCTCGCGGTAGGGCGGGAACTCGCTGTCGTTGAACCAGCCGTCGCACACGGCGGCGGCGATGACGACCGGCTTCTCCACCAGCGCCTTCTTGGCGCGGACCACGCTCGCGCCGATGGCCTGCATCATCAGGATCGGGTTCGAGCCCATCCCGGCGCCGTAGTGGAAGTTGCGGGGCACGCCGATGACGAGCACCTCGGCGGGCTCGCCCGGCACCTGGAGGTCGGTGCGGGCGGTGGCGAGCGGCCATGAGGCCTTCTCGACCTCGGGGATCGAGCCGGCGTAGACGCCGAGCTGCCGTGACCGGCTGTCGAGCACCGCGTCGATGCTGAAGAACGGTTGCGGCATCGCCTCCTGCATCCGCTGGCCGATGGCGGTGAGCTGCTCGCGGAAGCGGCTGCCGGTGGAAGCGGGCACGAAGTCGTCGCGGTAGAGGCTGCGCGGCGCGTGGTGCGAGGCGATGCTTCGCCACGAGGTCAGGCCGGTGCTCGGCATCTTGTAGCCACCGCTGAAGCCGCCGTACGGGTTGCCCGCGGTGTGGCCGATGAGGATCGTCAGGTCGGACTCGGCCAGCGCCTTGTTCATCGCGACGGGGTCCCCGAGCTCCGAGGTGCCGAGGTCGACCATGCCCTGGGGGTCCTCGGCGTCGTGGTTGACCAGGTTGGCGGCCGGCACCGACTCGACGACGTCGCGGCCCAGGTAGTCCACGAACTCGTCGTGCCGGTTCTTGCGGTGCAGGCCGATGGCGCACACGAGGCGGATGTCCTCGCGCCGCACGCCGGCCTGGTCGAGCTCCTCGAGCAGCAGCCGCATAGAGGTCTTGCGGTGCGCGGTCTCCTGCGTGCCCCCCTTGACGCGGTCGGGGAAGGCGATGGTGACCGTGCTGCCCGCGGAGACCAACCCGCGGATGGGCTCGCTGCCCAGCGGCGAGGCCAGCGCCGCACGGGTCGCGGCCACCGGGTCCTCCAGCGGCGGCGGCTCGTGCGTCGCCGTCTCGGGTCGGACGACGACCGCGTCGTCGGGGAGGGAGGCGGTCAGGGCCCCGTCGCCGTACTCGAACTCGACATCCATGTGAACTCCGATCGGTGTGAACCCTTTGACGATCTACACATTACATGCAATCGTGGTGCTCGTCACACGCCGTCACCCGGGGCACGCGCCTCGCCGCCGGCTCTGTTCATCGACAGTCCACCGAAAGGCGTGACCTGTGTCCAAGATCTGGGGGCGCATCCTGTGGCCCTTGGCGGGCTTCGGTTCCTTCGTGCTCGTCTGGTACCTCGTCGCCGTCTCGGGGGTCATGCCCCCGGGGCAGCTGCCGCGGCCCGACGAGGTCGTCGGCACCCTGGCCACCCAGTTCCGCGATGACGACCTGCTGCTCGACGTGCGGCTCAGCGTCCTGCGCGTGCTCATCGGCGTGGCGGTCGGCTGCTCGCTGGCGCTGCCGGTGGGCTTCCTACTGGCCTGGTACACCCCGCTGCGGCAGATGTTCGACCCGCTCTTCAGCTTCTTCCGGGCCCTGCCGCCGATCGCGCTGATCCCGCTGGTGATCATCTACCTCGGCATCGGCGAGCAGGCGCGCCTGTTCATCCTCATCTACGCCGCGTTCTTCGCCTCCGTGGTCGTGATCTACGAGGGCATCGCCTCCACCGACGAGATCTACGTGCGGGCTGCCCGCTCGATGGGCGCCTCGGAGATGGAGCTCTTCCGGCGCGTGATCGTCCCCCTGGCCGTCCCGCAGGTGCTGGTCGCCGTCCGGGTGGCGGTCGGCGTGTGCTGGGCGACCCTGGTGGCGGCCGAGCTGATCGCGGCCCAACGCGGGCTGGGTGCGTCGATCCAGGACGCGGCCAACTTCTTCCAGATCGAGATGGTCTACGGCGGGGTGGTGCTCATCGGCCTCTCCGCGCTGGTCATGGACCGCCTGCTGGCGGTCGTCATGAAGCGTGCCGTGCGGTGGCAGGACAGGGTGGGTGGCTGATGAGCGAGCACAGGCTGGACGACGGCGCGATCGCGACCGGGGTCCCCAAGATCCACTTCGACGACGTGCGGATCGGCTTCGGCAAGGGAGCCAAGCGCAAGGAGGTGCTCGACGGCGTCTCCTTCGACGTCCGCAGCGGCGAGTTCGTGAGCGTCCTGGGGCCGAGCGGGTGCGGCAAGTCCACGCTGCTCACCCTGGCCGCCGGGTTCGCGAAGGCCGACGCCGGCTCCGTCGAGATCGACGGGAGCCCGGTGGTGGGCCCGCACCACGACCGTGGCGTGGTGTTCCAGCAGTACGCGATCTTCCCGTGGCTGACGGTGCGCAAGAACATCGCCTTCGGCCTCACGCTGCGCGCCAACCGGCACAACAAGGCCGACATCAACGCCGCCACCGACCGCTACATCGACCTGATGGGGCTGCGCGGCTTCGAGGACGCGCTGCCCAAGACGCTCTCGGGCGGCATGCGCCAGCGGGTGGCGATCGCCCGGGCGTACGCCACCAACCCCAGCGTCCTGCTGATGGACGAGCCGTTCGCGGCGCTGGACGCGCAGACGCGCGAGTTCATGCAGGAGCTGCTCCACGAGGCCAACCTCGAGGAGCAGCGCAGCGCCATGTTCATCACGCACTCGGTCGAGGAGGCCATCTTCCTCAGCTCGCGGATCGTGGTGCTCAGCAACCGGCCCACCCGGGTCCACGAGATCCTCGACGTCCCGGTGCCGATGCCCCGGACCGCCGAGTCGCGTACCTCGCCGGAGTTCATCGAGCTCCGCCGCCACCTCGAGGAGGTCATGCGCAGCATGTCCTCGTTCACCCATGGAGGAACCCCGTGAAGCGCACACTCATCACCCTGGCTGCGGCCGCAACGCTCGCTCTCGCCGGCTGCGGCGCGCTCGACGAGACACCCGAGAACGAGGAGGCGGCCGAGGGGGCCACCACCGTCAAGGTCGGCTACCTGCACACGATCGCCGTCGACGACAAGCTGCACTACGGCCTCGAGAACGGCTACTTCGCCGACGAGGACATCAACATCGAGGCCACCCAGTTCGACACCGGCATCGCGGTCAGCCAGGCGCTGGCCAGCGGCGCCATCGACGTCGCGATCATGGGCGGCGTCACCTCCAACTTCCCGGCGCAGGGCCAGGGCAAGATCTTCATGGTCAACTCCATCGAGACGGCCACCGCGCGGCTCTACGTGCAGCCCGACTCCGGCATCGAGTCGGTCGAGGACCTGCCCGGCAAGTCGCTGATCACCACCGAGGGCACCACGGCCGACGTCTTCCTCAACGCGGCCATGAAGGCAGCGGACGTGGAGCGCGACTCCGTCGAGGTCGTCAACGCCGCGATGCCGGACGCCGTCCAGGCCTTCGTCTCCGGGTCCGTGGACGCCATCGCGCTGTGGGTGCCCTTCGACCTGCGGGTCAAGGAGGGCATGCCCGACGCCGTCGAGGTCGACAACGCCGGCAACTACGAGGAGGCCGCCGTCGCCGACGGCTGGATCGCCAACAACGACTGGTACGAGGAGAACGAGGAGGCCATGGCCGCGATCATCCGCGGGTGGCTCACCAGCAACGAGGCGTTCCAGGAGGACCCCGACGCCGCGCTCGCCGAGGTGCACGAGGTCGCCTACGAGGGCCAGGCCACGATCGAGGACCTCGAGTACCAGGTGCAGTTCCAGGAGAACAACTCCAACGCCGACTGGGTGCAGATGTACGAGGACGGCACCGTCTCCGACGTCATCGGGACCGCCGAGCAGGCCTACGTCGACCTGGGCGGGCTGCCGGAGTTCGTCGACCCCGACGAGTTCTTCGACACCTCCCTGTTCATCGAGACGGCGCGGGAAGCCGGCGTCGAGTGACCTCGGCTGTGGAGAGCACTGATCTCGGCCCCGCCGGCATGGCTATCGGCGTCGTCGGTCTCGGGGCGATGGGCCTGCGCCTGGCCACGGGTCTCGTCGACGCAGGTGCGCAGGTCACGGCCGTCGATCCCTCGCCGGAGGCGGCGACGCGTGCCGGCGAGGCCGGCGTGACCGTCGTCCCTGCGGCCGCGGACCTGGCCGGCTGCGAGGTGGTGGTGCTCTCGCTGCCGACGCCGCGCCTGGTGCTCGACGTCGTCACCCAGCTCGCCGACGCCGCTGCGGCGGCCGGCGCACACCTCACCGTCCTCGACACCAGCACCGTCGGCCCGGCCGACGCCCGCGCGGCCGCCGAGGTCGCGGCCGCCCGGGGGCAGGTGTACGCCGACACCCCGATACTGGGGCGCCCGGAGTCCGTGGGGCGCTGGACCTTCCCCGTCGGTGGCTCGGCGGAGACGGTGGCCCTCGCGCAGCGGGTGCTGGCGCCGGTCGCCGGGCTCGTCGAGGGTGTCGGCGACGTCGGGGCCGCCTCGGCCACGAAGGTGCTCAACAACCTCATGCTGGGCACCATCAACGCCGTCACCGCCGAGCTGCTGGTGCTCGCCGACGCCGCCGGGCTCGACCCCGGCCGATGGGTCGACCTCGTGGTCGGCTCCGGGGCCGCGTCGGTGAGTCCGCTGTTCCGCGACGTCGCCGCGCGCGCCGTCGACGGCGACTTCGAGCCCACGTTCACGGTGCAGCTGATGCACAAGGACAACAGCCTGGCGCTGGATCTGGCCGATCAGCTGCGTGTCCCGATGATCACCGGGACGGCCGCGCAGCACCTCAACACGATGGCGCTCTCCGCCGGCCACGGGGCCGAGGACTCGATCGCCGTCGTCAAGGTCCTGCAGACCATCACCGGGCGCGACGTCCGACGGCACGCCCACCGCACCACCTGAGACGATCCGCCCGGAGTCCCGGGCAGCGGCACCCTCACGACAGGAGTCCCCATGGCACTCGGCATCCAGCGCTCGCGGCTGGCCGACCAGGCCTACGAGCTTCTCAAGGAGCGGATCCTGACGCGCCAGCTGCTGCCCGGGCAGCGGCTCAGCGTGCCGGCCATCGCCGAGGAGCTGGGGCTGAGCCGCAGCCCGGTCCGGGAGGCGGTCCAGCGCCTGGTGCAGGAGGGTCTCGGCACGGAGCGGCCGCACTCGGGCGCCGTCGTCGCCTCCGCCGACCTGCCGGCGCTCATCGACCTCTACCAGGTGCGCGCCGAGCTGGAGGGGCTCTCCTCCGAGCTGGCTGCGGTGGCCGGCGACGCGTCCCTGGTCGCGGACCTGGAGGTCGTCCAGGACCAGCACGAGGCCGCCCATGCGTCCGGGGTCCGCTCGCAGATGATCCGCGCCGACGTCGACTTCCACGCCCGCATCCTCAGCGCCGCCGGCAACCCCCAGCTGACCCGGATGCTGCAGCCCGTGCTGCACCGGATGCTGCTCGGCATGCTCGAGGCCGACCGCGACTGGCCGGTCCAGGCCATGGCCGAGCACCGCGAGATCATCGCGGCCCTGCGTGCTGGGGACGCCGAGGCCTCGCGCCGGCACATGGTCGCCCACGTCCTGCGGGTGCGCACCGACATGCAGAACAAGCTGCGGCAGCTCGCCGCCACCTCCGAGGGGGCGCTGCCGGCGTCCTCCGCCCAGGAGGTGTCGTGAGCGCCCTGCCGGACCTCCACCCGGAGGCCCAGCCGGCCGACCTGGAGGAGCTCGCCCACCGCTTCGCCGCCACCATCGAGGGGGCGCGCGCCGTCGCCGTCGCGTTCTCCGGTGGCGTGGACTCCTCGGTCACCGTGGCGCTGGCGGTCCGCGCCCTGGGCCGCGAGCGGGTGACGGCCGTGATCGGCGTCAGCCCCAGCCTCTCGCAGGCCGAGCTGCAGCAAGCCCGCGCGACCGCACGCTCGCTGGGTGTCGAGTGCCGTGAGGTGCCCACGCACGAGCTGGACGACCCCGACTACGTGGCCAACCGGGGCAACCGCTGCTACTTCTGCAAGTTCGAGCTGTACACCCAGGCGTTCGGCGAGGGTGTCGACGCCCTGGGCTGTGACGTCTTCGTCAACGGCGACACGGCCGACGACCACCGTTCCCCCGACCGACCCGGCCGGCGCGCCGCCACCGAGCTCGGCGTGCGCTCGCCGCTGGCGGAGGCCGGCATCGGCAAGGCCGAGGTGCGTGCCCTGGCCCGCTCTCTCGGCCTGGCGGTGTGGGACAAGCCGTCGGCGCCGTGCCTGGCCAGCCGCGTGCCGGTGGACACGCCGGTGACCCGGGAGCGGCTCGCCCAGATCGAGCGGGCCGAGGCCGGCCTGCGCGACCTCGGGCTGCGCCGCCTGCGCGTGCGCCACCACGGCTCCACGGCGCGGATCGAGCTGGGGCCGGAAGAGCTGGCCGCGGTCCAGGGGCCGGGTGTGCGCCACCAGGTGCTGAGGGCGGTGACGGACGCCGGGTACGGCGACGTCGAGATCGCCGACCGCGCACTGGAGCGCAGCTGAGGTGCCGTCCCTCGCCCTCCAGTGCGCCAGCGGTGCCAGCGGCGACATGCTGCTGGGAGCGTTGCTGGACCTCGGGGCCTCGCTGGAGCGGGTGCGTGCCGGCGTCGCGGCCGTGGCCCCCGAGCCGGTCGAGATCACGGTGGAGCCGGTCCGGCGAGCCGGCTTCGCCGCGCTGAAGGCGCACGTGCGTGTCGCCGAGTCGCACCACCACCGGGGTTGGAGCCACGTGCGCGACCTGATCACCGCCGCCGGGCCGGAGCTCGACGACGGCGCCCGGCGTCGCGCGCTCGAGACCTTCCGGCTGCTCGCGCAGGCCGAGGCACGCGCCCACGGCGTGGGCCTCGACGAGGTGCACTTCCACGAGGTGGGCGCTCTCGACGCGATCGCCGACGTCGTCGGCGTCTGCGTGGCGCTCGAGGACCTGGGCGTCGACGAGGTGCATGCCGACGTCGTCGCGGTGGGGTCGGGCCAGGTGCGGACCTCGCACGGCCTGCTGCCGGTTCCGGTCCCGGCGGTCCTCGAGCTCTTCGCCGGCACGGACGCGGTGCTGGAGGCGGGGCCGGTCCGCGCCGAGCTCTGCACGCCGACCGGTGCGGCCCTGCTGGTCGCCCAGGTCGGTGCCTGGGGCGCCCCACCCCCGGCGACGGTCGTGAAGGTGGGCGTGGGCGCGGGCAGCGCCGACCACACGAGGAGCGCCAACGTCGTCCGAGCGATGCTCGTCGAGCCCGTGCCGCAGCTGGCGGCGACGCCGCTGCCCTCACCGGCGGTGGCCCGATGAGGACGGCCGGGAGCGACACTGCGCTGCACGTGGATCGCGTGCGCCTGTCGGTGCTGCGCGAGCCCCTGACCGCCCCGGTGGAGATGTCGATCGGCGTGCTCGAGGCACGCCACGCCTTCCTCGTCGAGGTGGAGGTCGAGGGTGTCTGGGGCATGGGCGAGGTCTGGGTCAACCACCCGGCGTGGGCCTGCCACGAGCGCCTGCAGACCTTCCGCCACGGGGTGCTCCCGCTGCTGCGGGGGCGCGACGTCAGCGACCCGGCCGCACTGCTGGACGACCTGGCGCGGGTGCTCCTGCCGCGGGCGGAGCAGGCAGGAGCGGTGGGGCCGATCTGGCACGTGCTCAGCGGACTCGACATCGCGCTGTGGGACGTGCTCGCCCGGCGGCGGGGCCTCTGCCTCGCCGAGCTGCTCTCGCCCGGGCAGGCGCCCCCGCCGTCGACGGTGGAGGTCTACGCCAGCGGCATCGGCCCGACCCGGGTCGAGGAGCTCTGCGCGGAGGCCCGCCGGCAGGGGGTGCGTGCGGTCAAGGCCCGGGTCGGCTTCGGGGCGGCCACCGACACCGCCACGCTCACCACCATCCGCGCCACGCTGGGTGAGGAGGTGGCGCTGTACGCCGACGCCAACCGGGCGTGGACCTTCGAGCAAGCCGTCGAGATGAGCGCCGTGCTGCGCGACCTGGACGCCGCCTGGGTGGAGGAGCCCCTGCGCGACGACCGGCCCGACGAGCTGGCCCGGCTCTCGCACGCGACTGGTCTGCAGATCGCGGCGGGGGAGAATCTGTACGGCCGGTCGGCCTTCGAGCAGTACCTCGGCCACGGGCGGTTGACGCTGATCCAGCCCGACCCCGCGAAGTCGGGGGGGCTGTCGACCACCGCGGCGGTGGCCCGGGCCGCCGCCCCGCACGGGGTGCTCGTCTCACCCCACTGCTACTCCGGAGGAGTCGCCCTGGCAGCCTCGGTGCAGGTGGCCGCGGCCTTCGAGAACGTGCCCATGGTCGAGCTCGACGTGCAGGCCAGTGCGCTGCGCACCGAGCTGCTGGACGAATCATGGCAGGTGCGCGACGGCCGGGTGCGGGTGCCGCCGGGCCCCGGCCTGGGGGTGGCGATCGACTTGGAGACCCGCGCGCGGTACGCGGTGCTCGAGGAGGAACACGTCGTGGGAGGAGCAAGAGCATGAGGCCGACGACCACGCCCGACGGCATCGCGGCGCTGGTGGCGGGCGACCTGGTCGCCAGCCCGGAGCGCACCTGGTCCACGGTGCTCCACCCCCACGACGGGGCCGTCGTCGCCCGGGTGGGCGCCGCCTCCACCGCTGACGTCGAGGCCTGCGTGCAGGCGGCGGGGCGCGCCGCCGAGGGGTGGCGCGCGGTGCCGGCCGGAGAGCGGGCGCGCGCCCTGCGTGCGCTGGCGGCCGACCTGCGCGCCGCCGCCGAGACGCTGGCCACCCTGATCGTCGCCGAGAGCGGCAAGCTGCGGGCGGAGGCCCTCGCCGAGGTGGACCTCTCGTGCCGCTACCTGGAGTGGTTCGCCTCCATCACGCCGGACGGCGAGCCGCGCCAGACGACGCCGGCCGCGCGGGTGGCGCTGACTCCCGTCGGGGTCGTCGCGGCCGTGACGCCGTGGAACTTCCCGCTCTCGATCCCGGTACGCAAGATCGCTGCTGCCCTCGCCGCAGGGTGCCCCGTGGTCCTGAAGCCCTCGCCGCTGGCGCCGGCTACTGCTGTCGACCTGGTGCTGCGGTGCCAGCAGCACCTTCCGCCCGGTGTGGTGGGGCTGGTGCTCGGGGGTCGCGAGGAGGGGCTCGCGCTCGCCGGCTCCGCTGGGGTGCGGGCGGTCTCGTTCACCGGGTCCACCGAGGCCGGCGTGCACCTGGCCACGCGTCTGGCCGCCACGCTCACCCGCAGCGTGCTCGAGCTGGGCGGCCGGGCGCCGGCCATCGTTCTGCCCGGCAGCGACCTGGAGCGTGCCGCCGACACCCTGATGGTGGCCAAATTCCGGAACAACGGCGCCTCCTGCATCGCGGCCAACAACGTCTTCGTGCACGAGAGCCAGCTCGAGCCGCTCATCGACGTGCTGGCCGACCGCGTGCAGGCGCTGCAGAGTGGCGACCCGGACGACGCCGCCACCACCCTGGGCCCACAGCGGACGCCGGAGCACGCACGAACGATCGCGGGGCTGGCCGCACAGGCGGAGAGGGGCGGCTGTCGCGTCGTCCGCAGCGCCCCGGTCGACGAAGACTCGGGCTGCCACACCCCGGCCGCGCTGGTGCACGCCGACCGCGAGATCGAGAGCTGGGAGCGTGAGGTCTTCGGGCCGCTGCTCCAGGTGCGTGGCTTCCGCGACGTCGACCGGGTGGTGCAGGAGGTCAACGAGTGGCAGCGCGGCCTGGGGGGCTACGTGGTCGCCCCGGAGCAGGAGCACGCCACCGCGCTCGCGCGGCGACTCCGGATCGGGATCGTCGGCATCGACACAGGCACCCCCAACTCACCCGAGGTGCCGTTCGGCGGCTTCGACCTGGCCGGTTGGGGCCGAGAGGGGTCCATGCCGGGCCTGGAGGCGTTCCTCGAGCACCAGACCCTCGCCTACGGCCCTCCGGTGACCGGTGACGACCATGGGTGAGGGCACCTCCGCAGCGCGGACCCGTGCGCGCCGCCCCCGGTCGGTCTACGAGGCCGGCACCGAACCCGACTACCGCTTCAGCCTCGCCAACGAGCGCACCTACCTGGCCTGGATCCGCACTGCGCTCGCGCTGATCGCCGGGGGAGTGGCGGCCGAGGTCGTCGGCCTGGGCGACCAGGAGGCGCTGGGCCGGGTGCTGGCGGTCGTGCTCGTGGTGCTGGGCGTCGCGTGTGCTGTGTTCTCGGGTGTCCGCTGGGCGCGGGCGGAGCGCGCGATGAGGTTGTCCCAGCCGCTACCGGGCTTCGCCCTGGTGGCGGTGCTGCCGCTGGGTCTCGTGCTGCTGGGCGTGGTGCTGGGGGCGCTGCTCTGGTGACCACCCCCGACCCGGCCATGGACCGTGGTCTGCAGAACGAGCGGACTGCGATGGCCTGGCGGCGCACAGCCCTCTCCCTAATGATTGCGACAGCGACCATGACCAAGGTGACCGCCTCAGCGTGTGGTGCGGCTGCTGGGCTGTGGCTGCTGGTGGGCACGGTGGGTGGGTTGGTGATCCTCGTGGAGTCCAGCCACCGCTACTCGGCCCGTCGAGCGGACGCAATCACGCAAGCGCCTGGGTGGTCGGTACTGATCGCCTCGGGGACGGTGGCCATTATGGGGCTGCTCTCCCTGGCGCGCATGGTGTGAGGGGTCTCACCGCTGGTTGAGCTGTGAGGCGCCCCAGCGCCGAGCGGGTCGAAACCCGGTGAGATGAAGTGCTGCCGCACCCAAAGCCCGCTGATCGAGGTACGAAGAGCGCGAGCGACGAGCCACGAGATCCGGCGAGATGGCCCGCGGCCCGAGGCCACACCCTGCTGATCAAGTTGCAAAGGGCGCCAGCGCCGAGCCCCGAGATCCGCGGAGATCCGCGCCTCCCATCAAGGCGGCCAACGACGTCGGCACCTTCAAGTCCGACGACGAGCTGCGCCAGATCTACGGCGACGCGGGTCTGGACGACGGCAAGGACACCATCGCGCTGTGCCGCATCGGTAAGCGCTCGAGCCACAAGTGGTTCGTGCTCAAGGAGCTCCTGGGTCACGAGAACGTCAAGAACTACGACGGCTCGTGGACCGAGTACGGCTCCCTGGTCGGCGTGCCGGTGGCCCTGGGCGACGAGCCGGGTGAGGCCTGATGTGCGGCGCGACCGAGGGCGGGCTGTCCCTCGACGGTGTGGACGTGAAGAAGGAGGCCATCATCCAGGGCCAGGTCGTGCGTGAGGGTGAGCCCGTGGGCAACGCCTGCGTGCGGCTGCTGGACCGTTCGGGTGAGTTCACCGCCGAGGTCCCGACCTTGTCGACCGTTCACTTCCGGTTCTTCGCCGGCGAGGGGGAGTGGACGCTGCGCACCCTGGCTCCCAAGGCCGACCCGGTCGACAAAACCGTGCGTGCGCACGTCGGTGACATCGCTGAGGTCACGATTCCGATCTGAATGGACCTTGTGCTGGATAGTGGGGGCCGCGACCACCAGGTGGCGGCCCTCACTCTGATGCGGCCGCCAATCCCTCCGGGACGCGCCGAAGGCAGCAATAACACCACGCGCGAGTCGCCTAGCGGCCTTCGTGGCGGAAGGCCTACTGGTAGCGATCCGCGGCTTCCCCCGCAGTTGTGCACGTGGCGCAACGTAGCCTCCGGGCCGGCACAATTTGGCTGACCTGTCAGTGAACACAGTCATCGGCCAGACCGTTGCCCAAGGCAGGCCAAAGTCGACGCCCTGAATCGCCACCACGCTTACTCAGCAGACCACCTCCACCCACGCCTGGGCCGCCGTGGGCAACCAGACCGTGCAGTTGCTCACCGACCGTAAGCCCCTCCGCCTGGCCTTCAACACGTGGCTGCGCGACGGGGCTGCCGCCAACGCTAGAAAGATCGTGCAGGCGACGGGTGCATCCGGCGCAAGGGCCGTGTGCGGCGGGCAGACGGGCCACCCGCTCGCTGGCTGGGTCGAACTTCCGACGTCGCCGAGTCAGCGCGCGACTGCGCCGATTACAAGGCGGGCTAGATGTACTGACCACGGACGGCACGCACCCGAACGCGACCGGCCATGCATGAGGCGCGTGGTCAGCGCGCCGTGGTCCGGCGGGTCGGCAACAGAGGCTCGAGCGCGTCACGCACGGTCTCGAACCACAGCACGTAGCCCTTGGGCGTGGGGTGGAACTTCGTCTTGTCGATGAGGCTCTCCGGCTGGCCGGTCTCCTCGAACGCCGCGAAAACGTCGACGAACATCGCTCCGGTCTCCTCGGAGTAGAAGTCGATCTGCCGCGACACCGAACGCATGGCGGAGTCGCGGTTGCTGTTCTTCTCGGGGTTCTGCTTCATCAGCAGCACGCCCATCTCGGGGTGCTCGCGAACCAACGGGTCCATGACCCGCAGCACCCCCTCGGCGTAGTAGTCGCCCGCCGGGAAAACATTGTGCCCGTGGTTGACGATCAGCAGGTCGACCCGCTTGCCGTCGAGCGGGTCCATGGTCTCGGACAGGGTCTCCTCGGTGTAGTCCCAGCCCTTGCCTCCGGCCGAGGCGTTGTAGACGTTGATCGGGGCGCCGCCGCCTCCGACTAGCTCAAACGGCTTGTAGTAACCTTGGCCGCCGTCCTCGGTGGTGAACCACTGCGTGAACGAGACCGCGCGGCCGGTCTTCTCGCCCAACCAGGCCATCAGCTGCCGCTGCCAGCCACGCTCGCTGATGCCGGTGGAGTCGCCGACGATGAAGATGTTGAAGGGCCGCGCCTCAGCCAGCCTGTCGAACACCTTCTCCATTGAGGGGACTCCCGCCAGATCAGCGCGCTCCGGCGCGAGCTGCACGGGCCGTGCCCGGTAGCCAAGTCCCTCGCCGTCGCCTGAGCCGCCCTTGCCGGGCGGGTTGAGCGAGACGTACCCGGCCGCGATCAGGACGACCGCAAGCACGAGCAGCAGGCCAATGCTTCTGGCGGTCCGAGTCATGCCCGCGAGTGTAAGTCGGATCGGCCACGCGCTCTGCCCTCGGTCGGGAATGCGTGGCAGGCAGCCCATTGCACCGGTGCTGGATCAAGTTGTGGTCGGCAGCCGTCCAGTTCCGTAGCTCATTGCCGCTATCGCAGGCTGGGCAGCCACCCAACTCTGGCCAAGACCTTAGAGCCGCAAACGGAGGGTACGTGCTCACTTTGATCAACGTGCTTTAGCGCAAGGCGGCCAACGACGACGGCACGTTCAAGTCCGACGACGAGCTGCGCCAGATCTACGGCGACGCTGTCTGGACGACGGTAAGGACAGAACTCCGCTGTGCCGCATCGGTCAGGCGTTCGAGCTACACCTGGTTCGATCTGGGCCGACGAGCTCCTCGGAGGGGCCACCAAGATTGCGCAGCTTGAGGTTGCCTCGGCAGGACGGCTGACGTGAATCGCGACGACCAAGTGGATCCCGGCAGCACGACCGAACCACGCTACTGAACGGCTCATAAATGTCGCGGATCGAAAGCGGGACAATCTCGCGCGAGGCCCCATCTGCGAAGTTCCTTCAGGCGGCAGAGGCGAATACTTCGTTTGGAGGCCCTTCCCCCAACCAATACCCCAAAAATTGTCACAATGAAAAGTTCTACCCGCTGCGCGAGTGAAAGGATCCTCGGCAAATGGTAAGAACCCAGCCGCACGGCGGCATCAGCTCTTGCGCGCTCCACCAACTCGCCGTGGCTTTTGGCACTGTATGCAGCCGTGTGATGGACAATAGATCCTCTTTGTAGGAAAATTCGTTTCCCGGAACCACGAAATCTTAGCGAAAAATCAAAGTCTTCGCCATATAGGAAGTATCGCTCGTCGAATGGGCCGAATTGCTGAAGTAGCCCGACTGATGCCAACAGTGCGCCGCCGCAGGCCTTTCGAACCTCTACTGGCTCAGTGTTAGGCTTCGACAACTTCCCTGCTAAAGTCCTGCGTCGAACCTGACGCTCCAGCGAGAAAAACCAAGGCGTGTACGCGTCCAATTGGACCTCATCACCCTTCATCAACATCAGCACCGAGATTGTTGTGTCGTCGTGCGCGCTAAGTGCACGCGCCAGAGCGCCCTGAGCTAGCGTCGCGTCGGGATTGAGCATCAGAACGTAATCCTTCGTCGACGTTCTCACAGCTTGATTGACTGCACGACCGAACCCTAGGTTTTGTTCGTTCCGCATTATGCGTCCGTTCCCATCACAATGACGAACGGGAGCAGAACTGGCATTGTCAACGATGCACACCGACACGGACACAGAGTCTGTCTGCTCGGCCAACGCACTGCTCACGCACGCATCAAGCATTTCGGTAGGGCAATTGAAGGCGACAACCACTACTTCGACTGAGACCATTGTTGTTTCTTCCTTTCCGGTAACGCCAGGTCGCGATGTTGGCGACGACTCTCCCAGCATGCTCCGATGAGGAATGCGAACAGTAACAGGCCGGATCTGAAGTACAGACCATCAAAGAAAAACAACCCGACTAAGAGGCCGAGGAGCGACACATTCTCTACCGCGGCCAGACTGGACTTTCTGAAGCAACGAAGGAGCGTCCAGAATAGCGTCAGAAAAAGAGCGCCTACTCCCACGAGTCCGAAGTCCCACAACACTGACACATACTGGTTGTCAACCGTCGAGAATCGATCCGTCAGTCCCGACACCTGCAGTTCTGCGAGCAAAGACCGATAACCGAATCCGGTGACCGAGCAAACGGGATCAGAGCAACGTTCGAACCACAATCTGACAACATCTGGGGCAAGAGATCGGATCTGAAAACTATCGGTTGCCTGCACGTTGTTGACGGAGAACAATCGAGTGGATGTCAGGCCGGACCATACTGCCACGCCAGCTACTAGAAGCCCGATCCCCAGAAAGGGAGTAAGCGGCGAGAGGCGGGTGGTCGGCCGCAGCCTGAAAACAGCGATTGTCAAGCACACTAGGGCGACCAGCAAACCGGTCCTTGTGCCAGTCGCAGCGAGGCTGCCGCCGGCGAAGACGACCACGCAACTTTTCAGCGATCGGGATGGACGTGCGTCACCTTTTTGGCTCAGAAGCAGAACTGCTAATACGGTTGTGAATACGCCGGCCGGCACCGCAGCGCCGAACAGGCCACGAGCCCGGAACTCGGTCGGTGTGGCATCCTGGAAGGGAACTCCGAAAGCTCCAATGAAGATATGAGTGCCGCTAGCCCACTCGACCACGTTGGATATCGCTGAGGCGAAAAAGACAACCACCCAGAATCGCACGCTCAATCTCTTGGGGAGTTGGGAGAGGGCAAGCCCAGCTGCCAGGACGGGAACTACCGTCACTACAGTGCCTATCCGGAAGGACGAGAGCAAATTCAACGCAAGAAGACTGGACACGGCAAGAAGCACCGATCTCTGGCCGGAAGGACGAGCAACCAAGTTCGGCAAGAGAGCAAGCGCAACGACGAGAGCAACGTTAGAGATCGCGGATGGAACGGAAGACAATTCAACGAAATCAATAGGGATCGAGACGAAGATCAGAGCAAGGATAAGTGTCAGGACCGAGGCGGGTCTCACAGTCGGGAAGCCTTCAATTCAGTTACTGAGCATCTTCCGTTGATGAGGTGAGCTCGGGCCAGAATGTCGGCATCTGGCCAGTCCCACCATCGTAGATCCAGCAATTCATCACGATCCTCGACCGAAAACCTGAACTTCACATGTTGCATCGGTGATCCTGCGACTAGTTCGAACGGGGCAACGTCCCGGTGCACGACGGTCCTTGCCGCGACGACGGCACCGTGACCAATAGAAACACCGCTCAATATGAGTGCTCCGTGCCCAATCCAAACGTCATTCCCTATGGTGACGTTTCCTTTAGACGAGGGAAATCCCATGTCATCAGACACCGATCCCTTGAGTCGTCGATTTATCGGAAAAGTAGACAAGCGATCGAGTGGGTGATTCCCGCCAAGAAGAATCTCAGTCTCTGCGCCAATCGAACAAAAATTGCCGACATCGAGGCGTGTTGTGGTGTCGCCGTCGTAAGTTCGTATCCTCGGGTATGAGTACGAGTGCCTTCCCCATGACATGCGACCACTCTCGATGAGCCGACGTGCTACAAAGGCTTTCGCGCGCCGTTCACTGAGTCTTTCAAGAAGGGACAGCCTCATGAGCGTTCCGTTTCAGTAGGGACGGGGTTACGAAGACGAAAATGGTAGAACTGAGAACCAGGGCCGCGGACCAACCTGAAACAGCAAATCTCCAGTCATCAAGCAGCAACGCAGCCCAGTAACATAGAAACACAGTCACTGCCAGCGGCGCCACATACCAGAGCTCGACCGATGGCCTGCCGGCACCAGTCAGGACGAGACTGGCTGGCAAGGTCACTAGGTTGACGCAGTGTCCGGCGCTTGCCAATAGCACGACCCATCCTGCTAAGCCGAATGAATCGGTCGCCGACAAAACAAAGAATGCCGACACTGCTGAAGCTGAAAACAGAAGCGCAGAAAGCGTAGATACGATTTTCAGAGATGTCGAGAATACGCGCTGAGGCGATGAAGCAGCAGACTCGGCCACTAGACCCTGAGTGCCAACGATGATTGCCTGCTTACCGAGAATAACAACGCGAAGTGCGCTGTCATAGATGCGGAAGATGTCGACAGGCATCAATACAGCTAGAACCCACCGGTCCATCTGGGTAACGCTGAGACCCAAGGCCGTCACGAGCCCCTTACTCATGGCGAATGACCGCCGCTCTCGAAGGTATGCGTCCGAGTGCCTTTTGTCGCCACGCGGCAGGTCACGAACGGTGATAACCATGAGCCATTGGACGAAACTTCCGAAAAGAACACCAATGGGAAGCGAGAACAGTCCGGCGCCAGCCGTGAGGGCGACTCCAGTCGCCCCCAACTGAAGAAAAGCGGACGTTGTCACGATTGCGGCGCGCTGTTTGAATCTCCCGAGACCCAAAAAGAGGGCCAAGGTCACGTTGCTCGCGCTTCGCCACCCGCAACCGATGCCTGTAATTGCAATAGCAATCAGGATATGATGCTGCGGAAAGCCCGTCTCTCCGAAGGTAGTCGATGCAACTGCCCAGATGGCGAGGAATGCAAAGGTGGCGCCGATCGGACCCATGACGGCGAGCGGGATGAGTCCAGCTACGCCAGCTTTGTCTGCTGGCCCTGTGCTCGGTAGGCGCATCGCCATTGACTGCGTTCCAAGATCGAGCGACATGGCCACAGTCGAAACCGTTGCGACCAGAGCCCAGGTTCGATATTCGGTCGCATCGAACACGAATAAGCCAAGTAGGGGGGTTCCGGCGATCGCTCCACTTGCAAGCAGCGAAGGTACGCCGGACGCCATGAGCCTTCGCAGAAGCGTCATTAGTCCGTCAGAAAAGCGGCAAGGTCGAGAAGTAACTGCTGACGCGCATTCTCAATCTTGGCCTGCGCGATCACAATTGAGTTCCAGTAACCGCTACTATCCTCTCTGAGGCTATGCGCCTGTTCGGCGACCAATTCTGGATCGAATGAGTATGCATTATGTACCCAGTTCGAGAGGCCCAGGTCATCGTAAGCACTGAATCCCTTTCGCTCGTAAGAGAGGTGGATGGAAGGAACGCCCGCGAGTAAAGATTGCAATGACCCATGAAGCCGGACTGAGACAGTCACCGAGGGGCGTTCCGAGTGCACAGTTAGACGGTTTAGTAGCCGGTCCGCAGGCTGTACGCCTACGGACCGCATGAACGCGTCATCCTGGTTTCCAGAACCTGCGGAACTTTGCAGCAGACCAATTGCGCCAGATTGTGTCAGTCTCTCAGAGAGGCGGCGGACGGAGTCTGGGTAAGCCGTCCGCCCGCGCAACGGGCGGAAGATCAAACCTATAGTCCCGCCTGACGGCGATCGCTCCAGAAGATTCAGATCCTTGGCGAGCTCCATTACCGCGAGATCCGGAGCTCGACGAACAGTGCTAATGTCGCGCAGATCCTCGAACGAACGCTCGTCTCTCACGTAGACTCGCTCCGCTGAGGCCAATATTTCGCGAACCGCATTTCTTGAACGCCCTAGTGGCCCAATGCTCTGTGGCAGCAAGAACAGTGGACGCCCTAGGCGGGTTGCGCTTTCCCACTGTGGTAGATGCACGTTACTGGTCTTGAAACTTTCAGTAGCGTGTCCGAAGCGCATGTAGCCACCACCGACTGCTACGACACGATCACTTGCTTGGATGGCCTGGAAGACGCGGGTGGGGGTTCGCCCCACAAAGCGAGTTGCCACATCTCGGAGGCGACCGAACGTGTTGAGGTCGCCAGCCGGCGCAGTCACCGTTTCAAATGCTGGAAAGGTCTGGGGAGCTGAAGCGATGAGCCCAAAGCTGCTATTCGGTGGAGCAGTGCTTCTAAGGGCCTCATGCGCCAAGTGAACAAGAAGTCCGTCTCCAGCATTTTGCGCGTTGTAGGCATTAGCGATGAGTATGCGCACCGTTCACGACTTCCTTGAAGAGTTGTGCGTGATGACGAGCCGACGTCTGCCAGTCGAAGCGGTTCGCATTCTGGATGCCCTTCGCAATGAGATCGTATTTCAGTTCACTGGAACTCAGGACGGCAGCTACGCCATCGGCTATCGAGTCGGGATCGTCTGGGTCAACGATCATTGCCGCATCCGCAGCTACGTCTTTTAGAGAGCCACGATGGGTTGTGATTACTGGTGCTGCACATGCCATCGCCTCAAGTACCGGGAAGCCAAAGCCTTCGTACAAGGATGGGAATACGAAGCACTGCGCCGCGCGCAAAAGAGGCGAGAGGAGTTCCTCAGGGACTGGGCCTAAGTAAGTCACATTCGGCGAGTCGTGGATCTTGTCGAGAATTGGCTGAGCGTCCCAGGCTGGCCGCCCTGCGATTACGAGTCGGCTTTCCTGCAGGGATGGACGCGAGAAAGCATCGCAAAGACGGACCAAATTCTTGCGCGGATCCAAGTTTCCGACATAAAGCGCAAATTCTGCCGGGAGTTGCAGTTCAAGGGTGACGTCGGGGTCGCCTTCGGAAATGGGATGGAAGCGTCCATGGTCGATCCCATGGGGAATCGTGGTAATGTTTTCGCTTGGAACCTCAAAGACTTCCGAAAGGTCGCGAGCGGACGACTCAGAAACAGTAATAATCTTGTTGGACACCATCATTGCTCGGCGAACGCGCGCTCGCCACAACTTTTCAGAGGCGGGCGAACGCACGTTGGCGACGTGCCGCGATGCAATTCCATGCACGGTGGTCACGATCGGAAGTTTGCTAGCTCGGAGAGGTCCCGTATCTGCAGGATAATGCAGAACGTCAACATTGGATCGCCCTCTGAAAGCCCCGACTCCCTCCGCGATGGCATACGAGGGTCCTGGGCGAGCAATGGGTAAACGGAGCTTTGGTTCCAAAGGTCCGTAATGGCAGTCATAGTCGGAAAGATTCGCCTGTAATTCACGAGCGTAACGAGAATTGCCTCCAACGTTGTGAGTGAAGACTCTGTCGCTCGCCCCTACGCGGATCACTTGTGACTGCTCCGTACTTGGTCATATAGGTCTGTCAGCCGAGCCGGATGCTGCCGTACATGTCTTTCAAAGACTGCTTGACTGGTGAGCGCGGCTAGTTTCAGGTCACCCTCAGCGAGGCGTTCGACGGCAGTCGCCATTTCGGAAGGAGACTCAACCAGCCCAACGAGGTTCATTTGGCGCAGAACCGGGAGCGAGCGAGCGATGACGGGGAGGCCGCAACGCAGCGCTTCTTCTGTGGTGACAGGCGAGCCTTCCCATGCCGCGGAGTGCAAGAAGGCATCTGCCGCGTCCATTTGACGAATCACCTCGTCCTCGCTTTGCCAGCCCGCAACGCGAGATCCACTGGATTCCAAGGCCGCGCGCATATCGACGTCGCCATCTCCAACCCAAGTGTGTTCAAAAGGTACCCCTCTGTGTCGCAACTCTTGAAGTGCAGCAGCCACGAAATATGGATCCTTCTGTGCGCACAAGCGTCCAACGCTGAGAAGTCGAATTCGATTGGGTCTCGACGATTGTGCGGGTCTGCGTCGAACTTCCGTTTCTGAGGTGACTCTCAGAACTTCGGCACAGCGAGCGCCTGGCAGTCGAAGTGCGAGTTGTGCCTCGTGCTCACTGACCGTGATGAAGATACTCGTCCTGCGCGCTAAAGCCGCCTCGGCCATCCAGAACGATCGGCGTTTCGTCGAGCCTATGTCTGTACGCTCGAACGCGAAACAATGGGGGGAGTAGGCGATTGGGATGTCCGGCGTTCTAGCCAACCGCGAATAGATCCCCGCGAGGGAGGAGTGAGCGTGAATGATATCGGCTTTAACGCGCGCTGCTTCCGTTTCAACGCTGAGCACGCGCTGGCGGTGTTTCGGAGGCATGTCTATAAAGCCGACGCCTCGTCCCCGACCTGCTTTCGCGAAAAGGTGGTTGGCGCGGTCGGCTTTGAGGACTACATGTCGGTATTCTGGAGATGCATCTGCCCAGTTTTCGATGGCGGCCTTTACGCCACCTCCGTACGCCTCAACGACGTGGAGTGCCACAGGGGCGCGCTGCGTCATGTGCCCATCCTTGTGGAAGCTCGACCGAGCTGCGTTATTTCGAGTATCTCCATCGCGAGGACTTGGTCACAAGCAACGCTGTATCTGGCCCAGCGGCGAGCGCAACTGCTGAAAGCTGGGCACTAAGCACCGCTGTTGATCATGCCGGCGCCGACCGTTACGCCGGTCGCCTCATCGATGAGAATGAACGAGCCAGTCGTGCGATTCCGGTTGTACGGGTCGCACAGCAGCGGCACGGTGGTGCGCAGCTGCACGCGGCCGATCTCGTTGACGCCCAGCTGCTTGGTCTCCTGGTCGCGGTGCAGCGTGTTGACGTCCAAGCGGTACTGGATGTCCTTCACCAGGGCACGCGCGGTGCGGGTGGTGTGCTTGATGGCCAGCTTCTGGCGCGGCTGCAGCGGGGTGGTGGTCATCCAGCACACCATCGCGTCGATGTCCTGGCTCGGCGTCGGGGCGTTGTTGATGCGGGCGATCATGTCGCCGCGCGACACGTCGACGTCGTCCTCGAGGCTCACCGTCACCGACATGGGCGGGAATGCCTCGGTGACCTCCTGGTCGAAGAGGTCGATCTTCGAGATCTTCGACGTCATGCCCGAGGGGAGGACGACGACCTCGTCGCCGGGCTTGAGGATGCCGCCGGCCACCTGGCCGGCGTAGCCGCGGTAGTCGTGCCACTCGTCGCTCTTGGGGCGTACCACGTACTGCACCGGGAAGCGGACGTCGACGAGGTCGCGGTCGGAGGCCACGTGCACGTGCTCGAGGTGGTGCATGAGGGTGGGGCCGGAGTACCAGCTCATGTTCTCCGAGCGGTTGACCACGTTGTCGCCCTGCAGCGCCGAGATCGGGATGACCTCGAGGTCGGGAATGTTCAGCTTGGTGGCGAACTGGGTGAACTCGGCGTGGATCTTGGAGTAGACCTCCTCGGAGAAGTCCACGAGGTCCATCTTGTTGACTGCGAGCACCAGGTGGGGGACCCGGAGCAGGCTGAGGATCACCGCGTGGCGGCGGGACTGCTCGGTGAGTCCTTGGCGGGCGTCGACGAGCACCAGGCCGAGGTCGGCGGTGGAGGCGCCGGTGACCATGTTGCGCGTGTACTGCACGTGGCCCGGGGTGTCCGCGATGATGAACTTGCGGTTGGGCGTCGCGAAGTAGCGGTAGGCCACGTCGATGGTGATGCCCTGCTCGCGCTCCGAGCGCAGCCCGTCGGTGAGGAGGGCGAGGTCGGTGTAGTCGTAGCCCTTGGACTGGCTGGTGGCCTCGACCGCCTCGAGCTGGTCGGCGAAGATCGACTTGGAGTCGAGCAGGAGGCGCCCGATGAGGGTGCTCTTGCCGTCGTCGACGGAGCCGGCCGTCGCGAAGCGGAGCAGGTCCATGTTGGTGGGCTGCACGGTGTCGGTCATGCGGAGGCTCCTGTGGTTGCCGGGGTGGTCACGGCGAGTGCGTGGGTGGCGGGGGTCTCGGTACGCGCTGCGCCTCGCAAGCTCGGCGCTGCGCTACTCGACCAGCGGGGGGTGGCGGGAGTCTCGGTACTCGACCACCGGAAGGTCGCGGTGGGGGACTGCATCAGAAGTAGCCCTCCTTCTTGCGGTCCTCCATGGCGGCTTCGCTGAAGCGGTCGTCGCCGCGGGTGGCGCCACGCTCGGTGAGGGTGGCGACGGCGATCTCCTCGATGATCTCGGGAATCGTGCTGGCCGTGGACTCCACGCAGCCGGTGAGCGAGATGTCGCCGCAGGTGCGGAAGCGGACGGTGCGCTCCTCGACGGTCTCGCCCTCGCGCAGCGGGTTGAGGGGGGTCTCGCTCATCAGCATGCCGTCGCGCACGAAGGTGCGGCGCTGGTGGGAGAAGTAGATGGAGGGGATCTCGATGCCTTCGCGGCCGATGTAGTCCCAGACGTCGAGCTCGGTCCAGTTGCTGATCGGGAAGATCCGCATGTGCTCGCCCTCGTGCAGCCGCCCGTTGTAGAGGCTCCACAGCTCGGGGCGCTGGTTCTTGGGGTCCCACTGGCCGAACTCGTCGCGGTGGGAGTAGACGCGCTCCTTGGCGCGAGCCTTCTCCTCGTCGCGACGGCCGCCACCGAAGGCAGCGGTGAAGCCGTTCTCCTCGATGGCGTTGAGCAGGGTGCCGATCTGCATGCGGTTGCGGCTGGTCTTGCCGTCGTCGATCACCACGCCGTTGGCGATGGCGTCGTCGATGCTGGCCACCACCAGGCGCACGCCCAGTCGGTTGACCCAGTTGTCGCGGGTCTCGAGCACCTCGGGAAAGTCCAGCCCGGTGTCGACCTGCAGCACCGGGAAGGGGATCTTGGCGGGGTAGAAGGCCTTCTCGGCCAGGCGCAGCATCACGATGCTGTCCTTGCCGCCCGAGAACATGAGGACGGGCTTCTCGAACTCGGCGGCGACCTCACGGAAGATGTGGATCGACTCCGCCTCCAGCTGGTCGAGCTGGCTGAGCCGGTAGTCGGCGTGCGTCTGTGTCATGGGTGAACAAGCAACCTCTCGGGTGGACAGCAGCCGTCATGCTAGCGGTGGGTTGGGGCGTTGCCCGATTCCGTCGCAGGCCCGGACGGCGTGACCTCGCTGACCCCGTCGGTCTACGCGCTCATGTGTCATGCACGTGAACGGCGTGGGTCGCCGATGTGCTCGGAGCGGTCCGTTTTGGATCGATCGAGGAAATACTGGTCCGATCCACCTATCGAAGAGGTCTGAACCAGTCTTCTGTGGTTGACTCGCGCCAGACCTCGGGGGACACCGTCCGTCGCCTGACCATCACGAGCCTGTGGAGCAAGACATGAAGAAGCTTTTTGTTGGGCTGCTTGCAGCCTTCATGATGGTGGCCGGCCTGGTCGCAGTGAGCGGTACCACCGCCTCGGCTGCTCCCCGCTGCGGTTACCAGGGGTGCATCCCCACCGAGAGCGCGCCGAACCCGAAGCCGAAGCCGGGCAAGAATAAGGCGCGCATCAATGTGACTGTCGGGACGCAGGGCAACGCGGTTCCCCGCGGCCAGGTCAAGATCGTGCTGACCAGCCCCAACGGCACCAAGCGCACCGTCATCGTCGACTACCCGGCCAAGAAGTTCACCATCTTCAACAACCTGCGCAAGGGTCGCTACACGGTGACGATGACCTACCTCCCCGGCAAGAACACCCGGTTCGCCCGGTCGTCGGAGACCGCCAACTTCCGCATCTGATCGTGCACTGAGCGAAGGGCCCCGGCCGCTTGGGCTGGGGCCCTTTGCCATGCGCACACGGTCCTACATTCGCAATTCGACGTGGAGGTCGGGAACCTGTGCTGACGCGAGGTCGAGTCATCGGGGGAGTCGCGTTGGTGGTCGTGCTAGGCCTCGCTTGGGTTGCCTGGAGCGGGTATCAGGTGCAGCGCGACCTCCGGGACGCGGAGGCGGCTGCGCAAGAGCTGCGGAGCGCGCTCGAGGCTGACGACACTGCGGCCCGTGACGACGCCGTAGATGCTCTTGCTGAGCACGCGGGCTCAGCTCGAGCCCGCACCGACGGCCCGGTGTGGAGTGCCTTGACGCTGCTTCCGGTCATCGGTGACGACGCCGACGCCGTCCGGGTGATCAGCGAGAGCCTCGACAGGGTGACCCGCGGAGGCGTCGAGCCGCTGACCGGCGCGATCGATGACGTCCAGGGCCTGCTGGGCGACGGGCGCATCGACCTGCAGCGGGTGGCTGCTCTGCAGCAGCCGATGGCCAGCGCCGAGGAGGCCTTCACCGCCGCCGAGCAGTCGCTGAACGTGATCGACACCGACGGCCTCGTCGGTGCGCTCCAGGGGCCGTTCGAGTCGCTGGACAGCCAGGTGAGCGAAGCCGCGGGCGCTCTGCGTGGAGCGGCGAAGGCCACCCAGGTGCTGCCCACCATGCTGGGCCAGGACGGTGCCCGAGACTACCTGCTGATCTTCCAGAACAACGCCGAGGTGCGGGCGACCGGCGGCCTGCCCGGTTCGTGGGCGCGCCTGCACGTGGAGGACGGTGCGCTTGAGCTGCGCGAGCAGGGTTCGTGGCCCGACTTCCCCGTGCGCGACACGTCGCCGCTGCCCCTCACACCCGGCGAGATCGCCACCTACAGCGAGGCGATCGGCCAGTTCTTCGCCAACCCCGGATTCACGCCCGACTTCCCCCGCGCCGCCGAGCTGTGGCAGGCGCACTGGGACCTGAAGTACCCCGACATCGAGCTGAGCGGGGTGCTGGCGATCGACCCGGTGGCGCTGGGCTACCTGCTCGAGGCCACGGGCCCGGTGCAGGTGGGCGACCGCGCCATCACCGCCGAGAACGCGGTGGAGGAGCTGCTGAGCCGCCCCTACCTCGAGATCGCCGACCCCGCCCAGCAGGACGTGTTCTTCGAGCAGGCAGCCGCCACGGTGTTCCGCGCCGTGGTGAGTGACGCCGCTGAGCCCGTGCCGCTGGTCGAAGGTCTCGCTCGCGCCACTGACGAGCGTCGTCTGCTGTTCGCCCCGTTCGACCCCGCCGTGGCCGAGCAGCTGGCCGGCACGCTGGTGCTGGGTGAGCAGCCCGGCGACGACGGCGCGATCCCGCACGTGGACGTCGGCCTCTCCGACCTGACCGCCTCGAAGATGAGCTACTACCTGCGCTACCGGCTCGACGTCCAAGCAGCCGAGTGTCTGCCTGACGACCGTCAGCGGCTGCGTGCCACCCTTACGATGCGTCAGTCCATCGACCCGGCGTCGGCCGCGGAACTGCCGCCGTACGTCACGGGTGGGGGTGGCGCCGGGGGTGAGCCGGGAGCCCAGCTGGTCGCCGTCCGGCTGTACGCGCCCTTCGGGGGCAGCATCGATGCAGCGATGATCGACGGCGAGAAGCTCGAGCTGACCGAGGTCTCCGAGATCGATGGCCGCCAGGTCGCCACCATCGTCATCGAGCTCACCAGCCGTGACGACCTCGTCTTGAGCGCCGACCTCTCGACCGGCGCGGGACAGGATGCGGCGGGTCAGAGCCTGGTGACGCCGTCCGTCGTGCCCGGCAGCGGCGACCGCACCTTCGCGAGCGCCTGCTGAGGATGATCTACCGTGACAACAGCGACGAGCCTCGGGCGGGATTGGACGTGACCACGTGGAGCTGAGGGACTACTGGCTGACCATCCGCAAGCGGTGGGTGTGGGTGCTCACTGCCGTGGTGGTGTGCGTGGGTGCCGCCATCGGGCTGACTGCGACCGCGACGCCGATGTACTCCTCGGACGCGCAGCTGTTCGTCTCCACGCGGTCCTCTGACACCAACGAGGCAGCGCAGGGAGGCATCTTCGCCACGCAGCGGGTCTCCTCGTACGCAGATCTGGTGACCACTCGGCAGCTCGCAGAGACGGTCAGCGACAACCTCGGCGGTGAGGTCGACCCCGACGAGCTGCTGCAGAACGTCACCGCCGAGGTGGTCCCCGAGACCGTCAACCTCACCATCACCGCCACCGACCCCGACGAGTTCGTGGCGCGCGACGTGGCGCAGGCCTACGCCGAGGCGCTCTCCGACCTGGTGGTCAACCTCGAGACACCGGCAGGTGAGTCCACGCCCCTGATCACCGCCTCCATCGTCGACAACGCCGAGGTGAACGACTCTCCCGTCAGCCCCCAGCCGGTGCGCAACCTCGGGCTCGGCCTGGTGCTCGGGCTGCTGCTCGGCGTCGGCATCGCCGTGCTGCGCGAGGTGCTGGACACCTCGGTGAGCTCGGCCGACGACGTCGCCGCCATCACCGACGTGCCGATCCTGGGCCACATCGGAGCCGACCCCACGGCGGTGCGCAAGACACCGGCCGAGGAGCTTCGGCAGACCACCCCCTGGGCGGAGTCCTTCCGGGTGCTGCGCACCAACCTGCAGTACGTGGAGGTCGACCACGACCGACGCTGCTTCGTGGTCTCCAGCGCGCTGCCGGGCGAGGGCAAGAGCACCACCGTCAGCAATCTCGCGATCACCCTCGCCATGGCCGGCCAGAAGGTGGTGCTGGTGGAGTGCGACCTGCGCCGGCCCAAGGTGGGGGAGCGGCTCGAGCTCGACGGCAGCGTCGGCACCACCACCGTGCTGATCGGCAAGGTCTCCTGGCGCGACGCGCTGCAGGACTACGCCGACACCGGCCTCAAGGTGCTCTCCAGCGGCCCCATCCCACCCAACCCCTCCGAGCTGCTGCAGAGCCACGCCATGGAGAAGCTGCTCGACGAGCTGCGCCACGAGTTCGACGTGGTGCTCATCGACGCCCCGCCGCTGCTGCCTGTCACCGACGCGGCCCTGCTCGCCGCCCAGGCCGACGGGCTGTTCGTCGTCGTCAAGCACGGCAAGACCAGCCGTGACCAGCTGGCCTCCTCGATGGAGCGCCTCGAGGCCGTGGACGCCAAGTGCGTGGGCGTGGTGATCAACCAGGCGCCCGTGAAGAAGGGCGGCTCGGGCTACGGGTACGGCTATGGCTACGGGTACGGCTACGGGCCCGAGGCGGTGACCAGCGGCAAGGGGTCGGCGAAGAGCACGGCTTCGCGTGCCGACCGGCGGGCCGACAAGAAGGCTGCCAAGGAGTCGGCGGCGTCGCCGGAGACCGGGAAGCCTGCCGGCGAGTCGGCCTTCACGCGCTCCGGGGAGTAGCCCGCGCGGTGGGTGGGCGTCGGATGACGCCCAGGTAGCGCTCGCGCTCCCACTCGTGCGCGGTGAGCCAGGTGCCCTCAGCCAGCGCGCCCGACTCGCGGAACGCACGGCTGCGGTTGGCGCCGTCGGAGAGCAGTACCCCGCCCGGCTCCACGTGCGGCCACGCGGTCGCCATCTCCCAGTGCATGAGGCGCTGGGTGTGGCTCGAGTCCTGGATGAAGACGCCGATGGGCCCCTGCCAGCAGGTAGGGCAGCTCGCGGCGGCTCGAGCCGCGCACGAACTGCCAGCGGTGGTGCAACCGCTGCGGCACCGCGGAGGCGGTGTGCTGGTGCCAGTGGCGGGTCAGCGGCGGCAGGTCGATGCTGGTGAGCTGGCCATGGCCGTTCTCGGCCATCGCCTCCAGCACGAAGCGCGTCGTGACGCCGCGCGCCACCCCCGTCTCGACCACGCGGGCCGGCTTGAGGTGCCGCACCGTGACGTAGGCGGCCTGCGCCAGACCGACGCCGGCGTCGAAGCCCTCGCCGAGGGCGGGGGAGTCGGGCGGGAGGTCGGCCTCGATGTCGGCCCAGATCTCGGAGAAGCGGTCGCAGTTGCGGCACTGCTCCGGCTCGCCGAGCAGGCGGTGCAGCGCGTCGCCCCAGCCCTGCGGGTCGGAGAACAGCGGCGGTGCGGTCTCGGACCGGTGGCGGCGCCGCTCGATGCGGCCCTGGACGCGGTCGGCGAACTCCTGCGGGTTGCTGACTGCCAACCCGGCCACCCGTCGCGCGTACGCGAACGGAAGGGACGGACCACGCATGCTCCACCCCCATGGCCTCGCGTGTCTGGACCACTGAGTGTGCCACGGGGTGGTGGGCAGCGGGAATTGTTGCCGATGGGGGTGTGGGTGGAACGGCTGGTCGTGGGCCAGCGGCGCTCGTAGCGGTGTCGTCGTCGCGCTTCCCGGACCCCCGACCCATGTGCCTGGCACGAGATCTTCCGGAGATCGTGAAAGTAGGGAGAATCCTCGAGGGGTGGGTCAGCAAGGGGCTCATCCCGCTCCGTTATGCCGCTGACCTGCGCTGATGCGGTGAGACCTGGGGCCGGATAGTCCGTCCGGGCCATGGGGTGGCGCGCGACGGGCCATGCTCGGCGTCCTGGTCTAGCCATGGATCGCGCGCCATGGATTCTTTACCTTCCGCGAGGGCGTTCGCCGCCCGACCGATGCTGGTTGAAGACATGGGGTCTCACGTGAAGTTCTCGCGCCGTCCGCGCTCGCTGCGTCGATCCCTGGCTGTGGTGGTCGCCCTGACCGCCACCGCCGGGGTCACCGCGGCACTCCTGCCGGTGACACCGGCCCACGCCGCCGATGGCGTCGCTGTCTCCGGGGTCGTCACCGACTCCGACGGCGGGGCGTTGAGCGATCTCCTTGTCATCGCCTACCGCCAGGCGGGGGATGCCTGGGAGTTCGCCGACCAGACCGTCAGCACCGGCGGGGCGTATCGCTTCGAGGGCGTGACCCCTGGCACCTACCGGTACCAGTTCGGCGACGAAGGCGCCACCGACGTCGTGCCCGAGTTCTACGACGACGCCTCCACGCTGGAGGCCGCCACCGACGTCCCGGTGGACGACACCGACGTCAGCGGCATCGACGCCTCCCTGCAGCGAGCCGGATCGATCAGCGGCACCGTGCTCGACGACGCGAATGGACGCCCGCTAGCCCGCCAGTTCGTCACCGTGCTGAGCCGTGCTTCGGGCAGCTGGAAAAGCGTCGCCGTGGCGCTCAGCCAAGCCGACGGCGGCTACGAGGCGGGTGGGCTGGCACCCGGCACGTACCGGTTGCGCTTCGAGCGCGGCGCACAGCTGGAGGAGCACTGGGAGGATGCCGACTCCGTGAAGTCCGCGGCCGACGTGACCGTCCAGGCCGGCGAGAACACCGAGCTCGCGGCAGCGCGGCTGACCCGCGCCGCCAGCATCACGGGTCTGCTGACCGGACCCGAGGGCGAGCCGCTCGACGACGTCGTGGTGATCGCCCACCGCATGGACGTCGCGGGAGACTGGCAGGCCGTCGCCGATGTCTACGTTGGCGCGGAGGGCCGCTACCTGTTCGAGGGGCTGCGCCCCGGCACCTACGCCCTCGAGTTCCGCCCGGGGGATTCCTCGCCCTACGTCGGCGAGTTCTGGGACGACACCTTCGACCTGTCGATCGCCACGACGATCGAGGTGGGCGAGGGCGCCAGCGTCAGCGGGATCGACGCCCAGCTGGCGCGGCTCTCCACGATCAGCGGCGCCGTGACCTCCGCGCAGGGGACCCCGGTGCCCGACGTCGAGATCTCGCTCTGGGGTCGCGACGGCTTCAGCTGGCGCGAGATCACCAGCGGCTGGAACACCGACAGCGAGGGGCGCTACCGCATCACCAAGCTCAAGCCCGGGACCTACCGGGTGGGCTTCCGGCCCTCGCGCTGCAGTGCCTGCTCCCCCGAGGGACGTCTCTACGCCCCCGAGTTCTGGGATGCGGCGCTCGACGTCGACTCGGCCACCGACGTCGTCGTCGGCGCGCAGCAGGACGTGACCGGCATCGACGCGACGCTGGAGCCCGCGGCGACCCTGACGGGCAGGATCCTGGACCAGGACGGCGCCGGCGTGTCCCAGGTCGGGGTGCAGCTGTACCAGTGGGTGAACTGGCGGTGGCGCCCCTTGTGGCAGTACAGCGTCACGTCCGACTGGAGGGGCGAGTACTCGGTCGTCGGTCTCCCGCGGGGCACCTACACCCTCGGCTTCTTCCCGGAGGGGATGGCGCCGCAGTACTTCGACAACCACACCGAGCTGGAGAACGCCGACCCGATCGTCGTCGACACCGGCGCGCAGATGCAGGTGGGTAACGCCGTCCTGCGCACGGACTTCGCCAGCATCTCCGGCACGGTCAGTGACCGCGCCGGCAACCCCCTCCCGGACGTGGAGGTCGACCCCGGTCGCGGCCTGCCCACCACGTACACCGACGAGGACGGGCGCTACCGACTGAGGGGTCTCGAGGCCGGCCAGTACCGCCTCGCCTTCCGTGACACAGCCGGGAACTTCGCCTGGCAGTACCTCGGCGACGTCGCGACCGCCGAGGAGGCGACCCCCACCCGGGTGGAGCTGGGCCAGGACCGCACCGGCGTCGACACGGTGCTAGCCCCCGGCGCGCGGCTCAGCGGCGCGCTCACCGAGGTGGGAGGCGCCCCGCTGAGCACCGGCGTCGACGTCCAGGCCTACCTCCAGGTCGGGGAGCAGTGGATCCGCGCCGGCGACGCGTACAGAGACAGCTCCTTCGACCTCGGCGGGCTGCGCGCGGGCACCTACCGGCTGTGCTTCCTGGCGGGCAACGACCCCTGGCGCACCTACCGCTCGGAGTGCTGGGACGACGTCGCCGAGCTCGACGACGCGACCCGGATCGAGGTGGGCGAGGGGCAGTCGTCCGCCGGGCACGACGCGGCGCTCGGCCGGTACCAGGCGATGATCAGCGGCCGTGTGGTCGACGAGGAGGGTGTGCCGCTGCCGTACCTCGACGTCGAGGCCGAGCTGCTGAGCAACGGGCAGTTCGTCGGCGAGGGCTACGCCCGCACCGACGGCGACGGCTTCTACGAGATGCCGCCGCTCCCCCCGGGCGTCTACCGCCTGGTCGTCCGTGACCACCTCGGCCTTCACGTCACCACCTACGGCGGCGACGTGACCGACGCGGCGTCCGCCGAGCGCCTGGTCATGAGAGCCGGCCAGGTGCGAGACGACGTCGACGTCACGGTGCGCGAGGCGGGCGTGGTGCGCGGTCGGGTCATCTCCCTCTCGCCGCTGGGTGGGCCCTACGACGTCACCGTCGAGGCCTGGCCGCTGGGTGCCGAGATGTCCGGAGAGCCCGCAGCGACCGCCTACCTCGACGACGACGACTGGTCGTTCCGGCTGGCAGGGCTGGCCCCCGGGGACTACGTGCTGCGTGCCAGCAGCGCCCAGGACGAGTTCCTCCCGACCTTCCACCCGGTCGTGACCTCGGCGAGCGAGGCGACGCCGGTCACCGTGACCGCAGGCCAGGTGACTCGCGGCGCCAACATCCTCGTCCGCCGGGGCGCGAGCATCCGAGGGGTGGTGACCGACGAGACCACGGTCGGGTTGGCCGGTGCGACCGTGTCGGTCTACCGGTCGCCGCGCAGCGACCATCCCGACCCGCTGCGCGTGGTCGACACGGACGCCGACGGCGCCTACCAGGTCACCGGACTCCGCGCGGGCAGCTACGAGGTCGGCTTCAGCGCACCCGGCCGGATGGCGGCGTCCTGGCCCACCGGCGCTGACTCGACCGGGGCAGAGAGCATCGTCCTGAGCGACGACGAGGCGTTCACCGCCGACGCCGTCCTCTCCTCCGGTGGCGCGATCCAGGGGGCTGTCAGCAGCGAGTCCGGACCCGTCGGTGGGCGCGTCGAGGTCTTCAGCAAGCGAGACGGCGGCTGGGTCCGGGCGGCCGAGGCCGTCATCAAGCAGAACGGGACCTACCTGGTGCAGGGCCTGCCGCCCGGCCAGTACGCCGTCAGGTTCGCCTCCGGTGGCCTGGATCCCGAGTTCTACGACGACGTGGACTTCGTGGACCAAGCAACTCCGATCACCGTGGAGGGCACCGAGGTGCGAGCCAGCATCGACGCCTACCTCAGTGCGCCCTCGGCCACCGTGACCGGCACCGTGTCCGCTGCCGACGGGAACCCGGTGGCTGGCACGGCGGTGTCGCTGCTCCGGTTCAAGCAGTGCGGGCCGGGCTGCTCGTCCTGGGTCACCGACCGCACGACCACGAGCGACGGCGAGGGCGGCTACTCGTTCACCGCGGTGGCCGCCGGCCACTATCGCGTCGGCTTCGGTGGGACGCCCCACGCCCCGGTCTTCTGGGGCGGCGCGTCGACCGTCGAGGACGCCGACGACCTGGTCGTCGCACGGGGGGAGAACCTCACGGGCATCGACGGACGTCTGACGACCGCGAGTGCCGGGCGGATCGCGGGCATGCTCACGAGCCGGTCGGGAGAACCTGTCGCGGACGGGCAGGTGACGGCCTACCGACGTGACGGCGACACGTGGACCGAGGCCGCGTCGGACAGCGTCGACGAGGGAGCGTTCGACGTCGCGGTCACGCCCGGCGAGTACCGGCTGGGCTTCAGCGCACCCGTGTACGCCTCGGAGTTCTACTCCGACGCCGCCTCCGTGGACGATGCCGTGACCATCTCGGTGGAGCCGGGTCAGACGGTGCCGGACCGGGATGCCGTGCTGGCGCCGGCCAGCTCGATCACGGGTCTCGTCGTCGACGAGTCCGGTGAGCCGCTGTCGGACGTGCGGGTGACGCCCTACCGCAGCCAGGGCGGCCGGTGGGTGCGCTGGCCGTCGGACACGACGGACAGCGAGGGCGGGGGCCTCGAGGGCAACTACCGCCTGGAGGTGCCGGCCGGCACCTACCGCCTCCACTTCGACACCAGCAGCTGCCAGGGCACGTGCCAGCTAAGCGAGTACTACGACGACGCGGACTCCCTCGCGGAGGCGACCGACGTCGTGGTGGGCGAGGCGCAGCGGGTGACCCGTCGCAACGCCACCCTGCAGCTCCCGGCCGTGGGTGCGGTCGATCCGGTCGATCCGGTCGATCCGGTCGATCCGGTGGACCCGGTGGACCCGGTGGACCCGGTGGACCCGGTCGATCCGGTCGATCCGGTGGACCCGGTGGACCCGGTGGACCCGGTGGACCCGGTGGACCCGGTCGATCCGGTGGACCCGGTGGACCCGGTCGATCCGGTGGACCCGGTGGACCCGGTGGACCCGGTGGACCCGGCCGTGGTGGCCGGCTCGGTGGTCATCTCCGGGACGCCTCGTGTGGGATCGGTGCTCACAGCCACGCCTCGGTCGTGGGCGCCGGACGGGATCTCCTACGCCTACGCCTGGTTCAGCAACGGTCGACCCGTGGCAGGAGCCGAGGAGGCTGTGCTGCGGCTCGAACCCCAGCACGTGCGCACACGCATCAGCGTGCGCGTGACGGGTTCCGCCCCCGACCACACCTCGGCCTCGGCCGTGGCCGACGTGGCGTCCCCGGTGCTGCCCGGCACCATCACCACCTCGCGGATGCCCGTAGTCGTCGGCAAGGCACGCGTGGGCCGCATCCTGGCCGTGAGGCTGGGTCGCTTCACGCCCGAGGACGTCAGGCTGACCATCCGCTGGTACGCCAACGGCACCAGGATCCGAGGGACCACGGGCAAGCTGCTCGTGCTGAAGAAGCGGCACGAAGGGATGAGGGTGCGGGCACGGGTGACCGCCACGCGACCCGGTTACGCGACCTGGACCGTCGACACCGCCAGCAAGCGGGTCCGCAAGATCGCGCGCGCACCACAGGCGGCGTCGGGCGTGTTGCGGCTTCCCAGCGCCTGACCCCTGTCCAGCGGGTCGCCTCCCGCGTCGCACGCAGCATGGGTGCCACGCGGGAGGTGGTGGCGGAGGGCGGTTGGCTTGCGCGGCCTCGGTACGCCCGACGTCTCGCGAGCTCGACGTCGGGCTACTCGACCAGTGGGTGGGGTGGTGGCGGGAGGGCGGTCGTCGTGCGGGGTTTCGACACGGGCTCGCTGGCGCTCGCCCGGCTCAACCAGCGTGTGAGTCGGGGTCCTTGTCGCTGGATGCGTCGCGGTTGCGGCGCTCCTGCTCCTGCAGCTGCGCGGTGTGGCGGCTGACGACGTACTCGTAGCGGTCGAGGTCGCGGACGGTGGGGGCGCCGAACATGGGCAGGCCCTGCTCCTTGCGGAGCACCCCCCAGATCAGCGGCACCAGCACCACCATGGCCACACCCACGAGGCCGATGAACAGCGGGTGGGTCTCGTCCTCGCCCAGCGGGCCCCAGCCGGACTTGTCGAGCAGCGCGACGCCGCTCATCGTCAGCACCACCACGATGCCGCGGCGGATGTAGGACTGCGGCACCTTCGGCGCGATCTTGCTGCCCAGCAGGGTGCCGGGCACCGAGCCCGCGATCAGCGGCAGCACGATGCCCCAGTCGAGGCCGTGGATGGCGATGTTGGCGACGGCGGCGGCCAGCACCAGCGGCACGGCCTGCACCAGGTCGGTGCCCACCAGCTTCACCGCCGAGAGCCCCGGGTAGAGCATCAGCAGCGCGATCATGATGACCGAGCCCGAGCCGACGCTGGTGATGCCCACCAGCAGGCCGCCCAGGGCGCCCACCAGCAGGGTCGGCACCGGGCGGATCCTCGGGTTGGGGTCGCCCGGGTCGCCGCCGCCGCGCACCCGGCGCAGGTTGATGTAGAGGCGCAGCGCGTAGGTGGAGGCCGCGAAGAGCAGCGCGAAGCCGATCGCCATCTTCAGCACGTTGTCGAGCTGCTCGGCGTCCTCGGTGAACGCCTGCACCAGGTACGGCCCGGCCAGGGCCGTGGGCACCGAGCCGATCACCAGCCACATCGCCAGCTTGAAGTTGGGGGAGCCCTCGCGGGCGTGCACCACCGCGCCGCCGGTCTTGTACACCGCGGCCGCCGTCAGGTCGGCGGTCACGATGGTGGCCGCGTTGCCCTGCCCGACGCCCAGGAAGATCAGCGCCGGCGTCATCAGCGCGCCACCGCCCATGCCGGTCAGGCCCACGACGATGCCCACCACGAAGCCCGCGACCAGGATCCCCGGCCACTCCGCACCAATCAACTCGATCACGGCGTGATCCTCTCAGCCCCGGCCAGAGCCGGCACGACGACGCGCAGCAGCTCCTCCACGCGCTCGGCCGTGCTTGCCGCGGCCTCAGGGCCACGGCGGTAGGGGTCGCCGATGTCGAGGCGCTCCGAGGCGCCGCCCCGGCGCAGGCCTGCTGCGGCCAACAGCTGGCGGCCGGTGAGGTCGGTGTGCAGCGAGCGCACCGACTCCGCGAACTGGCCCAGGGTGAAGACCTTGCGGAAGTCGCCCGGGTGGTCGTCGAGGATGAACTGGCGGTGCGTGGACTCCGCGGTCAGCACCAGGTCGGCGTCGGCGATGAGCTGGCTGGTGAGGCGTTGACTGCGGAACTCGTCGTGGGCGACGCCCCGGGAGGTCAGGGTGGTGGCCATGACGTCGTCCATCGCGTGCTCGCGGAAGCCGTGGGTGCCCGCGCTGGCGAAGCTGAGCCGGGTTGCTGCGCCGGTCTCCTCGGCGATCCTGCGGGCCAGGAGCTCCATGTACGGCGAGCGGCAGATGTTGGCGGTGCAGACGAAGAGGACCTTGAGGGGCTCGTCGGCTTCCGCGGTGTGGGTGGTCGCGGGAGGGCGGTCGTCTTGCGGGGTTTCGACACGGGCTCGCTGGCGCTCGCCCGGCTCAACCAGCGGTTGGTCGCGCTCGCCCGGCTCAACCAGCGGTTGGTCGCGCTCGGCTGGGTCGACCAGCGATTCGTCGTCCACCAGGGTGAGGTGGCCGGTCTGGGCGAGGGCGTCGACGACGTCGGCGAGGGCGTCCTCGATGGTGCGGCCGGTGGTGTCGACGACGACGTCGGCGTCGGCGGGCTGCTCGTAGGGCGAGGAGATGCCGGTGAACTCGGGGATCTTGCCCTCGCGGGCCAGCTTGTAGAGGCCCTTGCGGTCGCGGCGCTCGCACTCCTCCAGCGGGGTGGCCACGTGCACGAGGAAGAACGCGCCGCCGGCGTCGTCGACCATCTGGCGCACCTGCTGGCGGGTCGCGTCGAAGGGGGCGATGGGGCTGCAGACCGCGACGCCGCCGTGGCGGGCGATCTCGGCCGCCACCCAGCCGATGCGGCGGATGTTGGTCTCGCGGTCCTCCTTGCTGAAGGTGAGACCGGCGGAGAGGTTGCGGCGCACCACGTCGCCGTCGAGGCTCGTGAGCGTGCGCTCGCCCTGCTCGAGCACCTGGTCCATCAGCGCACGCGCCAGGGTGGACTTGCCGCTGCCGGAGAGGCCGGTGAAGAAGATGACCAGGCCCTGCTCGCCGGGGGCGGGGCGGTCGCGCTCCACCACCTCGCGCAGCTCCAGCGGCAGCTCGCCGCCCTCGGTCAGCGCGTGCACCGGGTCGTCGCCGGCGTAGGTGCGCACCACCTGCACGCCCAGGTCGTGGTCGGCCTGCGCGTCACCGTGGCTGGCCAGCGGCACCGCGACGACGACGGCGTCGAGCACCTCCGCGGCCAGCAGGGTGGCGCGCAGCAGCGCCACCGGGCTGATTGCGGGCGTGCCGTGACCGGTCAGCGCGAGCAGCAGCACCGGGCCCAGCTCGTGGACCGCGCGCAGCTGCTCGTCGGTCAGGGCGTCGGTGACCGGCACCACCGTGCGGCCGGCGTGCTGGGCGCGCACCTGCGCGGGGGAGAGGTGGTAGCGGCGGTAGGGGCCGTACTCGGGGGTGGCCAGCACCTGCACCGGCCAGCCCTCGCCGTCCTGCTTCTTCTTGGCGGGCACGGCCACGCGCGCCAGCGGCAGCCCCTCGGGGTCCACCAGCTCGACGGCGCCGGCCTCGCGGGCGGCGGCCAGCACCGGCTCTGGCAGCTCCAGCGTGACGGGGCTGCCGGGCTCGTTGAAGCCGGTGAGCGGCGCGAGGCCGCCGTGGCCGAGCAGCTCGAGGTCGTCGAGCTCGCGGGGCGAGGGGCAGTGCTGAGGAGCAGGCTGCGGCGCGGTGGGGGTTGACACGATCACTCATCCTGCCACCTGCGCACGCACTACCCTGGCCTGGCGCCTGCTCGCGGGCGCGCGTGCTCCCCCCTCTCCCTCCGCCTCCCTCCCGCCTTGGAGCGTCATGCCCCGTCGTCGCCGTTGGGCGCTGCTGCCCGCGGTGCTGGTGTGCGCGCTGCTCTCGGGCTGCTTCCTCGCTGACGACGGCGACCCGGTCTCGGTCGAGGTCGAGGGCGGCGAGCTGCAGGGCGTGGCCCGCGACGACGTCCGCGCCTACCGCGGCATCCCCTACGCGGCACCGCCGGTGGGTGACCTGCGCTGGCGCCCGCCCGAGCCTGCCGCCGGCTGGGAGGGCGAGCGCGACGCCGAGGAGTTCGGCGACTCCTGCCCCCAGCCGGGCGCCGAGGGTGGGTTGGCCGAGGGCACGAGCGAGGACTGCCTCTACCTCAACGTCTGGCGGCCCGACACCGAGGCCGACGACCTGCCGGTGATGGTCTGGCTGCACGGCGGCGGCCTCACGCTCGGCAACGGCGACCTGACCGACGAGATAGTGCGCGGCACGGTGGCCGACGGCGTCGTCCTGGTCTCGCTGAACTACCGGCTCGGTCGCCTGGGCTACCTCGCGCACCCTGCGCTGGCCGCCGAGCAGGAGGCCGACGGCGAGGAGCAGGTGGCCAACTTCGGGCTGCTCGACCAGGTAGCCGCTCTGGAGTGGGTGCAGGAGAACATCGGGGAGTTCGGCGGCGACCCCCACCAGGTGACCATCTTCGGCATCTCCGCCGGCGGAGCCTCGGTGAACTTCCTGATGAGCAGCCCGCGCACCGAGGGGCTCTTCGCCCGCGCCGTGACCGGCTCGGGGCTGGGCAACGAGGTGACGCCCACCTACGAGGCCGCCGCCGAGGAGGGTGCCGCGGTGATGGGGTCGTTGCCGGGTGGCGACACCGACGACGCCGCCGCGCTGCGCGAGCTCGACGTCGAGGAGGTGGCGCTGCTGCCCACCTACCAGCTGGCCAACCAGGCGCCGGTCCTCGACTCGGTGCTGCCCGCCTCGGTGAGCGACACCTTCGCCGCCGGCGACGAGGCGCCCGTGCCGTGGATCGTGGGCACCACCGACCGCGAGCTGCTCGACCCCAGCTTCACCTTCCTCGGCGTCGACCCCGTGGCGCTGCGGCAGACGTTCGTGGCCGGGCTCGAGGAGTCGGCACTCGCCGCCTACGGCAACGCGGGCACCTTCGACGCCCACTTCCTCAACGACCTCGTCTTCACCGAGCCCGCCGCGCGGCTGGCGCAGCAGCACGCCGAGCGGGCGCCCACCTGGCGCTACCGCTTCTCGATCACCTCCGAGGAGGGCCGCGCCGCCAACGACGGCGCGGTGCACGGCGCCGACTACCCCTACGTGTTCGGCGACACCGAGGGCGACCCGCAGACCCCCGGCTCCGGCGCGCTCGCCGAGCAGGTCAACGAGTGCTGGACGACGTTCGCCACCACCGCCACCCCCGACTGCGGGGTGGACTGGCCCCAGGCCGACGACGGCGCCCTGCTGGACTTCACGCTCGAGGGGCCGGTGGTCGAGGAGGTCGACCCCTGGGTCGCGCGGCTCGAGGTGGCGGCGCAGGCGCTGGTGCGGGCCGGCGTCGGAACCGAGTGAGAGCCAGTGAGAGAGATTGAGGGTCATGGGTGAGTCCGGCGGGCGCGCGACGCAGGTGGTGGTCGTGGTGCTGGCCGCGCTCGTGGGCGCCGCGGCCGTGTTCGTGGTGCTCAACCCGCCGGGCGCCGGCGGCAGTGGGCTCTCGCGCGACACCGCGGTGGAGTCGTCGTCGCCTGCCGGCTCGCCGTCCGGGGCGGCGTCGCCGATCGACGAGGAGCCGCTGGGCTCCGAGGCGCCCGTGCCCGAGCCCACCGCGCCCCCCACCTCCGACCCGCTCACCCCGCTGCCGGACGTGCCGCGCACCCTCGAGGTCGACTTCACCACCCAGGACCTGCCGCGGCGCGGCTGGAGCAGCATCAGCGTGGGGGAGGGGCGCACCGGGATCGCCCGCGCCGACGGCGCGCTGCGGCACGGCGAGAAGGTCGAGAACGCGCCTGCCAAGGGCGTGGTCGAGACCGAGCTGGAGGCCCCGGTGCAGCGCATCGGCGCCGAGATCCGCTTCGCCGAGAGTGGCTTCTCGCCGTCCGGGTTCGTGGCGCTCACCATCTCCGAGGCCTCGGTGGTGCAGGCGCTCGAGGCCGAGCAGCCGCTGCCCCGCTCCGGGGTCCGGCTCGTGGCCGCCCCCGGCCGCTGGGCGCTCGTGGTGGTGGACCCCTCCGCCGAGGCCCCCGAGACCCTGCTGCTCACCGGCGAGTTCGACGACGCCAACCTCGGCCGCAGCCAGAGCTACGACGTGCGCCGCCAGGAGGGCACCGTGTGGGTCACCGACCCCAGCGGCGCCACCTCGCAGATCACCGACGACCGCATCGCCGACTGGTCCGGCGCGGTGGCCGGCTGGGAGCTGATCGAGACCCGCGGCGACCAGACCCCCGCCGCCTTCCGCGGGATCTGGGCCGGCTGACCCATCCGCGATAGTCCGCAGCAAAGTGGTCGTGAAAGCCACCGGACCACGACCACCTTGCTGCGGACTATCGGGATGCGGCCCCTAGGGTGACGGCGTGAGCCAGCCTGTCGTCGCCGAGATCGTCCGCTCCGGGATCGTGGAGGGGCACCACTACGGCGCCCTGGTCGCGCTGGGGGCCGAGGGTGAGCCCGCCTGGCGCATCGGCGACGTCGAGCGGCCGATCCTGGCGCGCTCGTGCAACAAGCCGATCCAGGCGCTGGCCATGGTGCGGCTCGGGCTCGACCTGCCCGCCGACCTGCTGGCGCTCGCGTGCGCCTCGCACTCGGGCGAGGAGATGCACCTCAAGGGCGTCAAGAAGATCCTCAAGGGCGCCGGCCTCAAGGTCGACGCGCTGCAGACGCCGCCCGACTACCCGCTCGACGACGCCGCCCGCGAGGCCGTGCTCCGCCGGGGCGGGGAGCGCGAGTCGCTGACCATGAACTGCTCGGGCAAGCACGCCGCGATGCTCGCCACCTGCGTGCTCAACGACTGGCCCACCGAGAGCTACCGCGACCCCGAGCACCCGCTGCAGGTGGCCATCCGCGCCACCTTCGAGGAGCTCACCGGCGAGCCGGCGCAGGTGGCGGTCGACGGCTGCGGCGCCCCGCTGCTCTCCTGCTCGCTCACCGGGCTGGCCCGCGCCTTCCGCACGCTGGCCGTCGCGCACACCGGCCCCGAGGAGCGGGTGGCCGAGGCGATCCGCGCCCACCCCGAGATGGTCTCCGGCAGCAGCCGCGACGAGCGCGCGCTGCTGACGGCCGTCCCCGGCGCCATCGGCAAGGCCGGCGCCGAGGCCTGCTACGTCGTCGCGCTGCCCGACGGTCGCGCCTACGCGCTCAAGATCGAGGACGGCGGCGCCCGCGCCCGCCCGGTGCTGATGGCGGCCGCGCTGGTGCGCGACGGCGTCGACCTGGAGCGCGGCAACGACGGCCACGCGCTGCGCGCCACCGGCGAGGCGCCCCTGCTGGGAGCCGGCCAGCCGGTCGGTGAGGTGCGCGCGGTGCTCGACGACGTCGAGGTGCTTGCAGGTGCTAGCGCCTGAAACGGCAGGTCAGCGGCTTGTTCTGGTGGTTGACAGGGAGTGTGAACGACCTCACGCTAGCTGAGTTTGCAAGCGCTAACTCTTGCTAGCACACTGGGAGGCATGGCGAAGGGAAAGGTCGGGACCGCAGTCGGGTCCCTCGGCGACTACCTCAAGGAGCAGCGCACCGCCTCGCGTCTCTCCCTGCGGCAGCTGGCCGAGCAGGCCGGCGTCTCCAACCCCTACCTGAGCCAGATCGAGCGCGGTCTGCGCAAGCCCTCGGCCGAGGTCATGCAGCAGATCGCGAAGGCCCTGAGGATCAGCGCGGAGCAGCTCTACGTCCGCGCCGGGATCCTCGACCCCGAGGAGGGGTCCGGCAGTGGCGACAGCTCCGTGGAGCTGTCCATCCTGGCCGACACCCACCTCACCGAGCGGCAGAAGCAGTCGCTCCTCGACGTCTACTCGTCGTTCCTGGCGATGAACGCAGCGCTGGAGCCCGACTCGGGTCCGGCATCGGGGCAGACGCCCCGTGCGGACGACGAGCACCAGTCCACCCGAGTCACCTCACTGAAGGAGTCCTGACATGGCCAAGGCCAAGTTCGACATCAAGTCCATCGAGATCCCCGCCGTCGCGGCCAAGCCGTTCTACGCGGGTGTCGGCGCCGCCGACTACGCCGTCGAGTACGTGCGCGGCACCGTGGTCGAGACCCGCAGCACCGTGCAGGCCCGCGTCGCCGACGTGCAGAAGACCGTCAAGGACTTCGACCCCAGCCCCCGCGCGCTGCGCTCGCAGGCCACCTCCGTCGTCAACGAGCGCGTCGAGGCCGTCAGCAAGGACGCCAAGGCCCGCCGCGCCGCCGTCGAGGCGCGCATCAACGAGCTGCAGGAGCAGGTCAACAACGGCGTCGTCACCACCGTCGCCACCTACGAGGACCTCGCCAAGCGCGGCGAGACCACCGTCAAGCGCCTGCGCGGCGAGGTGGCCGGCGTGCTCGACGAGTTCGCCGACGAGGTCGAGGACGCCATCGAGGCCGTCGCCGACGTGATCGACGCCCCCAAGACCCCCGGCGCCGACAAGTCCGCCGCTCGCCGCACCACCGCCTCGAGCGCCGCGCGCCAGACCGCCGACGTCAAGAAGACCGCGGCCCGCAAGACCTCCGAGGTGGCCGACAAGACCGCCGCGAAGACCGCCGAGGTCAAGGACACCGCCGCCAAGAAGACCACCGCGGCGAAGAAGAGCACCCCGGCCAAGAAGGCCTCGGCTGCCAAGAAGACCACCACCAAGAAGGCCACCACCGCCAAGAAGACCGTGGCGGCGAACGCCGAGAAGGCCGCCGACAAGGTCGCCGACACCGCGGACAAGGCCGCCGACGCCAGCTGACGTCACCTCTCACCCCGTCAGGGGTGGTGACCCGGACCCCCGAGCCTCCTGGCTCGGGGGTCCTGTGCGTCTGCGTTGGCTAGGCTGAGCGCGTGATCTTCCAGCTCCAGGCGAACGTCATGCTCATCGTCGTCTTCGTGCTCCTGGCCGTGAAGATCTTCGCCTTCGTCAACTCGCTGATGTACTCCGCCGACGCCTACGAGGCCGCCGGCAAGCTCACCAAGCCCGCCTGGGCGCTGATCCTGGGGCTCGGCGTCGCGCTGCAGCTGCTGCTCGGCACCGGCATCCTGAACATCGTCTTCACCATCGCGGCGTTCGTGTACCTGGCTGACGTGCGGCCTGCACTGGCCGGGCTCTACCGCCGCCGCTGACGACCTCTCCGCTGATCGCTGGTTGAGCCGTGAGGCGCCCCAGCGCCGAGCGTGTCGACACCATGGTGAGCTGCGTGCCCTCCGGCGACTCTTGTCGATGTGGGAGGGCGGTCTTGCGGAGTTTCGACACGGGCTCGCTGGCGCTCGCCCGGCTCAACCAGCGGTTGGGAGCGGCTCGCGCTCAGGCGAGGTAGCGATCCAGCGCCTCGAGGGCGGGCTCGGGCTCGAAGCCGGTGGCGCGGATCTTGGCGAGGTCCAGGGTGCTCGTGAGCGGGCGGGGGGCCAGCTGCTTGCCGGCGCCGTACTCCTCGGTCGTGCAGGGCGTGACGTCGTCGGCCCTGCGGCCGGAGCGCTCGAAGACGGCGCACGCGACGTCGGCCCACGACGTCGGCTCGCCGCCGTTGGTGAGGTGGTAGGTGCCGTATGGCGCACGGGTCTCGAGCAGGTGGCGGATGCCGCGCACCAGCTCGCCGGTGAAGGTCAGACGGCCGACCTGGTCGGCGACCACGGTGGGGCTGACGCCCTTCTCGGCCAACGAGCGCATCGTGCGCACGAAGTTGCCGCCCTCGCCGATCACCCACGAGGTGCGGACGACGTAGTGGCGCTGGGCGGTGCCGACGGCGAGGTCGCCGGCGGCCTTGGCCTGGCCGTAGACGCCCAGCGGCGAGAACGGCTCGGTCTCGGTGTGCCCCTCGGGGCCCGCCTGCTCGCCGTCGAAGACGTAGTCGCTGGAGATGTGCACCAGCGTGAGGTGGTGCTCGTCGGCCACCTTCGCCAGCAGGGCGGGCGCGGTGGCGTTGGCGGCCCAGCACGCTGTGCGGCCCTCGGGGGTCTCGGCCGCGTCGACGGCGGTGTAGGCCGCGGCGTTGAGCACCAGGTGGTACTCGTGCCAGGGCCAGGCGGCGACGGCGGCGGGGTCGGTGAGGTCGAGCTCGTCGAGGTCGACGGCGTCCGCGTAGGGGAACGCCGCCTGCAGCGCGCGGCCCAGCTGACCGTTGCCCCCGGTGACCAGCACCTTCTTCGGCGGCATCGGCGTGACGTCGTCGAGGGTGGGGTTGGTGGTGTCCTTCTCGGAGATCTCGGCCTCTGCGAGCGGGATCGGCCACGGGATCGCGGCGCTCGGGTCACCCAGGTCGAGCGCGGGGTAGGAGCGGCCGGGCCGCCAGTGCTCGTTGACCAGGTAGGTGTAGGCGACGCCGTCGGTGAGGGTCTGGTAGCTGTTGCCCACGCCGCGGGGCACGAACACCGCCGTGCCGGCGTCGAGGACCACGTGGTGGGTGGCGCCGAAGGTGGGGCCCTCGCGCATGTCCACCCACGCCGCGAAGGCGCGACCGTTGGCCACCGAGACGAACTTGTCCCACGGCTCGGTGTGGATCCCGCGCGTGGCGCCGCGGCTGGCGTTGAATGAGACGTTGTTCTGCACCGGTGCGAAGTCGGGCAGGCCCAGCGCCACCATCTTCTCGCGCTGCCAGTTCTCCTTGAACCAGCCGCGGGCGTCCTCGTGCACCGGCAGGTGCACCACGAGCAGGCCCGGGATCGGGGTCTCCTCGATGCGCAGCTCCTGGGCCTGATCCGGCACGGTCACTGGCCCTTCGCGGCGTAGGTGGCCTCGGTGGCGTCCTTGTGCGGGCGCCACCACGCCTCGTGCTCGCGGTACCAGTCGATCGTGGCGGCCAGACCGGCCTCGAAGTCGCCGAACTGGGGCAGCCAGCCCAGCTCGGTGCGCAGCTTGGTGGAGTCGATGGCGTAGCGCAGGTCGTGGCCGGCGCGGTCGGTCACGTGGTCGAAGGCGTCCTCGGGCTGGCCCATCAGGCCCAGGATCAGTCGCACCACCTCGAGGTTGTTCTTCTCGCCGTCGGCGCCGATCAGGTAGGTCTCGCCGATCGCGCCGCGCTCGAGGATCGCCAGCACCGCCGAGGAGTGGTCGTCGGCGTGGATCCAGTCGCGCACGTTCTCGCCCGAGCCGTACAGCTTGGGGCGCACGCCGTCGACGACGTTGGTGATCTGGCGCGGGATGAACTTCTCGATGTGCTGCCAGGGGCCGTAGTTGTTCGAGCAGTTGGAGATGGTGGCGCGCACGCCGAAGCTGCGCACCCAGGCGCGCACCAGCAGGTCCGAGCCGGCCTTGGTGGAGGAGTAGGGGCTGCTGGGGTTGTAGGGCGTCGCCTCGGTGAACCGCTCGGGGTCGTCGAGCTCCAGGTCGCCGTACACCTCGTCGGTGGAGATGTGGTGCAGCCGGGTGTCGTGACGACGGGCCGCCTCCAGCAGCGTGAACGTGCCGATCAGGTTGGTCTGCACGAACGGGCTGGGGTCGGTGAGCGAGTTGTCGTTGTGGCTCTCGGCCGCGTAGTGCACGACGGCGTCGTGCTCGGCCACCAGCGGGTCGACGGTCCCGGCGTCGGCGACGTCGCCCACCACCAGGCGCACGCGGCTCTCGGGCAGCCCCGCCAGCGCGTCGCGGCTCGCGGCGTAGGTGAGCTTGTCCAGCACGGTGACGGTCAGGTCGGTGTGGCTGACGAGGTGGTGGACGAAGTTGGAGCCGATGAAGCCGGCGCCGCCGGTGACGAGTACGCGCTGCACCCGCCGCACAGTAGTGGTCTGCTCCGGTCTTCCCGAACTCGAGCATTTCGGAATGGGTGTTCACGGAATGGATACCTCCACATGCTGCGCGTACGCCGCTTCGCCCGTAGGGTGACGCTCGGGAATGACGCCAGGAGCAGGGACGCTCCGGAGTCGTAGGCGTTTGGGGGCCGGTTCCCACCGACTACCCAGGCGCGTCATGGGGGAGCAGCACGTATGACCTTGCAAGCCGACATCACTCGGGCCGGCCTCGGCGTCGGGCGACGCAGCACCCGTGCCTGGCGGGCGCTGCCGGCGTTCGCGGCACTCAGCGACCTCGGAGTCGTGGCCTGCGCCATCGCGCTGGCCACGTTCAGCCGCGAGAACCTCTTCGAGACTCCCGGCATGATCCTGGACTCGGTCCTGCTTGTCGGCCCCCTGATGCTGCTCGGCACGGTGGCTGCCATCGCCATCCTCGGCGGCTACCGCCCCGAGGTCTTCGGCGCCGGCACCGACGAGTTCAAGCGCGTCTTCAACGCCGGGCTGCTGGCCGCCGGCCTCACCGGAGTCGGCTGCTACCTGGCCAACTTCCCGCTCTCGCGCGGCTTCTTCGTCATCGCCTTCGGCGTGGGCGTGCCCGCCACGGTCACTGGCCGCTGGCTGCTGCGCCGCGCGCTGCACAGCGCTCGGCGTCGTGGCGTCCTCACCCAGCGCGTGCTGATCGCCGGCTCGCCCTCGCACGTCGACGAGGTGGCCGCCGTGATCCGGCGCGAGTCGTGGCTGGGCTACCACGTCGTCGGGGCGCTCACCCCCGCCACGCACGAGCGCTCGACGACGCACTCGGGGCTGCCGGTGTTCGGTGACTGCGAGCAGGTGGGCGCGATTGCCGCCGAGGCCGAGGTCGACGTCGTCTTCTTCGCCGGCGGCGCCTTCGAGAGCGCCGGCGAGTTGCGCCGTCGCGTGTGGGAGCTGGAGAGCGAGCCCGTGCAGGTGGTGGTGGCCCCCAGCGTCACCGACATCTCCTCCGACCGCGTCAAGGTGCGCCCCGTCGGCGGCCTGCCGCTCATGCACATCGACCCGCCCACCTGGACCGACGCCTCCCGCTGGGGCAAGCGCACCTTCGACGTCGTCGGCGCCGGCCTGCTGCTGGTGCTTCTCTCGCCCGTGTTCGCCGTGATCGCGCTGCTGGTCAAGCGCGACGACGGCGGGCCCGTGCTGTTCCGCCAGACCCGGATCGGTCGGCAGGGCGAGGAGTTCGACTGCCTGAAGTTCCGCTCGATGGTGCCCGACGCCGAGGCGCGGTTGGCCGCGCTGCACGCGAGCAGCAAGCACTCCGGCGGCCTGTTCAAGATGAAGGACGACCCGCGCATCACCGGGCCCGGACGCTGGTTGCGCCGGTTTTCGCTCGACGAGCTGCCCCAGCTGCTCAACGTCGTCCGCGGTGAGATGAGCCTGGTGGGCCCGCGCCCGCCGCTGCGCTCCGAGGTCGACACCTACGAGGCCGACACCACCCGTCGTCTGCACGTGCGCCCCGGGATGACCGGCCTGTGGCAGGTCTCGGGCCGATCCGACCTGTCGTGGGAGGAGGCCGTGCGCCTGGACCTCTACTACGTGGACAACTGGTCGATGATGCAGGACCTCAGCATCCTGGTGAAGACCGTGCGCGCGGTGACGGCGAGCTCCGGGGCGTACTGACGCATCGTCCGGCGTCCTGACCCTAGGGTTGGCCCATGCGCGGAATCGTCCTGGCCGGTGGCACCGGCAGCCGGCTGCACCCCATCACCCACGCGGTGAGCAAGCAGCTGATGCCGGTCTACGACAAGCCGATGATCTACTACCCGCTCTCCACGCTGATGCTGGCCGGCATCCGCGAGGTGCTGGTGATCACCACCCCGCACGAGGCCGAGCCGTTCCGGCGGCTGCTCGGTGACGGCTCTCAGTGGGGGATGCGCATCGAGTACGCCGTCCAGCCCTCGCCCGACGGCCTCGCCCAGGCGTTCCTGATCGGCGAGGAGTTCATCGCCGGCGAGCCGGTGGCACTGGTGCTCGGCGACAACATCTTCTACGGGACGGGGCTGGGCACCCAGCTGCGCCGCTTCGCCGACCTCGAGGGCGCCGCCGTCTTCGCCTACCGCGTCTCGGACCCCACTGCCTACGGCGTCGTGGAGTTCGACGACTCGCTGCGGGCGATCTCGCTGGAGGAGAAGCCCGCCTCGCCACGGTCTCCGTACGCGGTGCCGGGGCTGTACTTCTACGACTCGTCGGTGGTGGGGCACGCCCGCGGGCTCAAGCCCTCGGCGCGCGGCGAGCTGGAGATCACCGATCTCAACCGCATCTACCTCGAGGCCGACCAGCTCTCCGTCGGGGTGCTGCCGCGGGGGTCGGCGTGGCTCGACACCGGCACGGTGGAGGACCTCAACGACGCCGCCAACTACATCCGCGCCATCGAGCACCGCCAGGGCCTCAAGATCGGTGCCCCCGAGGAGGTCGCCTGGCGGATGGGCTTCATCGACGACGCCCGCCTCGCCGAGCTGGCCGAGCCGCTGCGCAAGTCCGGGTACGGCACGTACCTGCTGGGGTTGCTGGAGGGCTGAGCTGCCCCGGGGCCCGATAGTGCGTAGCAAAGTGGTCGTGCTCCGCCCAGATGAGCGACCACTTTGCTGCGCACTATCGCGGTGGGGTCTCGAGGATCAGGGTGATCGGGCCGTCGTTCACCGAGGTCACCGCCATGTCGGCACCGAAGACGCCGCGCTCCACGTGCGCACCCAGGCCGGCCAGCTCGCGGCAGACGGCGTCGTAGAGCGGCTCGCTCACCGGCCCGGGCGCGGCCGCCTGCCAGGTGGGGCGGCGGCCCTTGCGGGCGTCGCCGTAGAGCGTGAACTGGCTGACGACGAGCAGTGGCGCGCCGACGTCGGAGGCCGACTGCTCCTCGCGCAGGATCCGCACGCCCCACAGCTTGCGCGCCATCCAGCCCACCTCGGGGTCGCCGTCGTCGTGCGTGACGCCGAGGTAGACCAGCAACCCGGGCTCGGTGATCGCGCCGACGACGGCGCCGCCGACCTCCACCTGCGCCGAGCGCACCCGCTGCACGACCGCCCGCACCTCAGCGCTCCTCGCGCCACAGGTACGCGCACGCCGCCATGCCGACCGCCCACGCGACCAGCACCGGGACGTCGCCGTCGTTCAGGCCGTGCGTCGTGCCGTTGATCGCCCACAGCGTCTCGCCGGCCCACGGGCCGTGCCCGGCGAGGAGCAGCAGCGTCAGCACCGTGAGCACTCCCGCGAGCAGGAGGACGACGGGCCGGCGCATCGACCAAGACTAGAGAGCGACGGGGCTCACAGCCCTGCGCGGGTCGGCGAGAGGTGCTGGCAGGATGCGCCGCATGAGCGTGCCACCCGAGGCGCTGCTGGTGACCGTGGCCCCCACCGGGGCCGAGACCAGCAAGGCCGACTGCCCCCAGCTGCCCACCACCCCCGAGGAGCTGGCCACCACCGCCCGCGCGTGCGAGGCGGCCGGGGCCGCGATGATCCACCTGCACGTGCGCGACGGCGAGCACGCCCCCACGCTGGACCAGGTGCTGCTGCGCGAGTGGGTGGCGGCGGTGCGCGAGTCGTCGTCGCTCGTGGTGCAGCTCTCGACCGGCGGGTCGGTGCACGACCCGCTCGAGGAGCGGCTGCGGGTGCTCGACGCCGAGCCCGACTCGTGCAGCCTCACGATGGGCACCACCAACTTCGGCGACGACGTCTTCCTCAACCCGTGGCCGTTCGTGTGCGAGCTGTACCAGCTGGCGCAGGAGCGGGGGGTGGCCCCGGAGTTCGAGCTGTTCGACCTCGGCCAGGTGGCCGCGCTCGGTCGGCTGCTCGACCGCTACGGGCTGCCGGTGGGCGAGAAGGTGCACGTCGACTTCGTGATGGGTGTGCCCGGCGGCATGCCCGGCACCGCCGACGCGCTGGTCGCCGGCGTCGCGGCGCTGCCGCCCCAGGTGACCTCGTGGGGCGCCACCGGCATCGGTCGCTCGACGCTCGCCGTCGGCCTGGCCTCGCTCTCCAAGGGCGGCCACCTGCGGGTGGGCATGGAGGACGTGCTCACCCTGGCCCGCGGCGTGCCCGTGGAGAGCAACGCGCAGCTGGTGGAGCGCGCCGTCGCGATGGGCGAGCTGGCCCAGCGGCGCCCCATGACGCCGTCCGAGGCGCGGGTGCTGCTGGGCCTGGGCTGACCCGATATTCCTCAGCAAAGTGGTCGCCCCAGCGCCTCGGGAACGACCATCTTGCTGCGGACTATCGGCCAGCGAGGTCGGGCAGCGCCGGGAGGGGCGGGCACGGTGGCGGCCACGGGCCGCGCTCACGCCGCAGCTGCTCGGCGTCCCGTTCTTCCCTCTCCTTCCACCAGTCGGGCTGGTCGAGGGTCCACGTGCGACGGCTCGGCGCGATGTCGGCGCGCCGGTTCCAGGCCGACCTGAGCCGGGTCACGGCCCCACCGCGGGTGTCGCCCTGGGCGACCTCCACCGGTGTCAGGTGGTGCGCACGGAAGCGCTCGCCCCGTGCCAGGTCGCGGCCCCGCTGGCCCGGACGCTGCCAGTGGTAGGCGCCCTGGTACTCGCCGGCGAGCCCGCGCCGCGGGTCGAACAGGTCGGGGACGCCGATCAGTCGCTCGTCCAGGTCGAACACAGGCTCGTTGACGAGCGGCTCGGGCAGGTCGGCGTCGCGCCAGGCACAGAGCAGCCACGCCTCGCGCGCCGAGCGGGCCCGCGCCGTCGCCAGCGGCCAGGCGTCGCGGAAGAGCTGGATGCCGGTCCACGAGGTGCGCCGGTAGGCGTAGGTCGCCAGCTGCTCGATGTCCACCAGTCCGGCCGCCAGCACCATGCTCACGGCCACGACCGCCTCCCAGAGCTCGCCGCGGGCCACGACCTCGTCGAAGAGGGCACGCAGGGGCGTCGTCACGGGGATGCCGGCCACGAGGTGCCGGTCGTACGACGCCAACCGGACCCTGCTCGTGACCGACGCCGGGTGGGCCCGCAGCATCGTGGCGCCCGCCAGCAGCGGCACGGGCAGGTCGGCGTCGCCGCCCGGCCCACGGCCGTCGAAGTACGCAGCGCCCTGCCACCGCAGCGCCGCCCAGCCGGTCACCGCGCCACGGCAGTCGCCGAGCACCCGGTGCCCCTGCTCCAGGATGCGCTGCTCGACGGTCGTGGGCCGGCCGGCCGTGGGCACGTACCACCGCGGCGCCACCGCGAGCCAGCGCCCCGACCGCACCTGCCCCCGGGTCGGCCCCGCGGAACCCGTGGGGTCGAGCCGTCGCGGTGCCACCAACCCCGGGGGTCGGTGGCACCACAGCCGGCTGGCGGCGTCGGCGTCGGTCTCCATGCCGCCGGAGCCTGGACGTTCCCCACCCTGCGCGCGCCTCGGTCTCCCGACCCTGTGGACGGCCCGGCGGGCGACCCCGCGCTGTGGACGGCCAGTGGGCCGATAGTCCGCAGCAAGACGGTTGTGGGACGCCCCGGATGACGACCACTTTGCTACGCACTATCGCGATCGACACCGCGCGACCCCCGCCACCTACAGTGACCCCGTGAAGATCCTCGTGACCGGCGGCGCCGGCTACCTCGGCTCGACGACGGCGACGGCGCTCGAGGAGGCGGGGCACACGCCGGTGGTGCTCGACAGCCTGCTCACCGGGCCGCGCGTGTTCACCGCGGGACGCATCTTCTACGAGGGTGACATCGCCGACCGGGCGCTGCTGCGCCGCATCCGCGACGAGCACCCCGACCTCGAGGCCACCGTGCACATGGCCGCGCGGATCGTGGTGCCCGAGTCGGTGGAGCAGCCCTACGAGTACTACCGCGACAACGTGGCCAAGTCGCTGGAGCTCTTCGACGAGCTCGCCGCGCTCGACCTGCCGCGCGTGATCTTCTCCAGCTCGGCCTCGCTCTACGACGTCAAGGAGGGCTTCGAGGTCCTCGAGAGCGACCCGCTGGCGCCCAACTCCCCGTACGCGCGCACCAAGCACATGATGGAGCAGGTGCTGCAGGACATGGCCGCGGCCACGAACCTGCGCGCCATCATCCTGCGCTACTTCAACCCGATCGGCTCCGACCCGGGCCTCACCTCCGGCATCTACGCCAAGGAGCCCTCGCACGTGCTCGGCCAGCTCGTGATGGCGGCGCGCGGCGTCAAGCCGCAGTTCACGATCACCGGCACCGACCTGCCCACCCGCGACGGCACCGGCATCCGCGACTACATCCACGTCTGGGACCTTGCCCGCGCTCACGTGCGCGCCGTCGAGCGCTTCGACGACGCCCTGGCCGCCGTTGATGCGCCGAGCACGATCATCAACCTCGGCACCGGCGACGGCGTCACCGTGCGCGAGCTGGTGGCCTCCTTCGAGCGCGTCTTCGGCCGCTCGGTGCCGCTCGCCGAGGCCCCGCCGCGCCCCGGCGACGCCGTCGGCGCGTTCGCCAACGCCGACAAGGCCACGCAGCTGCTGGACTGGCGCACCGAGCTGAGCCTCGACGACGCGATCGCCTCGGCGCTGGCCTGGGGCGAGAAGCGCCGGGAGATCCTCGGGTACGAGTGATGCGTGCGTGGGCCGCGGGTCTCGCGAGCGCGCTGCTGCTCGCCGTCCTGCCGGCTGCGCCGGCGGCCGCGGACGACGAGGGACACTCGGCACTCGTCGGGGGAGTGCTGGCCGGTGCCGCGGACCGCGAACCCCTCGCCGGCCGCGTCGTCGTCCTCGACGCCGGTCATCAGCTCGGCAACGCCCGCTTCCCCCGGCAGACCTCGCGGCTGGTGCCCGCCGGTGGGTTCCGCAAGCCGTGCAACACGACCGGGACGGCGACGAACGGCGGCGTGCCCGAGGCCACGATCGTCTGGCAGGTGACCCGCCTGCTGCAGCGCCGCCTCGAGCGGATGGGCGCGCGGGTGGTGCTCACCCGCACGAGCAACAGCGCCCGGCGCTGGGGACCGTGCGTGGACGCGCGCGGCCGTGCCGGCAACCGGCTGCCCTCGGGTGGGGCCGCGGACCTCAAGCTCAGCATCCACGCCGACGGCTCCTACGCCCGCGGAGCCCGCGGCTTCCACGTGATCGTCCCGCCGGCGCGCCGCCCGTGGACCCACGACATCGCCCGCCCCTCGCTGCACCTGGCCCGCGACGTGCGCGGCTCGCTGCGCCGCGCCGGCCTGCGGCCCGCCACCTACGTGGCCCGCGGCACCGGCATCGACGTCCGCAGCGACCTCGCGACCCTCAACCTTTCCGACGTGCCCACCGCGCTGGTCGAGCTCGGCAACCTGCGCGACCGCGGCGACGCCCGCCGTCTGACCTCGCGCGCCGGCCAGGCCCGGCACGCCGCAGCGCTCGCCCGGGCGGTCCGGCTGCACCTGCGCTGAGGGCATCGCAGGTGTCGGCTGCCTGCGCCATGGTCCAGACAGGTGGGCAGACGTAGTCCGCACGGGCCATTTGCGGCCCGGGTTCCCCTGTCACCTGGCGCAACGCATCGGTAACCGCGAGGGTGGAGGAGCGCCGTGGGGAGCGGCGCTCTGGGCGTGTTCATGGGGGAGGCGCCCGCACCGGGGGAGGAACAGCCGATGACGGCGACGACGACGCACGCTTGTGCGCGCACGACCAGCACCAGCACATCCAGCCGACGGCGCGCAGCCGCCGTGGCGTTGCTGCTCGCCGGGGCCGGGAGCGCGCTCGCCGTCGCACCGGCCACCGCCGCCGAGACCAGCGGTACCAGCGCGACGTCGAGCACCGCCGCCACCATGCTGGTCTCGGCCTCCAGCACGGGCGTGCCCGGCAACCGGGCCGCCGACCGTCCGCAGATCAGCGGCAACGGTCGCTTCGTCACCTTCGACACCGCCTCGACCAACATCCACCCGGGCATCACCACCTGGGGCCTGCGCGTCTACCGCAAGGACCTGGTGACTGGGCAGCTGACGGTGATCAGCGCCGACGACGCCGGCACGCCCACCAGCGAGTGGAGCAGCCTCAGCTGGCCCGACGACAGCGGCAACCTGGTGGCGTTCGTCTCCGACGCCGCCCTCGACTCCGGCGCCCGCAGCGTCGGCCGCAACGTGTTCGTGCGCGACGTCGCGGCGGGCGACACCGAGCTGATCAGCGTCGGCGTCGACGGACGTGCGGTCAACGGCGCCTCGAGCCGCCCCATGATCTCGCGCAACGGCCGCTACGTCGCCTTCTCCAGCTTCGGGTCCAACCTCACCTCCGCGGGCGGCAACGGCCAGGAGCAGGTCTACCTGCGCGACCGCCTGGCCGGGACCACCACGCTGATCAGCAAGGCGGCCGACGGCGCGCTGGGCAACAACCGCAGCTACCGCGGCATGGTCAGCGACAACGGCCGCTACGTGGCCTGGGCGTCGTCGGCGTCCAACCTGGTGGCCGGCACGCAGGTCAACGGCGAGAGCATCTTCATCCGCGACCTCGCCACGGGGACGACGCGCCGCGCCAGCATCCGGCCCTCCGACGCCAAGCCGATGGGCGGCTCGCGGCCCTACCTGAGCCCCGACGGCCGGCTGGTGGTCTTCAACAGCTACTCCGCAATCGTGCCCAGCGACACCAACGGGCTCTCCGACGTCTACACCTACGACCAGTTCGCGAACACCGTCGCGCGCGAGAGCCTCTCGGTCTCCGGCGGCGACGGCAGCGACGAGGCGCTGCGCGGCTTCGTGACCGACGACGGCACCCACTTCGTCTTCAACAGCTTCTCGGGCAACCTCACCGAGGACGACCACAACTCCTACGGCGACGTGTTCTTCCGCAACCGCGAGACAGGCCGCAACTACCTGATCAGCCGCAGCACCACGGGCGGCGGCGCCGACGGCCAGTCCTTCCGCCCGGTGCCCGACGCCGACGGATCGGTGGTCACCTTCCTCAGCGCCGCACGCAACATGGTCGCCGGCGACACCTCCGAGGGCTACCAGGTCTACGCCACCGACACGAGCGCGCTGCTCGGCGGCGTGCCGGTCGACGACGCCGCGCCCGTCGTCGCCGTCACCTCGCCGACGCCGGGTCAGAGCCTCCCGGGCGAGTCCCTGACCATCACCGGCACCCTGGCCGACGACACCGCCGTGGTCTCCGGCTGGGTCCGGCTGCGCGACGACGGCACCGGGCTGTGGCGCCAGACCAACGGCACCTGGGGCACCACCGCCGCCAAGCTGCCGGTCGACCTCGCCGGCCCCGGAGCGCCCAGCACCGACTGGACCCTGGCGCTCCAGCTGCCGGCCGGCAGCTACCGCTTCGAGGCCGGTGGCACCGACCGTGCCGGCAACGAGAGCACTGGTTCCGGAGCAGTGCTCTTCTCCATGCTGGGCACGCCGGCGGACACCAGCGCGCCCATCACGCAGACCACCTCGCCCGAGGCCGGTGCCACGTTGGCCAGCCCCGAGGTGACCTTCGCCGGCACCGCCGTCGACGACCGAGGGGTCACCGCCGCCTGGGTGCAGGTGCGCGACAACGACACCAACCTGTGGCTGCGCGCCGACGGCACGTGGGAGCGAGGCGCGCGGCGCGTGCCGGTCACGCTCGCCACGCCCGGCGGCACCACCACCGCGTGGAGTCTGGCCGTGCCGCTGCGCGACGGCCGCTACGGGTACGAGATGCAGGCCCGCGACGCCGCCGGCAACCTCTCCGCTGCCACCTGGCGCACCCTCACCGTCAGCAGCCGGGTGCCCGACACCACCGCACCGACCGCCGCCGTCACGGCGCCGTCCGCCGGCCAGCGCCTCACCAGCGGCGCCGTCACGCTCACCGGCACGGCCGCCGACGACACCGGCGTGAGCTCGGTGTGGGTGCAGGTGCGCGACAACGCCAGCGGGCAGTGGCTGCGGGCCGACGGCACCTGGGGCGACGGCGCGCGACGGATCGCCGCGCTGGTGGCCGCCCCGGGGTCCGCCAGCACCGGGTGGAGCCTCGGCGTCACGCTGCCCGATGGCAGCTACGGCTTCGACGTGCAGGCCCTCGACGCCGCCGGCAACGCCTCGGTGAAGCCGTGGACCTCGTTCCGCGTCGACACCGCCGTGCCCGACACCACCGCCCCGACGGTGGCCGTGACCGCGCCCGCCGCCCGCGCCGTCGTCGCCGGGCCCTCGGTCACGCTGCGCGGCACGGGCACCGACGACGTCGGCGTCACGCTGGCCTACGTGCAGGTGCGCGACAACGCCAGCGGCCTCTGGCTGCGCCCCGACGGCACCTGGGGCGCCGGTGCCCGCCGGATCCCCGCGACCCTCGCCGCGCCGGGGTCCGCCAGCAGCGGCTGGCAGCACGTCGTCAGCCTGGCGCCGGGCAGCTACGGGTTCGACGCGCAGCTCGTCGACGCCGCGGGCAACGCCTCCCTCAAGCCGTTCACGAGCTTCACCGTCTCCTGAGGGACCCACGGGGCGATAGTGCGCAGCAAAGTGGTCGTGATCCGGCCGTCCTAGCGACCACTTTGCTGCGCACTATCGGGGACAGGGCCGCTAGATTCGCCGCATGCCCCTGGACCCCGGTACCGCGACCCTCCTGCAGATGATGGCCGACGCCGGCCACCCGCCGTTCTCGGAGTCGGGGCCGGAGGTGGCGCGCCTGGCGATGCGCGCGATGACCATCGACGTCGTCACGCCCGAGACGCAGGTTCCGGTCGGCTCGGTGGAGGAGACGACCGCGGGCGGCCGCCCGGCGCGCGTCTACCGCCCCGACGGCGAGCGTCCGGCGGACGGCTGGCCGACCCTGGTCTACCTGCACGGCGGTGGCTTCGTGATCGGCGACCTCGACACCCACGACCAGACCTGCCGCCACCTGTGCCGCGGCGCCGAGGCCGTCGTCGTCTCCGTGGACTACCGGCTCGCGCCCGAGCACCCCTGGCCCGCGGCGGTCGACGACGCGCTCGCCGCGGTGCGCTGGGCCCACGAGCACCGCGCCGAGCTGGGAGGCGGCGAGGTGCTGGGCGTCGGGGGCGACTCCGCCGGGGGCAACCTCTCGGCCATCGCAGCCCAGCAGCTGCCCGACCTCGTGGACGCGCAGCTGCTGATCTACCCCGCCACCGACATCACCGGCGAGTACGCCTCGCGGGTCGAGAACGCCGAGGGCTACTTCCTCGACATGCCGATGATGGAGTGGTTCATCGGCTGCTACCTCGAGGGCGTGACCGACGCCGACCTCGACGACCCGACCCTCTCGCCGCTCAAGGGCGACTTCTCCGGCGTGGCACCGGCCGTCCTCGTGACCGCCGAGTTCGACCCCCTGCGCGACGAGGGCGAGGCCTACGCCGACGCGCTCGCCGCGGCCGGCGTCGCCGTCGACCGGACCCGCTACGACGGCCTGGTGCACGGCTTCATCGACATGGGCCTGTTCAGCCCGGTCGCCACGGCGGCGCTCGAGGACGTCGTCGCCCGCACCCGCGCGCTGCTGCACCGCTGAGGAACTTTCTCCCGATCGTTTCAACAGGGCCGCTCCGGCACCCGTAGACCCTCTCGACCGCACGCACGCGAGCGAGAGGCAGTGACGCATGACCGACCCGAGCACCCGGAGCAGCAGCCGCAGCACCCGCAGCAGGAGGCCGGGCATCCGCCTGGCCATCGGAGCCACCGCGGGGAGCCTCGCGTTCGCCGCCCTGAGCGGGGTGACGACGACGAGCGCCACCGCAGCGCCGTCCGCACCCGCCGAGCGCACCAGCGGACCCAGCGCCGCCGCGACCACCCAGGTGGGCACGAGCCTGCAGCTGCGCCGCGCGGTGCGCAAGGCCAACGCCCGCGCCGGCCAGGACCGCATCGTGCTGCGCCGCGACATCGACCTCGGCCCCGGTCAGGGGCAGGGCAACGGCCCGATGCGCGGCGACCTCGACATCACCGACGACCTGGTGATCGTGGGCAACGGCAACACCCTCAACGTGCGCGGTGTCGACCGCGCCTTCGACGTGCGCCCCGACACCCGGCTGGTGCTGCAGCGCCTGAACATCAGCAACGCCGCCGCCGCGAGCGGTGAGAGCGGCGGGGCGATCCGCAGCCAGGGCCAGCTCGTCGTCCGCGGCTCCACGATCAGCCGCAGCGTCGTGCGCGGCGAGGGCTCCTCCGGTGGCGCGATCTTCAACGACGGCGGCACCGCCCAGATCATCAACTCCCGCCTGGTGGACAACCGCGCGGCCCGCGCCGGTGGCGCCGTCGAGGCGCTGGGCGGCACGACCGTCATCCGCGGCACCACCATGCGCGGCAACGCGACCGGCTTCGCCCCGGGCAACGGCGGCGCCGTGCACCTGACCGGCGAGGGCGAGGTGCGCGTGCTCGGCAGCACCGTGACCGGCAACGGCGCGGGCGCCGAGGGCGGTGGGCTCTGGAACTCCGCCGAGGGCACCTTCCTCGTGGACCGCACCACCGTCACGGGCAACACCGCCCAGGGCGCGGCGGCCGACCAGGGCGGCGGCGGCATCTTCAACGACGGCGGCTCGCTCACGGTGACCCGCTCGACCGTCGAGGGCAACGAGGCCACCGGCGCCGCGGGCTCCGGTGGCGGCATCCTCAACGACGGCGGCGAGCTGGACCTGCGCACGACCACCGTGGCCGGCAACTCCGCGCCCCGCGCGGGCGGCGGCGTCGAGGCCGACGGCGGCACCACCGCGCTGCGGTCGGTCACCCTCGAGGGCAACGCCACCGGCGACGCCCCCGGCAACGGCGGCGGCCTGCACCTCACCGGTGCCGGCACGGTGCTGGTGCTCGGCTCCACCGTGGTGGCCAACGAGGCCGGCTCCGAGGGTGGCGGGCTCTGGAACTCCGCCGACGGTGAGTTCCTGGTCTCCAACACCGAGGTGAGGGGCAACTTCGCGCGCGGTGCCGCGGCGGACAACGGCGGCGGCGGCATCTTCAACGACGGTGGCGACCTCACGGTGCAGGGCTCGCAGGTCGTGAACAACGCGGCCTCGGGTGCTGCCGGCTCCGGCGGCGGACTGTTCAACAACCTCGGCAACGCCGAGGTCACCGACACCGCGTTCCGCGGCAACGTGGCGACGCGCGCCGGCGGCGCCGTCGAGGCCAACGTGGGCAGCACGACGATCCGCGACTCCGTGCTCGACCAGAACGCCACCGGCCCGAACCCGGGCAACGGCGGCGGCGTGCACCTGACCGGCGCCGGTGAGGTGACCGTGGCCGGCACGCAGGTGACCGGCAACACCGCCTCCGCCGAGGGCGGCGGCCTGTGGAACTCGGCCACGGGGACGTTCACCGTCACCGACTCCACCATCACCGGCAACACCGCCGAGGGTGCGGCGGCCGACCAGGGCGGTGGCGGCCTCTACAACGACGGCGGCACGCTGACCGTCACCGGCTCCACCGTCGACGGCAACCGGGCCACCGGGGCCGCGGGCTCCGGCGGCGGGCTGCTCAACAACCTGGGCACGCTCGTCGTCACCGACACCGTGGTCTCGGGCAACGACGCCCCGCGTGCCGGCGGCGGCATCGAGACCAACGTGGGCACGGTGACGCTCACCGGCGTCGACCTCACCGACAACACCACCGGTGCCAACCCCGGCAACGGCGGCGGGTTCCACACCACCGGCGCGGGCGTCGTGCTCTACACCGGCGGCAGCGTCACCGGCAACGACGCGGCCGCACAGGGCGGCGGGCTGTGGAACAGCTCCACCGGCTCGATGACGGTGACCGGCGTGACCATCGAGGACAACACCGCGCCCATCGGTGCGGACCTCTACCACCAGCCGCCGGCCAACGGGCTGTTCCTCGTGGACGGCCAGCCGGTGCCCCCGACCACGCCCTGACGCCCCCCCTCGTCACGCAGGGCGTGGCCCCGTGACCCCGGCGGTGCCGTCGGGGTCACGGGTGCGGCGCAGACCGTGTGTCGCCGTCTCGCAGCGTGACCCGCCCGGGCCGCCATGGGGTCGGCCCGGGCGGTGGCACTACCGGCCGGACCGTAGGCTCAGCGTCGTGGTCGAGGACGTTGGAGCGACGAGCAGTGGCTCGTCCATCACCACCTCCCACTGGGCGGACCTGTCGCTGAGCCGCCTCCTCGAGCTCAAGGCGACGGCGGCGCCGGGCGGCGTCAGCCTCGTGGTGCCGGCCCGCAACGAGGCCGCCACCGTGGGCGACGTCGTCACGCGGGTGCGCGAGGCGCTGGTGGACACGGTGGCGCTGCTCGACGAGATCGTCGTCATCGACTCCGACTCCACCGACGCCACCTACGCCGTGGCCACCGACGCCGGCGCCGTGGTGCACCGCTCCGCGGAGATCCGCCCCGACCTGGGCAGCCACCCGGGCAAGGGCGAGGCGATGTGGAAGTCGCAGTTCGTGACGACGGGCGAGCTGATCGTCTTCATGGACGCCGACCTCACCGACTGGGACACCCACTTCGTGCCCGGCCTGCTCGGCCCGCTGCTCACCGACCCCACCGTCGCGCTCGTCAAAGGCTTCTACGAGCGCCCCTTCACCACCGACGACGGCACCGCGGCGGTGCCCTTCGAGGGAGGGCGGGTCACCGAGCTGGTGGCGCGTCCGCTGATCGCCCTGCTCTTCCCCGAGCTGGGCGGGCTGCACCAGCCACTCGCCGGGGAGTGGGCGGTGCGCCGCTCGCAGTTCGAGACCCTCAGCGTGCCCACCGGGTACGCCGTCGAGCTGGCCGCGCTGGTCGACACGGCGCGCACCCACGGCGCCGCCGCCCTGGCGCAGGTCGACCTCGGCACCCGGGCGCACCGCCACCAGTCGCTGCGCGACCTCGGTGGCATGTCGCGCCAGATCCTGGCAGCCGCGCTGACCCGGGCCGGCGTCGCGGGCCTGGGCGACGGCGGCGACGACCCGCGCGTCGAGCGCCCGGCGGCGGTGAGCCTGGTATGACGCTGCGCCTGGGCCGCCACACCTTCGACGACGACGCCACGCTGATGATGGCGATCGTCAACCGCACCCCCGACTCCTTCTACGACCGCGGCGCCACCTGGGCGGAGGACAAGGCGTTCGAGCGCGTCTCGCTGGTCGTCGAGCAGGGCGCTGAGGTGGTCGACATCGGCGGCATCAAGGCCGCGCCCGGCGTCGAGATCGACGCCGCGGAGGAGAAGTCGCGCGTCGTCGACTTCGTGGCCCGGGTGCGTGAGACCTACCCCGGCCTGGTGATCTCGGTCGACACCTGGCGCGCCGAGGTGGGCGACGCCGTCTGCGCCGCGGGCGCGGACGTGCTCAACGACGCGTGGGGTGGCGCCGACCCCGAGCTGGTCGACGTCGCCGCCCGGCACGACGTCGCGCTCATCTGCACGCACACCGGCGGGGCGACGCCGCGCACGCGGCCCTACCGCGTGGAGTACGACGACGTCGTGCGCTCCGCGATCGAGGACACCGTCGGCTACGCCGAGCGGGCACTGGCCGCGGGCGTGGCGCGCGAGTCGCTGGTGATCGACCCGGCGCACGACTTCGGCAAGAACACCTTCCACTCCCTCGAGGTCACCCGCCGCCTCGGCGAGATGGTGGCCACCGGCTGGCCGGTGCTGGTCTCGCTCTCGAACAAGGACTTCGTGGGCGAGACGCTCGACCGCCCGGTGGGGGAGCGGCTGACCGGGACCCTGGCGGCCACGGCCATCTGCGCGATGGCCGGCGCCCGCATCTACCGCGTGCACGAGGTGCCCGAGACCCGCGAGACGGTCGACATGGCGTGGACCATCGCCGGCCGACGGCGCCCGGTGCGAGCGATCCGGGGGTTGCAGTGAGCAGTGCTCTCTCATCTGACGGCAGCCGCGGTGTGCAGCGAGCGGCGCTGGTGCCCGGCGTGCTGGCCCTGCTGCCGGAGTACGCAGGGGAAACCGACCCGGTCACCGAGCTGCGCGCCGCGTGCCTGCGTGCGGTGGCGTGGCTGGGGGAGGTCGGCGGCATCGGGGTCGCCGGCTCGCACCAGGGCCTGCGCCTGGCGCGGCACCTCGCGGCCGAGGCCGGCGTCGGGCTCGACCTCGCGCCCGAGCAGCCGGCCGGGCTGCTCGTCGTCGGCAACGGCAGTGCGCGCCGCACCGAGAAGGCGCCCGGCCACCTCGACGAGCGGGCCGCCGGGTGGGACGACGAGCTCGACGCCGCGCTGCGCGCCGGCCGGTTGCAGGGGCTCGACCTCGGGCTGGCCGACGAGCTGATGGCGGACGTCGACGGGCTGGGCACCCTGCGCGACCTTGGCGTCGTCGAGGGGTGCTCGGCCGAGGTGGACTACGCCGACGACCCGTTCGGCGTCATGTACTGGGTGATGAGGTGGCGATGCGCGTCCTGATGGGTGCCGAACGCTCGACGACAGCGGGCGAGCTGGACGACGAGGACCTGGCCGCGCTCTACGCACCGCCCCAGGACTCCTGGCTGCGCGTGAACATGGTCAGCACGGTCGACGGCGCCGGTGCCGGCGCCGACAGCCGCAGCGGCTCGATCAACAACGACGCCGACCACCGCGTCTTCGCCACCCTGCGCGCCCAGGCCGACGCCGTCGTCGTGGGCGCGGGGACGGCGCGCGACGAGGGCTACGGCACGCTCGAGGTGCCGCTGGTGCTGGTGAGCCGCCGCGGCCAGGTGCCCGAGCAGCTGCGCGACGCCGAGCCGGGCGCGGTGTGGCTCGCCACCTGCGAGTCCGCCGAGCACCTCGACGCCGCGCGCGCGACGCTGGGCGAGGAGCACGTGCTGGTGCTGGGTTCCGACGAGGTCGACCTCGCGCGCCTGCGCGCGGAGCTGGAGTCGCGAGGCTTGCGCCGCCTGCTCGGCGAGGGCGGTCCGCACCTGCTGCGCGACCTGCTGGCGGCGGGCGTCGTCGACGAGCTGTGCTGCACCGTGGTGCCCCGGCTCCTGGCCGGCGACCAGACCCGCATCGTCACCGGCGAGCCCCTCGACGTCGACCTCGAGCTGGCGCTGCTGCTCGAGGACGCCGGCACGCTGCTGGGCCGCTGGTTCGTCGTCCCTTCCCGATAGTACGTAGCAAGGTGGTCGCGGTCGGCGGCTCCTGACGACCCTTTTGCTACGCACTATCGGCGGTGCGGGCGCGCCGGTGCTGCCAGAGTGACCCCGTGGAGATCGGGATGACCCTGCCGGTGATGGAGCCCGACCTGTGGGAGCGCGGGGCGGCGACGCTCGAGGAGTGGGCACGAGCGGTGGACGACGGGCCGTTCTCGTCGCTGTGCTTCGGCGAGCGGGTGGCCTTCGACAACCCGCACGCCCTGACCCTGCTCGGCGCTGCCGCGGCCTGGACGCGCCGCGTGCGGATCGTGACGACGGTGCTGGTGCCGCAGCTGCACGAGCCGGTGCCGTTGGCCAAGGCGCTGGCCACGGCCGACCAGCTCAGCGGCGGCCGGCTGACCGTCGGGCTCGGCGTCGGCGGCCGCGAGGAGGACTACCGCGCGGCCGGCGCCGACCTCGCCACCCAGACCATGGCGGGCATGGCCGAGCGCGCCGGGGTGATGCGGCGGGTCTGGGCGGGGGAGAACCTCACCGGCGCCACCCTGCCCGTGGGCCCGCCGCCCGTGCAGCCCGGCGGCCCGCCGCTGCTGGTGGGCACCATGGGGCCGCGGACCGTCCGGCACGCCGCCTCCTGGGCCGACGGGCTGGCCGGCGTCACTCTCGACCTCGACGTCGCCGCCGTCAGCGGGCTCTTCGACCTGGCCCGCACCGCCTGGGCCGACGCCGGGCGGCCCGAGCCGCGGCTCACCACCTCGTTCTGGGTCGCGCTCGACGACGGCCGCGAGCCCGGCTGGGCCCGCACGCAGGTGCACCGCCACCTGCGCCACTACATGAACTGGCTGCCCGCCGAACTCGTCGACGCGATGGCGCCCACCACCGGGTTCGCCGGCACGGGCGCGGAGCTGCGCGAGGTGCTCAGCCGCCTGGCCGACGTCGGCTGCCACGAGGTGCAGGTGATCCCGGTGCAGTCCGACGTCGACCTCGTGCACCGCGTGGCGGAGCTGGCCGGCGAGCTGGCCGGGTCCGGGCGGTGAGACCGCCCCGGAAGAAAACGGCGACGCCGGGGGTTGGGCCCCTCGTGAGCTCGTACTCCGACGCATCGTCGCGCCCCGGGACGAGTGACCCCGTCCAGCCCCCCGGCGCTGCCGTCGACCCCGGCCCGCCTGCTGGCCAGACCACCGGCCCCGACGACTCGCGCCGCGTCTCGCTGCTGCTCGGCCTGCTCTTCGGTCTCGCCGGCATGGGCTCCTCCTCCGCGGCCGTCGCGATCCCGCTGATCAGCGAGGACTTCGGTGTCGGCCCCGGCACGGCCACCTGGGTGATCAGCCTCTACGCGCTGATGCTCGCGGTCACCACCGCCGTCTACGGCCGCATCTCCGACCTCGTCGGCATCCGCTGGCCGCTGCTCTTCGGCGTCTCCATGATGACGACGGGCGCGCTGCTGGCAGCCGCCTCGCCCAGCTTCGAGCTGCTGCTCGTCGCGCGGCTGCTTCAGGGTGCCGGCGCCGCCGCCGTGCCCACCCTCGGCGTCGCGGTGCTCAACGGCCGCTACAGCGGCGTCAGCCGCGGGCTCGCGCTCGGCCGGCTCGCCGCGGTCGCGGCCGCCGTCAGCTGCCTGGGGCCGCTGCTCGGCGGGCTCATCGAGCACCAGCTGGGCTGGCGCGCCGTGATGGCGCTGCCGGTGCTCGGCCTGGCCGTCGTCCCGGTGCTGTGGCACGCCCTCTCGGCGGAGGGCTCCGGCGCCCGGCTCGACCTGCTGGGGGCCCTGCTCGTGGCCGTCACCGCCGCGGGGGCCGTGCTGCTGGTGCAGTCGCCCTCCACCGGCATCGTGGTCGCCGTCACCGGCGCTGTGCTGCTGGTGCTCGGCACGCCCGTCACCGCCGCACGGGTCCGCCGCAAGCCGCACGGGTTCCTACCGCTGGCGGTCGTGCGCAACGGAGCGGTGGTGCGCAGCGCCTCCGCCGCGGCCTCGGTGCCGGCCGCATGGTTCGCCCTGCTGGTGGGCGTGCCCGCCGTGCTCGTGCCGCGCGGCTGGGAGCCCTGGCAGGTCGGCCTGCTGCTCGTGCCCAGCGCCGTGATGGCCTTCGCCGTGCCACGGTTCGCCGGCCCGATGATCGAGAACCGCGGGCCCCGGCGCTCGCTGGTGGTCTCCACCGCGATCGCCACCGTGGCCATGCTCGTGGCCGCCTCGGGTGCCGGCCTCGTGGCCGCGCAGGGCGGTGCCGTCGGGCCGGCGCTCATCGGCGTCGGCGTGCTGCTCGTGACCATCGCCTTCGGCCTGGGCCAGCCCGCCATGTCGGCCGCCGTGGCCGACGCCGTGGAGCCCGACGTGCGCGGGGTCGCCCTCGGCGTCGCCACCCTGGTGTTCCTGGTGGGCGGCAGCATCGGCTCGGCCGTGGTCGGCGGCGTCGGTGCCGTGCTCGGCGTCGGCTGGGCCCTCGCCATCCTCGCGCTGCTGCCCCTGGGCGGCCTCGCGGTGCTCGCGCGCCGCGGCTGAGCCACGGCCGGGGCCGGCTCGGGACTGGAGCGGCTCGGTACCGTGGACGGCGTGAGCCTCCAGCAGCGTGACATCGACCGGCCCTCGGTGTGGGTCGCCGCCGCCGTGCAGTCGGTGGGCTTCGTGGCGCTCCTCTGGGTGCTGGAGATCGTCGACGTCGCCTCCGGCAACAGCCTCGACGAGCTGGGCATCCGGCCGCGCAGCGACGAGGGCCTGGTCGGCGTGCTGCTCGCGCCGGTGCTGCACTACGGCTGGGGCCACCTGATCAGCAACTCGGTGCCCGCGCTGATCCTGCTGTTCCTCGTGCTGGTCTCCGGGATCGGGCGAGGGCTGGCCGCGACCGCGATCATCTGGCTCGTCGGCGGCCTCGGCGTCTGGCTCACCGCGCCCGCCAACTCGGTGACGATCGGCACCTCGATCCTGATCTTCGGGTGGCTGGTCTACCTGATGATCCGCGGCATCTGGAGCCGCAGCGCCGGCGAGATCATCCTCGGCATGGTGCTGTTCTTCCTCTACGGCGGTCTGCTGCTCGGCGTGCTGCCCGGGCAGCCCGGCATCTCCTGGCAGGGGCACCTGTTCGGCGCGATCGGCGGCGGACTCGCCGCCGCCCTGCTCAGCGACCCGCGGCGCGCACGCTCCCGCGACCGCTACGTCGTCTGAGCCTCAGGCCTCGCCCGCTGCCAACCCGGCGTGCTCGTCGCGCAGCTGCCGCTTGAGGATCTTGCCCGAGGGGTTCTTGGGCAGCGCCTGCGCCACCACCACGTACTTGGGCCGCTTGTAGCCGGCGAGCACCTCGCGGGCGTGCGCCATCACCTGCTCGGAGGTCACCTCGACCCCCTCCTTCGGGACGACGACGGCGGCCACCGCCTCCACCCAGCGCGGGTGGTCGACACCGAACACCGCCACCTCGGCGACGCCGGGCAGCTCGTAGAGCGCCTCCTCCACCTCGCGGCTCGCCACGTTCTCGCCGCCGGTCTTGATCATGTCCTTCTTGCGGTCGACGACGTAGAGGTAGCCGTCGTCATCGACGTAGCCGAGGTCGCCGGAGTGGAACCAGCCGCCCCGGTAGGCCTCCGCGGTCTTGGCCTCGTCGCGGTAGTAGCCCAGCGTCGCGTGCGGCGAGCGGTGCACGATCTCGCCGACCGTGCCAGCGGTGACCTCGGCGTCCTGGTCGTCGACGATGCGGGTCTCCACGTTGAGCGCCGCGCGACCAGCGGAGCCGGCGTGCGTGAGCTGCTCGTGCGGGCCCAGGATCGTGGCCAGGGGAGCCATCTCGGTCTGACCGTAGAAGTTGTACAGGTCGACGTCGGGCAGTCGCTGCTGCATCTCCTTGAGCACCTCGACCGGCATCGGCGAGGCACCGTAGTAGCCGGTGCGCAGGCTGGAGAGATCAGCGCTCTCGAACTGGGGCGAGCGCAGCAAACCGATCCACACCGTCGGCGGCGCGAAGTACTTGGTGATCCGGTGCTGCTCGATCGCGGCCAGCACCGCCGCCGGGTCGGGGCCGGGCAGGATCACGCTGGTCGCGCCGAGGTAGACGTCGACGCCGAGGAAGCAGTCGAGCTGCGCGCAGTGGTACATGGGCAGGGTGTGCAGCTCGACGTCGTCGGCGGTCATCCGGCCGTCGATCGCGCAGGAGACGTACTGCCACAGCAGCGACCGGCTCGAGAGCAGTGCTCCCTTGGGGCGCGACTCCGTGCCGGAGGTGAACATCATCCGCACCGGGTCGTCGTCCTCGACGACGACGTCGGGCGCCGGGCCCTCGTGCTCGAACCAGGTCTGCAGGTCCACCCAGCCCTCGGGCACCTCGCCGCCCGCCAGCCGGATGACGGCGCGCACGGGCACCGACCCCTCCGCCTGCTCCACCGCGGCGCTCGCCACCGGCACCAGCGCGTCCTCGACCACGAACGCCGTCGCACCGCTGTGCTCCAGGATGAACGCGATCTCCTCGGCACCCAGCTGGAAGTTGATCGGCACCAGCACGACGCCGGCGCGCGCCGCCGCGAAGTCGAGCACCGCGAACTGCCAGCAGTTGTGGCTCAGCAGCGCCAGCCTCTCGCCCTTGCTCAGCCCGGCCGCGGCGATCGCACCGGCAGCGCGGTCGACCAGGTCGTCGAGCTCGGCGAACGTCAGGCTCGCGTCGCCGTCGATGATCGCCGTCTTCCGCGGCACCCGTCGCGCGGTGCGGCGGGGCAGGTCGCCGAGGGACTGGCTGCGGGCGTGGTGGGGCAGCTGCGTCATGCCACGAATCTAGCCACGAGTGGCGTGGGTCACCAACGGTGCCTTGCCGGTGGCGTGGCGGTGGGGACCGGTGGTCGGGTCGCGGGGTCTCGGTACGCGCCGTCCCTCGCAGGCTCGGGACGGCGCTACTCGACCACCGGTGCTCACAGGGTCGGGACCGCGCTGCTCCACCACCGACGGTCAGGCCGAGCCGCGGCGCACGATGGTGGGCGGGAAGACCACCCGCATCGGCGTGCCGGCGGTGCCGCCGTCGACCTGGTCGAGCAGCAGCCGGGTGGCCTGGGCCGCCATCTCGCGCACCGGGTGGGCCACGGTGGTCAGGCCGGGCTCCGTGCGCTCGGCGACGCCGAGGTCGTCGTAGCCGACGATCGCCAGCTGGTCGGGCACCGCCACACCCTGCGCCTTGAGGTGTCGCAGCGCGCCGGCCGCCATCAGGTCCGAGGCCACCACCAGGCCGTCGAGGTCGGGGTGACGCGCCAGCAGCGCCGCGGCGGCGCGCTCGCCGGAGTCCTCGGTGAAGTCCCCGTGCTCGACGGCGTCCGCGGCGAGACCGGCCTCGGCCAGCGCCCGGCGCCACCCCTCGAGGCGGTCCAGCCCCGCGGTCATGTCCTCGGGGCCGGCGATGGTGCCGATGCGCCGGCACCCGCGCTCCACCAGCACCCGGGTGGCGTCCTGCCCGCCGGCCACGTTGTCGGTGTCGACGTACGAGACCCGGTCCGACGAGCCCCACGGGCGACCGACGAAGACGCTCGGCAGCGCCAGGTCGGCCAGCTGGCCGGCGAGGTCGCTGCGGTGGTGGGAGACGACGAGCGCGCCGTCGACGTGCCGGTTGCGCAGGTAGCGCAGCATCCGCGCCTCCTCCTGGCCGGGCCGGGCGAGGAGGAGCACCAGCTGCAGGTCGCGCGCGGAGAGCACCTCGGTGACACCGCGCAGGGTGCGGGCGAAGAAGGGGTCGGAGAACACGCGCTCGTCCGGCTCGGGCACGACGACGGCCACCGAGTCCGTGCGGCGCCGCACCAGGCTGCGTGCCGCCGGGTTGGGGGAGTAGCCCAGCCGGCGCACGGCGTCGTCGACGGCGGACTGCGCCGCCGGGCTGACCCGGTTGCCGCCGTTGATGGCGCGGGAGGCCGTGGCGCGGGAGACGCCGGCCACGCGGGCGACGTCGTCGAGGGTCGCCGAGGCGCCGCCGTTCGCCATCGCCTCGTTGAGCCGGTCCACGCGCGCCAACCTAGTCCCTCCCGGCCGGGACGATGCCCGTGCGCGCCACCTCGGCGTACCACCGCGCGCTCGCCTTGGGGGTGCGCACCTGGGTGTCGTAGTCCACGTGCACGACGCCGAAGCGCTGCGCGTAGCCGTAGGCCCACTCGTAGTTGTCGAGCAGGGACCACACGTAGTAGCCGCGCACGTCGACGCCCTGCTCCATCGCGGCGTGCAGCGCCAGCAGGTGGTCGCGCACGTAGGCGAGCCGCGCCGGGTCGCGCACCTCGCCGTCGGCGTCGACGACGTCGTGGAAGGCCGCACCGTTCTCGGTGATCACCAGCGGGGGCAGGGCGGCGCCGTAGTCCTCGCGCAGCCGCAGGAGCAGGCGGGTCAGGCCCGAGGGCTCGACCTCCCACCCGATGCTCGTGCGCGGCAGGCCGCGGCCGGGCACCACGATCCCGCCGCCCACGAACGGCGACGACGTGGGCCGCGCGGGGTGCTCGACGCCGCCGTCGGGCTCGACCGCCACGTCGCGGCCGGCGTAGGCGTCGCCCTGGTAGAAGTTGACGCCGAGCACGTCCAGCGGCTGCGAGACGAGCGCCAGGTCGCCGTCGCGGACGACGTCGAGCCACCCCCCGCCGCGCCACGGCAGCCTGGCTGTGTCGGCCAGGAGGTCCGCGGGGTAGCTGCCGCGCAGCACCGGGTCGAGGAAGAACCGGTTGAACTGGGCGTCGACCCGGCGGGCGGCGTCACGGTCGGCCGGCTCCTCCGGGTCGTGCGGGTCGGCGACGGTCATGTTGAGGGTGATGCCGAGGTCGGCCTCGGTGCCGGCGGTGCGCAGCGCCTCGATCGTGAGCCCGTGCGCCAGCAGCAGGTGGTGCCCGGCGACCATGCCGGCCACCCCCTCCTGGCGGCCGGGGGCGTGCTGCCCGCCGGTGTAGCCGAGGAAGGCCGAGCAGAACGGCTCGTTGAGCGTCGTCCACACCGGCACCCGGTCGCCCAGCACCCCGTGCAGCGCCACGGCGTAGTCGCGGAACCGCTCGGCGGTGTCGCGCTCGAGCCACCCGCCGCGGTCCTCCAGCGCCTGCGGCAGGTCCCAGTGGTAGAGCGTGAGCCAGGGCCGGATGCCGGCCGCGAGGAGCTCGTCGACCAGGCGCTCGTAGAAGTCGGTGCCGGACCGGTTGAGGGATCCCCCGTCGGGGCACACACGCGCCCACGACGTGGAGAACCGGTACGACGCCAGGTTCAGCTCGCGCATCAGGGCGACGTCGGCCGGCATCCGGTGGTAGTGGTCGCACGCGACGTCGCCGGTGTCGCCACCCAGGACGGCGCCGGGCGCGCGGGCGAAGGTGTCCCAGATCGAGGCGGTGCGGCCGTCCTCGGCTGCTGCGCCCTCGATCTGGAAGGCCGCGGTGGCGGCGCCCCAGGTGAAGCCCGGCGGGAAGGTGACCCCCTCGCCGGTGGGCGGGGCGGGCGTGGCGAGGGGGGAGGAGAGGGTGGTCATCCCTTGACGGCTCCTTGCATGATGCCGGAGACGAACTGCCGGCCGGTGACGATGAACAGGACGAGGAGCGGCACGGTCGCGAGGGTCGCGCCCGCCAGCACGAGGCTGTAGTCGGTGTAGTAGCCGCTCTGCAGCTGGTTGAGCGCGATCTGCAGCGTGGGGTTGTCGCCCGGCAGCACGATCAGGGGCCAGAAGAAGTCGGTCCACACCTGCATGAAGGTGAAGAGCCAGAGGATGGCGGCCGCGGGCCGGGCGGCGGGCACCGCCACGTTCCAGAAGATCCGGATCATCGAGCAGCCGTCCATGCGGGCGGCCTCGATGAGCTCGTCGGGCACCGCGTCCACCAGGTACTGGCGCATGAAGAAGACGCCGAACGCGGTGACGACCCAGGGGACGATGACGGCCCACACGCTGCCGGTCCACCCCAGCTCGGCCATCAGGATGAACAGGGGCACGACGCCGAGCTGCGTGGGCACCGCCATGGTGGCGACCACGAAGACCAGGAGAGCAGTGCTCCCACGGAACCGCAGCTTGGCGAAGGCGAACCCGGCGAGCGTGGAGAAGAAGACCACCGAGGTGGCGGTGACGGTGGAGACCAGCACGCTGTTGCCCATGGCCTTCCAGAACGGCACGGAGTCGAAGACCCGCGCCGCGTTCTCGAGGAAGTGCCCGCCCGGGAGCAGGGGCGGAACCTGCTGCGTCACCACGTCGGAGGTGTGCGAGCCGATCAGGAACGACCAGTACAGCGGCGCCGCCGACCCGAGCACGAAGGCGATCAGCAGGCCGTAGACCAGGAACCCCGGGTTCTGGGCGAGCCCGCGGGCGGCGCGGGTGCGCCTGGACCGCCCCGGGGGGCGCACGGGCGGGTCCGCGATCGCCGTCATCGGCCGCCTCCCAGCGCGTTGACCCGGCGGGTGATGACGAAGTTGACCATCGCGATGCTCACGATCAGCAGGAAGAGGAGCCAGGCGGTGGCGGAGGCCTGGCCGAGGTCGCGCAGCCGCCACCCGAAGTCGTAGATGAGCATCGTCAGGGTGCTGAACTGCCGGTCGCTGCCGCCGTTGGCGGCGGCGGTGTTGTCGAACAGGCGCGCCTCGGTGAAGATCTGCAGCCCTCCGATGGTGGAGGTGATGATCACGAAGATCATCGTGGGCCGGATCATCGGCAGGGTGATGCTGCGGAACTGCCGCACCCGGCCGGCGCCGTCGATCGCGGCGGCGTCGTAGAGGTCGCGCGGGACGGCCTGCATGGCGGCCAGGAAGATCAGCGCGTTGTAGCCGGTCCAGCGCCAGTTGACCATCGAGGCGATGGCGACGTGGCTCGCGAACCGGTCGGTGTGCCAGCCGATCGGGCCGACGCCGACCCAGCCGAGGGCCTCGTTGAGCAGGCCGTAGCGGTCCCCGAAGAGGCTGCCGAAGATGATGGCGACGGCCGCCGGCGAGACGACGAAGGGCAGCAGCACGCTCATCCGCCACAGGGTGCGGCCGCGCAGCTGGGTGTCGAGCAGCGCCGCCAGGCAGACGGCGATGACCACCTGGGGCACCGAGGAGAGCAGGAAGATGCTGATCGTGTTGACCAGCGACTTCAGGAAGTAGGGGTTCTCCAGGACCGTGCGGAAGTTCTCCAGGCCGACGAACTCGCCCTGGCCGCCGATCAGGTTCCAGTCGAAGAGCGACACGTAGGCCGTGTAGACCAGCGGGAAGAGCCCGACGACGGCGAACAGCAGGAAGAACGGCGAGACGTAGAGGTACGGCGAGAACCGCACGTCCCACACCGAGACCCGCTGGCGCCAGGTGAGGCGCGGTGGGACCGGGGCGCCGGGCAGCGTCGTCGCGGTGGCGACCGTGCCGCGCGGGGGCTCGGCGGCCCGGCCTCCCCCCGCGGCCGACGCGGTGGCGTCGTCCGCGGGAGGCAGGTCGAGGTCGTGGGTCATGGGTGGTCTCCGGGGGCCGGGAGGTCAGGGCGGTCGGTCAGCCGAGCGCGGAGGCGTCGCTGACGAAGGTCTCCCACGACTCCTCCGGGGTGTTCGAGCCGTCGTCGACCCGCAGGAGCGCGGCCTGGAAGGCGGCCAGGACGTCGGGGTAGTGCACGCCCTTGAACGGCTGCATGGTGAGGGCCTCGGCGCGGTTGGAAAGGATCTGGCCGGTGGGGGCGTCGTTGAAGAACGGGTTGGTGCCCTCGGTCAGGATCGGGTCGCCGAGCGCCTCGGGCTGGCTGGGGAAGGGGCCCTTGGCCTCGTAGGCGCGCAGCTGCTGCTCGGGGCGGGTGATCCACTCCGCGAACTGCTGGGCCTCCTCGGGGTGCTCGGACTGCGCCGGGACGACGAGGAACGAGCCGCCCCAGTTGCCGGCGCCGCCGGGGAAGACGTCGGCGAAGTCCCAGCCCTCGACGCCGGCGGCGTTGCCCTCGACGATGCCCAGCATCCAGCCGGGGCACGGCATCGTGGCGTGGCCGTCGTTCTGGAACGATGCCGTCCAGTCGTCGTTCCACTGCGCCAGCCGCGTGGAGAGGCCCGCCTCGGAGTTGGAGGTGACGGTCTCCCAGACCGCCTCGAGCTCGGGGTTCTCGACGTCGATCTCGCCGTCGGCGTTCTCGAAGGGGTACTCGATCTGGTTGATCATGGCCTGGCCGATGCTGCCGCTGGAGTCGTACCAGGCGGTGTCGGGCATCGCCGCGACGAACTGCTCGCCGGTGGCGTAGTAGTCCTCCCAGGTGCCCATGAGCTCCGCGACCTCCGCGCGGTCGCTGGGCAGGCCGGCCTCCTCGAAGAGGTCGGCGCGGTAGCAGATCCCCTCGGGGCCGATGTCGGTGCCGTAGCCGATCAGCTGGCCCTCGTCGTCGGTGGCCTGGGTCTCGACGAAGTCATACCAGCGGCCCTCGACCGCGGGGTCGGCGAGGTCGACGAAGGCGCCGGACTCGGCGAGGATCGCCCGCATCGCGTCGCCCTCGACGGCCTCGATGTCGGAGAGGCCGGAGTTGGCGGCCAGCTTGGTGTAGAGGTTGTCCTTGGCCTCGTCCCAGTTGGCGACCTTGCGCTGGGTGACCTGGATGTCGGGGTTCTCGGCGTTCCACTCCTCGATGAGCTCCTCGTAGCCGAACTCGTTGAAGGTGGCGATCGAGAGCTCGACGGCGCCGTCGGCGGAGTCGTCCTCGCCACCACCGCACGCGGCGGTGAGGGAGGCGACCAGGGCGGTGACCGCCGCGAGGGCGAGGCCACGACGGCGGCGGGCGCTGCGCGTGGTGCTGCGAGTGGGGCTGCTGGTGGTGCGGTTGAGCGTCACGATGGGCTCCTGCGGTGTGCTGCGAGGCCGGACCGGGATGGTGGGTCCCGGTGTGGAGACGCCCGCCTCGAAAGTGTGAGAGCGCTTCCACCAAGGTGCGAAGAGAGTGACACGCGTCACGATGCAGCGTCAAGGCCTGCCGGCCAACCGGTTGCGTGCGAGCGTGGAAACGCTCTCACCGAGCGTGCAGCGCGGCGGCCAACCGCCCGAGCTGCGTCGCCGAGGGGGAGTGTCCGGGGAAGTAGGTGCACACCCGGTCGGCCCCGAGCGGGGCGAAGCGCCGGGCGATCTCGGTGGCGCACTCCTCCGGCGTGCCGCGCACGGCCAGGGTGGCGAGCGCGGTGTCGTCGACCAGCGCCATCATCGCCGCCACCTCGCCACGCTTCGAGAGCGCGTTGAGCTCGGGCTGCAGGTCGCCCCAGCCCTCGACGTCGAGCACCGGCCGGTACGCCGGCGTCGAGCCGTAGAAGCCCAGCAGCGCCCGGACGCCGTCGTCGGCGGCCCGCTGCTCCTCGGGGGTCTCTCCCATCGCGCAGATGGCCTGCGGCAGCACCGCGAACCCGGCGCGGTCGCGGTCGCCGCGGGCCAGGCCCTCCTCGACGGCGGGCAGGGTGCGCTCGCGCAGGTGGCGCTCGGAGTTGAACGGCATCACCAGCAGGCCGTCGGCCACCTCGGCCGCGGTGCGCGTCATCACCGGCCCCAGGGCCCCGAGCAGCACCGGCGGACGGCCGAAGGGGTGCGGGCCGGGCACGAAGGTCGGCGGCATCAGCGTGTGGGTGGTGTGCTCGCCGCGGAAGTCCAGGCGGGTGCCGTGCTGCCAGGAGTCGAGGATCGCGACGACGGCGAGCACGATCTCGCGCATCCGCGCCGCCGGCGGGCTCCACGTGGCGCCGTACCGCTTCTCCACGTGCGGGCGGATCTGGGACCCCAGCCCCAGCCGGAAGCGGCCCCCCGACATCAGGTGCAGGTCCCACGCGGTGTGCGCCAGGTGCATCGGGCTGCGCGGCATCGCGATCGCCACGTTGGTCATCAGGTCGGCCTGCACGACCCCGGCGGCCGCGGCGAGCGGCAGGAACACGTCGTGCGGTCCCTCGAAGGTGAACAACCCGTCCGCGCCGGCCTCCACCAGCTCGCGGGCACGCTCGGCGGAGCGGTCGGGGCGGGCGTCCAGCTGCACGTCGAGGAGCATCGCGGCAGTGTCGCAGTAACCTGGGGCCGATGGGCACCACTGTGGTCGTGGGCGGCGGCATCCTGGGCGCGGCGGTCGCGCGGCGACTGCTGCAACAGCGGCCCGACGAGCGCGTCGAGGTGTGGGAGAAGGAGCGCGCGCTCGCCCAGCACCAGGCCGGCCGCAACTCCGGCGTCGTCCACGCTGGGCTCTACTACGAGCCCGGCTCGCTGAAGGCCACGCTGTGCCGCCGCGGCGTCGGCCTGCTGCGCACGCTGTGCGCCGAGCACGGCCTGCCCTACCGCGAGATCGGCAAGGTCCTGGTGGCGCTCGACGACGCCGAGGTCGTGCGGTTGAGCGGGATCCGCGACCGCGCCGCGGCCAACGGGGTGCCCGGCGTCCGGCTCGTCGACGCCGCCGAGCTGCGCGAGCTAGAGCCGCACGTGCGCGGCGTCGCCGGGCTGCACTCGCCCACCACCGCCATCTGCGACTACGCGGCGGTCACCCGGTTGCTGGCCCAGCAGGTGGAGGCGGCCGGGGGAGTGGTGCGGCGCGGACTGGCCGCCACGCAGGTGCGTCCCGACCGGGTGCTGGGTCGCACCCTCGCGGGCGACGACGTCGAGGTGCCGGCCGACCGCGTCGTGCTCTGCGCCGGCCTGCACGGCGACCGCCTCGCCGCCACGGCCGGCGGCTCGTCGTCGCCCCGCATCGTGCCGTTCCGCGGCGAGTACCTGCTGCTGCGCCCCGAGCGCCGCGACCTCGTGCGCGGTCTGGTCTACCCCGTCCCCGACCCGCGCTACCCCTTCCTGGGCGTGCACCTGACCCCACGCGTCGACGGCGAGGTGCTCGTGGGCCCGAACGCCGTGCTGGCGCTGGCGCGCGAGGGCTACGACTGGGGCTCGCTCAGCCCACGCGACCTCGCCGAGGTGGCCCGCTACCCCGGGTTCCGCCGCTTCGCACGGCAGCACTGGCGCACCGGCGTGCGCGAGGTGGTGGGCTCGCTCAGCACGCGCGCCTACGTGCGGGCCGCGCGTCGCTACGTGCCCGAGCTGCGGGTCGCCGACGTCGCCCCCGGGCCTGCCGGCGTCCGTGCCCAGGCGCTCGACGACGACGGCGGGCTGGTCGACGACTTCCGCATCGACCGGCTCGGCGACCGCGGTCAGGTGGTGGCGGTGCGCAACGCACCCTCCCCGGGTGCCACCTCCGCCCTGGCCATCGCCGAGCACGTGGTGGCCCTCGCCATCTCCGATAGTGCGTAGCAAAGTGGTCGTGGATCGACGGCGCCGACGACCAGCTTGCTGCGGACTATCTCGCAGCGGTCAGCGCGAGGCGCGCGCCCGCTCGGCCAGCCGGGTGGCGGCGGCCCGCACGAGCGGCAGCTCCTCGGGGTCGCGCGCCGCCTCGTGCGGCACCCGGCCGCCGGTGAGCGCCGCCGGCTGGGTGAGCCAGATCCAGGTGCGCCACGGGTCCAGGCCCGCCGTCAGCAGCGGCTCGAGCACGGGCAGCAGCTCCTCGCGCACCTCGCCGGCGTCGTCGAGCTGGAAGGTGGGCACGAGCACCCCGCCGTCGTGCGGCACCAGCAGGACGGCGCCCCGCTCGGCCGCCTTGTGGACGGCGAAGCGCGCGGCGTCCGCCGAGGTGCCGCGGCGCTCGCCGAGCCCGGCGTAGTCCAGCCAGCCGCCCGCGAGCAGCTCGGCGCGCACCCGCGCCTCGCGGCGCAGCTGCACGAGTCCCACGGGGACCGCGTGCTCGGGGTCCTGGCCCTCGGAGGTGAGCAGCTGGGCCAGCCGCTCCAGCGCGGGGCGCGGCAGCGGCGCGCCGGTGCCGGGCTCGCGCCACTGGGCGTGGCCGTCGTCGTCACGGGTGAAGGTGGGCAGGCCGGCCGGCGCGAGCTGCTCGACGAGGCCGAGCCGCTCGAGCCTGAGGGCGAGCCGGTCGGCCAGCTGGTCGTCGTCCACGACTCTCATCCTCCCCGACGCCGCCGATCACCCGCCCAGCGCGTCGGCGGACCGGCCCCTCGACCCGGCCCGAGTGCGCACGGGTCGAGCGCCGACCCGGCCCGAGTGCGCACAGGTCGAGCGTCGACCCGGCCCGAGTGCGCACAGGTCGAGCGCCGACCCGGCGCGAGTGCGCACGGGTGGGGCGTCGACCCGGCCCGAGTGTGCACAGGTCGAGCGCCGACCCGGCCTGAGTGCGCACAGGTCGAGCGTCGATCCGTCCGTGCCGCAGCCGGGTCGGCGGGAGGCGCTCAGGCGCTCAGGCGCTCAGGGCCTCGACCTCGCTGCCGGCGGGCACCTGGGTCCACGAGGTGACGAACTCCAGGCCGCTGCGGCGGAAGAGCTGCGAGACGGGGCAGCGACGGTCGGTCTCGGCCTCGAGCCGGGCGAACTGCTCGGGCGTGGCGTCGGTCTCGATCCGCGCCGTGACCTCGACCCGGTCGAAGTTGGCGTTGCCCTCCTCGCCCCCGACCAGGACCGCGGTGTCGAGGTCGCCCTGCACCCGGAAGTCCAGGCGGCCCAGCGTGATGCCGAGGTCCTTGGCCACCAGTTGCGCGGTGACCTGGTTGCACGAGGTCAGCGAGCCCAGGGCGTAGAACAGCGGGCTCGGTGCGGCGTCCTGGCCGCCGAAGGCGGGGTAGGCGTCGGTCTCGAAGCGGTGCGGGGAGTCCGGCACCTGCAGCTGCTGGGCCACGCCGGTGCCGGTGCCCTCCACGACGAAGGGGACGACGGTCTGCTTGGGACGCGTGCTCATGACGACTCCTGATCTAGATGAGAAAGTACATCTAGATTGTAGGCATAGAGCCTCAAGCCCTGTCCGGACCGGCGCAGCCGCACGCAGCCGGGTCAGCCGCGAGCGGCCTTCCGTGCCCGCGAGGCGGTCTTGGCGCGGTCGTTCTGGTCGAGCACCACCTTGCGGATGCGGACGGCCTCGGGGGTCACCTCGACGCACTCGTCCTCGCGGCAGAACTCCAGGCACTGCTCGAGGCTCAGCCTGCGCGGGGGGATCAGCTTCTCGAACGCGTCCGCGGTGGCGGAGCGGATGTTGGTCTGCTGCTTCTCCCGGGTGATGTTGACGTCCATGTCCTCGGAGCGGGAGTTCTCGCCGACGATCATGCCCTCGTACACCTCGGTGGTGGGCTCGACGAACATGACGCCGCGCTCCTGCAGCGAGGTCATCGCGTAGGCGGTGGCGGCACCCTTGCGGTCGGCCACCAGCGAGCCGTTGTTGCGCGAGCGGATCTCGCCGGCCCAGCGCTCGTAGCCCTCGGAGATGTGGTGCGCGATGCCGGTGCCGCGGGTCTCGGTCAGGAATTCGGTGCGGAAGCCGATCAGGCCGCGAGCCGGGACGATGAACTCCATGCGCACCCAGCCGGTGCCGTGGTTGGTCATCTGCTCCATGCGGCCCTTGCGCTGGGCGAGCAGCTCGGTGATGGTGCCGAGGTGCTCCTCGGGAGCGTCGATGGTGAGGCGCTCGAAGGGCTCGTGCACCTTGCCGTCGACCTCGCGGGTGACCACCTGGGGCTTGCCCACGGTCAGCTCGTAGCCCTCGCGGCGCATCTGCTCCACCAGGATGGCGAGCGCGAGCTCGCCGCGGCCCTGGACCTCCCAGGCGTCGGGGCGGTCGGTGGGCAGCACCCGCAGCGAGACGTTGCCGATCAGCTCGGAGTCCAGGCGGTCCTTGACCATGCGGGCGGTGACCTTGGAGCCCTTGACCCGGCCCACGAGCGGCGAGGTGTTGGTGCCGATCGTCATCGAGATGGCGGGCTCGTCGACGTGGATCAGCGGCAGGGCCACCGGGTTCTCCGGGTCGGCCAGGGTCTCGCCGATGGTGATCTCGGGGATGCCCGCGACGGCGACGATGTCGCCCGCACCAGCGCGCTCGCCCGGGGTGCGCTCGAGGCCCTCGGTGATCAGCAGCTCGGTGATCTTGACGTTCTTGACCGAGCCGTCGCGACGCATCCACGCCACCTGCTGGCCCTTGCGCAGCTCGCCCTGGTGGATACGCAGCAGCGCCAGCCGGCCCAGGAAGGGGGAGGCGTCGAGGTTGGTGACGTGCGCCTGCAGCGGCGCACCCTCGGTGTAGACGGGCGCGGGGATGGTCTCGAGGATGGTCTCGAAGAGCGGCTCGAGGTCGGTGCCGTCGGGGAGCGTGCCGTCCTCGGGCTGCGTCGTCGAGGCGATGCCGGCCTTGCCGGAGGCGTAGACGACGGGGAAGTCGAGCGCGTCCTGGCTGTGGGAGTCGTCGAGCAGGTCCATGAACAGCTCGTAGGTCTCGTCGACGACCTCCGCGATCCGGGCGTCGCTGCGGTCGACCTTGTTCACGACCAGCACCACCGGCATGTCGGCGTTGAGCGCCTTGCGCAGCACGAAGCGGGTCTGCGGCAGCGGACCCTCCGAGGCGTCCACCAGCAGCACGATGCCGTCGACCATCGAGAGCCCGCGCTCCACCTCGCCACCGAAGTCGGCGTGGCCGGGGGTGTCGATGATGTTGATGGTCATGCCGTCGTCGTAGCCGGCGGCCTTGGCCGAGGGACCCGTGTAGTGGATCGCGGTGTTCTTGGCGAGGATCGTGATGCCCTTCTCGCGCTCGAGGTCACCGGAGTCCATGACCCGGTCGGCGACGCTCTCGGCCTGGTGCTCGGTGAAGGCGCCGGCCTGCCGGAGCATCGCGTCGACCAGCGTGGTCTTGCCGTGGTCGACGTGCGCGACGATCGCGACGTTGCGCAGGTGGGCGGTCTTGGTTCCAGGCATGGCGGGACGACGTCGCTTCCGATGGAGGAGCGGGGCCGGCCGAGCGGGGCCCCGAGGGCGCGTCGATTCTAGTGCCGCCGGGGCTCGCGGCCCCCATCGGCGGCGCCCGGGCACGGACGTCGTCCGGCGTGGACGCCCGGGCGGGACTACGCTGCCCTCGCCGCCGCTCGGCACGGGGCCGGACGGCGGGGAGCCTCCCGAGGTCGGCATGAGTGACGCGTTGAGCCGCGCGCTGGAGGGCGGTGACGCCGCCGAGGTGGCGGCCGCCCTGGTGGCCGACTCCTCCCTGCTGCTGCGCCGCGGCGACCTCTCCGCGCTCCGTGCGGCTGCCGAGGTGGTGGCCCCGGACGGCGGCCCGCTCCCGGTCGCGGTGGCCTGGCGCCTGGGGTTCGCGCTGCACCAGGGCGGGCACTTCGACGAGGCGCTCGCCACCTACGAGCGGGCCGTCCTCGACGGGTACCCGCCACCGTCCCCGCCACCTTCCCGGGCCGACGTCGCCCAGCTGCTGGCCTCGCACGCCTCCACCCGTTGGGCCCGCGGCGACGCCGTCGGCAGCCGGGCCCTCGCCGACCGGGCCCTGGCGGAGGCGACGACGAGCGCGGACGACTCGGCCCTGGCCTCGGCCTGGGTGGCCCAGGCCCTGGTGTGCGCGTTGGAGGGCGACCGCAACACCAACCTGCACGCCTACGAGAAGGCGCTCGCCGCCGCGCGACGAGCGGGTGACCTGCTCACCCAGGTGCGCGTGCTCAACAACCTGGGCTCGCTGGAGACCGAGGAGGGCCGCTACGCCGCGGCGCTGGTGCACCTCGACGACGCCGTCGCGGTGGCCGAGGCCGAGATCTCGACCCCCATCCGGGCGCTCACCCTGATCAACCGCGCCGAGGCGCTGCTGGGCCTCGGTCGCGTCGACGAGGCGCTCGCCGAGCTGACCCACGCCGGCCGGCTGGCTCGCGAGCAGGGGTCGCCGCTGCTGGCCTACGCGGCGCTCGGCGTCGGCGACGTGAACCGTGTGCGCGGCAACGCCACGCAGGCCGCCGTCAGCTATCGCGAGGCCGTGACCCTGGCCGAGCGCACCGGTGACGCGCAGGTCCTCGGCGCGGCACTGGCCGGGCTGGCACGCGCCGGCATCGTCGAGGACCCCGAGGAGGCGCGGGCCGCCGCCGCGCGGGCGCTCGCCGAGCCGGCCGCGATGGGCACCGTGGAGCCCCTCCTGGCGGCGGGCTGGCTGGCCCTGCACGACGGCGACGCCGCCGCCTCGGCGGACCACGGTCGCCGCGCCGCTCGCGAGGCGGGACGTCGTCGCGACTCCCGCGGGCTGGCCGAGGCGCTGGAGCTGCGGGCGCTGGCCGAGCCCGGGACGCCCGCTGCCCGGGACCTGCTGGAGGAGGCGGGCACCCTCTGGGCCGCGACCGGGCACGCCATCGGCCGCGCCACGAACCGGGTGCTGGCGGCCCGCGCCCGCGGGGACGCCGTCGCGGAGCAGGCCGCCCGCGGCACCCTGCGCAGCCTCGGGGTCCGCGACGACGCCCACCGCATCGCGGGGCCGCTGCAGGCCCTCGGCGAGCACGCCGGTGCGAGCGTCGTCCTGCGGGCGCTGGGCGCGTTCTCGGTGCTGCGCGACGGCGTGCCGGTGCCGGGCTCGGCGTGGCAGTCCCGCAAGTCGCGCGACGCGCTGAAGCTGCTCGCCGGCCGCAGCGGGCGGCCGATCACCCGCGAGGCGCTGAGCGAGCACCTCTGGCCCGGGACCCCCGGCACCGGCGGCCGGCTCTCGGTCGTGCTCTCCACGGTGCGCGCCGTCCTCGACCCCGAGAAGCGGCACGGCGCCGACCACTACCTGCTGGCCGACCGGGCCACGGTGGCGCTGGCTCGGCCGACCGTGGAGGTCGACGTCGACCTGTTCGTCAGCGCCGCCCGCGAGGCGCTGGGGGCGGCCCGCGGTGCCGAGCCGGGCGCCGTCGAGGCCCTGGAGCGCGCGGCAGCGCTCTACACCGGCCACTACCTCGAGGACGACCCCTACAGCGACTGGGCCGAGGAGCGGCGCGAGGAGCTCCTGGCACTGGTCCAGGAGGTGCGTCGCACCCTCGCCCAGACGCTGCTGCGTGGCGACCAGCCCCAGCGCGCGGTCGGCTGGCTGGTGAGCGCCCTCGCCGACGACCCCTACGACGAGCCCACCCACCACGGGCTGCTGCGCGCCCTGCACCGGGGCGGGCGGTACGGCGAGGCGCGGCGCCACCACCGCGCCTACGCGGCGCGGATGGGGGAGATCGGGGTCCCGGCGGCGCCGCTGCAGGCGGTCACGGGCTGACCCGAAGGTTTCCCGAAGGGGCGGCGCGCAGGGTGGCGCCACCGATCACGGTGCCGCAGCGGCACCCGTCCGAAGGGAAGCACCATGACCTCGCTCCTGCCCTCGTTCCTGCGCCGCACGACCCCCGCCGTCGCCCTGATGGCCGGCATCGCCCTGCTCGCCGGCACGGGTGGCGCCGTCGCCGGCGGCATGATCACCGGCGCTCAGATCAAGAACGGCACCGTGACCGGCGCCGACGTCAAGAACCTCTCGCTGACCACCCAGGACCTCAGGTCCGGCACCCTGCTGGCCAGTGACCTGCGCCCGTCGGCGCAGGAGGAGCTGCAGGCGGTGAGCGCCTGGCGCGTCGTCAGCTCGACCACCGGCCCGCTGACCAACAACACCAACGCCAACCGCACCGCCACCTGCCCGGAGGGGACCAAGGTGCTCGGGACCGCGGCCTACTGGTCGGTGAGCCGGGTGGCCCCGCAGGTGGTCATCGCCAACGACGGGCAGAGCATCACCGCCTACTCGACCAACACCTCGGGCGGCAACGACACCATGTACGTGCAGGCGGTGTGCGGTCACGTGGTGCCCGCCAGCTGATCCCACCCTCCTGCCCGACCCTTGAGGGTTGTCGGTGGCGTGGGGTGCACTGTGGTCATGTCTCGGACCCCGCCCCCCGCCCGCCCCGTCCCTCCCGCCTGCGGCGTCGTCCCGCCGTACCTGCTGCGCCACCTCGCCGAGGCCACCGGTCGGTCCGGGGGTGAGGCCGGGCCGGCCGAGCGCACCCTCGTGGTCGACGAGCAGCTCCGCAGCCGCCGGGCGGCGCGTGCGGTGACCGCCCCCGGGCCGGCCGCGTCGCCCGGCCCGGACTGGCTGGTGCACGACGCCGAGGGCGGCACCACGCTGCCCGGGCGGCCGGTGCGCGCGGCCGGCGAGCCGCCGGTGGGCGACACGGCCGTGGAGGAGGCGGCCACCGGCATCACCGCCGCGCTGGCACTGCTGCTCGAGGAGTGGGGGCGCGACTCCTACGACGGCGCGGGCCGCACGGTCAGCGCCAGCGTCCACTACGGCCAGCAGTACGCCAACGCCTTCTGGGACGGCGTCCAGCTGGTCTTCGGCGACGGCGACGGCATGGTCTTCGAGCGCTTCACCCGCAGCGTCGACGTGCTGGCCCACGAGCTCGGGCACGCCGTCGTGGAGCGCACGGCGGGACTGCTCTACCAGGGTCAGTCGGGGGCCCTCAACGAGTCGTTCTGCGACGTCATGGGCTCCTGCGTCAAGCAGCGGGTGCTGGGGCAGCAGGCCGCCGAGGCCGACTGGCTGGTGGGCGCCGAGCTGTTCTCCGCCGGGGTGCAGGCTCGCGGCCTGCGCGACCTGGCCGCCCCCGGCACCGCCTACGACGACCCCCGCCTGGGGCGGGACCCCCAGCCGGCGCACCTGGACGACTACGTCGAGACCACCGACGACAACGGCGGCGTGCACCTCAACTCCGGCATCCCCAACCGGGCCTTCCACCTGGCGGCCACGGCGCTCGGCGGCACCAGCTGGGCCGGTGCCGGCCGGATCTGGTTCGCGGCGCTCACCGGCGGTGCGGTCCCGCCCGACGCCGACTTCGCCACGTTCGCCCGGGCCACGGTGGCCGCGGCCGGCCCCGACGCCGCCGCGGTGCGCGAGGCCTGGCAGCAGGTGGGCGTCGTCGTCGAGGAGTCGACGGCGCAGAGCGACACCCCCGGGGCGCCGGTCGCGCCCGCCGCGGCCACGGGGGAGGTGCGCGTGCGGCGCAGCGGCGGCATCGTGGGCCGCGCCGTCGAGGCCCAGGTGCGGCTCGACGACGAGCAGGCGCTCGCCCAGCTGCCCGAGCTGCCGGCGCTGGTGGAGCGCGCCTGCCGCACCCAGGCGTGGCAGAGCCCACCGGCGCCGCGCCCGGTGGCCGACGGGTTCAGCTACGAGTTCGAGCTGGAGGGGCAGGTGCAGCAGCTGCCGGAAGCGGCGCTCAACCCCGAGCTGCGCCGGATCGCCCAGCTGCTGCTGGGGGAGGGTGGTGCCTGAGGACCAGTGCCAGTGCCAGTGCCAGGGTCAGGCCGAGCCGAGCGCACGGTCGAGGGCGGCCTCCACGTGCAGCGTGGTGCACGGGAAGACCGGCAGCTCGGAGTCGGCCTGGTGCACCAGCAGCTCCAGCTCGGTGCAGCCCAGGATCACCCCACCGGCGCCGGCGTCCCACAGCTCCTCGATCAGCCCCACCACGGTGCGCCGCGAGGAGTCGAGCACCTGACCGTGCACGAGCTCCTCGTAGATGATCCGGTTCACCTCGGCGTGGTGGCGCTCCTCGGGCACCAGCACCTCCAGCCCGTGGCTGGCGATCCGGTCGGTGAAGAAGCTGCGCGACATCGCGAACGTGGTGCCCAGCAGAGCCACCTTCTCCACGCCCTGGGCGCGGCAGGCCTGGGCGACGACGTCGGCCAGGTGCAGCACCGGCACCTCGACGGCCTCGGCCACCTGCTCGGCGACCCGGTGGAACGTGGTGGTGCACAGCACCAGGAAGTCGGCACCGGCCCGCTCGACGCCGCGCGCGGCCTCGCAGAGCACCGCGGCGACGTCGTCCCAGCGCTCGGCCTCCTGCAGCGCCGTGACCTCGGCGAAGTCGACCGAGGCCATCACGGTGCGTGCCGAGGAGAGCCCGCCGACACGCTTCTCGACGCCCTGGTTGAGGGCCTGGTAGTAGGCGGCGCTGCTCTCCCAGCTCATCCCGCCGATGAGTCCGATGGTCTGCACGGGGGGAAGTCTGGCACGCGCCTTACTCGGGCAGGCGGTAGACCTTGTGCTGCGCGGCCTGGGCCTTGGGGCGGATGACGATCTCGTCGATGTTGACGTGGGCGGGGCGGGTCGCCATCCAGGCGATCGCGTCGGCGATGTCGTCGGCCACCAGCGGGTCGGGGACGCCCCGGTAGACCGCGTCGGCCTTCTCCTGGTCGCCGTCGAAGCGCACCAGCGAGAACTCCTCGGTGCGCACCATGCCGGGGGCGATCTCCATGACCCGCACGGGCTGGTCGAAGAGCTCCAGGCGCAGGGTCTCGGTCACCACCTGGGTGCCGTGCTTGGCCGCGGTGTAGCCGGCGCCGCCCTCGTAGGCGATCCGACCCGCGGTGGAGCCGACGTTGATGATCGCGCCCGCGCCGGAGGCGACCAGCGCCGGCAGCAGGGCGCGGGTGACCTGCATCAGGCCGATCACGTTCACCTCGTACATCGCCCGCCACTCCTCGGAGCTGGCCTGCGCCACCGGCGTCGAGCCGTAGGCGCCGCCGGCGTTGTTGACCAGCAGGTCCAGCCGCGGCCCGACGGCGTCGGCCAGCGCCGCGACGGCGGCCTCGTCGGTCACGTCGCAGGCCATGGCGGTGCCGCCGATCTCGGCCGCGAGCGCCTCGATCCGCTCGACCCGGCGTGCCGCGCACAGCACGTGGTAGCCCTCGGCGGCCAGCCGGCGGGCGGTCGCCTCGCCGATGCCGCTGCTGGCGCCCGTGACGACGGCGGTGCGGGCCGATGTGCTGGTGGTGTTCTCGCTCATGGGCGCCATTGTGCCCACCCCGCGGATGCGTGCCGGCGACCCCGGCCCGCGCTGCCCCGCGCCCGCGGGCTGTGGACCGGCCAGGAATGATCGGGGGGAGCGGCCGGTTGCCGCCCTGGGTACCTGTCAAGGGTGCCGGGTGGGTGCTGCCCGGGCCGCGCCGCGGCGAGGTGCACGAGTGGAGGTGGAGCAGTGGGGCCGATCCGGCGGCTGGCGATGGTCAGCCTGCACACCTCCCCGCTCGACCAGCCGGGCACCGGCGACGCCGGCGGCATGAACGTCTACGTCGTCGAGCTGGCGCGGCGGCTCGCGGCCCGCGACATCGAGGTCGACATCTTCACGCGGGCCACCTCCTCCTCGCACGGGCTGGTCGTGGAGGCCTTCCCCGGCGTCGCGGTGCACCACGTGCACGCCGGGCCCTTCGAGGGGCTGACCAAGCACGAGCTGCCAGCCCAGCTGTGCGTCTTCGCCCGTGAGCTGCTGCGCGCCGAGGCCGCCCACCCGGTAGGCCACTACGACGCGCTGCACTCCCACTACTGGCTCTCGGGGCAGGTGGGGGCACTGGCGCGCGACCGGTGGCGGGTGCCGCTGGTGCACTCCATGCACACCATGGCCAAGGTCAAGAACGCGGCGCTGGCGCAGGGCGACCTGGCCGAGCCCCAGGCGCGGCTGATCGGCGAGCAGCAGGTGGTCGAGGCGGCCGACCTGCTGATCGCCAACACCGACCTGGAGGCCAAGCAGCTGATCAACCTCTACGACGCCGAGCCCGGTCGCGTCGAGGTGGTCTACCCCGGTGTCGACCTCGAGGTGTTCACCCCGCTCGAGGAGCACGCGCGGGCCGCTGCCCGCGCCGAGCTCGACCTGCCGCCGGGCTCCAGCGTCCTGCTCTTCGCCGGGCGCATCCAGCCGCTGAAGGGCCCCGACGTGCTGCTGCGCGCCGTCGCGGTGCTGCTGGCCCGGCGCCCCGAGCTGCGCTCGTCGCTGGTGGTCCCGGTGGTGGGCGGCCCGTCGGGCACCGGGCTGGAGCGTCCCACCGCGCTCACGGCCCTGGCCGCGCAGCTGGGCATCGACGACGTCGTGCGCTTCGTCCCGCCGGTGGGGCAGCAGCAGCTGGCCCGCTGGTACGCGGCGGCCGACGCCGTCGCCGTGCCCTCCTACAACGAGTCCTTCGGCCTGGTGGCCGCCGAGGCCCAGGCGTGCGGCACTCCCGTGGTGGCGGCCGCCGTCGGCGGCCTCACCACCGTCGTGCGCCACGAGCACAGCGGCCTGCTGGTGGAGGGGCACGACCCCGAGCCCTGGGCCCAGGCGCTGCTGCGGATCGTCGACGACGAGCCGCTGCGCGCGGCGCTGCGGGCCGGTGCGCCGGTGCAGGCCGGGCAGTTCTCCTGGGAGGCCACCGCCGACCGGTGCCTGGAGGCCTACGACCGTGCCCGCACCATGATGAGGGAGCCCGCATGACCCCCGACCCGACCCCCGGGCTCACGCCGAACGGACCCGTGGAGGCCGCCGACCCGGTGGTGGCCGCCGTCGTCCGTGCCTACCTGACCGACAACGAGCTCGACGCCGCCGAGCTCAGCCCCGGCGTCTTCTCCTTCTCGCTGCCCGGCGAGCGCAAGCTGCAGACCGCGGTGCGCCTCGACGTCGGGCGGCACGCGTTGGGCGTGCACGCCTTCGTGTGCCGGCGGCCCGACGAGAACCACGAGCGGGTCTACCGCTGGCTGCTCGAGCGCAACCTGCGCCTCTACGGCGTCGCGTTCGCGCTCGACGCCGCCGGCGACATCTACCTCGACGCGCGGCTGCCCCTGGCCGCCGTCAGCCCCGACGAGCTGGACCGGCTGCTGGGCTCGGTGCTCACCTACGCCGACGAGTCCTTCAACACGCTGCTCGAGCTGGGCTTCGCGACCGCGATCCGCAAGGAGTGGGAGTGGCGGACCTCCCGGGGCGAGCCGACCTACAACCTGGAGGCGTTCCGCGGCTGGCTCGAGAGCGGCACCGGGGACTGACCCCCGCCCCGTCCTGACAGGCTCAGCGCGGCGCGGGCGGCTCGGTGGCCAGCGTGCGGGGCTTGCGGCGCGCCACCGCGACGCCGACCAGGCACAGCAGGCCGCCGAGGTAGGCCACCGGCGGCGGCGCCTCGCCCAGGAACAGCAGACCCAGCACGATCGTGATCGGCGGGACCAGGTAGGTGGTGACCCCCAGGCGCGAGGCGTCCATGTGGGTGAGCGCATAGGCGTAGGTGGTGAAGGCGACCGCCGTCGGGAAGACGCCGAGGTAGACCAGCCAGGCGATCGAGGAGCCGGGCGCCGCCTGGGCCTGCGTGAGCAGCTGCCCCGCGAAGGGCAGGCATACCACCGCACCCACCGTGCACGCGAGCCACGTGACGTGCACCGCGGCCAGGCTCGCCATCAGGGGCTTCTGGACGATCACGCTGACGGCGTAGACCACCGCCGCGAGCAGGCACAGCAGCACCCCCAGCACGTCGCGGCCGCCGGCCCCCTCGGAGGCCAGGGCGATCAGCCCGACGCCGGCGAAGGCCAGCGCCAGACCGAGCCCCAGCCACGCTGTGAACCGCTCCCCGAGCACCAGGGCCGCCAGCAGCGCGATCAGCACCGGAGACACCTGGATGAGCATCGCGGCCGTGCCGGCGTCGACCCGCTGCTCGCCCTCGTTGAGCGCCACGTTGTAGACGCCGAACCACAGCACCCCGATCACCAGCACCGAGCGCCACTGCGCCGCGCGCAACCGCGGCACGCCGCGCCCCAGTGCCACCACCGCCAGGCACAGCGCGCCCACCAGCAGCCGGCCCAGCGAGAGCGCCCCGGCCGAGAAGTCCTCGCCCAGGTGCCGGATCGCCACGAACGCCGAGGCCCACAGCACCAGCGTGACGCCGACCGCGGCCACCGGGAGCCACGTGGGCGGCGTCGGCCGCGCCTGGTCGGCGGTGCCCGGCGTGGAGGTGCCGGCGGCCGAGCCGGGGGAGGGAGCGGGACCTGCCCCGCGCGAGCTGCTCACCCCCGCAGCCTAGGAACCCGCGCCCCCGTCTGACACGCGGGTTTCGGACACCGCACCCGCTTCGCCTGCCATCTGCCCCCGTCCTGGCTCCGGGTGCGCCGGGTCGAGCACCGACCCGGCGCGCTCCGTGCCGGGTCGGTGGGGGCTGCGCCGACTACGGTGGTGGCAGCGGGTGCGTGGCCCGTGGTCGGCATGGGGTCGGCGAGGGGGAGTCGATGACGGTGAGCAGGTGCCCGCGGTGCGGTGCCGAGCGCACCGACCCCGCCCTGCCCTGCCCGGTGTGCGCGTTCCCGCAGCGCGACCCGGTCGGCGACACAGCGATGCGCCCCCGCCGGCCGCCGCCGGGGCCGCCCGGTCCGCCGCCACCCGGTCCGCCCCCGTCGTTCTGGCCCAGCGCCCCACCGCCACCACGGCGCTCCCGACGCACGCCGGTGCTCGCGCTGCTCGCCGTCCTGCTGGTGGTCGGCGTCGTCGTGGCCGGGCTGGTGTGGGGGCCCGACCTCCTGGGGGGTGACGACGACCCCGGCGCCACGCCCGAGCCCTCGAGCAGCGCATCGACGACCGGCCCGTCCACGACACCGACACCGACGCCCACCCCGACACCCACGCCCACGCCCACACCGACGCCGACCACGTCACCGCCGACCCCCAGCGCTCCGCCGCCCCGCCCCAGCCGCGACCTGGCCGCCGAGCGCGCCCAGGCGCGTCGCACGGCCCTGGAGGGGCTCCAGGCGTGGGCACGGGTGCAGGCGGGTGAGTCACGGGCGTGCCGGGCCGCCGTCCGCGCCACCGTGCTGCCGGGGCGCGGGCCGCTGCGCCGGTGCGGCGCCGACCTGGGCACGCGCCCCGGGCTCGACCTGCGCCTGCGCGTGCTCGGCGTCGAGCTCGGACGGCGTGCGGGCAGCGTGACCGTCCGGTTCAGCGACCGGTCTGCCGACGGCGGCGCAGGCAGCGGTCGTCGCGACTACCCGCTGGTGCGGCGCCAGGGCCGGTGGCTGCTGGACTTCCGCGAGTCGACCGGCTGAGCCCCGGGCATCCCTCAGAGGTCGAGCTTGTAGCCCAGCCCCCGCACCGTGACCAGGTAGCGCGGCTCGCTCGGCTCCGGCTCGAGCTTGGCGCGCAACCGCTTGACGTGCACGTCGAGGGTCTTGGTGTCGCCCACGTAGTCCGAGCCCCACACGCGGTCGATGAGCTGCCCGCGGGTCAGCACCCGGCCGGGGTTGCGCAGGAACATCTCGAGCAGCTCGAACTCCTTGAGCGGGAGCCGCTGCTCGCTGCCGTCGACGGTCACCACGTGGCGCTCGACGTCCATGCGCACCGGCCCCGCCTCGAGGGTGTCGGGGGAGAGGTCGGGGTCCTGACCGCGACGCAGGACGGCGCGGATGCGGGCCACCAGCTCGCGCGGCGAGTACGGCTTGGTGACGTAGTCGTCGGCGCCGAGCTCGAGGCCCACCACCTTGTCGACCTCGTCGTCCTTCGCGCTGACCATGATCACCGGCACGTTGCTGGTCTGCCGGATCGTGCGGCACACCTCGGTGCCGGGGATCCCCGGCAGCATGAGGTCGAGCAGCACGATGTCGGCGCCGTTGCGGTCGAACTCGGTGAGCGCGGTGTTGCCGTCCGCCGCGATCGCGACCTCGAACCCCTCCTTGCGCAGCATGTAGGCCAGAGCGTCGCTGTAGCTCTCTTCGTCCTCGACGACGAGTACCCGTGTCACGGGCGTTCCTCCTGTGTGGTGGTGCTGAGGGCGGGGTGGTCGGGGGAGTGCTGGGGCAGCGTCAACGTGAACGTCGACCCCTGCCCCTCCACCGACCACACCCGCACGTCGCCGCCGTGGGTGGCGGCGACGTGCTTGACGATGGACAGTCCCAGGCCGGTGCCGCCCGTGGAGCGGTGGCGGGCCGGGTCGACGCGGTAGAAGCGCTCGAAGATCCGGTCCATCTCGTCGGTGGGGATGCCGATGCCCTGGTCGACCACCGAGATCTCGACGTTGCCGTCGGTGGCCCCCTCGACGGCCTTGGTGGTGACCAGCACGGTGGAGTCGCGTTCGGAGTAGCTGACGGCGTTGGCGACCAGGTTGGCGACGGCCGCGGTGACCTGCTCCTCGTTGCCGAGCACCTTCAGCCCCCCGACCCCGCCGGTGACGACGGTGACCCCCTTCGCGGAGGCGTCGATCGCGGAGGTGTCGACGGCGACCGCGATGGCGTCGTCCAGCGAGACCGGCAGCGGGCTCTCCAACGGCTCGTCGCCCTGCAGGCGGCTGAGCTCGATGACCTGCTGCACCAGCCGCGAGAGCCGGTCGCTCTCGGTGAGCATCCGGCCGGCGAACCGGCGCACCGCCTCGGGGTCCTCGGCGGCCTCGTCGGCGGCCTCGGCGAGCAGCCGGATCGCCCCCACGGGCGTCTTGAGCTCGTGGCTCACGTTGGCCACGAAGTCGCGGCGGACCGCCTCGACGCGGCGCTCCTTGGTGCGGTCCTCGACCAGCACCAGGATCAGTCGCGACCCCAGGGGCGCGACCCGCGCCGTCACGTGCCGTGCAGGCGCCGCGGTGCGCTGCATGAGCAGCTCCGTCTCGCGGATCTGGCCGTCGCGACGCACGTGGGTGACCAGGTCGGCCAGCTCGGTGTTGAGCAGGGTGGTGCCGCGCACGAGCCCCATGGCGTAGGCCGGGGCGGAGGCCTTGAGCACCACGTCGGCGTCGTCGACCACGACGGCGCTGCTGCGCAGCACCGAGAGCACCGCGGCCACGCCGGGCGGGACGACGGGCTCCTCGACGACGGGCTGGCGGTACTGCTGGCGCTCGCTGACGTGCCAGGCGAGCACGGCACCGCCGCAGACGATCGCACCGATCGCCGCGGCGACGAACGCCTGCACCGTCGGGTCCACGCCCCCCAGGGTACGGCTCCGTCCGCCCGGGACTCACCGGGCGAGGCGCGGCTTCGCAACGTTCACCGCTCGTTCACCCCGCGCCTGCGGTCGCGCAGCCGGCCGGGGTTACGGTCCTCGGCATGCGTGATGCCTTCGACGACCAGCTGTCCGAGATGTTCGCCGACCTCGCCGGCATCGCCGGCATGGTCGAGGTGGCCATCGAGCGCGCCACCGTCTCCCTCATGGACGGTGACGCCTCCCTGGCCGAGGCCGTCATCTCCGCCGACGCCGAGATCGACGCCGTGCGCGAGAAGGTCGAGGACGACGCCTTCGCGCTCCTCTCCCTCCAGCAGCCCGTGGCCGGCGACCTGCGCACGGTCGTGGCGGGCCTGCGGATGGTCACCGAGCTCGAGCGGATGGGTGACCTGGCTGTACACGTGGCCAAGATCGCCCGCCTGCGCGTGCCCGAGACCGCGGTGCCCGAGGACGCCCGCGCCACCATCAGCCGGATGGCCGACGTGGCCCGCGACATGGTGCAGCGCGTCGTCCAGATCATCATGGACCGCGACGTCGAGGCCGCCATCGCGCTGGGCCGCGACGACGAGGAGATGGACCAGCTGCGCCGCGCCAGCTTCACCGAGCTGCTCTCCGACTCCTGGCAGCACGGTGTCGAGGCCGCCGTCGACATCGCCCTGCTGGGCCGCTACTACGAGCGGCTCGCCGACCACGCCGTCTCGGTGGCCAGCCGGGTGGTCTTCGCCGTCACCGGTGAGTTCCCCAGCCGGGACCGCAGCGCGCTGCCTGCCTGAGTCGGCGGCCTGGTCCGGCCCAGGGCCGGGCTGCGCCCGGCCTGGTCCGGGCTGCGCCTCGCTCTCCGCGGGTTCGTTCCTCACCCGCGGGTCGCTCGACTGGTGCTCGATCCGTGAGTCAGCGGGTCTCGACGCGCTCCCCGCAGGTTCGCGGGCTCACCTGCGGTCGCTTGCTCGACCACCGATGACGAGGCTTCGCGAGCTCAGCCTCGTCCCTGGTTCGCCACGGCGGCGGCGGCCTCGGCGGCGGCCTGGGGGTCGAGGTAGCGACCACCCTTCTCGATCGGACGCAGGTCGTCGTCGAGCTCGTAGACCAGCGGCATGCCGGTGGGGATGTTGAGGCCGGCGATCTCGTCGTCGCCGATGTCGTCGAGGTGCTTGACGATGGCGCGCAGGCTGTTGCCGTGCGCCGCCACCAGGGTGGTGCGGCCGGCACGCAGGTCGGCGGCCACCTCGGACTCCCAGTAGGGCAGCAGCCGGGCGATGACGTCCTTGAGGCACTCGGTGCGCGGCAGGTCGGCGTCGGGCACGTCGGCGTAGGCGGGGTGGCCCACCTGCGAGAACTCGGCGTCGTCGTCGAGCGGCGGGGGCGGGGTGTCGAAGGAGCGCCGCCAGAGCATGAACTGCTCCTCGCCGTACTCCTCGAGGGTCTGCTTCTTGTCCTTGCCCTGCAGGGCGCCGTAGTGGCGCTCGTTGAGGCGCCAGGAGCGCCGCACGGGGATCCAGTGCCGGTCGGCGGCGTCGAGGGCCAGGTGCGCGGTGCTGATGGCGCGACGCAGCAGCGAGGTGTGCACGACGTCGGGCAGCACGCCGGACTCCACGAGCAGCTCGCCGCCCCGGGCGGCCTCGCCGCGGCCCTTCTCGGTGAGGGGGACGTCGACCCAGCCGGTGAAGAGGTTCTTGGCGTTCCAGTCGCTCTCGCCGTGGCGGAGAAGGATCAGGGTGTGGCTCACTCCTCCTCACCCTCCTCGCCGTGCGGCTCGGGCTCGTCGACCGGGCACGGCACCTGCTCGACGGCCTCGTCGGCCGGCTCGGCGCCCGCGCTGGGGGCGATCTCGAGGTCGGCGGAGGGGGCGTCGTCGAGGCCGGTGTACTGGCCGCAGGCACGCTTGACGAACACGTCGACCGGCACCTCGCTGCCGTCGTCGAAGACGAAGGTCATGGGCAGCACGCGCCCCGGGGCGACCGGCTCGCCGTCGATCCGCAGACCGGCCTCCTCGAGCTGACCGCGCCCGTAGGGCTCGAGCTCGATCTCGCCGTCGGTGGCGGTGACGCCCTCGCCCTCGACGCCGGTCAGGGTGATGACGTCGTCCGCGTTGCGGCTGGCGACCAGGCCGTGCAGGGTGCCGGAGCCCTCCTCCTCGCTGACGATCACCACGTTGGAGAGGGTGACCTCGTCGGCGTGCACCGTGGTGCCGGCCGTGATCTGGTTGATCCGGTTGGTGGCCTCGTCGAAGCCGCAGGAGGCCAGCAGCGGGGCGGAGACCAGGACGCCGATGGCGGCCAGGCGCAGCGTGTGGCGCGAGCGAGCGAGCATGGGGGCAGCCTAGTGGACCGCCCCCGGCGTCACTGACGCAGTCCGAGGGTGCCGCCCACCACGATGACGGCGATGCCGACCAGCACCACGTAGGCGCTGGCGAGGGCCAGCAGGCGGGTGGCTCCGAGCTTGAGCCCGAGGGTGAGCGGCAGGTAGGTCCAGCCGTCCTCGTGGTCGGAGACCAGGCCGAAGGTCGAGCGCAGCACGTGCACCCCGACGCCGAGCGCGGCCGCCAGCAGCGTCATGGCCAGCTGCGGGGCGCCGCCCTCGGCCTGGCCGCCCCAGCCGCCGTAGGCCAGGTAGGCCGGGTAGAGCGAGAACGCCACGGCCCAGGTGAGCAGCGAGAGCGGCCCGGTGCGCAGGGCCACGTTGCCGAGCATCCCGATGGCCAGGGAGAGCAGGTAGCAGCTGCCGGCGGTGATGCCGGTGGAGATGGACAGCGGCACCACCAGCAGCACCGCGCAGGCCAGGGCGAACCAGGCGGTGCCGGGATCGAGCCGGCCGTCGGCCAGCGGCTTGCCCGGGGTCTGGTGCCGTTCGTCGCGCACGCGGTCGACGAGGTCGTTGTGCCAGCCCAGGATCGCCTGCCCGGCGAGCACGGTGAGGGCGACGACGAGCACCTCGCGGCCGGGCCGGCCGGCGAAGGCAGCGGCCGTCGCGAGCACACCGGCGGTGAGGACGGCCTGCAGCGGGTGGGCGGTGCGCAGCAGGAGCAGCGGCCACCCGTTGCGCACCCGGGAGCGCAGGTCGCGGCCCTCGCTGCCGCGGCGGGTCTCGCGGTCGGTGCGGGCGGGGCGGGGGTCGCGCTCGGCGACGGCGGTGCCGGTCCCCGTGCTTGCGGTGCCCCCGGACAACGACGCAGCGGTGTCGACGGACTTCTCGGAACCGCGTCGGCCGGGCCGTCTGATCGCCATGACGGCATTATCACCCCCACCTCCACGTCGCGGGCGTGATTCCGGGGCGCCTGCGGTGCGCCTACGGTGGGGCGCTCACCCCACGGCCCCTCGGAGGTCCCCTGTGACACCGCACCGCCGGCGCTCCCGCGTCACCGGCCTCCTGCCGGCCCTCATCCTGGCCCTCGTCACCACGCCCCTCCTGGCCCCGACGACGACGGCGGCGTCGGCGTCGGCGACGAAGGCCGGCGGTGCCGACGTGATCGGCCACCGCGGGCACCCGGTCGGCGTCACGGAGAACACCCTCGCGAGCTTCCGCAAGGCGCTGCGGGCGGGCGCCGACGGCGTCGAGCTGGACGTGCGCGTGACCGCCGACGGCAAGCTCGTGGTGATGCACGACGACTCGCTGGCGCGCACCACGACCTGCTCGGGGACCGCCGTCAGCGACGCGAGCCTGGCCTGGATCCAGCGCAGCTGCCGCGGGCGGGTCGGCGGCGAGCGGATTCCGAGCCTGGCGGCCGTCGCCGGCTGGCTGCGCCGGGCGCCCGGTGCGGTCGCCGTCGTCGAGATCAAGGGCGGTCCCTGGACCGCGCCGCGCATCCGCGGCCTGCAGCGCGTGCTGCAGCAGCGGCGGGTGCTGGGGCGCGTCACCGTGCTCTCGGGTGACGCCTGGCTGCTGCGCCAGGTGGAGCGGGCTGCTCCGCGGCTGCACACGCACGCGCTGGCCGACTCCTGGGCCGAGGTCCAGGGGTGGCGACGCGACTTCCCGCAGCTCGACGGCGTCAACCTCCACGCGGCCGACGCGACCCGTGCGCGGGTCGCCGCGCTGCACCGTGCCGGCCTCACGGTGCTGGGTCGCACCACCTCCTCGCGGGCCGACTTCCGGCGTCTGCGGGCAGCCCGCGTGGACGGCTTCGTGACCGACCGGATCGGCCTGGCGCGCAGGCGCTGAGAAACGCTCCGGGAGCGCCTCGCAGGCGGTCGCTAAGAGCCGGCGCACCACACGATCGTCGGTCTGTCAAGCCCGGATGTGGCCTCTGACCTGCGCAAACGCTGTCAGGAGTTCCCTGCGGACGTGATAAGATGAACACCTAGGAAGGGGTTCATCACACATGACTTTCACCGTCGGCGAAACGGTTGTTTACCCCAATCACGGGGCCGCGGTCATCGAGGACATCGAGACCCGGAAGATCAAGGGAGAGGACCGTCAGTACCTCGTCCTCCGCATCGTCGCCCAGCAGGACCTGGTGGTACGCGTCCCCGCGTGCAACCTGGACCTGGTCGGGGTGCGCGACGTGGTCGACAAGGAGGGGCTCGAGCGGGTGTTCGACATCCTCCGGGCCGAGCACGTGGAGGAGCCGACCAACTGGTCGCGCCGCTACAAGGCCAACCTGGAGAAGCTGCACAGCGGCGACGTCATGAAGGTCTCCGAGGTCGTTCGCGACCTCTGGCGTCGTGAGCGCGACCGCGGTCTCTCCGCCGGTGAGAAGCGGATGCTGGCCAAGGCGCGCCAGATCCTCGTCTCCGAGCTGGCCCTGGCCGAGCACACGAACGAGGACAAGGCCGAGACCATGCTCGACGAGGTCCTCGCCAGCTGAGTCCCGTCGGCACCTGCTGACACATGTTCCACCGACGGCCCCCGGGAAGATCCCGGGGGCCGTCGTCGTGCTTGGGCACAGTCGGGTGTGCCCTCGTGCCCTAGGTTGGCCCGATGAGCGACTGGGAGGACCTCGAGCCCGACCTGCCCCCCGCCCTGGGCACGGTGCTGGAGCAGGGCCGCGGCTCGCTGCCCTTCGCGCTGCTGCACGGCGAGGCGCTCGTGACCTGCGCGGTGTGGGCCCTGGGGGAGTCGGGCGTGACGCCGGTGGACCTGGGGACCGACTGGTCGGGGCTCGCGGAGTCGGGCGAACCGTTCTGCCTGCACGACAGCCTGTGCCCGATGACGCCCGCCTCCTTCATCGCCGACTGCATGCGCCATGCCGTGGCTACCGACGCCATCGTGGTGGGCGTGCGTCCGGTGACCGACACCGTCAAGCAGGTCGACGGCGGCCGCGTGGGCGCGACCGTGGACCGCGAGGGCCTGCAGGCGGTGTGCTCACCGGTGGTGCTGCCCCCGCGGGTCGTGCGCGAGCTGGCCCACGTGCCCGCCCCCGACCTGGCCGCGGCCGACCTGGCCGAGCTGGTGCGTTCCCTGGGCGAGCGCCACCCGGTGGAGCTGCGCGAGGCACCGCCGGAGGCACGCCGCGTGCTCGACGTCGACGACGTCGCCCTGCTGGAGGCGCTCACGACCCCCGAGTCGCGCCGCTGACCCCGTCGAGCAGCCCGTCGAGCAGTCGTGCCGCGAGCCCGACGTCCTCGGGCCAGGTGATCTTGAGGTTCGTGCGCGCGCCCGGGACGGCCGCCACCACCAGGTCGGGCGCGAACCGCTCCAGCGTCGCCGCGGTGTCCGTGCCCTCGACGCCGGCCTCGCGGGCGGCGGCGTAGGCGGCCAGCAGCTCGGCGGCGCGGAAGGCCTGCGGCGTCTGGACGCCGTGCAGCTCACGGTGACCGTGTGCACCCCGCGCGGGGCCCCCCAGCACCGGCCCGAGCGGCACCGTGGGCAGCGCGCCGCCGCTGCGCCGGGCCTCCTCCAGCACGCGGGTCAGCAGCCCGGGGCCCGCGAGCGGTCGGGCGCCGTCGTGGACCGCGACGACGTCGACCAGCCCGGCCTCGACGTCCGGCGCCAGCACCGCCAGCGCGGCCTGCTCGCTCGCGTGCCGGGTGGCGCCGCCGCTGACCAGCACGACCGTGCGCTCGTCGTCGGGCCCGAGCACGTCGGCCAGGTGGGCGCCGAGCGCCCCGGCGACGGCGTCGTGCTCGTCGTCGCGCACGACCACCACCACCCGCGTCACCTCGGGCAACGTGAGGGCGTCGAGCACCGACCAGGCCAGCACGGGCCGCGACCCGAGCGGCAGCAGCACCTTGTTGACCTCGGCTCCCACCCGGGTGCCGGAGCCGGCGGCGAGGACGACGACGGCAGCAGCGGTCACGGGGCGAGCCTACGACCCGAGGAGCGGCCGGGTCCGCGCACGCTGTTGCCTGCGCGTTACACGGCGAAACATCACCGACAACAGGCGCGACCTACGTTGAGGCCATGGCTCTCCGGGGACCTCACGACGAGTGGCAGCCGGTGTGCCGGATCGCCGAGCTGGAGGTGGGCCGCGGCGTCAACGCACTGGTCCACGGGCAGGCCGTGGCCATCTTCCGGACGGCGGACGACACCGTGTACGCACTGGGCAACCACGACCCCTTCGCCAAGGCCTCGATGCTGGCCCGCGGGATCGTGGGCGAGCGCGACCGGGTGCCGTTCGTGGCGCCCGTGGCCCACAAGCACGCCTTCGACCTGCGCACCGGCCGCTGCCTGGACGACCACCACGTGAGCGTGCCCGCCTACGACGTCAAGGTGCTCGAGGGTGTGGTGCTGGTCGGCCAGCGCAAGAGCGTGGCGGCCTGAGCGAGCAGCGGGTCAGAGCCCGTCGGGCAGCTCGGCGGTGAGGATGTCGTCGCCGCCGAAGACGGCGTCCTGCCACACCAGGCGGCTCCCGGAGAGAGCCGGGAACGCCTGCTGGCCGCGCGCGTCGAGCAGGTTGTAGATGGTGCCGGACCCCAGCGAGTAGAGGTGCAGGTCGGTGTCGACGACCTGGTCGCCGCCCACCTCGGCCACGCCGCCGCCCAGCGCCCCCACGGCCTCGGGCCACACCGCGTAGTCCGCGCCCAGGGCAGCGCCGAAGGGCACCGCGGTCTCGGAGAGCACCACCGCGGCGCCGGAGGGGTCGAAGAGCGCCGCGAGCTGCTCGTCGTCGAGCGCCAGCACCCGACCGCCGGCGGTGGCGACGGCGAGCACGGCGCCACCCACCTGGCCCACCTGCTGCACGGTCTCGCCCGCGGGGTCCCACAGGTAGACCTCGCCGGCGTCGGTGCCCAGGGCCACGAGCCCGTCGCCGGTGCCGACCGAGGTCACCGAGGAGATGCCGGCGGCCTCGAGGTCGAGCTCGGTCAGCGTGCCGGCGGGGTCGAGGAAGGAGGCGGTCGCGATCTCCTCGGTGGCCCACGCGGCGCCGTCCTCGCCGCCGGCGAGCCCGGCGGTGATGGTGGAGATGCCGATGTCGGCCAGCGGGGTGCGCGTGCCGTCGGCGTCGTAGCGGGCCAGGGTGCCCGGGAAGCTGTAGCCCTCCACCTCCAGCGCCACCAGCGCCTCGCCGGCGAAGGCCACCTGGACGGCGCTCTCGGAGCGCGTGGCGGGCTCGCTGCCCACGCTGCCGGTGGCCGCGACACCGGTGAGGCCGCCGGCGGTGCTGAGGTCGACCCAGGCCACCTGCTCGCCGGAGACGGTGGGGGCCAGCTGGGTCGAGGAGGAGGACTCCACCACCTGGCCGTCGGCCTCCTCGGGTGCCGTGCAGCCCGCGCAGATGTCGACGGCGTCGAAGACCTCTCTCGCCACGCGCAGGATCACCGGGTCCGCGCCGGCGGCCTGGATGGTCTGCTCGACGGCGCGACGGGCGTCGAGGAAGCCCGCGGTGGGTCCGAGCTGGGTGACCAGCGCCGCGTAGACGATCTTGTCGAAGTCGTCGGCGAGCGGTGAGGCGTTGCCGTCGCCGCCGTCGATCTCCGCGAGCCGGCTGCGGATGGTCCACAGCGCGTTGCTCCACACCAGCGAGTTGGAGTGCACGCCGCCGTTGTCCTGGTTGTCCTGGGTGAGCAGTCTGAACCGGGTGCCGGTGTCGAGCAGGTAGAGGTAGTCGCCGAAGGTGACCCCGGACTGCAGGTCGCGGGTGGCCAGCGTGTCGTACATCGGCTGGCACAGCGCGGTGGGGTCGGCGACGGCGGCGCAGCCGGCCTCGCCGAAGCTCGGGTCGTCGGCACCGCTCAGCTCGTTGCCGATCACGTTGCCCAGGTAGTCGGCGAAGCCCTCGTTGAGCGCGCCGGGCTGGCCGGAGTAGACGAGGTCGGCAGAGGAGGCGATGACCCCGTGGGTGATCTCGTGCGCGGCGACGTCGTTCTGCACGAACTCGAAGCCCTCGCACGGGACGCCGTAGACCATCTGCGGCCGGGGCAGGGAGTCGTCGAAGTAGGCGTTGCAGGCGTTCGGGCCGGTCAGGTTGACCGACGAGACCAGCGAGGAGCCGGCGTCGTCCCAGGAGCGGCGTCCGAGCCGGCCGTAGAAGTCGTACACGGCGCGGGCCAGGGCGTGCGCGCCGAGCGCGTCGCCGTCGGCGACCTGGCCTCCGGCGGAGGTGACCGGGCGGCCCGGCAGCTGGGTGTCGTCGAGCCCCTGCATGTCGAAGGTCTCGATGCCGCCCTCGCCGGTGGCCGGGTCGAAGGTGGGGGTGGTGGTGTCGAGCAGCCCCACGCTGCCGTCGGCCAGCTCGGTGCCGGTGGCGGTGACCTCGCCCATCACGCGGCTGCGGCCGGTGACCTCGACGGCGTCACCCTCCGCCCGTGAGCGGGCGCGCACCGGCGCGCGCTGGTGCAGCGGCACCACGGCGGCCACCTCGGCGGAGCCGGCGCGTGCCTCCAGCACGTCTCCCGTGACGGCGTCGACGTAGTAGCGGCCCAGCACGGCGATCTCGACCTGCTGCCCGGGCGCGGGGCCGACGACGACCTCCCACGCCAGGCGGCCGCCGTCGGCCGGCAGCACCACCAGGCGCGGGTCCGGGCGCGGGTCTCCGCCGGACGCGTCGCGCGCCGTCGCTGACGCCTCTCGCGCCGTCAGCTCAGGCTCGCTCGGCGGCTCCAGGCCCGGGAACACCCGGCCGCGGACGGCGTTGAGCCGCACGTCGTCGGCCTGCTCGTCGCCGTCGGTGAGGCTCAGCACCAGGCTGCCGTCCAGCACCGGGTACCCGGCCGCCTCCTGCGTGGCGCGCACGGTCACGACGCCCGCGATCGTGGGGTTGCCGGGCTCCTCGAGGCTCAGCTCCTCGGGAGCGACGCCGAGCAGTCGCTCGCCCCACTCGGCGAGCAGTGCCTCGCTGACGGCGAGGGCGTCGCCGCCGTCCGCCGGGGCGTAGCGGCCGCCGCTGAGCTCGCCCAGGTAGCCGGTGACGTCGTCCTGGCGGCCCACCCAGCCGGACCCGGTGATGGCCCGCAGCTCGTCGAGCGCGGACTCCAGCTCGGCGCGACGCTCGGCGGTGTCGGGCTCGCCGGGGGCGGGCTGCCAGGTGGTGGAGACGACCAGCGACTGCGGCGCCCGACCACCGCCGTCGCCGTCGCCGCCCTCGAGCGACCGGCCGCCCGTGCAGGCGGAGGCGGCGAGCACCACGCCGGCGAGGGCGGCGGCGAGCGCGACGCGCTGGCCCGGACGGGTCGTCATCGGTGCCTTCCGTGGGCCGGCGAGATCGGCGGGATCGAGCGCATTGTGCGAACGGACCAGGAGTCGTGTCAACGGTTGGAGTGGCCCAGACCCGCTCAACCACGCCGTTCTGAGCACCGGTCTAGCTCACTCGGCAAGGTCTGCGCGGATACCCCGCGGTGGTCGGGGTCTGCTGTCATCATGCGGCCACACCCGCTCCTTCTGCACCGTCTGTGGAGGTCCCCGATGCCGTGCCCCACGTGCAGCAGCGACAACCCCGAGGTCGCGGCCTACTGCCACAAGTGCGGCACCTCCCTGCGTGCAGGAGCCGGCACCCAGCGCAGCTACGCGGTCGCCTCCTCCGAGGGCGTGTGCCAGTTCGCGCTGATCTCCACGGTGATGCCCCACACCAGCCGCGAGTCGGCCGACAACTACCGCTGGGCGATGATCCTCTCCTCGGTGCTCGTCGTGGGAGCCACCGCGCTGGGCCTGCTGCCGGTGGCCGTGGCCGCCGCGGCCCTGCTCGTGCCGCTGGCCTACCTGGTCTACATCTACGACGTGAACCTGTGGGAGGACGCACCGGTCGCCGTCGTGCTCGGGGTCTTCGTGGTGAGCGGTGCTCTCGCGCTGCTGGTCTCGCTGGTCTTCTTCGACTGGGTCTTCGCCGGCCAGTTCCAGGAGTTCGCCGCCGGCGGCCGTGCGCGCAGCGGCTTCGACCTGGGCAGCATCCTCGTGCCGCTGCTGGTCTTCGCCGTCCTGCTGCCGGTGGTCTCCGAGGTGCTGCGCAACCTGCCCGGCGTGGTGCTGGCCCGGATGCCGCAGTTCGACGACATGATCGACGGGCTCACGTTCGGTGTCGCCGCCGGCACGGCCTACGCGGCCGTCGAGACGCTGGTGCTCTACCGCGCCGTGTTCACCTCCGGCGAGCTGCGCACCACCGAGGGGCTGGCCGGGTGGATCGTGGTCGTCGTCAACCTGATGGTGGTCAAGTCGCTCGTCTACGGCACCGCCACCGGCATCGCCGTGGCCGCGTTCTCCGGCAAGGGGGAGGGCTACGACGGACTCACCGCCTTCTACCTGCGCAACCTCGGCTTCGCGTGCCTGGCCAACGTGGCGTACTGGCTCGGCGTGCGGCTGCTGGCCTACCTGCCCTACGGGCAGGCGCTGGGGCTGCTGTGGGGCTTCCTGGTGCTCGCCGTGCTCGTCGTCCGGATCCGGGTGATGCTGCAGGCGGCGCTGCTCGAGGCCGCCGTCGAGGACGCGGCCAAGGCCGAGTCCTCGAGCCGCGACGTGTTCGTGGAGACCTTCTGCCCCGAGTGCGAGAACATGCTGCTCAGCGGCGCGCAGTTCTGCATCGTGTGCGGTGAGTCGGTGCGCGCGGTCTCGCGCCAGACGCGGCGACAGATGGCGGCCTCGCCCGGCGACCCGCCACCCGAGCAGCCGACCGAGGGGGGTGCCTCGTGAGCGCCCCGACGCCGCCTCCGGGTCGGCCCCCGGCCGGCCCGCCGCCGTCGCGTCCGCCGACCGGGCCGCCGGGCATGCCGCCCCCCTACGCCTGGGGTCCGCCGGTGCCGGGCGCGCCGCCACCCCCACCGCCGGGTTCCCTGCACCGCAGCTCCCGCGGGCTCACCATCGCATTGGTGGTCGTGGGCGTGGTGGCCGTCGGCGCGCTCGGCGCGCTGGCCGCCGTGCTCTTCGGCGGGGGCGGTGACGACGAGACCGCCGGGCCGCCGTCGCTGAGCAGCACCGCCGAGCCCGAGGGCGGCTCCGGCATCCTCGACCCCGAGCCGATCGGCAGCGCGGAGCCGCTGCCCGAGCCGGCCCCCGAGCCCAGCCAGCCCACCGCCCCCAGCGAGCCGCCGACCGTCGAGCCCACCGAGGCGCCGCAGACGCAGGAGCCCGCTCCAGACCCGGGAGGCCCCGACATCCCGGGCAACGGGCGGACCGTGACCGTCGGCCCCGGTGTCCAGGTGCTGGTGCCCGTCGGCTGGGAGGTGGCCGGGCAGGGAGAGAGCGACGTCGCGGTCAGCAGCGGCGACGGCTCCTTCGGCTACGTGCTGACCGGCGTCGACGACCCCTCCACCGACGCGGCGTCCGTGATCACCCAGAACCTCTCCGGCCTGCTGCCGGCCGACAACTACACCCAGCTCGACACCGGCGACGTGCGACCGCTGGAGCCCTTCGGCTCCCTGGTGTCGGTCGCCGTCATGGACTACACCTCGCTGTGGGTCGATGCCCAGGCCCCCATCCCGCTGGCCGGCCAGGTCTACGCGGCGGTGCGCTCCGACGGCGTCGTGGTCCTGATGACGGTGGAGCACACCCCGCCCGAGGACTTCGAGGCCACCGTCGGCGACTGGGGCCAGCTCGTCGACGGCACCCTGGGGCTGCTGGGCGGGTCCTAGTCCGGCCTGGCCAGGACCGATGGGGCTGGTCTTGCTGGTGTGTTCGGTGGGGTTGGTGGGGCGCAGGTGGCTCGCGTGGCGAGAGGGTGATCCCACGTGGACGTGGGAACGCGGAACTGGAGGGCCAGAATTCTGGCCCCCCGGTTCCGCGAATGCCCGTCCGGTGGGACTGGTGTGACGCATGGTGTGAGCGAGAAGACCCGCTGCTCCGGATGTCCGGCGATACTCCCGCGGTCGTGGGAGAGGAACTCAGACCAGTCCGAGGAACTTCTCGATCCGACGCGCCAGGCGCACGGGGTCAGCGAGGTCGGCCCAGGTGATGCGGATGCACCGCCACCCGGTGATCTCGCGGATGTCGTCCTCGCGCAGCCTGTCGCGCACCACAGCGTCGCTGGCAGTCTCCCCGGGGCGCAGGAGGCGTCCGTACTTCACGAGCCCGTCGAACTCCAGGAAGACGCCGTACTCGGGCCAGGCGAAGTCCACGCGGTACTTGACGTTGCCGTGCTCGTCCTTGATCTCCTTCTGCGCGATGGGACGCGGGATCCCCTCCCGGAAGCAGAAGTGGTCGAAGCGGGTCTCGCCGACCGACTCGATGAGCGGGTTCGCCAGCCGGAGCACGAGGTCGGTGACCATCGAGTTGGTCCACTGCTCCATCTCGACGGCGCGGATCTGCAGCTCCTTCTCGGTGACCATGCCCGTGAACAGGAAGAAGTTGACGACGCACAGCGCGGCCGCGGTGTGCCCGAGCAGCGTGCACTCCAGTGCGGCGCGGGCCGGGGAGGTGACCGGGAGACCGTTGACGTAGCCGACGTCCTCCAGCAGGACAGCCCCCCGGTGCTGGGTGACGTCAGCACACCGCCGGCCGCTGAGTCCGTCGGTGCGGGTCGTGTGCACGCGGTCGAGGGACAGACCCCACGTGGGGCCTCCGTACTCGGCGACGGCACTGGTGTGCGAGAGCAGGCTCGGCGTCCGGGCCGAGGCGACCACCGCGCGACCGCGCAGGAGGAATCGGCCGACGTCGTCGAGTCCCTGCCAGATGGCCGGCTGGGTGTAGGCGCCGTGCCTCACACGTGCGAGCGCGCCCTGGCGGACGAGCTTGTCGATGTGCTTGTCGCTCATCCCGCTGGCGAGCAGGTCGCGCCGGAGCATGACGGGTCCGTTGCGGGGGTCGTCCACGGGGCGGTTGCGTGTCGGTGCGTTCACGCCCTCAGTGGATGTGATGGCGGACAGTTCCCGCTGCTGTCGCGGCTACTCCTGTGGACAGGCCTCGCCTGAGGTCCACCCTGTGCACGACACGTGGGCCGACGTCACGACATCCGGGGGGCCGATCACGGAACCGGAGGGCCGGAATCCAGGCCCCCCTGTTCCGTGATCCCACGTGGACGTGGGATCACCCCCCTGGGCAACCGGCCTCAGCCGACCCGACCCCGCGCCCGGACGGCGGGCACGAGCGCGCCGTCCACCAGACCGATCAGCTCGTCGGAGACCAGCCGGTCGCGCTCGAGGGGCAGCATGTGGCCGGCGCCGGGGCAGACGACGAAGCGGGCGCCGCGGATGGCGCCGGCGATGCGGCGGCCGTGGCGCGGCGGGGTGAGCAGGTCGCGGCTGCCGACGAGCACGACCGTCGGCACGTCGTCGAAGGCGGCCAGCGCCTCGGTGCGCTCGTGGGTCATGAAGTCGCGGTAGAAGCCCGACATGGTGGCGGGCGGGCAGGCGATCAGCTGGTCGACCACCAGGCCGACGTCACGCGGCCGCAGCGGGTCTCCGAACAGGAACCGCGTGACGACGCGCCGCTCGATGCCCGGTGAGCGGCGACGCCGTGAGCGCGAGTGAAGCCGAGCCCGGATCGCGAGCATCCGCGGGATCTGGGACTTGATGAGCGGTCCGGTCTCGGGCAGGCCCAGCGTGACGGTGTCGAGGTGGCCCGAGGAGGTGGAGACGAAGAGCAGCCCGGCCACGCGCTCGACCAGGTCGGGGCGCTCCTGCGCCAGGGCCATGATCGTCATCCCACCGATCGAGTGACCGGCCAGCACGAGGCGTCCGTGCGGGGCGTGGGCGTCGATGACGGCTCCCATGTCACGGGCCAGGTGGGTGATCGTGCACGCCTGCTCGGGTGCGGCGGAGGAGCGGCCGTGCCCGCGGTGGTCCCAGGTGAGGATCCGGACGTCGTGGCCGTAGCGGGTCAGCAGGTCCCGCACCTGGTAGTGCCAGTCCGCCTCGTCGGCGGTCCAGCAGTGCGCCAGCACCACGCTGACGGGCGCGTCGGCGGGGCCGTGGGTGGTCACGTGCAGGTCGAGACCGTCGTCGGTCTTCACGAGGGCTCCTGGGGAGGGGGCTCGGGGGCGGCTCAGGACGGGGAGCGGCGCAGCAGCAGGGCGGTGGCGATCGCCGCGACACCCTCGCCGCGCCCGGTCAGCCCCAGGCCGTCGGTGGTGGTGGCCGACACGCTCACGGGGGCGCCCACCGCGGCGGAGAGTGCTGCCTCGGCGTCGGCGCGACGCGGACCGACCTTAGGCCGGTTGCCGATGATCTGCACCGCGACGTTGCCCACGTCATACCCCGCGGCCCGCACACGGGTCGCCGTCTCGGCCAGCAGGACGACGCCGGCGGCACCCGCCCACGCGGGCTCGCTGGTGCCGAAGTTCGAGCCCAGGTCGCCCAGCCCGGCGGCGGAGAGCAGGGCGTCGCAGGCGGCGTGGGCCGCGACGTCGCCGTCGGAGTGCCCGGCCAGACCAGCCGGCTCCTCGGGCCAGGAGAGGCCCGCCAGCGCCATCGGCACCCCCGGCTCGAGGCGGTGCACGTCGGTGCCGACGCCGGTCCGCAGGGCGCCGAGCAGGTGGGGGAGGGCCGCGCCGTCGTCGGGGGAGGGAGTCGCCTGGGTCACCTCGGCATCATGCACGAGCGCCGTCCGGGGTGGCCCCGGTGGCGTCATCGGTCACAATCGTGGGGTGTCCCATGCCCCACGCGGTGCCTGGACCCTGGCCGGCGTCCTCGCCGGTGCAGCCGGTCTGGCCACCAGCTACCTCGCCGCCTCGGTCCTCTCCATCCGCGAGGCGCCGGTCGTCGCGGTCGCTGACCTGGTCATCCGGCTGACCCCCGGCCCGGTCGTCGAGTTCTTCATCGGCCTGCTCGGCACCCTCGACAAGCCGCTGCTCGTCGTCGGCATCCTGGTGGTGCTGGGCCTGCTCTTCGGCTGGTGCGGCCGGCTCGCGCGCCGGCGCTGGTGGGCGCCCGCCGTGGTCTTCGCGGCGCTCGCGGTGGTCGGTCTCGTGGCGGTCCTCGGACGCAGCGGCACCACCACCGCCGACGCGCTGCCGGTCGCGGTCGGCTTCGTCACCTGGCTGATCGCCCTCTCGCTGCTCACCGGCCCGCTGCGGCGCCTGGAGGAGCTCGACGACGAGCGCGACGACGTCGCGGTGACATCGACGGTCGACGGTGAGCGCACGCCCGTGGCCGCCCAGCGGCGCGGGTTCCTGATCGGTGCCGCCTCGGTGCTCGGTGTCTCCGCCGTGCTCGGCGTGGCCGGTCGCTTCCTCGGGGCGGGCCGCCGCCAGGTGGAGGAGACCCGACGGCTGCTGCGGCTCTCGGCGGTCACCGAGCCGGCCGTGCCGGCTGGTGCGCGCGTGGACGTGCCGGGCGTCGCGCCGTGGATGACGCCGGCCGACGACTTCTACCTGATCGACACCGCGATCGTGCGCCCCGCCATCGACCCGGCGCAGTGGACGCTGCGCATCCACGGCCTGGTCGACCGCGAGATCAACATCAGCTACGCCGACCTGGTGGCGCGGGAGGTGACCCAGCGCTGGGCCACCCTGAACTGCGTCTCCAACCAGGTCGGCGGCGACCTGGTGGGCAACGCGTGGTGGAGCGGCGCGCGCATCGCCGACATCCTGGCCGAGGCCGGCGTCGACCCCGAGGCCGACTGCGTGCTGCAGACCTCCGAGGACGGCTGGACCTGCAGCACACCGCTGGCCGCCCTGCTCGACGACGACCGCGAGGCGATGCTCGCCGTCGCGATGAACGGTCGCCCCCTGCCCATCGACCACGGCTTCCCCGTGCGCACGATCGTGCCCGGCCTCTACGGCTACGTCTCGGCCTGCAAGTGGGTCGTCGACTGGGAGGTGACCCGCTTCGCGGACGTCACCGCCTACTGGACCGAGCGCGGCTGGGGCGAGATGGGGCCGGTCAAGATCGCCTCGCGCATCGACGTGCCGCGCTCGGGCGAGGAGGTGCCCGCGGGCGAGGTCGTCCTGGGCGGCTCGGCGTGGTTCCAGCACACCGGCATCTCCGCGGTCGAGGTCTCCGTCGACGGCGGGGAGTGGCAGGCGGCCACCTTGGGCGAGGTGCCCTCCGCCGACACCTGGGTGCAGTGGCGCGCCGCGGTCGACGTCGAGCCGGGCGACCACGAGGTGCGGGTGCGCGCCACCGGCGCCGACGGCGAGGTGCAGACCTCGGTGGAGCGCGACGTGCTGCCCGACGGCGCCACCGGCCTGCACGCGGTGGGCTTCACCGCGACCTGATCTACCGCCGGCCCGACGTCGGCTCCGGCCCTGTGGACGGTAGGTGGGCTGTTCCGTGCCCGACCGGGGGGCCTGTCACGGAACAGGGGGGCCAGGATTCTGGCCCCCCTGTTCCGTGATCCCACGTGGACGTGGGATCGCCCCCGCGCTACCAGTTGCCGCCGGGGGAGGCGGGGAGCGGGTGCTTGCCGTCGCGGATCACGTACACGGTGCCGCCGGAGGTGGGCAGCCAGGCGTTCTCGAACTGGGCGCGGTCGTAGGTGCGGCGCACGCCCTGGCTGTTCGCGCCGGCGGGGTCGTTGACGACGACGTCGCCGCTGCGGGTGAAGCCCACGATCACCAGCAGGTGGCCGTTGGACGCCGAGATGGGGGCGCCGGAGAGCTGCCCGGAGGCGAAGGAGATCGAGGCGACGAGCGGGATGCCGGCGGCGACCAGCAGCTCGGCCTCGCGCAGGGAACGCAGGCGGGTGACGAAGGCCTTGCCGGCGCGCGGTGCGGCGTAGGCGGTGTTGAAGGCCCAGTTGCCGGTGCCGCCGTAGTCGTGGTCGTAGGTGGCGCGGGCGGCGAAGTCGACCCAGGGGTGGGCGTGGTCGCGCGGCACCCACGGGTACTCGGCGCGGCCGGGGAGCGAGCGGTAGTAGCCCAGCACCATCGAGGTGGAGGTGGGCGAGCACCAGGCCTGGCCCCCGTTGCCCCACTGGGGGTAGTGGCCGCGGTGGGTCATCTGGGAGTAGCGCGGCACGTCGAGCACGGTGCCGGCGGCGCTCGCGGCACCGGGCCTGGAGGCGGTGACGCGGCCCTCGGGCAGTCGCGAGGCGACGGCGCCGACGGTGTCGAGGGTGGGCAGGAGCTTGCTGCCGGCGCGGCGCGCGAGCGTGACCCGCACCTGGTAGCGGGTCAGGCCGGCGGTGGCGGCGGTGCCCGAGGCCTGCCAGGTGTCGACGTTGGCGGTGCCGAGGTCGTCGGACTGGCCCGAGCTGGTGCTGCGCTTGACGGTGGCGTCGCCCGAGGCCCAGCGACCCATCAGGTCCCAGCTGGAGACCCGTCCGCTCGCGTCGGCGCCGCGCACCCGCACCTCCAGCCAGCTGTCGCCGGGGGTGCTGGCCGACCAGGAGGGGATGAGCTCGGTGAGGCCGAAGCCCGGGGTCACCCACGCCGAGGTCCAGCTGCCCTGCTGGTAGGCGCGACCGCCGAGCGTGCGGGCCACCATGCCGGTGCCGGGGCGCAGGTCGCCCTTGATCACGCGCAGGCCGGTCTTGGTGCCGGTGTGCCAGTCGGCGTAGCCGTCCCAGGCGTCGTAGGCGATGGCGCGCCCGGCGCCGGCGGCGCGGCGGGCGGCGGTGCGGCCCAGCACGGCCTGCCCGGCACGGTCGGCGGGCAGGGCGCTCTGGTCAGCGCGGTCCACGGCTGGTGCCGACGGAGCCGCGGCGGCGGGAGGCACGACCAGCAGGCCGGCGGCGAGGGCGAGGGCGGCGGGGGCGAGCGCGGGGGGAAGTCGACGCATCTCCTCAGGCTAGGTCACATGCGCCCCACGCGTCACGACATCCTCGCGCGTCACACGCACCGGCTGCCGCGCCGGCGATCAGGCCCACGGGCCCGTCCCTCTCTAGACTGTCGCGGTGACCATCCGGCTCTACGACACCGCGACCCGCGACGTGCGCGACTTCGAACCCCTCGAGGCCGGCAGGGCGGGCATCTACGTGTGCGGGCTGACGGTGCAGTCCGAGCCCCACGTGGGCCACGTGCGCTCCGGGGTCAACTTCGACGTCCTGGCGCGCTGGCTCACCCATCGCGGCTACGACGTCACGCTCATCCGCAACGTCACCGACATCGACGACAAGATCCTCGCCAAGGCCGCCGAGCAAGGTCGACCCTGGTACAACCTCGCCGCCGCGATGCACCGCCAGCTCGACGCCGCCTACACCGCCCTCAACGTGGCGCCTCCCACCTACGAGCCGGCCGCCACCGGGCACGTGCCCGAGATGCTCGAGCTGATCGAGGAGCTGATCGGGAAGGGCCACGCCTACGCCGCCGAGGACGGCTCGGGCGACGTGTACTTCGACGTCCGCTCCTGGCCCGCCTACGGCGAGCTGACCCGCCAGGGCATCGACGACATGGAGGCCGCCGGCGACGCCGACCCGCGCGGCAAGCGCGACCCCCGCGACTTCGCGCTCTGGAAGGGCGCCAAGCCCACCGAGCCCATCACCGCCACCTGGCCCAGCCCCTGGGGGCGCGGCCGCCCGGGCTGGCACATCGAGTGCTCCGCGATGGCCGGCAAGTACCTCGGCCCCGCCTTCGACATCCACGGCGGCGGCGTCGACCTGCGCTTCCCGCACCACGAGAACGAGCAGGCCCAGAGCCGTGCGGCCGGCCGACCGTTCGCCTCCTTCTGGCTGCACAACGCCTGGATCACCACCGCCGGCGAGAAGATGAGCAAGTCGCTCGGCAACTCCCTCACCATCCCGGCCGTGCTCGAGCGCTACCGCGGCATCGAGCTGCGCTACTACCTGCTCTCCGCGCACTACCGCAGCCACGTGGAGTTCAGCTTCGAGGCGCTCGACGAGGCCGCGGTGGGCTTCCGTCGCATCGAGACCTTCCTGGCCAAGGCCCCCGCGGCCACGGACGACGCCCGGCTCGGCGAGCTGCCCGAGGCCTTCGCGGCCGCGATGGACGACGACCTCGGCACCCCGGCCGCCCTCGCGGTGCTCTTCGACACCGTGCGCGAGGGCAACCGGGCCGAGGACCCGCGCCCGCACGCCGCCCGGGTGCGTGCCATGCTCGACGTGCTGGGTCTCGACCCGGCCGACCCGGTGTGGGCCACCGGTGGCGGGCGCGAGGTGGAGCGGCTCACCGGCGCCGTCGACGCTCTGGTGGGCGCGCTGCTCGAGCAGCGGCAGCAGGCGCGCGCCGCCAAGGACTTCGCCACCGCCGACGCCGTGCGCGACCAGCTGCAGTCGGCCGGCATCGAGGTCGAGGACACCCCCGACGGACCGAAGTGGAGCTTGGGCTGATGGCAGGCAACAGCAGCAGACGCGGCGCCGTCCGCAAGACCAGCAAGAAGCCCACCGCCGGGTCGGGGGGCCGGGTCAAGCGCGGCCTCGAGGGCAAGGGCCCCACCCCCAAGGCCAAGGACCGGCCCTACCACAAGGCGCACGCCGCCGAGAGGCGCGCGCAGCGCGGCCAGGCACGCCCGCGGCGCAAGACCTCCGACGTCGAGTGGATCGCTGGGCGCAACTCCGTGGTGGAGGCGCTGCGCGAGGGCGTGCCGGTGACCGGCGTCTACGTGGCCGAGGGCGCCGAGCGCGACGGCCGGCTGCGCGAGGCCTTCCGCCTGGCCGCCGACGGGGGCATCAGCCTGCTCGAGGTCAGCCGCGGCGAGCTCGACCGGCTCACCGACGGTGCCGTGCACCAGGGCCTGGCCGCGAAGATCCCGGCCTACGAGTACGCCCACCCCGACGACCTGCTCGACCTCGCCGACGAGCAGGGCGAGCCCCCGCTGGTGCTGGCGCTGGACTCCGTGACCGACCCGCGCAACCTCGGCGCCGCCGTGCGCAGTGCCGCCGCGTTCGGCGCCCACGGCGTGCTCGTGCCCGAGCGGCGTGCCGCCGGCATGACGGCCTCGGCCTGGAAGACCTCCGCCGGTGCGGCCGCGCGCATCCCGGTGGCCCGCACCGTCAACCTGGTGCGCCAGCTGAAGGCCTACCAGGAGGCGGGCTGCATGGTCGTCGGCCTGGCCGCCGACGGCGAGGTCACCCTGCCCGACCTCGACCTCGCCGACGGGCCGCTCGTCGTCGTCGTCGGTGCCGAGGGCGGCGGGCTCTCGCGCCTGGTGGCCGAGACCTGCGACCAGCTGGTCTCGATCCCGATGGCCAACCAGGTCGAGTCGCTCAACGCCGGCGTGGCCGCCTCCGTGACGCTCTACGCGATCGCGCAGGCGCGCGCTTGATCCCGAGGTGAGCAAGCGGCGCCGCGTCTTCGTCGGCACCACGTACGCGGTGGTGTGGCTGCTGTGCGCCCTGGTCATCGGCGTCGCCGTCTTCTTCGGCAGCAGCCGGCAGACCACGCTGGCCAGCCACGACGCCGTCGTGACCCCGAACCTCTCCGGCCAGGCGGTGCTGCGCACCGGGCCGGTGCTGCCCGACCTGCGCCTGCCCTCCGGCTCGCGGCTCGGCGTCGTCATCACCCTCGGCAAGACCGAGGTCGGCTCCACCGAGGCGCTGGTGGAGCGCTACGCCTTCCTGGCCAGCACCCCGGCCGGCACCATCAGCAAGGTCGAGGGCGCCGTGCGGGACATGGCCGTGGACGCGGCTGTGCGGGGCGCCACCCTGGGCGTGCTGCCGCTGCTGCTGTGGGCGCTGGTCGGGTCGGCTCGACGACGCGAGCTGGCGCGCGCGGCCGGCAGCTGGCGCGGTGGGGTGGTGCTGCTCATCCTGGCGCTCGTGGTCGCCGGCACCTGGGCGCCGTGGGAGCCTGATGAGGAGACCCTCGAGGGCCAGCAGGAGTGGTTGGCGCTGCCCGACTTCCTCGGCCCCGAGATCCCGGTGCCCGCCGAGGCCGCGCAGCTGGAGGTGCTCGGCGGGGCCACCACCAGCGGGGCGCGGCGCCTGATCCAGAGCGCCGTCGACACCTACGACAAGAGCCTGCGCTTCTACGACGCTGCCGAGGAGGCCGCCGCCGAGATCGAGGTGCGCGAGCCGGGTGACGACGAGACCGTCGTGCTGCTGGTCAGCGACCGCCACGACAACGTGGGCATGGACGCCGTCGCGCGCGCGGTGGCCGACCGCGCCGGTGCCACCGCGGTCATCGACGCCGGCGACGACACCTCGACCGGCTCGGAGTGGGAGGCGTTCTCGCTGGACTCCCTCGACGCCGCCTTCGACGACCTCGACGACCGGTGGGCCGTCACCGGCAACCACGACAACGGCCCCTTCGTGGGCGAGTACCTGGCCGGGCTCGGGTGGGACGTGCTCGACGGCGACGTCGTCGAGGGGCCCGCGGGCGGCCGGATGCTCGGCGTCCCTGACCCGCGCTCGAGCGGGCTGGGCACCTGGCGAGACGAGAGCGGCCTCTCCTTCAGCGAGGTCGGCGACCGGCTGGCCGACGAGGCGTGCGCGGCGCAGGAGCGCGGCGAGCGGATCCACACCCTGCTCGTGCACGACGCCAACCTCGGCTCGGCCACGCTCGAGCGCGGCTGCGCCGACCTGGTGGTCGGCGGGCACCTGCACGTGCAGGAGGGCCCCACCCCGGTGGAGGGCGAGAACGGCGAGGTGGGCTACAGCTTCACCACCGGCACCACCGGAGGCGCTGCCTACGCCATCGCGCTGGGCAGCAAGCTGCGCCGTCCGGCGCAGGTCACCCTGATCACCTACGACGCCGAGGGGCTGCCCGTGGGTCTGCAGCCCGTCGTGCTGCAGACCAACGGCCGCTTCGACGTCGGCGACTACGTGGACCTCACCTACGAGGCGCCCGCCGGCGAGCAGTCCGAGCTCGACGACGGGCCGGCCACCGGGCCCGACGGCGACGTCCTCGACGACGAGGTCGCCGACGAGTCCACGGACCAGCCCACCGAGGAGCCCACCGAGGAGCCCACCGAGTAGCTCAGACGGCCTCGGGGTCGGGCTCGTCGGTGGTGGCCAGCTGCTCGTCGGGCCGGTGCGGGAGCACGGTCGCCAGGTAGTCCCGGGCGGAGTCGAAGATGTCGACCTCGCGGCCGGCCTGCTCGGAGAGGTACCAGCGGTGCTCGAGCACCTCGTGGAACACCTCGGCCGGCTCCAGCTTGCCGCGCGCCTCGGCCGGGATCATCCGGGTGATCGGCTCGTAGACCTCGGTCAGCCAGCGGGCGGCCACCAGGTGTCGGTCCTCGCGGCCGAGGTCGTGGTGGGCGGTGTAGGCCGCGAGGTCGTTGAGCAGCCGCCTGGCCTGGCCGTCCTCGACGTTCATGCCGGTGAGGGCCTGCAGCTCGCGACAGTGGTGGCCCAGCTCGACGACGCGCGGCCGGATGACGACCTGGTCGCCGTCGAAGTCGGTGACGATGTCGAGCTCCTCGACGTCGAAGCCGAGGTCGTTGAGGCGCTCGATGCGCTGCTCGATGCGCCACATCTCCTCGACGCCGAAGCGCTCCTCGCCGGTGAGCTCGGCCCACAGCGCGTGGTAGCGCTCGGCAAGCATGCCCACCACGGCGTGCGCGTCGAGGGGCGCGTCGACGCCGGCGCTGGCCTGCAGGTCGAGCAGCTCGGCGAAGACGTTCTCGGTGCCCACCGTGACGTCGTACTCGCGCAGCCGGTCCGAGAGCTCGGTCTTGAGCTCGCCGGTCTCGGCGTCGACCAGGTAGGCGCTGAACCCGCCCGCGTTGCGCCGGAACAGCACGTTGCTGAGCGAGACGTCGCCCCAGTAGAAGTCGGCGAGGTGCAGCCGCACGAGCAGCACCACCATGGCGTCCACCAGGGTGGGGAGGTTGTCGGCGGAGAGGCCGTGGCTGAACAGGCTGCGGTAGGGCAGCGAGAACTGCAGGTGCTCGGTCAGCAGCGCGGCCGGCAGCTCCTCGCCGTCGGCGCCGATTCGTCCGGTGACCACGCCCTGCGGCACCACCGCCGGCAGCCCCATCCGCTGCAGGTCGCGCAGCATCCGGTACTCGCGGAAGGCGATCTCGGCCACCGTCTCCTTGACCGCGTACGTGCGGTCGCGCAGGCGCACGATGCGCACCACGTGGCGGGAGAGGCCGCGCGGCAGCGGCACCACGTGCTCGGGCGTCCACTCCTCCAGCGGGGTGGACCAGGGGAGCGTCAGCAGGGCCGGGTCGGGGCGGCTGGCGACGATGTGGAGCGCCATCCGGACAGGCTAGTGCCGTTCGGCAGGTGAAGGGGTCGGTCGCCGGTTCCGCTGCGCTCGGTGCGAGCTCGTTCCTCGCCCGCGGTTCCGCTGCGCTCGTGCTGCAGGCCGGGCTGCGAGGGTCTGGACGCGCTCCGCGCAGGTTCGCGGGCTCACCTGCGGTCGCTTGCTCGACCACCGATGAGCCGTGGTTCGCGGGCTCACTACGGCTCTAGCCGGACCGCGCCGGGTCCCTCGTGCGCCAACGCGTCCCCGGGGTTGACCAGGCTGCAGCTGCGCAGCGAGAGGCACCCGCAGCCGATGCAGCCGTCGAGGCGGTCGCGCAGCAGCTCCAGGCGGCGGATCTGCTCGTCCAGGCGTGGGCGCCAGGCGCGGCTGAGTCGGTGCCAGTCGGCCTTGGTGGGGGTGCGGCCCTCCGGCAGGGTCGCGAGCGCCTCGCCGATCTCCTCCAGGGTCAGGCCCACCCGCTGGGCGCTGCGGATGAACGCGACGCGGCGCAGGGCCGAGGAGGAGTAGCGGCGCTGGTTGCCGCTGGTGCGCTCGGAGCCGATCAGGCCGCGAGCCTCGTAGAACCGGACGGCGCTGGTGGCCACCCCGGCTCGCTCGGCCAGCTGCCCGATCGTCAGGGTCGCCATGGTGCCAGCCTCCCCGGACCTCGAGCGGACTTCAAGTCCGTTCTCGACACGAGCAAGACTAGAACAGGTTCTATTTCTCCTGCTAGCGTGCCGGGCCATGACCGCCCAGCCCTTCCCCGCTCCCTCCGCCGCCGGTGCCGCCGAGCCCCGCGTCGTCGTCGTCACCGGTGCCGCCTCGGGGATCGGGCACGCCACGGCCGCGATGTTCCGCGACCTCGGTGACACCGTCTTCGGCCTCGATCTCAACGACACGGTGCCCGACGGCGTCGAGTTCGTGCACTGCAACGTGGGGGAGCGCGCCTCGGTGGACGCCGCGATCGAGACCTGCGCGCGGCACGGCCGCATCGACGTGCTCGCCAACGTCGCCGGTGTCGTGCAGTTCGGCCACTTCGAGCAGATCACCGACGAGGAGTGGGACCGCGTGCACGCGGTCGACCTCAAGGGCCCCTTCATGCTGATCCGTGCCGCCATGCCCCACCTGCGCGCGTGCGGCGGCAACGTCGTCAACGTCAGCTCGGTGGCCGGCAACGTCTCCCAGCCCTACACCGTGGCCTACGCGGCGGCCAAGGGTGGGCTCACCCAGCTCACCAAGGCGCTCGCGCTCGAGCTCTCGCCGTCCGGCATCCGCGTCAACGCCATCTGTCCGGGCACCGTCGACACCCCGATCGTCGGCGAGGTCTTCGGCATGATGCCCGCCGACCTCGACCAGCGCGTGGCCGACCGGCTCATCATGATGCTGCCCGGCAAGCCGATCGCCCCCGCCGAGATCGGCACCGCCATCGTCTACCTCGCCTCGCCCGCCGCCCGGATGATCACCGGCGAGGTGCTGGCCTTCGACGGCGGCATGAGCTGAGGTCGTGGAACGACCCGCGGCAGCGAGGTCCGCGGCGATCTGCTGAGATGTCGCCTGGTGGACGCACGCCAGGTCCGGACGGCACCCTGTCCGAACGTGGTCAGGAGCGACCACTCGGCCGCCTTGGCGCAACTGGCAGCGCAGTGCACTTGTAATGCGAAGGTTGCGGGTTCGAGTCCCGCAGGCGGCTCGATGTCGGAGGTCGGTCCTGGCCTTCCCGCGTGCCCACCTTCACCTGCCGCGGCTGCGCCGCACTGTGTGAGGGCAGGCGCCTGCGGATCTACTGCTCGCTCAGGTGTCAGCGGGAGTACGAGCAGACCCAGCTGGTGGCGCTGTGGCTGGCGACCGGGCAGGCGAATGCCGGATCGGGCAGGAGGCACTATGTGCGTCGACACGTGCTGCGTGAGCAGAGCGGCCTGTGCGCGATCTGCGGCTCGCCTCCTGAATGGCTCGGCTCCCCACTCGCCTTCGTGCTCGACCACATCGACGGGGACTCGAGCAACAACGTGCGAGCGAACCTCCGGCTGGTCTGCTCGAACTGCGACTCGCAGCTGCCGACGTACAAGAACCGGAACCGAGGAGCAGGCCGTCACTATCGCCGCGAGCGGTACCGCGACGGGCGGAGCTACTGACCGACGATGTCGCGGGTCCGTCGGACTGGCTGGTCCGTGCGTCACCACCCGCTCCTACGATGGTCCGGTGCCCGCCCCCACCCCGCTCTTCGTCGTCGGGGTGGCGCGCTCGGGCACCACGGCGCTGACCGAGGTGCTCTCCGACCACCCCCAGGTCGTCATCGGCATGGAGCGCTTCAAGAAGCTGTGGGGCGAGCGGATCGGGGAGCTGACGCCGCAGCTGCTCACCCGGGAGCGGTTCCTGGACTTCGACGACGACCTCACCCGCATCCGCCCCGATCGCAGCCAGCGGTGGGCCGACTTCTACGCCAAGCAGGCCGACCGGTTCGACCAGGCGCGCTACGTGGGCGAGAAGATGACGGCGACGCCCATGGAGGCGCTGTGGCAGACCATGCCCGACGCGCGGTTCGTCGGCATCGTGCGGCGCATCGAGGAGGTCGCGGCCAGCTGGGACGCGCGGGCAGCCCGCCCCGACGACGTCGGCTGGTCCGAGCGGCTCGACAACGAGCGCGCCGTCCAGGCCTGGAACCGCAACAACACCCGGCTGCGCCGCGCGCGCCGTCAGCACCCCGAGCGGGTCGCGCTGGTGGAGTACGGCGAGCTGTTCGGCGACCCCGACGGCGGCGCCCTGCGCCGCCTGCTGGCCTGGCTCGACCTGGAGGTGACGCCGGAGGTGGAGGAGTCCTTCGGTCAGGCGCACCGCACCTACGTGGAGAAGGTCGCCGGCAAGGACCGCACCCTGGCACCCGAGGTGGAGAGGCTGCTCGCCGAACGGGTCGCCCCGAGGCTGTGGCACCACCTGAGCAAGCTCACCGTCTGACCTGGGCGCTGACCTGGGTGCTGACCTGGGCGCTGACCCGGCGCCGACCGGGCCCGCGCGGCGCTGCCTACGATGTGCCCCGTGACCGACCCGACGCCGCTCTTCCTCGTCGGGGTCGGCCGCTCGGGCACCACCGCGCTGGCCGAGCTGTTCGCCGAGCACGAGCGTGTGGTCATGGGCATGGAGCGCTTCAAGTACCTGTGGGGTGCTGCCCGCCTCGACGAGCTGACGCGCGAGAAGCTGCAGCCGGCGGCGTTCTTCGACTTCGACGACGGCCTCACCAACGTGCGACCCGACGTCCACCAGCGCTGGCACGACTACTACGCCAAGCAGCACGACCGCTTCGAGAACGCCGCCTACGTGGGCGACAAGATGACCCTCGCCCGCTTCGACCGGCTGTGGGAGGCCATGCCCGACGCGCGGTTCGTGTGCATCGTGCGCTCGCCCGTGGAGGTCGCGCGCTCCTGGGACGTGCGAGCGGGTCGCACCGACGACCCCAACTGGCCCGCCCACCTCGACCGCCGTCGCGGCATCGAGGCGTGGAACACCGGCAACCTCAAGATCCGCCGGGCCGCGCGCCAGCACCCCGAGCTGGTGACGGTCGTGGAGTACGCCGACCTCTTCGGCGACCCGACCGGCCGCGCGGTGCGCGCCGTCATGGAGCGCCTCGGCCTGGAGGTGACGCCTGCGGTGGAGGCCGCCTTCGCCGAGGCGCACGAGACCTACACCGGCAAGGTCCGCACCCAGCACGGCGAAGTGCCGCGCGAGGTCCGGCGCTTCGTGCGCCAGCACGTCACGCCGGACCTGTGGCGGCACCTGCGCAAGCTCGCGGTCTGACGCCGGCGCCTACCGCAGGCGGCGCGCCTCGAAGCGCAGCGGCGGCGAGGCGATCTCGTCCTGCGCGGCCACCAGCTGGATCTCGCGCGTGCCGGCCTCGAGGGTCCGCTCGAGCACCGCGAACACGCTCGAGGTGGTGGCCATCAGGGCCTGGGCCGGCGAGCCGGTCGTGCGCAGGTGCGCCAGGTAGAGCGCCGCGGTCACGTCGCCGCAGCCGTTGGGCGTGATCGGCAGGAGGGGCGTGGTCACCGCCCACGCGCCGTCGTCGGAGACGGCGACGACGTCGATGCTGTCGCCCTCGCCGCCCGCACCTCCCGCACCGCCGTCCTCGGTGATCACGCTGGTCACCAGCACGTCGCGCGGGCCGGTGGCGCGCACCGCGTCGACCGCGTCGAGCACCTGCGCCATCGTGCGGGTGGTCGTGCCGGCGAGGAAGTCGAGCTCGAAGTGGTTGGGCGTGATCACGTCGGCGGCGGGGACCACCTGGTCACGCATGAACTCGGGGATGCCGGGCCGCACGAACATCCCGCGCCCGACGTCGCCCATCACCGGGTCGCAGCAGTAGACGGCGTCGGGGTTGGCCGCCTTGACCCGTGCGACGGCGTCGAGCACCACCGCGCCGACCGCGGGGTCGCCCTGGTAGCCCGAGAGCACGGCGTCGGCCTCGCCCAGCACGCCGCGGTCCTCGATGCCCGCGATCACCTCGGCGACGTCGTCGGGTGCGAGCAGCGGTCCGCGCCAGGCCCCGTACCCGGTGTGGTTGGAGAAGTGCACGGTGATGACCGGCCACACCTCGTGCCCGAGGCGCTGGAGCGGGAAGACGGCGGCGGAGTTGCCGACGTGGCCGTAGGCCACCGACGACTGGATGGAGAGGATCTTCACGGACCCGATCGTCCTCTCGGACACCTAGCCGGAGCAAACTAGAACAGGTTACAGTTCCCGCCATGAGCAAGCGTGCAGAGCGGTGGGACGAGGCCGACTACGTGGTGGTGGGCTCCGGCAGCGCCGGGGCCGCGGTCGCCGGGCGGCTGGCCGAGTCGGGGGCGAGCGTCATCGTGCTCGAGGCCGGCAAGACCGACCTGAAGCTGCTGACCCGCAAGCCCGGGATGATCGGGCCGATGCACGCGGTGCCCGAGATCAAGAAGCTCAACGACTGGGGCTACTACTCGGTGCCGCAGAAGCACATCCTCGACCGCAAGATGCCCGTGCCGCGCGGCAAGGTGGTCGGTGGCTCCAGCTCGGTCAACGGCATGGTCTACGTGCGCGGCAACCGCGCGAACTTCGACTCCTGGGCCCGCGAGGGCAACACCGGCTGGGACGCCGACTCGGTCAACGCCACCTACAAGAGGATGGAGGACTTCGAGGACGGCGAGAACGCCTTCCGCGGCGCCGGCGGGCCGATCAAGGTGACCCGCAACAAGATGCCGCAGGAGGGGTCGCTGCAGTTCATCCAGGCCACCGCCGACGTCATGGGCTGCAAGATCCTCGACGACTACAACGCCGAGGAGCAGGAGGGCGTCGGGCGGATGCAGCAGAACGCCGCCGACGGCTGGCGCTACAGCGCCTCGCGCGGCTACATCCACGACCTGGCCCCGCAGACCCTGCAGCTGCAGTCCGAGGTGCTGGTCACCAGGGTCGTCATCGAGAACGGCCGCGCCACCGGCGTCGAGTTGCGCGACACCTCGCGCAAGGGCCGTGGCGCCACGCGCACCGTGCGCGCCGGCAAGGAGGTCGTGCTGGCCGCGGGCTTCGTCGGCTCCGCGCAGCTGCTGATGCTCTCCGGCGTCGGCCACGCCCAGCACCTGCGCGACCACGGCATCGAGGTCGTCTCCGACCTGCCGGTCGGCGACAACCTGCACGACCACATGTTCCACGCGATGACGTTCCACGCCACCAGCTCCAAGATGCGCGGCAACGCCCTGTACTTCGCCAAGGGGCTGGCCAAGGAGCTGCCCCGGCCGGGCTCCACCTTCCTGGCCAACTCGGTCTTCGAGGTGCTGGCCTTCCTGCGCACCTCGCAGGCCACCGACGTGCCCGACCTCCAGCTGCACCTGCTGCCGTGGAGCTACGTCTCGCCCAACCAGGACGAGGCCATCCGCCACGACGTCGACCCGCGGCCCGCGCTCACGATCCTGGCGACGCTCATCTACCCGCGCAGCCGCGGCACGCTGCGGCTCGCCTCCGCCGACCCTGCTGCGGCGCCGCTCATCGACCCCGCCTACCTCGCGGACGCAGCCGACCTCGACCTGCTCACCGAGGGCTCGGAGATGGTGCGCGAGATCATGGCCGGCGCCGCGTTCGGTGGTGCGGTCAAGGGCGAGATCCACCCCGGCGGCCAGCTGCGCGGCAGTGAGCTGCGCAACGCCATCCTCAACCGCGCCACCTCGGTCTACCACGGGGTCGGCACCTGCCGGATGGGCGTCGACGAGCTCGCCGTCGTCGACCCGGAGCTGAAGGTCCGCGGCGTCGAGGGGCTGCGCGTGGCCGACGCCTCGATCATGCCGTCGATCACCGGCGGCAACACCAACGCGCCCGCCATCATGATCGGCGAGCGCGCCTCCGACCTGATCCTGGGCCGCCCGGCCGGGGCCCGCTGATGGTCCGCCCGGTCGCCGGCGACCTGCGCCGTCCCGCCCACCTGACCGACGAGTTCCTCGAGGGCCTCGTGGCGCGCGTGCCCGGCTCGGGCGGCGCCACCTGGAAGCTCACCGAGGTCTACACCGGCGAGGTGCTCGTCGAGCTGCCGCAGTCCACCCCGGAGGACATCGAGCGCGCCTTCCTCAAGGCTCGCGCCGCCCAGGCGCAGTGGTCGCAGTGGCCGCTCAAGAAGCGGCTCGCCGTCTTCAAGCGTGCGCACACGCTGCTGGTCGACAACGCCCACCGCACCGCCGACCTGATCCAGGCCGAGAGTGGCAAGAACCGGCGGATGGCGGTCGAGGAGTCCTGCGACCCGCCCATGGTGATCAGCCACTACCTCAAGCGCGCGCCCAAGGCGCTCGCACCGGTCACTCGCGGCGGCCCGATCCCGGTGCTCTCCACCTCCACCGAGATCCGCCAGCCCAAGGGCGTCGTCGGCATCATCGCGCCCTGGAACTTCCCGTTCGCCACGGGTCTCTCCGACGCGATCCCCGCGCTGATGGCGGGCAACGCCGTCGTGGTCAAGCCGGACAACAAGACCGCGCTCTCGCCGCTGTTCGGCATCTCGCTGCTCGAGCAGGCCGGGCTGCCCAAGGGCCTGTTCCAGGTGGTGTGCGGCGAGGGCCCCGACGTCGGGCCGACGCTCATCGACAACGCCAACTACGTGATGTTCACCGGCTCCACCGCCACCGGGCGGGTCATCGGCGAGCGGGCGGGCCGCAACCTGATCGGCTGCTGCCTCGAGCTCGGCGGCAAGAACCCGATGATCGTGCTGCCCGACGCCGACCGCGACGAGTGGGTGAAGGGCGCGCTGTTCGGCGTCTTCGGCAACACCGGCCAGATCTGCATGCACATCGAGCGGATCTACCTGCCCGACGAGCGCTACGACGAGCTGCGCGACGCCTTCGTGGCTGCTGCCGAGAACCTCACGATGGGCGCCACCTACGACTTCGAGCCCGAGCTGGGCTCGCTGGTCTCGGTCGACCACCGCGACCGGGTGGCCTCGCACGTGGAGGACGCCGTCGCCAAGGGCGCCCGGGTGCTGACCGGAGGCCGCGCCCGCCCCGACATCGGCCCGGCGTTCTTCGAGCCGACCGTGCTCGAGGGCGTCACCAACGACATGCTCGCCGGCTCCTGCGAGACCTTCGGCCCGGTGGTGGCGCTGCACCGCTACCGCCACGTCGACGAGGCGATCGGTCTGGCCAACGACACCGACTACGGCCTCAACGCCTCGGTGTGGGGCACCGACCTCGACGCCGCCCGTGCCGTCGCCCGCCGCATCCACAGCGGCAACGTCAACGTCAACGACGCCCTGGCCACGGCCTACGCCTCCAAGGGCACCCCCTCGGGCGGCGTCAAGCAGTCCGGCGTCGGCGCCCGCCACGGCGACCAGGGGATCCTGAAGTACACCGACGTGCAGAACCTCGCCGTGCTCAAGAAGCAGGTCATGGGCGCTCAACCGGGCCAGGACTACGACGCCTACGTCAAGCAGATGCTGACCTCGCTGAAGCTGATGCGGCGCACGCGCATCCGCTGACGACGTCGCCGCCCGCGCGTCTCGTGCTGCGGGCGGCCGGGACGGCGGCTAGTGTCCTGCGCGCGAAATCCGTGTCATAGATCGCGGTCTGCGTGCGTGCATCGCAAGGCGGCGTCGCGCCGTCACATTGGGCGTCTTTCCAGCGTCGCCAACGCCGCGAGGTGCGTGCGCAGGCCGCGAGAAATGTCGCGGATTTCAAGTGCAGGACACTAGGTTGCCGCCATGGATCGTCGTGCTGCCGGGGTCGTCACCGTGCTGCTCTCGCTGCTCGCCACCCTGCTCGTCGGTGCGGGGCCGGCCTCGGCGGCCACCGGCAACATCCCGGACGCCGATCGCGACGGCGAGACCACGTCGCTCGACTTCCAGCGCGTCCACGTGAGCAACAACGAGCGGGCGGTCGTGGTGACAGCGTACTTCGACCGGGTGGCCCGGGGACTCATGGGGGTGTACCTCCAGACCGACGGCGGCGAGACGGTGCTGGTCGGCGCCGACTACCGCCCGGGCCGCGAGCGCGTCCTGTTCTACTCCGAGGGTCGGCGAACCTGCCGTGGTCTCTCCGTGCGCTGGGACGTGCACGCATCCACGGCGCGCGTGCGGGTGCCGGCGCGCTGCGTGGCCGGGGGCGACCACAGCGCGGTGCGCGCCCAGCTCATCACCGAGCAAGGTGGCGACACCGACCTCGTCCCCGACCAGACCTTTGCGGGCACGTGGCCGTGGAGCCGGTGGTTCGCCCGCGGGTGACGAGCCGCCGTCAGGCCACCTGCAGCGACCGCTTCGAGAGCCCCAGCCAGTAGCCGTCGATCACCTGGTTGCCGGGCGTGCCGGCGTCCCGGGCCGCCCCGAGGGTGACGAAGAGCGGCGAGAGGTGCTCGACGGTCGGGTGCGCGTAGGGCATGCCCGGCGCGCGCTCGGCGAAGGCGGCCAGCTCGTCGACGTCGCCGCGCGCCAGCGCCTCGCCCGCCCAGCGGTCGAACTCCACCGACCAGGTCGGCGGGGTGGCGTCCAGCCGCCAGTCGGTGAGGAACGGCAGGCCGTGGGTGAGGAAGCCGCTGCCGACGATCAGCACGCCCTCCTCGCGCAGCGGGCGCAGCCGCTCGCCCAGCCGCAGCAGGCGCTGCGGGTCGTGGGTGGGCAGCGACATCTGCAGCACGGGGATGTCGCCGTCCGGGTACATGATCTTCAGCGGCACCCAGGCACCGTGGTCGAGCCCGCGCGAGGTGTGCTGGTGCACCGGCTCGGTGGCCGGCATCATCGCGGCGATCCGGCTGGCCAGCGCGGAGGCGTCCGGGGTCGCGTAGGTCTCGCGGAAGTACTTGGGGTCGAAGCCGCCGAAGTCGTAGACCAGGGGAGCACCGCTCGCGCTCAGCGACAGCGGCGCCGACTCCCAGTGCGCGCTGACGATCAGGATCGCCGTCGGCCGGGGAAGGTCGCCCGCCCACGCCGCCAGCTGGCCCGACCACGTGGGGTCGTCGAGCAGGGGCGGCGCGCCGTGGCCGATGTAGAGCGCGGGCATCAGGTCATTCATGATTCAACTATACATCGGGGCGGACGTGTCGCCGAGTCGTCGCGGACGCGCGCCAGGGGAGGCCCGGCCCTCAGGCGACGGGCTGCTGCAGCTCGGTCACCCAGCCGGTCGGGTCCTGGAAGGGCGTCTCCAGATACAGCTCGCGGCCGGGGCCGGAGGTGGCGAGACCTCGGCGTTCCACCTCGGTCTCCAGGGCCTGCCAGGCCGCGCCGATGTCGTCCATGGGGCCGTGGTGCACCAGTGTCAGGGCCTGCTCGACGGCGGGCAGGTCGACCAGCTCCAGCCCGCCGGAGGCGGCGGTGGCCGAGCCGGCGGACGTCGGCCAGCCCACGCTGATGTCGACGCCGCCCGCCTCGAGCGGGGTGTAGCTGGCGGTGGCCGGGCCGGCAGGCCGCAGGCCGGCGGCGCCCATGAGCTCACCCAGCCGCTCGAACAGGGAGCCCACCATCGGGCCGATCTCCTCCATGGACTCGACTCGGTCGCGGACCTGCGCCAGGCTGCCGGCGGGCAAGGGCTTGATCAGGAACTCGTGCTCGGACATGGTGCCTTCTCTCTCGATCGCCCGAAGACGGGCCGCGACGCCGGTGAGGCGCTGCTGGTCGGCCGTGATCTGCTCGGCCAGCTGCGCCTCGCGCAGCCGCAGCATCCCGCGCAGCTCCTCCGCACCGACGCCGCCGTCGAGGATTCGGCCCACCTGGTCGAGGGCGAAGCCGAGGTCCTTGAGGGCGACGAGCCGGTTGACGCGCGGGAACTGCGTGGCGCTGTAGGAGCGGTAGCCGGTCACGGGGTCGACCGCGTGCGGGGTCAGCAACCCCAGCTGGTCGTAGTGGCGCAGCATCCGCACGGACAGGCCGGCGTGCTTGGCGAAGTCTCCGATGCTCAACATGACGAGGACGAGGCTGGCGTCTCACACGGTGTGAGGGTCAAGCGTTCGGCGAGTCGGGGACCGGCAGGCTCCAGTCCACGGGCGCGGCGCCCTGCTCCTCGAGCAGTGCGTTGACCCGGCTGAAGGGACGCGAGCCGAAGAAGCCACGGCGCGCCGAGAGCGGCGAGGGGTGCGCCGACTCCACCCACGGCACCGACCCCAGCTCGCCCTTGAGCGACTGGGCGTCGCGTCCCCACAGGACGGCGGCCATCGGCTGGCCGGCGCCCGCGCGCTCCACCAGCACCTTGATGGCGTGCTCGGTGACCGGCTCCCAGCCGCGCCCGCGGTGCGAGGCGGGCTCGCCGGGCCGCACGGTCAGGGCGCGGTTGAGCAGCATCACTCCCTGCTCCGACCAGGGCGTCAGGTCGCCGGAGCGGGGCGGCACGACGCCGAGGTCCTCGCGCAGCTCCAGGTAGATGTTCACCAGGCTGCGCGGCAGCGGCCACACCTCGGGGTCGACGGCGAAGCTGAGCCCGATCGGGTGCCCCGGGGTCGGGTAGGGGTCCTGGCCGACGACGAGCACGCGCACCTGCTCCAGCGGGCGGCGGAAGGCGCGGAAGACGTGCTCCCCGGCCGGCAGGTACCCACGCCCGGCGGCGACCTCCTCGCGCAGGAAGGCCCCCATCCGCGCGACGTGCTCCTCCACGGGCGCGAGGGCCTCGGCCCAGTCGGCCGCCATCAGCCCCTTCTCCACCATGCCCGCGAGCGCACTCATGCGGCGACCGTAGCGGGCGCGACCAGGCTCAGTCCGGCATGAGCCGGTCCACCAGCTGCCGGACGACGGCATCGGTGCTGGTGCCGGCGTCGATGGAGGTGGTCAGCCGGTCGAGCATCAACCCGTCGAGCGCGTAGTGGAACAGGGCGATCTCGCGCCGCCCGCCGGCCATGCCGGTGCTGCGGTGGAAGGCGACGTCGGCGGCGAAGCCCTCGCGCAACCAGGTACCGAGCAGCTGCTCGACCTCGGGACGGCGGGCGGCCTCGAGCCGGAGCTCGAAGAGGGCGAGGGTCACCTCCCGCTCGCGGGTCAGGCGCTCGACGATGTAGCCCACGTAGTCGCGCATCAGCGCCCGGCCGGGCCGGCGGCGCGCCCACGGCTCGATGACAGCGGGGTCGGGGGCGAGGCGCTCCCCGATCCGCGCGACCAGTGCCTCGAGGAGCGCGTCGCGGCTGCGGAAGTAGTTGGAGGCAGTGCCGCGCGGCGTGCCGGCGCGGTCGTCGACGGCGCGGTGGGTCAGGCCGCGGGCACCCTCCTCGGCCAGGATCGCGAGGCCGGCGTCGGTCAGCGCGGCACGTCGCTCGGGGTTGGTGGGCACGGGCAACAGGGTAGCGACGACCACGACACCTGTCGTAGTCTGGATGACGACCACTACATCTGTCGTGAAAGCAGGACGAGACGTGCGTGCGCTGACCTATTTCGTGGCCACCTCCCTGGACGGGCGGATCGCCGGCCCGGACGGCGACTGGAGCGCCTTCCCCACCGAGGGCGACCACCTCGACATGATCCTGGCGAGCTGGAGCGACACCCTGCCGGCGCACGTGCTCGCAGCGCTGGGGCGTGAGCCGGACGGCACCCGGTTCGACGCCGTCCTGATGGGCTGGGAGACCTACGCCGTCGGGCTGCCGCTCGGCGTCACCTCGCCGTACCCGCACCTGGAGCAGGTGGTGGTCAGCCGCCGGCACGGCCCGGAGGACGTGCCGACCGACGTGCGGGTGGTCGGTGACCCGCTCGCCGAGGTCCGGCGGCTCAAGCAGCAGCCCGGCGCCGGCATCTGGCTGTGCGGCGGCGGCGCGCTGGCGGCGTCGGTGGCCGAGGAGATCGACCGCTGGGTGCTCAAGGTCAACCCCGTCGTCATGGGTGACGGCGTCCCCCTGCTGCACGGCGGCGGCTACGCTCCGCGTGACCTCGTGCTGACGGCGTGCACCCCCTACCGCTCCGGCGTCGTCGTCCTGGAGTACGAGCGGGCGTGAGGCCCTCGCGGCAGGTCAGCGGGCGAGGCGCCGCTCCAGCCAGTCGACCGCGAAGGCGGTGACCGCGGCGGCGTCGACCAGCACGCTCGGCGCCTGGCCGACGCGTCCGCGGCGTCCCCGACCCGTGGCGAGGAACGCCTCGACCACCTCGGCGAAGTAGTCCTCGGCCAGCCCCTCGACGACGGGCTCGCTGGTGTCGAACTCCTCGACCCAGCGCCACTCGGTCCGGCCGTCCTCACCGAGCAGCGGCACCTCGTAGCGCAGGACCCGCTTGCCCGGCAGGTCGGCGAGGTGCTCGGCATGGTGCAGGAGCGTCATCGTGTCGAGCGGGGCTCCCAGCAGGAGCACGCGGCCGCCTGCCTCCACGAGCCGCGCGAACGGGGTGCCGGGACCGTAGCCGTAGTCCAGCGGGTGCGGGTCAGTGAACCACGCGGCGCGGGCGCCCAGGGCGGCGACCGAGGCGCCGTGCGCCGCGCTGCGCAGGGCGCCGGGGGTCGTGCGCAGGAACTCGGGCAGCACCCCGTTCTCGCGAGCGGCACGGGAGGCCCGCGGGTCGAAGGGCGCGGCGTGCGACCGCCAGGGCTCGGGCACGCTGCCGTCGTCGTCCGCCACCTCGTGGAAGCGGATCTCCCAGTCGGTGTAGGCCAGCACGGTGCCCGCCGGGCCGACGACGTCGCGCAGCGCGGCGATCACGGTGTCGGGGCCGTCGAGCAGCGGCCCCACCACGCTGACGGCGGCGTGCACCATCACGCTGTCGCCGTCCGCCAGACCCAGCGCAGCGAGATCGCGTGCCAGGTCGGCCCGGGTGAGCGGCTGGCTCACGGCGGGGTGGGGCGGCTGAGCCGGTCCAGGAAGGCCCGCATCACGGCCTCGCGCAAGGGCGGCGCGGCCAGGTCGAGCAGCGCGTTGATCTCGGCGCGACGGGTGGGCAACGACAACCCGTCGGCGTCGGCGCTCTCGCTCACTAGGCCGGCGGCTGCGAGCAGGCCGTCGAACGCGGCGTCGTCGAGGGTGGCCGGGTCGAGCAGCCCGACGACCGCGGCGACCTCGGGGTCGACCTGCACCGGCCCGGCCTGGACGGCGGCGGCCACCGACTCCGCCAGTGCGGCGGTGAACCCCTCCACGTGCGCCAGCGTGGCCGCGCTGACCGACACGTGCACGGTGGCCGGCTGGTCGCGGAAGCGCATCTGCGGCTGCACGTACCAGCCACGCTCGGTCATCTCGTCCACGAGCGTGAACGGGTCGCAGGTCTCGTCGGTGGTGAACGCGACCAGGGTCGAGTCCGGTGCCGCCACCACGCGCAGCGCGGGCTGGGCCTCGACCGCGGCCACGACGGCATCGGTGGCGCGCAGGGCCTGGTCGGAGAGCCGCTCGTAGCCGGCGTCACCCACCTGCTGCAGCACCGCCCAGGCGCCGGCCACCGGGCCACCCGAGCGTGTGGACTGCATCGTGGAGTTGAGCATCGTGTAGCCCGGCCAGTCCGCCCAGGCGAACAGCTGCGGGCGGCGCACGGCGCTGTCGCGGTGCAGCAGCAGCGAGGCACCCTTCGGGGCGTAGCCGTACTTGTGCAGGTCGACGGAGATCGAGGTGACGCCGGGTACGGCGAAGTCCCAGGCCGGCACGGCGCGACCCAGCCGTGCCGCGTAGGGCAGCACCCAGCCGCCGATGCAGGCGTCCACGTGGCAGCGGATGCCGCGCTCGGCCGCCAGGGCGGCCAGATCGGTGATCGGGTCCACCACCCCGTGTGCGTAGGAGGGAGCGCTGCCGACGACGAGAACAGTGCTCTCGTCACACGCTGCCGCCGTGGTGGCGACGTCGGCGCGGAAGTCGGACCCGGTGGGCACCACCCGGGCCTCGACGCCGAAGTAGTGCGCGGCCTTGTGGAAGGCCGCGTGCACCGTGTCGGGGACGACCATCGACGGGCGGCTCACGTGCGGGAAGGCGTCACGGGCGCCCTGCACGGCCAGCAGCACCGACTCGGTGCCACCGGAGGTCACGGTGCCCACAGCACCCTCGGGTGCGGTGAGGAGCCTCAACCCGAACGCCACCAGGTCGTTCTCCATGCGCAGCAGGCTCGGGAAGGCCGTGGGGTCCAGCCCGTTGGTGGCGGCGAACGCACCGACCGCCGCGGCAGCCAGCCGGTCCAGCTCGGGCATCCCCGAGTCGTAGACGTAGGCGAGCGTGCGGCCGCTGTGCACCGGCAGGTCGTCGCCGCGCAGCTGCTCGAGCCGGGCCAGCACGTCGTCCATCAGGTCTCCTGGTGCTCGGGGGTGTCGGTGAGGTCGTCGAGGCGGTAGCGGACCAGCCAGACCAGGCTGAGCAGCACCAGTGCCGCGGGCAGCAGCGAGAAGCCGAGCGTGATGGCGGTCAGCGCCGAGTCGGGCTGCACCAGGTCGCCGGTGGTGCCGGAGCGGTAGGAGCCGGCGGCCAGCACCAGCGCGAAGACCCCCGGCCCGAGTGCCAGCCCGAGCGTCTCGCCCGCCGTCCAGACGCCGGTGTAGACGCCGACCCTGCTGGTGCCCGTGCGGCGGGCGTCGAGCGCGGCGGCGTCGGGCAGCATCGCGAGCGGGAACACCTGGCATCCGGCGTAGCCGACGCCCACCAGGGCGACGGCGGCGAACACCACCGCGGTCGGGGCCACCTGCGCCGTCGCGGCCAGCGCGGCGCCGAGCGCCAGCACCAGCGAGGAGGCCAGGTAGCCGCGACGCTTGCCGATCCGGGACCCCAGGGCGGCCCACGCCGGCGTCAGCACCAGCGCCGGGCCCACGAAGCAGACGAACAGGATGGTCGCGGCGCCGCTGCGCCCCAGCACGTCACCGGCCAGGTAGTCGACGCCGGCGAGCATGCAGCCGGTGGCGAGCGCCTGCAGCACGAAGCAGGTCAGCAGCGCCCGGAAGTCGGGAGCGCCGGCGACGAGCCGCAGCTGGTCGCGCAGGCTCCCCGGCCCGGGTTCCACCGCGCCCACGGGTGCGTGCCGGGTGCCCCGGTAGGCCGCCAGCACACCCACGAGGATGATCCCCGCCATCACCACACCCATCACCCGGTAGCCGTCGCGACCGCCCACGGCGTCGCGGATGGCAGGTGCCGAGGCACCGGCCACCAGGATCGTGAGCGCGAGGATCGCGACGCGCCAGGTCATCAGGCGGGTGCGCTCGGAGTAGGAGTGGGTGATCTCGGCCGGCATCGCCACGTAGGGCACCTGGAAGAAAGCGTAGGCCGTGGCGGCCGCCAGGAAGAACACCAGAACCCAGGCCGCCTCGAGCGTGCGTGACCCCAGCCCCGGCGAGGCGAAGACCAGCGCGAAGCACACCGCGAGCAGCAGACCGGCACGCAACAGCCACGGCCGCCGGGGCCCGCGCGGGTCGCGGGTGCGGTCGCTGATCCGCCCCGCGACCGGGTTGAGCACCACGTCCCACGCCTTCGGCAGGAACACGATGGCGGCCGCGGCCACGGCCGCGATGCCGAGCGAGTCGGTGAGGTAGGGCAGCAGCATCAGCCCCGGCACGGTGCCGAACGCGCCCGTGGCCACCGACCCCGCGCCGTACCCCAGCCGCACCCAGCGGGTGAGGGCGGCAGCGCGGTCCGGGTCGGGCATGGCCGGACCCTAGCGGGCGGGTGCCGCCTGGGGGGTGGTTCGACGGCTCCCGAGGTCTTTCGCTGGTTGAGCCGTGAGGAGCGCCAGCGACGAGCGTGTCGAAACCTGGCGAGCCGACCGCCCTCCGGTGCCCACTGAGCCGCGGCTCGCGGTCGCCCGTGGTGCGGACCGACAGCGACGACGGCGAGGGCGCTGCGGTGGGCCGCCGCGCACGGCCGTCTTCCGGTGGTGGAGTAGCCGGGTGGCGAGCTTGCGAGACATCCGGCGTACCGAGACCTCCGCACCTGGCCGCTCGCCTGCACACCGGCATCGCCGGTGACGGGCTGGCGGTGGTCCGGACCGACAGCGACGACGGCCAGGGCGCCGCGGTGGGTCGCCGCGCACGGCCGTCTTTCGGTAGTCGAGTAGTCGGGTGGCGAGTTTGCGAGACACCCGACGTACCGAGCCCCCCGCACCAGCTCGGCAACCGCGACCACCCTTGTCCAGGAACAGAAAAACTGTTACTAGTTTGTTCCTCGGCGACCCGTGGATAACTCCCGAAACCGGGCCTTAAGTGTCGGTGGTCGGTGCTTGAGTAGACCAATGACCAGCACCGCTCCCGACCTCGCCGAGGTCCTCGCGCGCGAGGAGATCGAGCGTGCGGAGCGCGAGCACGCGCTGCAGATGGTGCGCTCGGCGCAGAACCAGCTGATGAGCGCCGAGGTCGCGAAGCTGCGGATGATCGTGGAGTGGGCGAAGGTCAACCGCTTGGATGACGACCACCTGGCCGGTGAGCCCGACCCCGAGGCCGTCATGTCCGACGAGGAGGTTGAGGAGCTGGAGGCCGCACTGGGTGAGCAGGGGTTCTGCGACCGCTGGTTGAGCGTGGCCGGCCCGGGTGCGCCGGTCGTGTCGGAGTTCGCGGCCATGGAGCTCTCCTCCACCCTCGGCATGGGCACGGACGCCGGGCTGAGCCTGGTGGGGCGGGTGCTGGAGCTGAAGTACCGCCTGCCCCGTCTTTACCGAAGGGTCGAGGAGCTGCAGGTCCCGGTGTGGAAGGCGTTCGAGCTCGCCGACCTGACCCAGAAGCTCCCGTACGAGGCCGCGGTGCACGTGGACCGCCAGGTCGAGGCCGCGGCCGGGAAGATCGGCAAGCGCCAGATGGAGCGACTGGTCGCGGAGACCCAAGCGAGGTTCGACCCCGCCGCCGCGGCCCAGGCAGAGAAGGGGAAGCGGGAGCGTCGGTTCTTCGACATCGGCGAGTCCCGCAGGACCCCCGACATCGCTGGCAGCCTGGAGTCGCTCGCCGGCACTCGTGAGGTCACCGGGTGCCTGGACGCCGCCGACGCCGCCGACCTCGAAGCCGTCATCCGCCACACAGCAAGGGCGCTGGGCAAAGCCGGCTGTGAGGACTCCCTGGACGTGCGCCGCGCGGCTGCGGTGGGTGAGCTCGCCCGCAACCAGCTCGCCCTTGACCTCGAGACCGGCGAGATCACCGACCAGCCCCGCTCCGGCTTTCACGGTCGTGCGGTGGAGCTGGTGGTGCACCTGTCCGACGAGGCGTTCACCGTCGCGGGGTACATGGTCGGCCGCCTCGAGAGCACCCAGACCCCGGTGAGCGCCGACGTGATCCGCGACTGGTGCGGCACCGCGGGCAGGATCATCGTCCGGCCGGTCATCGATCTCAACGGTGCGGTGCATGTCGAGCAGTACGAAGTCCCCCAGCGCATGAAGCGGCGCTCCCGGTGGACCGACCCGCGCTGCGTCTACCCCCACTGCAACCGCCCCGCGGATCGCTGCGACTGCGACCACCTCAAGCCCTACGAGCAGGGCGGCGCGACCTGCACCTGCAACCTCGCGCCGCTCTGCCGGCGCCATCACCGGTTCAAGACCCACGGCGCGGTGACCTACCGACGACTCGGACCAGGCGCGTACGAGTGGGAGTTCCAGACCGGGATGACCATCGTCCGCGACCATCTCGGCACCCATCCGCCTGTCTGGCCCAAGCCGCCTCCACCGGACGACTGGGAAGCCGAACCACCAGACGACCCCGTCTTCGACTGACAATGCGTCCTCGACTACCCGCTGGTCGAGGTGCGAGGAGCGAGCCACGAGACCCGGTGAGCTGATCAGCCTTCCGCCTCAAACCGGGGTGACTGGAGGGCAACCGGGTGTGGGGGTCTCGTGGCTGAGCACGCACCCGAGCCGGATGGTGCATGCTCGTCGCGTGCGCCGAACCCTGCTGCCCATCGCCTGCCTGGTGCTGGCCCTCGTCGGCTGTGGCGCCGAGACCGGGGACCAAGCGGGAGAGCCGGTCGGTGGCGACGTGCCGACGACGCCCCGGGCGCTGGCCGCAGTGGCCGCCGAGTACACCGGCACGCCGTCCTCGGCGGACCGCGAGGCCGACGCGGCCGAGGAGTTCGCGCGTGGCGGCGTGGGCGCCGAGCTGCGCTTCGGCTCCGACGGCGAGTACGACGGCGATGCGCTCACGGTCGCCGTGGGCCAGGGCCTGGACCCGTCGTTGACCGACTGCGAGAGCACGACCAACGAGTACCTCGCCGGCTGCGTGGAGACCGACCTGGGCGTGCTCCTGTGGGAGGCCGAGGCACCCGAGGAGGATCCGGGCGTGGTCTACGTGGCGGTCGAGAAGGGGGACACCTCGGTGCTGCTGTTCTACTCAGGCCCCGCGATCACCGGCGATCCCCGCGAACTCGACCTGCCCATCTCCGTGGAGTCGCTCTTCGACATCGCCAGCGACCCCCGCGTCGATGTCACCACGTCCCAAGCGGCGATCGAGGCCGGCTCCGACCTGTCGTTCTGGCGCGGCTGAGCTGTAGCTTCATGGCCCGGGGGGAGTGCCGTCGGGGCACTCGACGCGCATCGCGGTGACCCGGCCGGCGACGTCGTAGACGCGGCATGCCACGCCCCACGTGGCTTCGCCCTGGTCCGGCGGCAGCAGGTCGCCCGACTCCCAGAACGCGTACACGTCGACGCGGATCGAGGTGCCCTCGCCCCCGACGACGCGCCAGTCGGCGTTGGCCCGGCTGCCGATCACCGAGCGACCCCTACCCTCCAGCCAGCGCGCCACCACGGCGCGCCGCCGCTCCGGCGACCCGGGCCGGGCGCGCGCCAGCACGTCGTCGAGCGCGGTCGGCAGCACGAGGTCGGCCACCCGGCCCGCCTCGGCGTCGGCATCCTGCTGGAGGGTGCTGCACCCCGCGGCGAGCAGCACCACGGTCAGGACGGCCACGCACTGCGGGAATCGGCGGACGACACACACCCGGACATGGCACCATCCGCCGGTGCGCACCGCTCTCTCGGCCCTCGTCCTCACCCTCGCCGCGACGCTCCTGGCCGCCACACCCGGGTCGGCGGCGCCGGCCGACGACTGGCGCGGCTCGACGACGGCCCAGCCCGACGCGTACGCGTGGCTGGACGACCTGACCCCGGACATCGACTACGAGATCCTCACGGTGCGCGGCCTCACTCCCGCGCAGGTGCGCCGCACGCTCGGCACAGTCACCAAGCGTCTTCCCGACATGACGCCTGCGCGATCCGAGCGGTGGGTGTCGAACCGGGTCGACCGGCGCGACTACAGCGCACCGTGCCTGGCGCTGGTCGACGGGCGCGGGCCCGCGGTCGTCGTCTACCTGCCCTACTGGTCAGCGGGGGATGCCCTCGCTCGCCTCTCCCGCAACGGCACGGTGGCCGGCTTCGTGACCACCGTCGAGCTCGACACCTACGTGACGGTGGCGAAGCGGGGCCGCGTCGTGCGCGACTTCGACGCCGGCTTCCGGCCGCCCCGCCGCAGCGCGCTGCCGCAGGAGCAGGGGCTGGACTGGGGCTCCCGCGACCAGAACATCTGGGCGACGGCGTGGGCCTTCAACGAGAGGGTGACCCGCGTGCACCTGAGCGAGGAGTGGTTCCAGGGTCCGCACCCGGCCTACCGCTTCCGCGGCACCTGCTGAGGCCGCTGACGCTCCAGCTAGCGCGCCAGCGCCCGTGACCCACCGGAGCCGTGCTGCCGCTTGCGGCTCGTGCCGATCTTGCCGGGGTCGGGGTCGGCGCCGGACCAACGGTCGATCCAGTCGTCGATGGCGGGCCAGGTGGTGCCGCGGGCGGCACGGCCGGTGAGCATGCCGAGGTGCCCGCCCGGGACGATCTCGAACTGCACCTCCTGGGAGCCGCTCAGCAGCGGCACCATCGCCTTGACGGCGGGCACCGGCGCGATGCCGTCGGTGGCGCCGGCGAACACCAGCACCGGCGGGGTCACCTCGGAGAGCGAGATGTCGCGACCGTCGAGTTCGAAGACGCCGTCCTTGAGCACGTTGCCCTTGAGCAGCCGGTGGTAGAGCTGGCCGAAGGTGCGGCCGGGGTAGGCGGTCATGTTGGCCATGAACCGGTCGACCGCCTCGACCTGGGCGAGCCACTCGGTGTCGTCGATGTGGGTGAGCACCGCGGCCGGCTTGGTGACCAGCTTCTGGATGGAGGAGAGCTGGAAGGCCCACTTGACCATCGGCTGGGGCGCACCGCCCATCGCCTGGTAGGCGCGCGTGACCAGACCTCGGCCCTCTCCGAGGTTGAGCAGCGGGCGCAGCGGCGCGACGAGCGGCACCAGGCTGGTGTCGACGGGGGAGCCGACGACGGCGATCGAGGCGATCGGCAGTTCGGCGTGGTCGGCGGCGGTGAGCAGCGCGAACAGGCCTCCCAGGCTCCAGCCGACCAGGTGCACCGGGCGGCCGCCGGCGTGCTCGGAGACCTCGCGGATGGCGGCTGGCACCACCTCGCGCACCCAGTGCTCGATGCCGAGGTTGCGGTCACGGAAGGAGACCTGCCCGTACTCGACCAGGTAGGTCGGGCGCCCGCCGGCCACCAGGTGCTCCACGAGCGAGCAGCCGCGGCGCAGGTCGAAGCAGAGCGCCGGCGCAGCCAGCGGCGTGACGAGCAGCACCGGGTCGCCCTGGGGTCGCGAGGTGGCCGGACGGTAGTGGTAGACCTCGCGCAGCATGCCCTCGTCGATGAGCGTGCGCGGCATCGGCCGCAGGTCGGCGAGGCCGCCGTAGAACGCCTTGTGCGCCACGTTGCCGGCGGCGCTGACCAGCTGGGCGGGCTTCGGGATCAGGTCCACCCCAGCCAAGTTACCCGCTCGTCCCCACGGGTGCGGCTAGTGCCTTGAATCGGAAGTTGTTGATCGGTTGGCGGTCTCAGGGTGTGTGCAGCGCAAGGCGCCGGCGCGCTGCCATACCGGGTTGTCTCGCAAGCGTCGGCAACGCCGCGATGTGCGTGCCATGGGGACGCGAAGCGTCCGAGAACTTCCGGTTCGAGGCACTAGCATCCGCGGATGCCGAGCACGGGCGACGCCGAGATCCGGTTGAGCAGCGCCCTGCCGGTCTCGGCCGCACAGGCGTGGGAGCGCGTGACGACGCCCGAGGGCATCGACCACGAGCTGGGTCCGCTGCTCTCCATGACGATGCCGCCCGGGTTGCGCGGCCGTTCGCTGGCCGATGCGCAGGAGCTGGTCGGGCTCCCGCTGGGCAGGGCGCGGTTGCTGCTGCTCGGCGTCCTCCCGGTCGAGCACGACGAGATGACGCTGGTGCGGGTCGACGCCGGCCGCGGCTTCCACGAGCGGTCCTCGATGCGGCTGCTGCGTCGCTGGGAGCACGAGCGCACCGTCGAGCCCCGGGGCGCCGCGATGTGCGTCGTCCACGACCGGCTGGTGCTCGAGCCGCGCAGGGGTGTGCCGCTGCCGGTGGCCCGCCGGGTCACCGCAGCGCTGTTCGCACACCGGCACCGGCGCCTGCGGGGGTGGGCGGCCGACGTCGCCGCGTGAGCGCCGTCAGTCCTCGTGGGCGGGCCGGGTCTTCTTGTCGTGCTCGTGCTCGCCGTCGGTGAGCTCGGTCATGAAGCTGCGCGCCCAGGCCTGGACGTCGTGCTGGCGCACCTGCTTGCGCATGGCCCGCATCCGGCGCTGCGTCTCCTTCTCGTCGGCCTGGTAGGCCTCGAGCAGCGCGGACTTCATGCCGTTGATGTCGTAGGGGTTGACCAGCCACGCCTGGCGCAGCTCCTCGGCGGCGCCGGCGAACTCCGAGAGCACCAGCGCCCCGGTGTCGTCGTAGCGGCAGGCCACATACTCCTTGGCGACCAGGTTCATGCCGTCGCGGTAGGGCGTCACCACCATGATGTCGGCGGTGCGGTAGAGCGCCGCCATCTCCTCGCGCGGGTAGGAGGAGTGCAGGTAGCTGATCGCGGGGCGCCCGATGCGGCCGAGGTCGCCGTTGATGCGACCCACCAGCCGCTCGATCTCGTCGCGCAGCACCTTGTACTGCTCCACGCGCTCCCGCGAGGGCACCGCCACCTGCACGAAGACCGCGTCCTCGACGTCGAAGTGCCCGTCCTTGATCAGCTCGCTGAAGGCGCGCAGCCGGGCGTAGATGCCCTTGGTGTAGTCGAGCCGGTCGATGCCCAGGAAGATCTTGCGCGGGTTGCCCAGCGCCTCGCGGATGTCGGAGGACCGCGTGGCGGCGGCCGTGGAGGTGGCCAGCTTCTCGAAGCCCGCGGCGTCGATGGAGATCGGGAACGCCTTGGCACGCACGGTGCGGCCGTCGGGCAGGTAGATGGTGTCGCGGTGGGTCTTGTGCCCCACCCGGTGGCGCACCAGGCGCACGAAGTTGGCGGCCCCGCCCGAGAGCTGGAAGCCGACCAGGTCGGCGCCGAGCAGTCCCTCGAGGATCTGACGGCGCCACGGCAGCTGCTGGAAGAGCTCCTGCGGCGGGAAGGGGATGTGCAGGTAGAAGCCGATGCGCAGGTCGGGGCGCAGCTCGCGCAGCATCTGCGGCACCAGCTGCAGCTGGTAGTCGTGCACCCAGACCGTCGCACCCTCGGCGGCGTGCTCGACCGCCTTCTCGGCGAAGATCCGGTTGACCTCCACGTAGTACTCCCACCACTCGCGGTGGAAGGCCGGCTTGGCCACGACGTCGTGGTAGAGCGGCCACAGGGTGCCGTTGCTGAACCCCTCGTAGAAGCCCTGCACCTGCTCCGGCGTCAGGCTGATCGGCACCAGCTGCATGCCGTCGTCCTCGAAGGGCTCGAGGTCGGTGTCGTTGCCTCCCGGCCACCCGATCCACACGCCGTTGCCCGTGCGCATCACCGGCTCGATGGCGGTCACCAGCCCGCCGGGGGAGCGCCTCCAGCCGGGCTTGCCGTCCGCGAGCGTCACGCGGTCGACCGGGAGGCGGTTGGCGACGATCACGAGGTCCGAGGGCATGGCCGTCACGCTAGCGGCTGCGCGTGAGCGGCCGGCAGCACCCGGCAGGGTGGACGGCCGTCGTCGGGCCGTGTGTCGGGCCGGCTGTCGGGCTGGCTGTCGGGCTGGCCTGACACCGGGGCGACCTGCTGGCAGGATCGTGCGGACGCGGCGCGGTCCCTAGCGTCGTCGCATGACCTCGAACCTCGCGGAGAGCACCCCACCGACGATGTCCCAGCGACCCGGCACGGGCGACGACGCCGCCGCTGCGTCCGAGGTGGACGGCGTGCCCCGGGCGCGCCGCCTCGGCCTCGACACCGCCTACGTGGCGACGGCCCTGCCGCTGGGCGTCGTGGGCTTCGTCGTGGTCCTCACCGGGCTGGCGCTCGGGCTCGGGCTGCTCGTCGTCTGGGCGGGTCTCGCGGTGCTGACCGGCACCGTGCTCGCAGCCCGGGCGCTGGCACACCTCGAGCGCGGTCGGCTGCGCACGCTGCAGCTGCGCGAGGCCGCCACGCCCGCCTACCTGACGGCGCCGCCGGGCGCCCGGCCGATCCGTCGGGTGCTGACGCCCCTGCGCGACGCGCAGTCCTGGCTCGACGCGCTCTGGGGTCTCGCCGGCTTCGTGACCGGCCTGACGGCGTTCGTCGTCGTCGTCAGCTGGTGGGCCACCGCGCTCGGGGGCGTGACGTACTGGTTCTGGCAGCAGTGGCTGCCCGACGACAACGTGGGCCTGGTGCAGCTGGTCGGCTTCGGCGACAGCACGGTGCTGGAGTCGCTGCTCAACCTGCTGGCGGGACTGTTCTTCGCGGTGACGCTGCCGGCGGTCACCCGGGTCAGCGCCCTCGCCCACGCGGGCCTGGCCTCGGCGCTGCTGTGCGGCCGCGCCGAGCTGCAGCAGGAGGTGCAGCGGGTGGAGGAGGGCCGCTCGGCCGCCCGGGTCGCCGAGGCCGCGTCGCTGCGCCGGCTGGAGCGCGACATCCACGACGGCCCCCAGCAGCGGCTGACCAGGCTCGCGCTCGACCTCGGCCGGGCTCGGCACCAGCTGGACCAGGAGGACCCGCGCCGCGCGGCCGAGACCCTGGACGCGGCGCTGGCGCAGACCCGCGCCACCGTGGAGGAGCTGCGCGCGCTCTCGCGCGGGATCGCGCCGCCGCTGCTGGTCGACCGCGGGCTACGCGTGGCGCTCGAGGAGCTCCTCGATCGCTCGGTGGTGCCGGCCCGGGCGCGCCTCGAGCTGCCGGAGCACCTCGCGCCGCACGTGGAGACCGCGGTCTACTTCGTGGTCTCCGAGGCGTTGACCAACGTGGCCAAGCACAGTGGCGCCGCCGCGGTCGAGGTGGCGGTGCACCTGACGGACGGCTCGGTCGTCGTCCGGGTCGAGGACGACGGCGTGGGCGGCGCCCACCTGGCCAAGGGCGCCGGACTGGCCGGCCTCGAGCAGCGGCTCGCCGGGGCCGACGGCACGCTCCGCATAGACTCGCCGTCGGGGGGACCCACCAGGCTGTGTGCTGAGATCCCGTTGTGAGCCGACCCTCCCTGCGCGTCGTGGTGGCCGACGACTCCGTTCTGCTGCGCGAGGGGCTGGTGCTCGTGCTCGCCGAGGCAGGGCACGAGGTGCTCGCCGCGGTGGGCGACGGGCCCGGCTTCGTGGAGGCCATGGCCACCCTGCGGCCCGACGTCGGCGTGGTCGACGTCCGGATGCCGCCCAGCCACACCGACGAGGGGCTCCGCGCCGCCGCCGAGGTGCGCCGGGCGCGGCCCGACGTGCCGGTGCTGGTGCTGAGCCAGTACGTGGAGGTGGCCTACGCCGAGGACCTGCTGGAGGCCGGCGGCGCGGGCACCGGCTACCTGCTCAAGGACCGGGTCGCCGACGTGGAGGACTTCCTGGGTGCGCTGGGCACCGTGGCGGCCGGTGGCACGGTGCTCGACCCCGAGGTGGTGCGCCGGCTCATGGTGCGGCGACGGGACCCGCTCCAACGGTTGACCGAGCGCGAGCTCGAGGTGCTGGCGCTGATGGCGCAGGGACGGTCGAACGCCGCGGTGGCCCAGGCCCTGACCGTGACCCCGGGTGCGGTCGAGAAGCACACCCAGCGGATCTTCGCCAAGCTCGAGCTGCACCCGGACGACGACGCCGCGCACCGCCGGGTGCAGGCGGTGCTGCGCTACCTGCGGGCCCGCTCGACGGACTGACCACCCGAGGCGTCGCAGGGAGCGCGTCCCTCAGGCGGCCCCCACCTGCGCCCGCAGCTGCCCCAGCTGCCGGGCCAGGGTCAGGGTGAAGGAGTGCGGCACCAGCGGGCTCTCGCGCAGACCCTCCTGCAGGCACCGGCCCACCTCCACGATCTCGTGGCCGTAGCCGCGCCCGATCAGCGGCACCTCGCTCTCGACGACGACGGGCTCGCCGCCGTCGGCGGGCGTGAAGACCGCCCGCTCGGGGTGGTGGAAGGTGGGGATGTCGAGGCGCCCGAGGTCGGTGGCCACCGCCGCCGCCCGCGAGGACTGCGAGGTCATCGAGCAGACCAGGGTGGCCAGGGCGTCACCGGGGTAGCGCCCGGTGACGACGGCGCTGGCGTCGACGCCGCGGTCGGTGAGCACCGCCTGGGCGTGCAGCGACTCGGCCTCACCCAGCAGCAGGTGCGCCAGGGTGAGGGGGTAGATGCCCATGTCGAGCAGCGCGCTGGCGCCCAGCGCCGGGTCCCACATCCGGCCCGCGGGGTCCGGCGGCACCGGGAAGCCGAGCTCGGCGTGCAGGTGGCGCGGGGTGCCGAACCGCCCGGCGCGCAGGTCGCGCTGCACCGCCAGCACCACCGGGTGGCAGGCGGTCCACATGGCCTCCATGAGGAAGCGGTCGTGCCGGGCCGCCTCGGCGATCAGCTGCTCGGAGGTGGCGACGTCGACGGTCAGCGGCTTCTCGCACAGCACGTGCTTGCCTGCCGCGAGCGCGAGGCCGGCGTCCTCGAGGTGGCGGCCGTGCGGCGTGGCCACGTAGACGACGTCGACCTCGGGGTCGGCGACCAGCGCCTCGTAGGAGCCGTGGGGCCGCCCGCCGTGCTCGGCGGCGAAGGCCTCCGCGGCCTCGGCCCGGCGCGACCCGACGGCGACCAGCTCGGCGTCGGGGGTCAGGGCGAGGTCGCGGGCGAAGGTGTGGGCGATCGCGCCCGTGGCCAGGATGGCCCAGCGCGTGGTCGTGGTCATGCCGGGACCCTATGCGAGCCGGGCCGGCGCGGCGGGTCGAACTACACGGGTGTGGTTCTACGCGTATCCTCGGGCGCGGACCCACCACCACGCTCGGGTCCGCACGTGGCACGACGACCCCCCGGGAGACCTGATGGACGCCCAGCGCGACACCTCGGCGCAGCCGCAGGAGGCTGCCGGCCTCAGCGAGCGCGACCGCGAGATCCTGGAGTTCGAGCGCCAGTGGTGGAAGTACGCGGGTGCCAAGGAGTCGGCCGTCCGCGACCAGTTCGACATGAGCTCGACCCGCTACTACCAGGTGCTCAACGCCCTCATCGACCGCCCCGAGGCGCTCGCGGCCGACCCGCTGCTGGTGCGTCGCCTGCGGCGCCTGCGCTCCCAGCGCCAGCGCCAGCGCTCGGCCCGCCGTCTCGGCTTCGAGCTGTGAGCGCCCCGCGCGGCCTGGACCGCCGCGGGGTCGTGCTGCCCTCGCCGCTGGTCATGCTCAGCGTGATCGCGGTCGCCATGGCCGCGATCGCGTTCGTCGCCACACGGGGCGGTGCGCCCACCGAGCGCGAGGTGACGCCGGTCGCCGAGGCGCCCAGCGCCAGCGCCAGCGCGACGCCGTCGCAGGAGCCCAGCCGCACCCCGAAGCCCAAGCCCGAGCCCGTCGTGGAGCGCGGTGAGGTCGCCGTCGAGGTGTACAACAACTCCGGCATCAGCGGCCTGGCCGGCCGCGTGGCCGAGCAGGCCGGGTCGGCCGGCTGGCAGGTCGTCGGCGAGGACAACTGGGTGGGCTCGATCCCCACCAACACCGTCTACTACCCCAAGCGGCTCGAGGCCGAGGCCGAGCTGCTCGCCCTCGACCTCGGGATCCAGCGCACCTACCTCGCCGTCGACCCCATGAAGCTCGACCGGCTCACGGTGATCCTCACCGGCGAGCTCGGCGCCTGACCGCGACCCGTCAGTTCAGCGGCCGCACCGAGGCCGGGACGCCGCCACCACGGTGCACGTCCTCGACGAGCTCCTGCAGCGCCGTCAGCGCGACCCGCTGGGAGAGCGGTCCGTAGCTGACCCGGGCGACGCCCAGCTCCTCCAGGCGCGCCAGCGGCAGGCTGCCCGGGACGCCGATGACGGTCAGCCGCTGCGGGCCGAGCGCCTCGACCAGGGTCGAGACCTGCTGCTCGTCCAGCTTGCCGGGCACGAACACCACCGGGGCACCGGCGTCCAGGTAGGCGCGGCTGCGCTCGACGGCGTCGGCCAACACCTCGGCGGGGTCGCGGTCACCGGCCTTGACGAAGGCGTCGGTGCGGGCGTTGAGCACGAAGTCCGGCACGCCCTCGGCGGCGGCCGCGGCCATGACGGCCTCCACCTGGGCGGCGGCCTCGGCCAGCGGGCGCATCTGGTCCTCCAGGTTGGCGCCGACGACGCCGACGCCGATGGCGCGCCGGACGGTGTCGAGGGCGTCGCCGTACCCGCCCTCCAGGTCGGCGGTCACGGGCAGGTCGGTGGCCCGCACGATCCGCTCGACCATGCCGATCATCTCGGCGACGGGGATGTTCTCGCCGTCCTCGTAGCCGAGGGTGGCCGCGATCGAGTGGCTGGCGGTCGCCAGGGCGCGGGTGCCGGGGGTCGCCGTCACCACCTGGGCGCTGATCGCGTCCCACACGTTCACGACGGTGAGCAGGGTCTCCTCCCGGTGCAGCCGCAGCAGCTCGGTGGCACGGTCGGGGGTGCTGGCGGTCCGGGTGTTCGTCTGGTCGGTCATGCCGTCCCGGTAACCAGGCGCGGCGGGGACCCACACACGGCATCTGGGAGGCTGGTCCCGTGGAGTTCACCTCGCACGACGGCGAGCAGCGCTACGCGGCTGTCGTCCGCGCCGCTGCCGGAGTCGTCGTCGGCCTGGACTTCGACGGCACGCTCGCACCGATCGTCGACGACCCGGCCCAGGCCCACATCCACCCCGAGGCGCGCGACGTGCTGGTGGCCCTGGCAGCCCAGGTGGCCGCCGTCGCCGTGGTGACGGGCCGCCCGGCCCGGCAGGCGCTCGACCTCGGCGGGCTCGAGGAGGTGGGCAACGCCATCGGCGACGCCGGCAAGGAGCTCTACCTCTTCGGCCAGTACGGCAACCAGCGCTGGAGCTCCACCCACCGCCGCATCGTCGGTCCCCGACCGCCGGCCGGCCTGGCCACCTTCGAGCGCGAGCTGCCCCGGGTGCTGCGCCGGGAGGGCGCCGAGCAGGCGCACGTGGAGGACAAGGGCCTGGCCGTCGCCGTGCACACCCGGCGCATGGACGACGCCGACGGGGCCTTCGAGCGCCTGCTGCCCGCACTGCGCGACCTGGCCTCGCGCCACGACCTCACCGTGGAGCCGGGCCGCAACGTGATCGAGGTGCGCTCGGGCGACATGCACAAGGGCCGGGTGGTCCACCGGCTGGCCGAGGAGCTCGAGGTCGGCGGCTTCGTGTTCGCCGGCGACGACCTGGGCGACCTGGAGGCCTTCGACGCTCTCGACGTGCTGGCCACGCAGGGGCTGCCGACGCTCAAGATCTGCTCGGCCTCCGAGGAGCAGGGCGCCCTGGGTGAGCGCGCCGACGTCGTCGTCCCGGGTCCGGCCGGCGTCCTGGAGCTGCTGCGCCAGCTCACGGCCGACGCCGCCGCCACCCGCGCCTGAGCCCCGCGCGGAGGCCGCCGACCGCCTGTCCACATGGCGGAACTCACGTCCAGATACCGGGACCGCGGTGCGCGAGCGGTCACCACCCACCCGTACAGTGGGCGACAGCTCATCCAGAGGGACTGAGGGAACGGCCCTGAGAAGTCCCGGCAACCGCCGCGTACCCCCCGTGACGCCCAGTCGTCACGGTCGCGGAAACGGTGCCAAATCCGTCCTGTCGGCGATGGTCGCCGACGGGAGAGATGAGAAGGAGGACTCATGAGCGCTCCCGCCGTCGAGCAGGCCAACCCCGCCGCCCCCGTCAGCCCCGCGAAGGCCGAGCACACCACCCGCGAGGGCGCGTTCGGCAACGCCGTCGCCCTCTCGTGCCGCGAGTGCGGCCACCAGGTCGACCTGGGGCCCTTCTACGCGTGTCCGGAGTGCTTCGGACCGCTCGAGATCAGCTACGAGTTCCCCGCGATCACCCGCGAGGAGATCGAGGCCGGGCCCGCCAACATCTGGCGCTACAAGGCGCTGCTGCCGGTGCCCACCGACATCGAGACCAGCCCCAACACCGAGCCGGGCTTCACCCGCCTGCTCGAGGCGCGCAACCTCGCCGCCGAGCTGGGCCTGACCAAGCTCTGGGTCAAGGACGACTCCACCAACCCCACGAACTCCTTTAAGGACCGGGTCGTCGCGTGCGCCCTCAGCGCCGCCCGCGAGCTGGGCTCCAAGGTCTTCGCCTGCCCCAGCACCGGCAACCTCGCCAACGCGGTGGCGGCCGCCGGCGCGCGGGCCGGCATGCGCACCGTGGTGTTCATCCCCAGCAACCTCGAGCAGCCCAAGCAGGTCAACTCCGCGGTCTTCACCGAGTCGCTGGTGGCCGTCGACGGCAACTACGACGACGTCAACAAGCTGGCCTCCGAGATCGCCGGCGAGGAGGAGGGCTGGGCGTTCGTCAACGTCAACGTGCGGCCCTACTACGCCGAGGGCTCCAAGACGCTGGGCTACGAGATCGCCGAGCAGCTCGGCTGGCGCCTGCCCGACCAGATCGTCATCCCCGTGGCCTCCGGCTCGCAGCTCACCAAGGTGCACAAGGCCTTCCAGGAGCTGATCAAGCTCGGTCTGGTGGAGGACAAGCCCTACAAGGTCTTCGGCGCCCAGGCCTCGGGCTGCTCGCCCGTCTCGGTGGCCTACAAGGCCGGCGTCGACGCGATCCGCCCGGTCAAGCCCGACACCATCGCCAAGAGCCTGGCCATCGGCAACCCCGCCGACGGCATCTACGTGCTCGACATCTGCCGCGAGACCGGTGGCGCCGTCGAGGACATCACCGACGACGAGGTGCGCGAGGCCATCGTGCTGCTCGCCCGCACCGAGGGCATCTTCACCGAGACCGCCGGCGGCACCACCGTGGGTGTGCTCAAGAAGCTGGTCGAGACCGGCCAGCTCGACACCGAGGCCGAGACCGTCGTCATCAACACCGGCCACGGTCTGAAGACCCTCGACGCCGTCAGCGGCGCCGTCGGGCCCGCGGCCACGATCGCGCCCAGCTACGCCGCGTTCGCCGCCGCCGGCATCGTCTGAGCCGGCCCGAGCAGCCCACCCGCACCCGAGAGGATCCCCCGTGAGCGTCTCCGTCCGCGTCCCCACCATCCTGCGCACCTACACCGGTGGCGAGTCCGAGGTCAGCGCCACGGGTGCGACCCTGGCCGAGGTGCTGGACGACCTCGACGCCAGCTACCCGGGCATCCGGGCGCGGGTGCTCGACGACAACGGCGCGCTGCGCCGCTTCGTCAACGTCTACGTGGGCAACGAGGACGTGCGGTTCCTGGAGAACCTGGAGACCCCGACGCCGGAGGGCGCCCAGGTCTCGGTGATCCCAGCGGTCGCCGGGGGCTGACGCCTGCTGTTCACCCCCGCGGTGCCGCGGCCGGTGCCGCGGTTGGTCCGCGGTTCAGGCGCGGGTGATGTAACCGGCAGCATGGGACGACGTCTGCTCTCCGCCGTCGCGACGACGGGCGCCGTGACCGGTGCTCTCGCCGCCGGCGCCGCCCTGGGCGGGCGCGAGGTGCTGCGCCGTCAGGCGGCGGCGGCCCGCGCCGTCATCGGTCAGCCGCACGGCGAGCAGGCGCCGCGCGCCGACAAGACGTACAAGAAGCGTTTCGGCGACCCGGTCGAGCTGCTGCTGGTGGGCGACTCGGTGGCCGCGGGCCTGGGCGCCGAGCAGCCGCGCGAGACCCTCGGCGCTCGGCTGGCCAAGGGCACCGGCAAGCGGCTGCAGCGTGCGGTGCGACTGCGCACCGTGGCCGTGGTGGGCGCCGAGACCAGCATGCTCGCCGACCAGCTCGCCACCCTCGAGCCGGGCTACCGGCCCGACGTCGCCGTCGTGGTGGTGGGCGGCAACGACGTGACCCACCGCGTGCCGGTCGCCGAGTCGGCGCGCGACCTGGCGGCCGTCGTCACCACGCTGCAGGAGCGCGGCGCCACCGTCGTGGTCGGCACCTGCCCCGACCTCGGTGCCCTGACGCCGGTGCCGCAGCCGCTGCGCGCGCTCGGGTCGCGCGCCTCGCGCCAGCTGGCCGCCGCCCAACGGGCCGCCGTGCTGCCGCTGGGCGCCTACGCCGTCGACCTCGCGGCCGTGGTGGGGCCCTTCTTCATCACCAACCCCGACGAGATGTTCAGCCTCGACCGCTTCCACCCCTCCGCGCTCGGCTACAAGCGCACGGCCAAGGCGCTGCTGCCCTCGGTGCTGGCCGCGCTCGGTGCCCGCGACGCCGTGCCGTTCGGGCACCACGCGCCCGAGTCGGCCTGACCCTGCCGGAACGGCCCGCCCTCGGTAGTCTGCGCGGGTGCCAGCCACCCAGCCCGACACCCAGCCGAGCGCCCAGCCCGCCACCGACCTGTACCTGGACCTGATGGCCAAGGTGCTCACCCGTTACGGCTTCGAGGGCCGCAACGTGACGGTGCAGCTGGGCGGCCGTTCCTACGAGTCCTACCTGTGGGAGATGCTGCGCGCGCAGATGAAGGAGCGCGACATCCGGATGGTCGAGACCGGTGAGTTCGACGCCGAGCGCCGCAAGGTGGGCGCCGACTGGCCGGTCGACGCCGAGTCGATGATCGGTCTGGCCCGGATGGCCAACCTGCGCCACTGCGTCGAGACCGTGATCCAGGACGGCGTGCCCGGCGACCTGATCGAGACCGGCGCGTGGCGCGGCGGGTCGTGCATCTACATGCGCGCGATCCTCAAGGCGCACGGCGAGACCGGCCGCACCGTCTGGGTGGCCGACTCCTTCGAGGGTCTGCCGCCGCCGGACGCCGAGAAGCACGCCGCCGACACCGGCGACCAGCACCACACGCGCCACGACCTCGCGATCTCGGTCGACGACGTGAAGGAGAACTTCCGCCGCTACGACCTGCTCGACGAGCAGGTGCAGTTCCTCAAGGGCTGGTTCTCCGACACCCTGCCCACCGCGCCGATCGAGCAGCTCGCGGTGCTGCGCCTGGACGGCGACATGTACTCCTCCACCATCGACGCCCTGGACGCGCTCTACGACAAGGTCGCCCCCGGCGGCTTCGTGATCGTCGACGACTACGGTGCGGTGCCGGCGTGCGCGCAGGCGGTGCACGACTTCCGCGACGCCCACGGCATCACCGAGCCGCTGCAGGAGATCGACTGGGCCGGCCAGTTCTGGCGGCGGTCCTCGTGAGCGAGGTGAGCGAGGCGGGTGGGCAGACCACCGAGGCGCACTACGAGGCGGGCGTCGCCAAGCTCGAGCGCGAGCTGGCGTTCGCGCGGCGCAACGGTGCGCTCGCCGTCAAGCAGATGTACCGCGCGGTCGTGCGCGACCTGCGCGCCAGCGAGAAGGCGCTCGAGCGGGCCCGCGGGCGCAGCAAGCGGCTCAAGGCCCAGGTCGACGCCGCCGAGCGCCGCGCCGTCGCGGCCGAGCGCCGCGCCGTGGCGGCGGAGCGCGAGCTGGCCGCCGTGCGCGCCAGCAGCACCTGGCGCGCCGGCGCCGCCGTGACCGCCGTGCCGCGTCGGTTGGCGCAGCGCCTGCGTCGCTCGTGAGCCGCCCGCTGGTCCTGCTGGCCACGTTCGCCCTGCTGCCTGACGGCGAGACCGGAGGGCAGCTCCTCGTCGACGCCTTCGCGGAGCGTGGGGCCGAGGCCCGCTGGGTGGCGTGGGACGACCCGAGCGTGGACTGGGCGGCGGCCGACGCCGTCGCCGTCCGCTCCACCTGGGACTACCACCGCCGGCTCCCCGAGTTCCTCGCGTGGGCACGGGCGACCGGCGAGCGCACCCGGCTGCTCAACGACGCCGCGGTGCTGGCCTGGAACGCCGACAAGGCCTACCTGCTCGAGCTGCCCGACCTCGCCGACCCCATCGCCACGGTGCCCACCGCCCTGCTCGACGACGAGGGGCTGGTGCGCGACCTGCAGGCGGCGATCGACCGCTGGGGCACCGTCGTCGTCAAGCCGCGCACCGGTGCGAGTGGCACCGGGGTGTGCGTGGCGGCCAGCACCGACGACCAGCGCCTCGACGCCCTCACGCCCGGCCCGTGGCTCGTGCAGCCGCTGGTGGAGTCGGTGCGCACCACCGGCGAGACCTCGGTGTTCGTGATGGCAGGTAGCGCCTGCGCGCAGGTGGACAAGGTGCCCGCGCAGGGCACCGACGAGATCCGCGTGCACCCCAGCCACGGCGGCAGCAACGCTGCCGTGCCGCTGGACCCCGCCAGGGCGGCGCTGGCCGAGCAGGTCGTGGCCCGGATGGCGGCCCACCGGGCCACCGAGCTCGTCTACGCCCGCGTCGACCTCGTGCAGTGGCAGGGGGAGTGGGTGCTCTCCGAGCTCGAGGTGATCGAGCCCGGCCTCTACCTCGACCTCGTGCCCGCGGTGGCCGGTCCGTTCGCCGACGCCGTCCTCACCACACTCGCCAGCTCCTGAGGAATCCGCTCGCGGTGCCAACCCCGTGGGTGGGTGCTGCGTTGTGAAAGGTGTGGACCACGACGAGGAGGCCTTCACCCGCTGGGCGCGCGAGCGCCAGCTGGCGCTGCTGCGCACGGCGGTGCTGCTGACCGGCGACCGGCACCGCGCCGAGGACCTGGTGCAGGAGGCGCTGGCCGCCGTCGCGGCTCGCTGGCGACGCCTCGAGAGCGGCCACCCCGAGGCGTACGCGCGCCAGGTGCTGGTGCGCCGCAACATCTCGTGGTGGCGCAAGCACCGCCGCGAGGTGGTGCGCGAGGTCGACGACGCCGAGCGCGTCACCCGCGACCCCACGGCCGCCTCCGACCGCCGCCTCGCGCTCGACCGGGCGCTGGCCGGACTGACGCCCAAGCAGCGGGCCGTCGTCGTGCTGCGCTTCTACGAGGACCTGCCCGAGCGCGAGGTCGCCGAGGTGCTCGGCGTCAGTGCCGGCACCGTCAAGAGCCAGACGCACGCGGCCCTGGGCCGCCTGCGCGCGGCCGCCCCCGAGCTCGCCGACCTGCTGGGAGACCTGCGATGACCGACCACGAGCTGCGCGACCTGATGCGCGCCCACGCCGACGAGATCACCCTCGAGCGAGACCTGGCGGTCCCCGCCTGGCGGGCCGGACGCCGCACCCGGCGGCGCCGCGCCGTCGTCAGCACGGGCGCCGCGGCGCTGGCCGTGGCCACCGTGGTGGGCGGCGTCAGCGTGCTCGACCGACCGAGCGAGACCGCGCCGGCCCTGACGCCCGGCACTCCCACGCCCACGCGCGCACCGTCCGAGTCGGCGTCCGAGACACCCACGACGCCGCCCGGCAGCACCACGCCCGACGCCCGGATCGGCGGCACCCGGGTGTTCCTGGCGGCGAGCCCGGACGACCCGGCCGCCCTGCCGCTGCAGCGCGAGGGCCGCCCGTCGCTGCCCGACAAGTTCGACCTCGGCGCGGAGGCGCCGTCGGTCGCCGAGGCGCCCATCCGGTTCGCCGAGGCGGCGCTCGCGGTGCAGGGCCCGGACGTCGAGGAGCGGGTGCTGCTGCTCGCGCCCGACGGCACCCCGCGCTCGCTCGACATCTCGCGGCTGGACGCCTACGACGTCCAGGGCGGTGGCGCCACCGAGGCGCTGCCGGTGCACGACGCGATGCTCTCCCCGACCGGTCGCTACCTAGCGTTCCCGCAGGTGGGCCGGATCGCGACGTACGACGTCGCTCGCGACACGTGGGGCTCCATCCCCGTGGACCCCGTCCCCGAGCTCGAGTGGCTGGGCGACACCGACCTGTGGCTGCGCTCGTCCACCGGTGCCGGCCCCCTGGTCGACGTGCGGACCGGTCGGCGCTCCGGCGGCGCCTCGAGGGACCTCACCGGCGACGCGCTGCGCGCGATCCCGTCGGCGAGCCCGCGCGGCCGCAGCCGGCTGGGCCCGTACGGCACCGCGCAGACGGTGGTCCTCGAGCAGGCGCCGACCGACGAGTCCACCGCGGAGGTGTTCCTGGGCGAGCAGCCGGAGCTGCTGGTGGCAGCCACCGGGAACGGTGACGAGGCGGCCGGGCTCCTGGTCGGCGAGGCGACCGACGAGGCGGGGCGACCGGCCGCATGCTGCACGGTCGCGAGCTGGGGGCAGGGCGAGGGCGTGGGCCAGGGCGTGCTGGTCTACCAGTGGGCGCCTCCGGGCGCGACCACGGCGCACCTGCTGAGCTGGACCGTCGGCACCCACCGGGTGGAGCGGGTGACGGAGATGACCGGCGTGCCCGAGGACGGCTTCGTCGTGACCAGCTGGGCACGGCTCTGGGACTGAGCAGGTGTGGGCAGGTGTGGGGAGACCGGTCCCGGGCACCATCGGAGCATGCGACCCCTCGCCGTGCTCCTCGTGACGCTCCTGCTGATGACCGGCTGCGGAGGCTCCGAGGACCCCGGGACGGGCGCCGGGCCCGAGGAGTCCTCGGCGGGGGCGGCCTCCGAGACGCCCGCCCCGGAGCCGGGGCCCGAGAGGGGATCGGAGACGGCCTCGGAGACGTCGGAGCCTGTGGCGGCGCCGCTGTGCGCGGGTCTGCGGTTCGACGGGTTCACCGGCGGGGGCGAGGCACTCGACCTCGCCGCGGGTGACCCCTTCCCCGGGGGCGTCGACGTCGAGGCGGCTGCGCCCACCTGCTACCAGCAGGGCCCGCGGGGGTCGGTGGAGCTGACCCGCTACACCGACGCGGTCGAGGGCCGGCGCAACTACGACGAGGTGGCCGCCGGCCGTGGGGTGCCGCTGAGCGTGTGTGCGCAGGTGCCGGTCACGGGCTCGCGCTTCCTCGAGGGCATCGTGGTGGTGGCCTGCGAGCCCGAGAGCGCGGGGGTGCCGATCCCGGCGGCGGTGGTGCTGGTCGCGCCCCTGGGTGAGCAGTACCTGCGGTGCATCGCCGCTGCCCCGCCCGGCCAGACCGAGGCGACACCGGGGCTCCAGCAGGCGGCCGCGCAGGTGTGCGGGAGGGCGATGTCGGCGGTGGCCGGGCCCTGACCCCCCTTTGCACTCGCAGGGTGAGAGTGCTAAACATGACATTGGCACTCTCCCTGTGAGAGTGCCACCCACCCCGGGTCCGGGGAGTCGAGGTCAGCAGCGACGGCGGGAAGGGTCCGCCGGTTCGGCCTGATCGTCCGTCGCGGGCGACGAACCAGGCCCTCCACAACTCTGCCAATGCGAAGGAATCGCTGGAGTTATGCCGAAGCTGATTGCGTTCAACGAGGAGGCCCGGCGCGGCCTGGAGCGTGGCATGAACACGCTCGCCGACGCCGTGAAGGTCACTCTCGGCCCCAAGGGCCGCAACGTCGTGCTCGAGAAGAAGTGGGGTGCCCCCACGATCACCAACGACGGTGTGAGCATCGCCAAGGAGATCGAGCTCGAGGACCCCTACGAGAAGATCGGTGCCGAGCTCGTCAAGGAGGTCGCCAAGAAGACCGACGACGTCGCCGGTGACGGCACCACCACCGCCACCGTGCTCGCCCAGGCGATGGTCCGCGAGGGCCTGCGCAACGTGGCCGCCGGTGCCAACCCGATGGGCCTCAAGCGCGGCATCGAGGCGGCCGTCGAGGCCGTCTCCGAGCAGCTGCTCGCGATGGCCAAGGACGTCGAGACCAAGGAGCAGATCGCCTCCACCGCGAGCATCTCCGCGGCCGACCCGACCGTCGGCGAGATCATCGCCGAGGCGATGGACAAGGTCGGCAAGGAAGGCGTCATCACCGTCGAGGAGTCGAACACCTTCGGCCTCGACCTCGAGCTCACCGAGGGCATGCGGTTCGACAAGGGCTACATCTCGGCCTACTTCGTCACCGACCCCGAGCGCATGGAGACCGTCGTCGAGGACCCCTACGTCCTCATCGCCAACTCCAAGATCTCCTCGGTCAAGGACCTGCTGCCGCTGCTCGAGAAGGTCATCCAGAGCGGCAAGCCGCTGGTGATCATCGCCGAGGACGTCGACGGCGAGGCCCTCTCGACCCTGGTGGTCAACAAGATCAAGGGCACCTTCAAGTCCGTGGCCGTCAAGGCCCCCGGCTTCGGTGACCGCCGCAAGGCCATGCTGCAGGACATCGCGATCCTCACCGGCGGCCAGGTCATCTCCGAGGAGGTCGGCCTCAAGCTCGAGACCGCCGGCCTGGAGCTGCTCGGCCAGGCCCGCAAGGTCGTCATCACCAAGGACGAGACCACCATCGTCGAGGGTGCCGGCGACCAGGGCCAGATCGAGGGCCGGGTCAACCAGATCCGCGCCGAGATCGAGAAGTCCGACTCCGACTACGACCGCGAGAAGCTCCAGGAGCGCCTCGCCAAGCTGGCCGGCGGCGTGGCCGTCATCAAGGTCGGCGCGGCCACCGAGGTCGAGCTCAAGGAGCGCAAGCACCGCATCGAGGACGCCGTGCGCAACGCCAAGGCGGCCGTCGAGGAGGGCATCGTCGCCGGCGGCGGCGTCGCCCTGGTGCAGGCGGCCTCCACCGCGTTCGAGAAGCTGGACCTGGTGGGCGACGAGGCCACCGGTGCCAACATCGTCCGCGTGGCCACCTCGGCCCCGCTCAAGCAGATCGCGGTCAACGCCGGTCTCGAGGGCGGCGTCATCGCCGAGAAGGTCGCCAACCTGGAGCCCGGCTTCGGTCTCAACGCGGCCACCGGCGAGTACGTCGACATGATCGCCGAGGGCATCATCGACCCCGCCAAGGTGACCCGCAGCGCCCTGCAGAACGCCGCCTCCATCGCGGCGCTCTTCCTCACCACCGAGGCCGTCGTGGCCGACAAGCCCGAGAAGGCCCCGGCCATGCCGGGCGGTGGCGACATGGGCGGCATGGGCGGCATGGACTTCTGAGTCCTGCTCCCTGCCTCACCCCGTAGCACCTGCACCACCCGAACGGCCCCGGTCCTGCTGGACCGGGGCCGTTCGGCGTTCCTGCTGGAAGCGGGTGCGAGGAGGGGTGGTTCAGCGCCAGCGCCAGGCGACGACCATCGGGTCGATGATCGCTCGACGCTCGGCCCGGGTGTCGACCAGGCTGTTCTCGAAGGTGATCCGCCACAGGTAGGGCCCGCGCGCCACGAACCACGACTCCTGCACCAGGTCGAGCCCGTCGGTGTTGTTGCGGTAGTTGGCCCGCACCCGCACCGCCTGCTCGCCGTCGAGCCAGGCGCGGGGCATGGTGGTGGTGCCGAGCAGGGTGACCTGCGAGTCGCCCTCGGAGGACTGCTCGATGCTGCTCTCGGCCACCGACTCCAGCAGCTCGGTGGCACCGGAGAGCGGGATCGGGGGCTTGGTGCGGCGCAGGTACACCGAGGAGGCGTAGCCCTCGAAGTCGGAGTAGTTGCGGGCGCCCACGGTCTGCGGGCCGAGGTCGGTCTGGGTGATCTGGCCCCAGCCGGACGGGGCACGCACGGTGGCCGCGCCCACGGAGAGCTCGATGCCCGAGGCTGCCGGCACGTCGGGGTAGGTGGGGCGTGGCTCGCGGGTGCGCGGCTCGGCCGGGGTGCTCGGCGCCGTCGGGCTGGGCGGAGGGGTCGGGGCCGGCGGGCTCGTGGGCTCCTCGGCCGTCGGGTCCTCGGTGGGCTCGTCGGTCGGGTCGCTGGTGTCGCTGGTCTCGGGGTCGTCGGCGCGATCGCGCTCGTCGTCGTCGCCGCTGAGGGCCAGTGCCGTGATGCCGCCGGCCACCAGCACGACGGCGGCCACCGCGCCGGCCACCAGGAGGCCAGTGCGCGAGCGGCGCGGCGGGGGTGGCGGGGGACCGGGCCGGTAGGGCGTCGGGGGCAGCACCGGAGCGCCGGCGCTCGAGGGGAACGAGGGCTGGCTGGGCTGGTAGCCGGCCGTGCTCGGCTGCGAGGGTCGCGAGGGCTGGGAGAGGGCACCGAACGGTGCACGGGGTGCGTCGGAGGAGGGCACCGGGCGGACGGCGGGGGTGCCGGGCTGGCCGGCCAGCTCCGCGACGCGGGTCAGCGCGGTGCGCATGGCGTGCGCGTCGGGGAAGCGGTCGGCGGGATTCTTGGCCATGCTGCGCTGCAGCACCTGGTTGAGGGCGGTGGCCGCGGCCGAGTCGGGCACCACCTGCGGGACGGGGGCGCTGAGGTGGGCGTTGCCCACTTGGATGTCGGTGCCCCCGTAGGGGGCACGGCCGGCGATCGCCGTCCACAGCACGCAGCCCAGGGCGTAAACGTCGGCGGCAGGCGTGGCGGGCTGGCCCTCGCAGCGCTCGGGGGCCAGGTAGGCGAAGGTGCCGGCCACCTGACCGGCCTGGGTGAGGCCGGGCTCGGCGTTCTGCGCGATGCCGAAGTCGCAGAGGTAGGCGAAGGGGTCGTCGGAGACCTGGCGCAGCAGCACGTTGTGCGGCTTGATGTCGCGGTGCACGACGCCGGCGCGGTGGGCGTCGCCGAGGGCAGAGGCCAGCTGCGCCCCGATCCGCGCCGCGACCCGCAGGGGCACCGGACCGTGGGCCTTGATGGCGTCGGCCAGGTCGCCGCCGGCCACGTACTGCGTGGCGATGAACAGGCAGCCGTCGTGCTCGCCGTGGGCGAAGATCGTGATGATGTGCGGGGAGTCGAGGCTGGCCAGGATGCCGGCCTCGCGGCCGAACCGCTCGCGGTAGTCGGGCTGCCCCGCCAGCTCGGGCGGCAGCACCTTGAGGGCCACCGTGCGGCCCAGGGCCCGGTCGGTGGCGGCGAAGACCACGCCCATGCCGCCGCGGCCGAGCTGCCGCACCACCTGGTAGTCGCCGAACTCCTCGCCGGGCACGGGGAAGCGGGCCATGGGGCGGACCTCCGTCGTCGGCCGGGAGCAGAGCAGGACCCGGGGAGCCTATCCACCTCCCGGTGCCCTGAAACCGCCGCCGCACCGGTGGCGGCCCCGGGTCCGGGCCGGGACCGGACCGGGGGGATGAGAGTGTGGAGGCGTGGCCCCCGACCAGCGCTTCGACGCCCTCGCCCGCGAGCTGATCGAGCCGCTGCGACGCTTCCTCGCGCGTCGTGCCGACCCCGCCACCGCCGAGGACGCGCTGGCCGAGACGCTCCTCGTGCTCTGGCGGCGCCTCGACGACGTGCCGGAGCAGCCGCTGCCGTGGGCCTACGCGGTGGCGCGCAACTGCCTCGCCAACGCGCTGCGTGGTGAGCGGCGCCAGGCGCGCCTGGCCGCGCGGGCCGCGTCGATGGAGCAGCCGCAGGTGGAGGAGGGGCCCGAGGTGGTGCTCGGTGTCGACGACGAGCTGGCCACCGCGCTCGCGGCGCTGCCCGAGCAGGACGCCGAGCTGCTGCGCCTGTGGGCGTGGGAGCAGCTGGAGCCCCGCGAGATCGCCGAGGTCCTCGAGATCACCGCCAACGCCGTCTCCGTGCGCCTGCACCGCGCCAGGGCGCGGCTGCGTGCGCAGCTCGAGCGCGTCCCCGGAGAGGTCGAGACCCCCGGGCTGTAAGGGCGGTGACCCTGCCGGACATGGACGGGTGAGCAGCACCCACCACCCACCGAGGAGCACCCCGTGTCCGAGGACCCGTCCGACCAGCAGCCCGAGCTCTCCGCGGAGGAGGCCGCCCTCCTGCGCGAGCGGCTGCGCCGCCTCGACCCCGCGGCAGGCCTGGAGCCGACGCCCGAGCTGACCGTGGCCCGGCTGCTGGCGCAGGCCCGGGAGGACCAGCTCGCCGACCTGCCCGAGACCCGGCAGACCGGCGTCCACGACCGCAGCCGGCTCACGTGGCTGGTCGCGGCGGCGGCCCTGGTGCTCATCGCCGGCGTCGGTGCCGTCGTGCTGCTGGACCGCGACGGCGGCTCGACCCCCGCGGCAGCGCCTACCAGCGACCCCTCGACCGACGTGCAGTCCCCGGTGCCGGGAGGCAGTGAGCCCGAGGGGACCGGGACCCCGACGGGTCGAGCGACGGTGCTGGGGGTGCCCGCCGGGGTCGGGAGCGCGCGGTGCGCGGTGCCGGCTGCCGAGGTGCTCTCGCGGCAGACGCTGGCCTTCGACGCCGTCGTGAGCGAGGTGCAGGACGGCCTGGTGACCCTGACGCCGAGCATGTTCTTCGCCGGCGAGCCCACCACCCAGGTGGAGGTGCAGGCGCCCCCCGAGGTGCTGCAGCAGCTGCTGCTCGCCGTCGACTTCCAGGAGGGGGAGCGCTACCTGGTGGCCGCCACGGGCGGCGAGGTGGCCGTGTGCGGCTACACCGGAGCCTGGACTCCCGACCTCGAGCAGCTCTACCTCGAGGCCTTCCCGGGGTGAGCACCGCTCTCGGTGGGTCGCCCGTCGTCGGTCTGCTGCTGGCTGCCGGTGCGGGCTCGCGGATGGGACGCCCCAAGGCGCTCGTGAGCGATGACGGCGGACCGTGGCTCCCACGGTCGGTGCAGGTGCTGCGCGCCGGCGGTTGCCCACGGGTGCGCGTGGTGCTGGGTGCTGCCGTATCCGAGGCGTTGCCGCTGCTGGACGGCCTCGAGGGTGGCGACGTCGAGGTGGTCGAGGCGCACGACTGGGCGGACGGCATGGCGGCGTCGTTGGCCGCCGGACTGCGCTCGCTGGCGGATGACGAGACGGCCGGTGCGGCACTCGTGCACCTGGTGGACCTGCCCGACGTCGGCCCGGAGGTGGTGGCACGACTGGTCGCCGGCGCGGGGCCGTCGTCCCTGGCGCGGGCGGCCTACGGTGGTCGCCCTGGACACCCGGTGCTGCTCGGGCGCGACCACTGGAGCGGCGTGCTGGCCGGGCTCGAGGGCGACGAGGGAGCCCGTGCCTACCTGGTCGCGCACGGCGCCCGGGTGGTGGAGTGCGGCGACCTGGCCACCGGGCACGACGTCGACCGACCCCCGGGTGACGTCGCGCCGTGAGCGGGGCGCCGCTGCGACTGCAGCCGCTGGTGCGGGCACGGGTGGCACGACTGGGCGAGGCGGGTGCGGCGTGGGCCGCCGACCTGCCCGCGGTGCTCGTCGAGCTGGCGGAGCGGTGGTCGCTCACGTGGGAGCGGCCGCTGCCCGGCGGCAGCTCCGCCTACGTCGTCGGGGCCCGGACGTCGGCGGGGGAGCAGCGGGTGGTCAAGGTCGAGCTGCCCGACCCCGAGCTCACCGATCCCGCCCCGGTGCTGAGCGCCGCGGCCGGCCGCGGGTACGTGCTGCTGCACGACACCGCTCCTGAGCACCGCGCGCTGCTGCTCGAACGGCTCGGCGACTCGCTCGAGCGGTCCTCGGCGGCTCCGGAGGAACGCGTCCTGCGGCTGGTGACCACGCTCCGTGTGGCCTGGGCCGGTGTCGGATCGGTGGTCGCGGTGGAGGTGGACGACAAGGCCGTCCAGCTGGCCGAGATGGTGGAGCGGCTCGATGCCCGGCACGGGCACCCGCTGTCGTCGTCGCTGCGGCGGGTGGTGCTCGCGCACGCCGAGCGGTTGGCCGGGTGGGCGGGGGAGACGGTGACCGTGCACGGCGATCCCCACCCCGGCAACCTGCTGCGGGTGCTCTCGCCGCGGATCGGGGCGCCGGACGGGTGGGTGCTCGTCGACCCCGACGGCTTCCGCGCCGACCCCGCCTACGACGTCGGCGCCGCCCTGCGCGACTGGAGCTCCCACCTGCGCGGCCCCGACGCCGCAGCCCGACTGCGCTCCTGGTGCTCGCTGGCCGCCGAGGCCTCCGACGTCGATCCCGACCGCACCTGGGCCTGGGCCCACCTCGAGCGGGTCACCACCGGCCTGTTCCTCCTCGACCTCGGCGCTCCGCGGGTCGCTGCCCCGTTCCTGGAGGTGGCGGAGGCGCTGGTGTGACCTCGCCAGCAAGCCGGCACACCGACCGTCGGCCCCTGGGGCCGGTATCGCGGGTGACGGGCTGGCGGTGGTGCGGATCGACAGCGACGACGGCGAGGGCGCCGCGGTCGGTCACCGCAGGCACGCGTCCTCCGGTGGTCGAGTAGTCGGGTGGCGAGCTTGCGAGACACCCGGCGTGCTCGATCCGAGACCCCCCACCAATCCGCCGACCGCAACCACCCCACCTGAGGAACAGGAAAACTGTTACCAGCTTGTTCCTCGCCGACGGGTGGACAACCCTCGAAACCAGGCCATGAGTGTCGGTGGTCCCTGCTTGAGTAGACCCATGACCACCACCGCTCCCGACCTCGCCGAGGTCCTCGCGCGCGAGGAGCGCGAGCGTGCTGAGCGCGAGCACGCGCTGCACATGGTGCGGTCCGCGCAGACCCAGCTGATGAGCGCCGAGGTCGCGAAGCTGCGGATGATCGTGGAGTGGGCGAAGGTCAACCGCCTCGACGCCGACCACCTGGAAGGTGAGCCCGACCCCGACGCCGTCATGTCCGACGAGGACGTCGAGGAGCTCGAGGCTGCACTCGGTGACCAGCTGGGGGACCAGGGGTTCTGCGACCGCTGGCTCTCCGTCGCCGGCCCCGGTGCCCCCGTGATCAGTGAGTTCGCGGCCATGGAGCTCGCCTCCACCCTGGGCATGGGCACGGACGCCGGCTTCACCCTGGTCGGGCGGGTCCTGGAGCTGAAGTACCGCCTGCCCCGTCTCTACCGGCGCGTGGAGGAGCTGCAGGTGCCGGTGTGGAAGGCGTTCGACCTCGCCGACCTCACCCAGCCCCTCCCCGCTGAGGCGGCCGAGCACGTGGACCGGCAGGTCGAGGTGGTCGCCGGGAAGGTCGGCAAGCGCGCGATGGAGCGCCTGGTCGCCGAGACCCAGGCCCGGTTCGACCCGGCTGCTGCAGCCGAAGCCGCCCAGAAGAAGCGCGAGCGCAGGTTCTTCGACATCGGCGAGTCCCGCCGCACCCCCGACACCGCCGGCACCCTGGAGTCGCTGGCCGGCACCGTCGAGGTCGCCGGTTGCCTGGACGCGGCTGATGCTGCCGATCTCGAGGCTGCGATCGGGAACACGGCGAGGGCGCTCGGCAAGGCGGGGTGCGAGGACTCGCTGGACGTCCGCCGCGCCGCCGCCGTGGGGGAGTTGGCGAGGAACCGGCCGGCCCTCGACTTCGAGACCGGCGAGGTCACCGAGGCGAAGACAGGTCGCGCGGTCGAGCTGGTCGTGCACCTCTCCGAGGAGGCCCTGACCGCCGCCGGGTACACGGTGGGTCGCCTGGAGGGCACCCAGAGCCCGGTCAGCGCCGACGTCATCCGCCAGTGGTGCGGCACTGCCGCCAGGATCACCATCCGTCCCGTGATCGACCTCAACGGTGCGGTCCACGTGGAGCAGTACGAGGTCCCGAAGCGCATGAAGCGGCGGTCGAGGTGGACCGACCCGAGGTGTGTGTACCCGCACTGCAACCGGCCGGCCGACCGCTGCGACTGCGACCACCTCAAGCCGTTCGAGCAGGGCGGCGCGACCTGCACCTGCAACCTCGCGCCGCTGTGCCGTCGGCACCACAGGTTCAAGACCCACGGCGCCGTCACCTACCGGCGCATCGGGCCGGGTGCCTACGAGTGGGAGTTCCAGACCGGGATGACCATCGTCCGCGACTACCTCGGCACCCACGAGCCACAGTGGCCCAAGCCCCCACCACCTGCGGAGTGCGAGCCCGAACCACCCGACGACCCCGTCTTCTACTGACGCGCGCACCGGGATCCCTGACAGCCGAGCCCCTCCCGCCATCCCCCGGTCACCGACAGCAGCACGGGTGCTGAGGTCTCGAGGCTCGGCCGTGGCGGGCCTCGCACCTCGACCGCGGTGACCGACGTGGGTCCGTCAGGCGCGCCGGACGCGGATGGGCCCCTTCGCGGTCGAGGGGTCGACCACCTGGCCCTTCTGCACGATCTCGACCTCGCCGGCGGCCACCAGGCGGCGGGCGGCGGAGCGGGCGGGCTCCATGAGGGGGCGCCAGTCGTCCTCGTCGTCACCGCCGACGGCGCGAGCGGCCTCGGAGGGGCAGATGGTGGCGGAGCGGGCGCGACCCTCGAGCAGGCGCAGGACGGCGGCCTCCAGGTCGCGATCGACCGGCTTGACCTTGCGCTTGCGGCAGGCGTCGCTGCACCAGCGCACCTCGTCCCAGACGTCGGCCCACTTGCGGCGCCACTCGATGCGCCGGCCGCAGGAGGCGCAGGTGCGGGGCTCGGGCTCGCTCACCTGCCCATCCTCCCGCCGCGACCAAGCCAGGCGCCGGGACCAACCCGGTGCCAACACCGTGCTCAGTAGCCTCGGTCACATGCAGCCGCCCACCCCCGACCTGCCCACCCTGACGGCGGGGCTGGCCGCGACCGGCTACCTGGTGGACGAGGACCTCGCCACCGTGGCCTACCTGGCGCTGCGGATGCAGCGACCGCTGCTGCTCGAGGGCGAGCCCGGCACCGGCAAGACCGCGCTGGCCGAGGCGCTGGCCGAGAGCCTGGAGCTGCCGCTGGTGCGTCTGCAGTGCTACGAGGGGATCGACGCCACGCAGGCGCTCTACGACTGGGACTTCCCGCGCCAGATCCTGCACCTGCGTGCGCTCGAGGCGGCCGGGGGAGTGGGGGGAGCCGGCGTCGAGGAGGCCGAGAAGAGCCTCTACGACGAGCGGTTCCTGCTGGCGCGCCCGGTGCTGGACGCCCTGCAGCGCAGCCCCGCGGTGCTGCTGGTCGACGAGGTGGACCGCGCCGACGACGAGTTCGAGGCGTTCCTGCTGGAGGTGCTGAGCACCTACCAGGTCTCGATCCCCGAGTACGGCACGATCCGTGCTGCGACGCCGCCGCTGGTGGTGCTGACCTCCAACCGCACCCGCGAGCTGCACGACGCGCTCAAGCGCCGCTGCCTCTACCACTGGATCGACCACCCGGGCCTGGAGCGTGAGGTGCAGATCGTGCGCTCCCGGGCGCCGCAGGTGAGCGAGCAGCTGGCCCGGCAGGTCGTCGAGGTGGTGCAGAAGCTGCGCCTCGGCGCCGACCTGGAGAAGCCGCCGGGCGTCGCCGAGACCCTCGACTGGGCGCGCGCCCTGGACTACCTCGGCACCACCGACCTCGACCTCGCCTCCTCGGCGCGCACCCTCGGCGCGCTGGTGAAGTACCGCGAGGACGCCGACAAGGTGCAGCACGCGCTCGACCAGATGCTGCGGGCATGAGCAGTACCCGGTCCGGCGACCCGCGCGACGGGCGGCACCGCCACGACGTCGAGGAGGTGCTGCTCGGCTTCACCCGGGCTCTGCGCGCTGCCGGCGTCGCGGTGACCCAGGACCGCGCGCAGACCTACCTGGCTGCGGTGGCTGCCGTCGGGCTCGCCGACCAGCGGGCCACCTACGTGGCCGGTCGCGCCACGCTGTGCGCCTCGCCCGACGACCTCGCCCGTTACGACCAGGTGTTCCACGCCTGGTTCGACCACCGCGACGGCCTGCCCCGCTCGCGCCCCGGCGCGCCGCCCACCCCCACCGTCGCCACCCTCCCGCTCGACGACAGCGGCGGGGGAGAGGGCGAGGAGCAGCAGGACGACGACGTCGTCCGCGCCCGCGCCAGCGAGGCCGAGGTGCTGCGCCAGCGCGACGTCGCCTCGCTGAGTGCCAACGAGCGCCAGCGGCTGGCCGCGATGATGGCCTCGCTGCGACCCCGTCCGCCGCTGCGCCGCACGATGCGCCACCAGCGCTGGCACCGAGGTGACGTCGACGCCGCCCGCACCCTGCGCGCGAGCCTGCGCCACATGGGCGAGCCGGCTGCGATCCAGTGGCGACGCCGCGGCACCCGGCCGCGCAAGGTGGTGCTGCTGCTCGACGTCTCCGGCTCGATGAGCGGCTACGCCGACGCGCTGCTGCGGTTGGCGCACCGGATCACCGTCGCCTCGCCGCGCGGGAGCGTCGAGGTGTTCACCGTCGGCACGCGCCTGACCCACCTGACCCGGGCGCTGCGCAACCGCGACGCCGAGCGTGCGCTGGTGGCAGCCGGCGAGACCGTGCCCGACTGGTCGGGGGGCACCCGGCTGGGCGAGACGCTGCGGGTGTTCCTGGAGCGGTGGGGGCGGCGCGGCATGGCGCGCGGCGCCGTCGTCGTGGTGTTCAGCGACGGGTGGGAGCGCGGCGACGCCGCGCTGCTCGGCGAGCAGATGAAGCGGTTGAGTCGGGTGGCGCACCGGGTGGTGTGGGTCAACCCGCACCGCGGCAAGGTGGGGTACGAGGCGGTGCAGCAGGGCGTCCTGGCGGCGCTCCCGCACTGCCACGACTTCGTGGCCGGCCACTCGCTGGCCACGTTCGAGGAGCTGATCGAGGTGGTGGCCCGTGCGTGAGGTGCTGGACGAGCTGATGACGTGGTGGGACGCCGGCGAGACCATCGGCGTGGGCACCGTGGTGGCGACCTTCCGATCCGCACCGCGCCCGCCGGGCGCCTCGATGCTGGTGGGGCCCGACGGCTCCGCGGTCGGGTCGGTCTCGGGCGGCTGCGTGGAGGGAGCCGTGTACGACCTCGCCACCGAGGTGGTGGGCGACGGCGCCCCGGTGCTGCAGCGCTACGGGGTCTCCGACGACGACGCGTTCGCCGTCGGGCTCACCTGCGGCGGCATCCTCGACGTCTTCGTCGAGCAGGTGAGCCAGCAGACGTTCCCGCAGCTCGGCGAGCTCGCCGCCGACGTGCGCGCGGGCCGGCCGGTCGCGCTCGCCACCGTGATCGAGCACCCCGACCCGAGTCGCGTCGGGCGCCGGTTGCTGGTGCGTCCCGACGACGCCGACGGCCCCCCGCAGGAGGGCTCGCTGGGCTCGGAGCGCGCCGACGCGGCCGTGCACGACGACGTCCTGGGGCTGCTGGCCTCGGGCACCGACGCCACGCTCACCTACGGCCCCGACGGCGAGCGCCGCGGCGAGGGCATGCGGGTCTTCGTCTGGGCCTTCGCGCCCCAGCCGCGCCTGCTCGTCTTCGGCGCGATCGACTTCGCCGCGGCCGTGGCCAAGGTCGGCGGCTTCCTGGGCTACGACGTGACCGTGTGCGACGCGCGCCCGGTCTTCGCCACCGCCAGCCGCTTCCCGGCGGCCGACCGGGTGGTCGTCGACTGGCCGCACCGCTACCTCGCTGCCGAGCAGGAGGCCGGCCGGATCGACCAGCGCACCGTGATCACCGTGCTCACCCACGACCCCAAGTTCGACGTGCCGCTGCTCGAGGTGGCGCTGCGGCTGCCCGAGGTGGCCTACGTGGGTGCCATGGGCTCGCGTCGCACCCACGAGGACCGGCTGGAGCGGCTGCAGGAGATCGGCCTGACCGCCGAGGAGCTGGGCCGGCTCTCCAGCCCGATCGGGCTCGACCTCGGCGCCCGCACCCCCGAGGAGACCGCCATCAGCATCGCCGCCGAGGTGATCGCCGGTCGCTGGGGCGGGTCGGGCGAGCGGCTGGGCCGGCTCGACGGGCGCATCCACGGCTGAGCGGTCCGTAGGCTCGGGGCATGCGACTGCCACGACGTGTCCACGGCCTCGCAGTCGCAGCGCTGGCCGTGACGCTGGTGCTGGGCGCCTGTTCGGGCAGCGACGACGAGGACTCCTCCCCGGCCGCCGATCCGACGTCGACGCCCACGGCGACCGTGACGCCGGAGCCGAGCGCGGCACCCGACGCCGAGCCGCAGCCCGATGCCGAACCCGACCCGGTCGAGCAGCTGCCACCGGTCCGCGACCGGCTGAGCCTGCCGGCGCTGATGCGCGAGCCGGTGCGCGCCGGGCGCCTGCGCGAGACCGCCGTGGAGCTCTCGAACGAGGCCTACACCCGCAGCCGCGTGGTCTATCGCTCCGGCAGCGGCCCGGACGCCGTGGACGTGAGCGGGGTGCTGCTGCGCCCCCGCGGACGCGGACCGTTCCCCGGCATCGTGCTCAACCACGGCTACATCGAGCCGTCGGTCTACGAGCCCGGGCAGGGTCTGGCGCGCGAGCAGGACTACCTGGCCCGGGCGGGGTTCGCGGTCCTGCACACCGACTACCGGGGCCACGCCTCCTCCGACCCGCCCGTCGGGCCCTTCGACCGCGAGACCCGCCTGGGCTACACCCGCGACGCCGCGGGCGCCGTCCGGGCGCTGGAGCGCGAGCCGTACGTGGACGCCGACCGGATGGCCATGCTGGGGCGCTCGATGGGTGGCGGGGTCACCCTCAACGCGCTGGTGGCGCACCCCGGGCTGGTGGAGGCGGCGGTCGTCTACGCCTCGGTGAGCTCGGACTACCTGGAGAACCTGCGCTGGTTCACCGAGCCCAACCGCCCCGAGGCGTTGACCGGCATCTACGAGCGGCTCGGCACCCCCGAGCGCGACCCGCGTGCCTACCGCGACCTCTCCGCACGCAGCTACTTCGACCGGATCACCGAGCCGGTGCTGCTGCACCACGGCACGGTCGACGAGACCTGCCCGCCACGGTGGGCGCGCGCCACCCAGCGGCTGCTCGACCGGGCCGGTGTGCCGGCCCGCACGCAGTGGTGGGAGGGGGAGGGGCACACCTTCTACGCCGCCTGGGAGCAGTCGATGGAGCAGACGGTGCGGTTCCTGCGCCGCCAGCTGCGCCGTGCCTGACGCCGTCGCGGCCCGGGCCGGGATCCGCCTCGGTCGCTGTGACCGCGGTCACCCACCGGGTGCTAGGTTGGGCGCCATCGAACCAGCGCGGATCGACGCCGACGGGAGCCGGTGATGGGGAACCCCGACCTGCACGAACGCAAGCTCGAGACGCTGCGCGCCTGGAGCGCCTTCGTGGAGCACGGCGACCGGGCCGAGTCGCTGGTGCGGCCCGAGATCATGCGCAGCTGGACGCGCTCGGAGGGCGTCGTCGACACCGGCCTGGAGCAGGCGCCGCTGGTCGACGAGTCCGAGACGCTCGCGATCTGGAAGGACTCCCCGCTGCAGGCCGCCGTCGCGTCCGTGGAGGCCGAGCTGCGGCGCACCGCCGAGGACGGCGACCTCGTGCTGGCCGTCACCGACGCGCAGACACGGGTGCTGTGGACCTACGGAGGTCGGGTGATGCGGCGCAAGGCCGAGTCGGTCAACTTCGTGGCCGGCAGCCGCTGGGACGACGAGTCGGTGGGCACCAACGCCCTCGACCTCGCCAACCGGCTCGCCCAGCCCGCGATGGTCTTCAGCGCCGAGCACTACGCGCCGATCGTGCACAACTGGGTGTGCTGGGCCGCGCCGGTCTTCGACCCCACCAGCGGCGCGCAGCTCGGCGTCATCGACCTCTCCACCACCTGGGACCGCAGCCACCCCATCGGCCTGGCCACGGCACGGGTGATGGCGCGGCTCATCGAGTCCGCGCTGCCGCACTCCACCTACCACCCCTCCGCGCTGGTCGACGACGGCGAGCCCGGGCTGGTCCTGCGGCTGCTCGGCACCGTCGACGTGCGCCTGGACGGCCAGCGGCTGCTGCTCAACCGCCGGCAGACCGAGATCCTGGCGCTCCTGGCGCTGCACCCCGAGGGCCTCTCGCTCGAGCAGCTGCACGCGCTGGTCTACGGCGACCAGGCGGTCACGCTCTCCACGCTCAAGGCCGAGGTCTCCCACCTGCGCTCCGCGCTCGGTGGCCAGCTCTCCTCGCGCCCCTACAAGCTGCTGATGCCCACCGAGACCGACGTCGACGACGTGCTGCGGCTGCTGCGCGCCGGGCAGATCTCGCGCGCCGTCCGCGCCTACGGCGGCGACCTGCTGCCCGGCACCAACTCGCCCGCGCTCGGCGAGCTGGCCGAGTACGTGGCCGTCGCGGTCCGCGAGGCGCTGCTGGCCGACCCCGACCCCGACGCGGTGCTGCACTACGTCGGTCTCGCGCCCTACGACACCGCCGTCATCGAGAAGTGCCTGGCCACGCTCGGCACCCGGCACCACCCCGCCAAGCCGCTGCTGAAGGGCAAGCTGGCCGCCGCGATGCGCTGACACGGTTTGGCTCCGTGCCCCCAGGGGCATACCCGGAGAGTCCGCGACCGTCGCGGACTCCTCGCTCCCGGGAGTCATCCGATGAAGCTCAAGAACGCCCTCGTCGCCCTGTCCGTCGCCGCGGCCACCTCGGCCACCGCCGTCGTCGCCCTGCCCGGCGGGGCGGCCGTTGCCGCCAGCTCCCACCTCAAGGTCTGCGCCAGCGACAACTACACGCCCACCTGCTACACCCGCACGTCCTACGACGGCAACTGGCACAACGACCCGTGCGACCTGAGCTGCGGGGTGTACGACAGCACGTTCGGCGACGACATCTCCAGCTACAAGAACAACTCGCCGTACTGGTGGAAGATGTACCACGACAAGAGCTACAAGGGGTACACGCTCTGCGTGCGTCCGTGGGGCTACGACGCCAACATGGGTGACAGCACCCCGTCGGAGGACGACATCTCCAGCGTCAAGCGCCAGGGCACCAGCCAGCCCACCGGCTGCGACAAGGTCGTCGGCTGAGACGAGCCTTCTCCGCACCCACGCAGCACCCGTCCACCGGCGGGCGACGACTCGGTCCGTCGCCCGCCGGTGGTGCGTCGGGAGCCGGTGGATGGACCCTCCGCGCGACCTACCTAGGTCCAACCGTGGGCGCCTAGCGTGAGGCAGGTCACGCCGCACGCACGCTCAAGGGAGAGTTCATGACGAAGATCAACCTCACCGTCGACGGGTCGAAGGTCTCCGACGACGTCGAGCCGCGGATGCTGCTGGTGCAGTACCTGCGCGAGAAGCTCGGCAAGACCGGGACCGTCGTCGGTTGCGACACCAGCAACTGCGGGGCCTGCACGGTGCACCTCGACGGCACCAGCGTGAAGTCCTGCAACGTCCTGGCCGTCCAGGCCGAGGGCAGCGAGGTGACGACCATCGAGGGCCTGGCCACCAACGGCCAGCTGCACCCCGTGCAGGAGGCGTTCCGCGAGTGCCACGGCCTGCAGTGCGGCTACTGCACCCCCGGGATGATCATGCAGAGCATCGCCCTGCTGGAGGAGAACCCCAGCCCCACCGAGGAGGAGATCCGTCTCGGCCTGGAGGGCAACCTGTGCCGCTGCACCGGCTACCACAACATCGTCAAGGCCGTGCAGCACGCTGCCGGCGCCACCTCGACCACGACGGGAGCCTGAGATGACCGCCGTCCAGGACGCACCCGAGACCACCGGCCCGGCCAAGGAGATCGGCCGCGACCGGCGCCGCAAGGAGGACCAGCGCCTCATCACCGGCCGCACGCGCTGGACCGACAACATCGTGCTGCCCGGCATGCTGCACCTGGCCATGGTGCGCAGCCCCTTCGCCCACGCGAAGATCACCAGCATCGACGTCTCGGCCGCGAAGGAGTCGGCGAACGTCGTCGACGTGCTCACCGGCGCCGACTTCGGCGAGGAGCTGGGTGTCTGCATCAACGCCTGGCCGATCACCCCCGAGCAGGTCACCCCCGTCCACTCGCCGATGCCCAGCGACCGCGTGGCGTTCGCCGGCGAGATCGTCGCCGTCGTCATCGCGCGCAGCCAGGCCGAGGCGCGTGACGCCGCCGAGCTGGTCGACGTCGAGTACGAGGAGCTGCCCGCCGCGCTGGACCTCAAGGCCGCCGCGGCCGACGAGGTGCTCGCCCACCCCGAGCACGGCACCAACAAGTCCGCCCTGTGGGTCTTCGACTCCGCGGAGGCCGGCACCGGCAGCGACGTCGAGGAGGCCATCACCAAGGCCCGTGAGAACGGCGGCGTGGTGGTGGAGCGCGAGTTCCGCCAGCAGCGCCTGATCCCCGCCTTCATGGAGCCGCGCTCGGTCGTCGTCGACCCCACCGGCGAGCAGTACACGATGTGGTCGGCCACCCAGATCCCGCACATCCTGCGCTTCGCGCTCGCCGCCACCACGGGCGTGCCCGAGAGCAAGATCCGCGTCATCGCCCCCGACGTCGGCGGCGGCTTCGGCGGCAAGCTGCAGGCCACCCCGGAGGAGTGGATCGCCTGGGCGGTCGGCATCCGCACGGGCAAGCCCGTGAAGTACACCGAGACCCGCAGCGAGAGCCTCGTCTCGGGCCACCACGGCCGCGACCAGTGGCAGAAGCTGACGCTGGCCGCGGAGGCCGACGGCACCGTGACCGGTCTCAAGGTCGAGCTGCTCGCCGACCTGGGTGCCTACGTGGCGATCGTCGGCGGCGGCGTCCCGGTGCTCGGGGCGTTCATGTTCAACGCCATCTACAAGTTCCCCGCCTACCACTTCGCCTGCCAGACCGTCCTGACCAACAAGACCTGGACCGACGCCTACCGCGGCGCCGGCCGGCCCGAGGCCACCTTCGGCATCGAGCGGATGATGGACGAGCTGGCCGCCGAGCTGGGGGTCGACCCGCTCGAGCTGCGCCGCAAGAACTGGATCACCCACGAGGAGTTCCCGTTCACCACGGTGGCCGGCCTGGAGTACGACTCCGGCAACTACGAGGCCGCCACCGACCGGGCCATGGAGATGCTCGGCTACGACGAGCTGCGCGCGGAGCAGAAGCGCCGCCGCGAGTCCGGTGACCGGGTGCAGCTCGGCATCGGCGTCTCGACCTTCACCGAGATGTGCGGCCTCGCGCCCAGCCGGGTGCTGGGCCAGCTCGACTACGGCGCCGGCGGCTGGGAGCACGCGAGCGTGCGCATGCTGGCCACCGGCAAGGTCGAGATCGTCACCGGAGCCAGCGCCCACGGCCAGGGCCACGAGACGGCGTTCAGCCAGATCGTCGCCGACCAGCTGGGCGTGCCGTTCGAGGACGTCGAGGTGCTGCACGGCGATACCCAGGTGAGCGCCAAGGGCCTGGACACCTACGGCTCGCGCTCGCTCGTCGTCGGCGGCGAGGCGCTGGTCAAGGCCACCGAGAAGGTCATCGAGAAGGCCAAGCCGGTCGCGGCCCACCTGCTCGAGGCCTCGGTGGACGACATCGAGTTCTCCGCCGGTCGCTTCGGCGTCCGCGGCACCGACCAGGGCCTGGCGATCCAGGAGATCGCCGCCGCCGTGTTCGCCGCGCACAACCTGCCCGACGGCATGGAGCCCTCGCTGGACTCCGACGCCACCTACGACCCCATCAACTTCAACTACCCGCACGGCACTCACCTGTGCGCGATGGAGGTCGACACCGAGACCGGCGCCCTGAAGATGCGCAAGTACGCCTGCTGCGACGACATCGGCAACGTGATCAATCCGCTGATCGTCTCGGGCCAGGTGCACGGCGGCCTGGTGCAGGGCATCGCGCAGGCGCTGTGGGAGGAGGCCGTCTACGACGACGCCGGGACGCTCGTCTCGGGCTCGTTCGTCGACTACCTGCTGCCCACCGCGGCCGACACGATCAGCTTCGACGTCGACCACACCACCACGCCCTCGCTCACCAACACGCTGGGCACCAAGGGCGTCGGCGAGGCGGGCACCATCGCCTCGACACCGGCCGTGGTCAACGCGGTGCTCGACGCGGTGCGCCACCTCGGCGTCAAGGACATCACGATGCCCTGCACGCCCGAGAAGGTCTGGAAGGCCATCAACGGCGCCGGCCGCGGCGACGACATGACCACGGGTGCGGCGATGCCGCACTTCGACACCGACCAACCCGGCAAGGACTCCACGGAAGGAGCGGGCGCATGATCCCCGCAGCGTTCGACTACGTCGCCCCCACCTCGGTCGAGGACGCCCTGGCGGCCCTGGCCCAGCACGGCGACGACGCCAAGATCATCGCGGGCGGCCAGAGCCTCCTGCCGGTGCTGCGCATGCGGCTCAACGCGCCGGAGGTGATCGTCGACCTCGGTCGCATCCCCACGCTGCGCGGCGTGCGCGACGACGGTGACGCCATCGTCATCGGCGCCATGACCCCGCACGCGGTGGTGGGCTCGGACCCGCTGGTGGCCGAGCACGCGGCGCTCATCGGCAAGGCCGTCGAGCACCTGGCCGACGCCCAGATCCGGCACCGCGGCACCTTCGGCGGCGCGCTCGCGCACGCCGACCCGGCCGGCGACCTCGGTGCCCCGGCGCTCGCGCTGGGCGCGGAGTTCGTGATCGCCGGCGCTGGCGGCACCCGCACGGTGCCGGCCGCGGAGTTCTTCGTCGACCTCTTCGAGACCGCCCTCGGCGAGGACGAGATCCTCACCGAGGTGAGGGTGCCCAAGCACACCGGCTGGGGCGCGCACTACGAGAAGTTCGTGCGCGTCGCCCACCAGTGGCCGATCGTCGCGGTCGCGGCGGCGGTGCGCGTCGAGGGCGGCACCATCGCCGAGGCGCGCGTGGGCCTGACCAACATGGGCAACACCCCGCTGCGGGCGCACGCCGTCGAGGAGGCGCTCGTGGGCGTCGCCGCCACCGAGGAGGCGGTCGCCGCGGCGGCGGCCAAGGCCACCGAGGGCACCAACCCGCCCTCGGACCTCAACGGCGACGCCGACTACCGGCGCCACCTGGCGCAGGTGCTCACGCGGCGTGCGGTGCTCACGGCGGCGGGTGCCTGACTTGGACCTCACCCACCGGTTCACCGTCCCCACCCCGGTGGAGACCACGTGGGCCCACTTCAACGACATCGCCTCGGTCGCCGAGTGCTTCCCGGGGGCCACGGTCTCCGGGGTCGAGGGCGACACCTTCTCGGGGTCGGTCAAGGTGAAGCTGGGTCCGATCGCGCTGGTCTACAACGGGTCCGGCACCTTCGTGGAGAAGGACGAGTCGGCTCACCGGTTCCTCGTCGACGCCAAGGGCAAGGACAAGCGCGGCAACGGCACGGCGGGTGCCAAGGTCACGCTCACGATGGACAGCACCAGCGACGGCGGCACCGACGTCGAGGTGGTGACCGACCTGGCCATCACCGGCAAGCCGGCGCAGTTCGGTCGCGGTGTCATGCAGGACGTCTCCGACAAGCTGCTGGGCCAGTTCGTGGCGTGCCTCGAGAAGCGGCTGACCGCCGACCCGGAGCCCGTGACCGACCCCGAGGCCGAGGTGGCCGCCGCCGGTCCCGTGCCGGCGGGCGACGAGGAGGACACGCCCATCGCCCGGGCGGCCAGCCAGGCCGCCACGAGCGAGGCGACGACGGGAGGCGAGGAGCCCCCGGTGCCGGCGGCCCCGGCCCCGGCGGCCACACCGATCCGACCGGTGGCTCCCGCGCCCGCCTCCGCCGGCGGCGACGACGCGCTCGACCTGGGCGCGGCCGTCGTCCCGATCCTGCTCAAGACCTACTGGAAGCAGGCGGCCGGAGCCGCCCTGGTGCTGGTGGTCCTGCGCTGGCTCCTCGGACGGCGCGGCTGAGCCCCTGAGCACCGCCTGACGACGGCGACGGCCGGTCACCCCTCGCGGGGTGGCCGGCCGTCGCCGTGTCCGGGTGGGGGACGAATCAGTCCATCTCCTGCTCGGCGAGGTCACCGGCCCAGCTGGTGTGGAAGGTGCCCTCGCGGTCGACACGGCGGTAGGTGTGGGCGCCGAAGTTGTCGCGCAGGCCCTGCACCAGCGCTGCGGGCAGCCGCTCGCGGCGCAGCCCGTCGAAGTAGGAGAGCGAGGAGCCGAACGCCGGCACCGGGACGCCGGCGTGCGCCGCCGTCGCCACGACCTCGCGCCAGGCGTCGACGCCCTCGGCGACCGCCTCGGCGAAGTAGGGCGTGGTGAGCAGCGTCGTCAGGTCGGGCTCGTCGGAGAACGCCTCGCGGATCCGGTCGAGGAACTGGGCGCGGATGATGCAGCCGCCGCGCCAGATGGTCGCGACCTCGCCCAGGTCGGTCTCCCAGCCGTTCTGGTCCGCGCCGGCAGCCAGCTGGTCGAACCCCTGGGCGTAGGCCACGACCTTGGAGGCGTAGAGCGCGGCGCGCACCTGGTCGGTGAAGGCCTCTCGGTCGACCTCGACCCGCTGCTCCTCCGGCGAGGTCGAGAACGTCTTGCGTGCGGCCTTGCGCTGATCGGTGTGGCCCGAGAGCGAGCGCGCGAAGGTCGCCTCGGCGATGCCGGTCACCGGCACGCCGAGGTCGAGCGCCGACTGCACCGTCCAGCGGCCGGTGCCCTTCTGCTCCGCGGCGTCCTCGACGACGTCGACGAAGGGCTTGCCCGTCTCGGCGTCGGTGTGGCGCAGCACGTCGGCGGTCATCTCGATCAGGAAGGACTCGAGGTCGCCGCCGTTCCACTCCTCGAAGACGCCCGCGATGTCGGCGGGCTCGAGGCCGGCGACGCTGCGCAGCAGGTCGTAGCTCTCCGCGATCAGCTGCATGTCGGCGTACTCGATGCCGTTGTGCACCATCTTGACGAAGTGGCCGGCGGCGTCGGTGCCCACGTGCGCGCAGCAGGGAGTGCCGTCGACGACGGCGGCGATCGAGGTGACGACGGGGCGCAGCTGCTCCCAGGCGTGCTCGGAGCCGCCGACCATGATCGAGGGCCCCTCGAGCGCGCCCACCTCGCCGCCGGAGACGCCCATGCCCACGAAGTGCAGGCCGTGCTCGCGCAGCGCCTCCTCGCGGCGGCGGGTGTCGTCGGGGTGCGCGTTGCCGGCGTCGACGACCACGTCGCCCTCCTCCAGCAGCGGTACCAGCTCGTCGATGACGGCGTCGGTGGGCTCGCCGGCCTTGACCATGACCACGATGGCGCGCGGGCGCTCGACGGTGGCGACGAGCTGCTCGAGGCTCTCGGTGCCGATCAGCCGGCCGCCGTCGGCGCCCTCGTCGCCGTGCTCCTCGAGCAGGCTCTCGGTGCGGGCCGTCGTGCGGTTGTGCACGGCGACGGCGTGGCCGTGACGGGCCATGTTGCGGGCCAGGTTGCGGCCCATCGTGGCCAGGCCGGTCAGTCCGATGCGGGCGCTGCCGGGCTCAGGGGTGTCCATGGGGTCCTCCGGTCGTGGGTGTCGGGTGAGTCGTCGAACAGGTGTTCGACGGCTGGGCTAGGCTGGGCGCGTGGACTACCAGAGCACGCTGTTCGAGGCCCCTGTCGCCGACGGCCTGAGCCTGGCCGGGCTGACGCGCCGCGAGCTGGGCCAGGGGGCCTGGGTCGACGTCGCCCGCACCTGGCTGCCGGAGGCCGACGACGTCTTCGCCACGCTGGCGCGCGAGGTGCCCTGGCGGGCCGAGAAGCGCCAGATGTACGACCGTCTGGTCGACGTCCCGCGCCTCGTGCACACCTACATGGTCGACGAGCCGCTGCCGCACCCGGTGCTCGAGCGGGCGCGCGAGGCGCTCTCGGACCACTACCTGCCCGAGCTGCTCGAGCGCTTCCGCACCGCGGGGTGCTGCTACTACCGCGACGGGCGTGACTCGGTCGCCTGGCATGGCGACACGATCGGCCGCGGCTCCACCCACGACACGATGGTCGCCATCGTGTCCGTCGGCGACCCGCGGCGTCTCCAGCTGCGCCCCCGCGGGGGCGGGGAGTCGGTCTCGGTCGAGATGGGCCACGGCGACCTGCTCGTGATGGGTGGCAGCTGCCAGCGCACCTGGGAGCACGCGGTGCCGAAGGTGGCGGCGGCGGGGCCGCGGATCAGCGTGCAGTTCCGCCCCTTCGGGGTGTTCTGAGCCCGCGGTCACCGGCGCCGGTCAGCGGGTGGTCAGTGCGTCGGTGAGCTGCTCGACGGTCTCGTCGGCCAGCTTGTCCAGGCGACCGCGCAGCACCAGGGGTGCCACCAGCGAGAGCAGGCGACCGAACTGGAAGTCGGCGCGGTAGTGGATCCGGGTGCCCGCGCCCTCGGCCTCGAAGGTCATGGTGTCGTAGGTCGTCGCGGAGTCGTTGGTGCCGCGGAAGCGCACCCGCGTCGGCGGCTGGTGCTCCACGGTCTCGTAGGTCAGCTCGACGCGGCGACCCATGAACTCCGAGGTGTTCGCGTAGGTGGTGCCGAGACCGCCGTCCCCGCTGGTGCGGGTCGTGGAGACGGTGCCGGGGTCCCACTCCTGCGTGTGCGTGAAGTCGGCGAGGTAGGCGAAGACCTCGTCGGGGGGTCGGGGGACGGAGAAGCTGCGCTCGACGTGCATGGGGGTCAGGTACCCACCGGGGGAGCCGGCACGGGCCGTGGGGCGTCGTCGTGACGTGGCACTCATGTGACCGGGGGTATCGCCAATATGCGGACGCGGAGGCCCCCCACCCCCTACTCTGGCCCGGTGGACGACTCCCTCCTGACGCACGGCCGTGCCCTCAAGCACGTGCAGGTGCGCGAGTACGTCCGCTCGCTGGTCGCCGGGCAGGCGCCCGGCTCGCCGGCTCCCTCCGAGCGCGAGCTGGTGCACCGCTTCGGTGTGGCACGCATGACCGTGCGCCAGGCGCTCGACACGCTGGTCTCCGAAGGACTCCTCGAGCGCATCCCCGGGCGCGGCACCTTCGTCGCGCGCCCTCCGCGGGTCACCAGCACCATCACGGGCTACAGCGAGGAGATGGCGCGCCGCGGTCTGCTCTCCGAGAGCCAGACGCTGCTGGCGCGCCGTGAGCAGGCCGGCCCCGGTGTCGCCCGCGCGCTCAACCTCACCGAGGGTGACGCGGTCATCCACTGGCGCCGGCTGCGCCGCGGCGACGGGCAACCGATCTGCCTCGAGGACGCCTACCTCAACGAGGTGCTGATCCCGGGCTTCCTGCAGAGCGGCATGCCCACCAGCCTCTACGACGAGCTCGGCGAGCGCGGCCTGCGCCCCACCTGGGCCGAGGACTCCATCACCGCCGACAAGGCCACCCGCGAGGAGGCCGAGCTGCTCGAGCTCGCCCCCGGCGCCGTCGTCATGCGTCACTCGCGCCGCGCCCTGGCCGGCGAGAAGGCGATCGAGGTCTCCCGCAGCGTCTACCGCGCCGACCGGTTCACGATGTGGATCCAGCTCGGCGGCTGAGCACGCCGTCGCCCCGGTCGCTCACCGCTCGCTGAGGAACCCCAGCGCCGCGGCCACGTGACCGGTCTCCTCGCAGATCCACACCGGGTCGGGCCCGCCGAGGTCGGGGGAGATGTAGAGGGAGTGCAGCGGCCCGCTCTCGCAGCTCAGGCACAGCGGCCACCGGTCGGTGCTCTCGAACAGTGCGTCCTGCACGTCCTGGGCCACGAGGCCCGCGACGTAGATGCCGCCCTCGGGCCACTGCTCGGCCCACCACTGCCGCGAGGAGCAGGCCTCCTCGAGGACCGAGACGGCCTGCGCGGTCGCCAGGCGACGGGCCTGCAGGTCGGAGAGCACGGCTGCCCGGGCGGCGAGCACCAGGTTGTCCACGCGTTCATCCACCCGTCCATAGTGGACCCGGGGTCAAGCGCGGCACCACGCCGTCCGGGGTGAGGGCACCTACCCTGGGCACCATGGGGGAGGCCCTGCTCGAGGTCACGGTGCTGCACGCACGCGACGTGCCGGGCTGCCGCGAGGGCGGTGCCGACCGGCTGCTGCACGTGGTGCCCGACGACGAGCAGCCCACCGCCGTGGGACTGCTGGGCACCTCGCCGGAGCCCGCCGCGGTCTCGGCCGTGGTGCGTGCCAGCGACCTGCCGGTGCGGGTGGTGCTGCGCACCGGCAGCGGCCTGGGTGCTACCGGCGGCGAGATGACGCGGCTGGTGGCCCTGGCCGAGGAGTACGTGGCGCTGGGGGCCGAGGGAGTGGCGTTCGGCTTCCTGACCGGTGACCTGGAGGTCGACGTCGAGACCTGCCGGGCGGTGGCCGCAGCGCTGCCCGGGGTGCCCTGGACCTTCCACCGCGCCCTCGACCTCGCGCTCGAGCCCGCCCGCTCGTGGCAGCGGCTGACCGCCCCGCCCGGCCTGCCCGGACTCACCGCCGTCTGCACCGGGGGCTCGCCGCAGGGCCTCGAGCACGGGCTGGACCAGCTGCTCGCGCAGCTGGCGGCCGACCCCGCGGCCGCGCCGCTCGCCATGGCGGGCGGGGGACTGCTGGCCGAGCACGTCCCCTGGCTCGCACGCGCCGGCGTCCGGCAGTTCCAGGTCGACCTGCAGGTGCGACCCGGGGCCACGCTACGCTCCTACGTGGACGCCGACTTCGTGCGCTCGTGGCGCCGGGTGCTCGACACGGCCCCGGGCGTCCACCCGCGAGCGCGCCCGGCATGACGATCATCGTGGACCCGCCCAACGCCGCCGGGCACGGGCGACTGTGGTCGCACCTGGCCAGCGACTCCTCCTTCGAGGAGCTGCACGCGTTCGCCCGCGACCTCGGCATCCCCGAGCGCGGCTTCGACCGCGACCACTACGACGTGCCGTCCGAGTGGTACGACCAGGTGGTCGCCCTGGGCGCCGAGCCGGTCAGCTCGCGCGAGCTGGTGGCGCGGTTGCACGCGGCGGGCCTGCGGCGGCGCAAGAAGCCGCGCGCCCGCTAGCTAGCCCTCCCGGTCCGGCTCGTCCTGCCGCTCCGGCTCCGGGAGCGTCGACAGCTCGGCGCCGGCGTTGGCGCGTGCCGGCTCCTCCCACTGCTCGACGGCGTAGCCGGTGTGGAAGAGCCGCGGCTTGGCGAGCAGGTCGCGCAGCACGGCGGCGCGCCCGTGGGCGAACGTGTCGTCGTCGAGGTGGGCGTACTCGGCGCGCACCTGGCGCACGTACTCGGCGTAGCGCTCCGCGGGAGCCGCGAGGATGCCCAGGTCGGCGTCGGAGAGCGCGCAGCCGTTGGCATCGCCCTCCTCGGGGCGGTGGGTCTCGGTGAGCCGCACCAGCCGGGCGGTCTCCTCGACGACCGTGGGAGCCACGAGCCCGGCGAGTGCGTCCTCGGCCCAGGCCGCCGAGCGCTCCTCGGCGTCGCGCTCGCCGTCGTAGACCGCGTCGTGGAACCAGGCGGCCAGCACCACGGGGACCCGCTCGAAGGCGACGTCGTGGGCGGCCAGCTCGTCGAGGCGACCCAGCACCTCGGTCAGGTGGCGGGTGTCGTGGTAGCCGCGGGCGGGGTCGGCGTAGGCCGCCCAGAGCTCCTCGCCCAGGCCGGTCGCCTCGGGCAGCGGCCACGCCGCCAGGACCGTGCTGCTGGGTGTGCTGGGGCGCTCGGCCACGCCGGGAGACGGAGGTTCGTCCATCGCCTCAGTCAAGCAGACGCCGCGGACGGCTCCGGGGCCGAGGCGCGCGGTGGCGGGGTCATCGCCCAACGGATCGTGCCGACCGCCAGCGAGCCGAGTGCGCGCACGACGGTGCGCTCGGAGACGGGCAGCCAGGGCAGGCGCAGCTGGGGGCGGGTCCAGGCCGGCATCAGCCCGATGCCGGCCGCCATCAGCACCGAGTAGGGGGCGCGGGCGACCAGCGGGAGGGGCGGGTGGATCAGCAGGTACCGCACGGCCTCGCGGGCCTCGGGGGTGCCGCGCAGCTCGGGGCGGTAGGCCGCCAGCTGCTGCTCCAGCTCGGCCTCGGTGAGCGGCGGGTCGACGACGCCGAGCCGCCGTCCGACCTCGGCGATCTGGGCCACGTAGGTGTCGCGCTCGGCCTGGTCGAGCGGCTGGGCGCCGTAGACCTGGTGGGCACGCAGGAAGCTGTGCGCCTCGGCGACGTGCACCCACTTCAGGAGGTGGGGGTCGCTGGCGGCGTAGGGCGTGCCGTCGGGCATGGTGCCGCGCACCCGCTCGTGGACGCTGCGGATCACGGCACAGGCCTGCTCGGCGTCCTCGGCGGCGCCGAACGTGGTGACGGCCAGGAAACGGCTCGTCCGAGCCAGACGGCCCCACATGTCACCGCGGAAGCCCGAGTGCTCCGAGACCGCCATCATCGCGGCCGGGTGCAGGGTCTGCAGCAGCAGGGCGCGGACGCCGCCCACGAACATCGAGGCGTCGCCGTGCACCCGGGTGATGGGGCTGCCGGGCTCGAACCAGCGCGGGCCCTCGGCGCCGTGGATCTGCTCGCGGTGCTGGTCGCCCTCGGGTCCGGCCACGCGCAGGAAGATCGCGTGCCCGAGTCGGTCGCGCAAGGAGGCCATGCCCCCAGCATGCCGGGGCGGTCCAACGCGCGGGTGCGCGTCGGACCGCCCCGGGCGCCCGGGAGAACGCCCGACCCGCACCACGTAGGAGGCCGTGCCCTGGTCGTACGTAGAACTGCGGACACGTTCGTCGCAGCAGGCGCCGACTTCCGCGTGGTGGCGCGGTGTCCGCCGCTCCCGGAGCCAGACGTGTCCGCACTTCTACGAGAGGTCTCGAGCGCAGAGGCGCGTGGCCCGGGGGTCAGGGGTGGTCGGCGTGCTCGCGCTGCTCGCCGTCGAGCGTCACCCGGCTACCCCAGCAGGCCGCCCACGACGGCGAGCACCACGACCAGCACGATGAAGACCATCAGGGCCGCGAAGACCGCGACACCCTTGCGCTTCTGCTTCTCGTAGCCGATCGCGCCGGTGCTGAACTGGTGGAACGGCGGTGCGTAGAACAGCCGCGTGGCCTGGCCCTCGCCCACCTGCACGTCCATCTGGGCCTGCCCGTAGCGGCGCAGCCACTGGCAGTAGACCTCCACCCGCCACGACCCGGGCGGCACCGGGAAGGTGTTCTCCCCGTAGTGGGTCTTCATCTGGTGCCCGTTGAGCAGCACCGTCGGGGTCAGGGCGTTGCTGGTCATCACGTTGCCCTGCACGGTCAGGCTGATGAAGCCCGGCGTCGGCTGGCCGGCGCTCTGCGGGGAGGGGGCCGGCTGGGCCGGTGGTGCGCTCGGCGGGGGGCCCGGCGGCTGGAAGCCCGGCGGCTGGAAGCCCGGGGGCGGCTGCGAGGGCGGGGGGCCGGGGGGCGTCGGGGTGCTCATGGGCACTCCTTACCCCGGGTCGGCGTCGGCTACGCCTGCCAGGTGCGCACCCACAGGCACTGCTCGGAGGCACGCAGCCGCTCGAGCGAGCCCTCGGAGAGCGGTGCGGCGGCGTCGGTGACCACGTAGCCCACCTCACCGGCGGTCGCGAGCAGCTGCCCGGTCACGTTGTCGCCCTGCTCGGCGAGCAGCGCGTTGACGCCGGCCAGGACGCCGGGCACGTTGCGGTGCAGGAAGCCGAGCCGGTAGGTGCCGGGCGTCAGGGCGGGCGCGGCGACGGCGGGGAGGTTGACCGAGAGCGCGGTGCTGCCCTCGAGCGCGTAGTTGCCCAGCTTGCCGGAGACGAACCAGCCGATCTCCTCCTGCGCCTCCTGGGTGGAGCCGCCCACGTGGGGGGTGAGGATCACGTTGGGGATGTCGCGCAGCACCGACTCGAACGCGTCGCCCTGGGCCTTGGGCTCGACCGGGAAGACGTCGAGCGCTGCGCCCGCGAGGTGACCCGACAGCAGGTTGTCGCGCAGGGCCAGGTCGTCGACCACCATGCCGCGCGAGGCGTTGATGAAGAACGAGCGAGGCTTCATGGCCTCGAACTGCGCGGCGCCGAAGAGGCCGGCGTTGCCCGGGCGGCCGTCGATGTGGAGGCTGACGACGTCGCTGGTGGCCAGCAGCTCGTCGAGCGAGCTCATCCGGCGGGCGTTGCCGTGCGCAGGCCGGTCGGCGGTGTCGAAGAAGACGACCCGCATGCCCATCGACTCGGCCAGGTTGGAGAGCTGGGTGCCGATGTTGCCGTAGCCGACGATGCCGAGGGTGCGGCCGCGGACCTCGTGGCTGCCCTTGGCCGACTTGTCCCAGACGCCCTGGTGCATCTTGTCGGACTTCTCGTGCAGCCGGCGGGCCAGCGCGATGATCTCCCCGATCACCAGCTCCACCACGCTGCGGGTGTTGGAGTACGGCGCGTTGAACACGGCGATGCCGCGCTGGGTGGCGGCGGCGAGGTCGACCTGGTTGGTGCCGATGCAGAAGCAGCCGACCGCCAGCAGGTCGGTGGCGGCGTCGAGCACCTTCTCGGTGAGCGTGGTGTTGGAGCGGATGCCGAGCAGGTGGACGCCCGGGAGAGTCGCGAGCAGCTCCTCCTCGGAGAGGGAGCCCGACCGCAGCTCGACCTCGAAGCCACGGGCCTCGAGCTGCTCGACGGCGACGGGGTGGATGTTCTCCAGCAGCAGGACCTTCACCCCGCCAGCCTAGGAGGGGTCGCGGGTGGGCAGCGATTCGGTGGGCTGGCGTGGGACGGCCGCGCGGCTCAGGCGGTCAGCCCCGGCAGGTCCTCGGCGTCGACGATCCGGTAGGCGTACCCCTGCTCGGCGAGGAACCGCTGCCGGTTCTGGGCGAAGTCGGCGTCGACGGTGTCGCGCGAGACCACGGTGTAGAAGTGCGCGCTCTTGCCGCCGCCCTTGGGGCGCAGCAGCCGCCCCAGGCGCTGGGCCTCCTCCTGGCGGGAGCCGAACGAGCCGGAGACCTGGATGGCGACCTCGGCCGAGGGCAGGTCGATGGAGAAGTTGGCGACCTTGCTGACCACAAGCAGCCCCAGCTCGCCGGAGCGGAAGGCGTCGAAGAGGCGCTGGCGCTCCTTGACCGGGGTGTCGCCCTTGATCACCGGCGCGTCCAGGACGGCGGCGAGCTCGTCGAGCTGCTCGAGGTACTGACCGATCACCAGGGTGGGGCGGTCGGGGTGCGCGGCCACCAGGTCGCGGACGACGTCGACCTTCCTGTGGGTGCAGGAGGCCAGCCGGTAGCGCTCCTCGGGCTCGGAGGTGGCGTAGACGAGCCGCTCGTCGGTGGGCAGGGTGACGCGCACCTCCACGCAGTCGGCGGGCGCGATGTAGCCCTGCGACTCGATGTCCTTCCAGGGGGCGTCGTAGCGCTTGGGGCCGATGAGCGAGAACACGTCGCCCTCGCGGCCGTCCTCGCGCACCAGCGTGGCGGTCAGGCCGATGCGGCGCCTGGCCTGCAGGTTCGCCGTCATCCGGAAGATGGGCGCGGGCAGCAGGTGCACCTCGTCGTAGACGATCAGGCCCCAGTCGCGGGCGTCGAGCAGCTCGAGGTGCGGGTAGACGCCCTTCCGCTTGGTGGTGAGCACCTGGTAGGTCGCGATCGTGACCGGCCGCACCTCCTTGACCGCACCCGAGTACTCGCCGATCTCCTCCTCGGTGAGCGAGGTGCGCCGCACCAGCTCGTCCTTCCACTGCCGCGCGCTCACGGTGTTGGTCACCAGGATCAGCGTGGTGGCGCCGGCGTGCGCCATCGCCGCCGCGCCCACGAGCGTCTTGCCTGCGCCGCAGGGCAGGACGACGACGCCCGAACCGCCGTGCCAGAACGACTCGGCGGCGTCGCGCTGGTAGTCGCGCAGCTGCCACTCCTCCTCCATCAGGGAGATGGGGTGCTTCTCGCCGTCGACGTACCCGGCGTAGTCCTCGGCCGGCCAGCCCAGCTTGAGCAGCGCCTGCTTGAGGTTGCCGCGCTCGGAGGCGTGCACCAGCACGGTGTCGTCGTCGACGCGCGCACCCACCATGCCGGCGACCTTCTTGGCCTTGAGCACCTCCTCGAGCACCGGCCGGTCGTTGCTCACCAGCACCAGGCCGTGGCCGGGGTGCTTCTCCAGGCGCAGCCGGCCGTAGCGGGCCATGGTCTCGGCGACGTCGACCAGCAGCGAGTGCGGGACGGCGTAGCGGCTGTAGGTCAGCAGGGTGTCGACGACCTGCTCGGCGTCGTGCCCGGCGGCCCGCGCGTTCCACAGGCCCAGCGGCGTGAGCCGGTAGGTGTGCACGTGCTCGGGACTGCGCTCCAGCTCGGCGAACGGCGCGATCGCGCGGCGGCACTCGGCGGCCTGTTCGTGGTCGATCTCGAGGAGGAGGGTCTTGTCGGACTGGACGATGAGGGGGCCGTCGTGCACCGACCCAGCCTACGGAGAGGCCAAGCCGCTCAGTCGGGCGCCGGGGACTGGCCGTCGGGCAGGTACCGCACCGAGGTGATCCGGTGCACGGGGAAGTCGCGCACGTCCTCGCTGCGGTGGTCGTGCGCGGTCAGCCGGCCACCCTCGACCGCGAGCGGGTCGACGACGCGGTCGGCGGCGGTGCCGTGGTTGTCGAGGAAGCCGATCACCACGGTCGCGCGCGACTCCACGGCGCCGCGCAGCGCCGTCAGCGAGTCCGCGGGCGTGGTGGTGGGGGCGGTGGCCGGGCGGGAGGCAGCCACCCGGTCGCCGGAGCGCACGGCGGTGACGACGGCGCTGACCCGCGCGGTCTCGCGGGCGGCCTCGGCCGCCTCGGGGCGGTGCGTGGGGGTGCGGGCGCGCAGCAGGTCGGGCCGGGTGACGCGCACCGTGCCGTCGGCCGCCTCGACGACGGGGGAGGCACCGAGCTCGCGCAGCCGGGGGAGCAGCACGTCGATCGGGGTGTCGCTGACGACGACCGTGGGCGCGATGCGGCGCAGCCCGAGGGCCTCGGCGCGTGGGTGGTGCACCAGCTCGGTGAGCGCGCCCTCGTCGTCGGATCGCAGGAACGCCGCGGCGTGCCCGACCCGCACGGTGCCGAAGCGGCGCACGACGTCGTCGACGAGGTAGGTGAGCGGCTGGGGGACCGGGGTGCGGGAGACGTCGTCGAGGAAGGCGTGCACCTCGGCGGCGCTCCAGCCGACGTCGAGCGCGCGGCGCACCGAGGCGGGGGTGAAGCGGTAGACGGTGGCGCCGCCGCGCGACTCCACCTCGGCCAGCAGCTGCAGGCGGCGGGCGAGCTCCGACTCCAGCGGCCCGGGCGCGACCGCCGTCAGGTCGGCCTGCACCAGCACGTGGTCGACGGGTGCGGGGAGCAGCTCACCCATTAGCTCGGCGGCCTCCTCGGGCCGGCCCTGGGCCAGCGCCCGCCCGAAGGCGGTCATGCCCTCCAGCCCGAGGACGCCGAGAGCGGTGCCCTCGGTGACCGCCCACGCCAGGTGGTCGTCACGGCGCGCGGAGCGCCGCGGGCGCAGCCAGCGGGCGCGCTCCACCAGCGAGGGCACGCCGGTGCCGGCGGCGAGCACGTGACCCGGTGGGACCTCGGCCAGCTCGGCGAGCGCCAGGTGCCGCGCCTCGACGACGCCGCGCGGCCGCACCGCGAGGTCGGGGTTCAGGGCGTTCCACGGCTTGCCACCGGGATCACGGGTGCCGACCAGCGCCGGGACGCGGGGGGAGGCGAGCCACGCGCGGGCCAGCACCAGCCACCGCTCGGCCACCGGCCGACCGCTCCAGGCGTCGAAGGCGTCGGTGGGCACCCAGACCATGGCCCCGGCGGTGTCGGCGCGGCTGTTCAGCAGCCCGGCCTCCGCGGCGGTCTCGATCAGCAGCGCTGCCGTCGGCTCGTCCACGTCGAGCGCGGCGGCGGCCGCGCGCAGGTCGCGCACGCCCAGCCCTCCGCTGCGCAGCACCGTGGGCGGGGCGGCACCCCACTGGTCGAGGAGCAGCTCGACGCGGCGCACGGCCTCGAACGCCGTGCCGGCGCCCGAGCGGTCCACGAGAGCGGCCGGGCGCTCGGCCAGCGCCAGGGCCGGTACGACGTCGAGGCGCTCGCGGGTGGTGTGGCCGCCGCGCAGCACCAGACCGACCTCGCCGGGCAGGACGGCGAGACCGTCGCCGCGCGGCACCAGCAGCCGTCGCGAGAGCAGCTCCTCGGCCGGCGTCGCGGCGTCTCTGGGCAGCACCGTCGTGCGCGCCGAGCCCGGGGCCGCCTCGCCGCCGGCCTCGTCGACGTGGTCGAGCAGCGCTCGCGCGGCCGGGGAGAGCTCGTCGAGCAGCTGCGCCACCCGGGCGGGCTCCAGCGGCTCGGCGCTGCGGGGACGCAGGCCCGACCGCTCGCGCCCCAGCGCCTCGGCGACCCCGCTGAGCGGGCGCAGGCCGGCCGGCGACTCCCACGCGAGTGCCAGGTCGAGGATCCGGTCGAGCGCGGCCCGCGTGCGGTCGGCGTCGGCGTGCACGATCTGCACGAGTTCGGACGAGGTGGTTTGGCCCGACACGACGAGGGCATCTAGGACGAACAGCTCGAGACGCGTCATGATGTCGAGCGCGCGCACCACGGAGGTGCGCAGCGAGGCACGCGATGCCAATTGTCCGAAGTCGTGAGGGGCGGGAGTGGCCAGATCGAGGCGTTCGCGGAGGAGTCGCGCCAGCTGCTCGTCGGACCAGCCGCGCAGCTGGTCGGCGAGCGACCGGTTGCCCCTGGCCTTCGTCATCCCACCCACGGTAGCCAGCCCGTCCCCGGCGGCGCGCACGGCGGGGCGCGCATGACAGGCGTCGAGCTGCACCACGGGTCCGCCACCGACGTCGGGCGCGTGCGCGAGGTCAACGAGGACGCCTTCCTGGCCGAGCCGCCGGTGTTCGTCGTCGCCGACGGGATGGGCGGCCACGACCGCGGCGACGTGGCCAGCCGCATCGTCGTCGAGCAGTTCTCCGAGTTGGCCCACCGCGGCTACGACCCCTCGCGGGGAGCGGCCGTCGTCGCGGAGGCCCTCGACGCCTGCCAGCAGCGCATCGCCGCCTACGACTCCGAGCAGCGCGCCAACGGGGCCGAGGACTTCGCCGCCGGCACCACGGCCGTCGTCGCCCTCCTCGTGGAGCAGCACGGCCAGCCCAAGTGGCTGCTGGCCAACCTGGGCGACTCGCGCGTGTACAAGTACAACGCCGGGCGGCTCGAGCAGGTCAGCGTCGACCACAGCGTGGTGCAGGAGCTGGTCGAGGCCGGCGTGATCACCCGCGACGACGCCGCCGTGCACCCCGAGCGCCACATCATCACCCGGGCACTGGGCGGCGGGGGCAGCACGCAGGCCGATTACTTCGTCCTGCCGCTGTCGGCCGCCGAGCGCCTGGTGCTCTGCTCCGACGGCGTCAGCGGCATGATCGACGACGAGCGCATCGAGGCGATCGTGGCCGGCACCGAGGACCCCCGTGACGCCGCCGACCAGCTGGTGGCGGCCGCCGTCGCCGCCGGCGGGCAGGACAACGCCACCGCCGTCGTGGTCGATGTGGTGGGATTGGCGCACGAGACGCCCTTCGACTCCGAGAAGCAGCGCGCGAGTCTCGAGGAGAAGCTGGGAGCCTTGCCATGAGCGACGCCGTGAACGACCTGCCCACCGCCCCGACCTGGTCCTACCAGCCGGGCGACTGGTTCGCCGTGGTCGGTCCGCGCACCACGCTGCTGCTGCCCGCCTCCGAGAAGGCGCGCGTGGTCGCGCTGTGGCAGCTCGTCGACGACGGCGCCCCGTTCGGAGCCGTGCTCGACGGTCTGGTGGCCCAGGGCCTCAGCACGCTCGCGGGCTTCGCGCTCGTGGGCTCCGACGATGTCTCCACCACCGTGCTGCTGCGCGGCACCGGGGTGCGCGCCCGTCTCGAGGCCGCCGCCGGCACCGTGGAGGTCGACGGCGCCGAGGCCGCGACCTGGGCCGAGCGCCGTGTCGAGGGCGTCACCGCGCTCACCGTGACCACCGACTCCGCACCCGCCGGCACCCGGCACTTCGCCATCGACGCCGGGCTGGTGCGCGTGGCGCGCATCGACCGCCCCGAGGCCGGCGAGGAGGCCGGCGCAGCCTCCGCGCAGGCGCCGTCGGTGGCCGCGGCCCTCGACGCGCCGCTGGAGTCCTCCCCGCTCGACGAGCACGAGCCCGACACCTCGGCCCAGCCCTCGCCCTACGCCGACCTGGCCGCGCCGCCCCCGCCGCCGAGCTCGCCGCCCACCCTGCCCCCGACCGCGCCGCCACCCCCGCCTCCCACGCTGCCGCCACCGCCCTCGGGGCCGCCCAGCACGCCGCCGCCGGTGGGTCCGCCCAGCGGGATCGTGCCGGGCTTCGGGCCCGAGGAGCCGAGCGACGAGGAGATCGACGACCGGGCCGACCAGTCCCACCAGCCCGACCTCGCGCCGGACGAGCCGGCGGACGACGTCGCGGTGGTCGCCGACGCGCCCGAGTCCGCGGAGGCACTGACCGAGGCGATGCCCGCGGTGCCCGACGACGCCGAGCAGACTCCGGCCCCACCCAGCGAGCCCGACCCGGCCGATCCGCTGTTCGGCGCCGACCACGACGGCAACACCCAGGTCGGCGTCGACCCGGGGGAGTTCGCCCGCCAGAAGCCGGGCATCCCGGGCCAGCCGCAGGCCCCGAGCGTCACCCGTCCGGTGGCCCGGCTGCTGGTCTCCAGCGGCGAGACGATCGACGTCGACCGCGTGGTGCTGGTCGGCCGCGCCCCGGAGGCGCGGCGCTTCACCGCCACCGAGACGCCGCTGCTGGTCACCGTGCCCAGCCCCCTGCAGGAGATCTCCTCCACCCACCTGGAGGTGCGTCCCGGCTCGGGCGCCGACCACGGCAGCGCAGTGGTCACCGACCTGGGCTCCACCAACGGCACCCAGCTGGTGCAGCCCGGCCTGGACCCCGAGGACCTCACGCCGGGCATCGCCGTCCAGCTGATCCCGGGCGCCATCATCAACCTCGGCGACGGTGTCACGATCCACGTGACGCGCCCCTGACCGCCCTGACGCACCGATGAGCACCCTCACCGCGGCGGCGACGCCCGAGCAGATCACCTACCCGGCCGCGGGCCTGGACCGGCGGTTCTACGCCTTCGCGCTCGACCGGCTGCTGGTCTGGGGGCTGTACGCCGCCACCGTCTACCTGGCCTACCGGCAGTTCCTCAGCGAGGACTCCGTCGGTGCCGGCGTGGGGCTGATCGCCGGGGTCGTGCTCGGGCTCGGCCTCGTGCACGCGGTGCTGCTCGGCGTCGCCGGTCTCTCGCTCGGCAAGCTGGTGGCCGGTCTGCGCGTGGTGGGCGCCGAGACCGGGGCGCCGATCGGTGTCGGGCCCGCACTGCTGCGCACGCTCGTGCTGGGGGTCGCCGGCCTGCCCACCTTCACCTTCGGCGTCGCCTCGCTGGCCTGGACCGCCGTGATGGACCCGAGCGGTCGCCGGCGCGGCTGGCACGACCGGGTAGCGGGATCGGTCGTCGTCGACGTGCGACCGGTGCCCGAGGAGGACGTCGAGGAGCCGGACCGTCCGCGCCAGATCGTGAACCTGACGGCGATGCGGCTGATGCCCGTGCCGCCTCCCGACCCGACCCCGGCACCGCCGCCCCGCGCCCCGCGCCCGGTGACGCCGCCGCGGGACGCCCCGAGGCGGCCCGCCCCGCCGGCACCCGCCTCGCCACCGGCACCCGCCCAGCCTTCGGCGCCGCCGTCGCCGGCGCCGGCCAGCAGCTTCGCGCCCACCGTGCCGCCGCCCACGCCGCGCAGCGCCCCGCCGGCACCTCGGCCCACGGGCCCGCCGGCGCACCGCGGGGGCACCACCCAGCCGCCCTCGACGCCGCCGCCGGCGCGCCCGCGCCGCACCCCGGCCCCGTCCGCTCCCGCCGCTCCGTCCGCTCCCGCCGCGCCGGCGACCGGTGGCGCCCACGCCGCGCCGGTGGGCCGCGCCGCCCCCGCCGCGCGCTGGCGGGTCACCTTCGACACCGGTGAGACCTTCGAGATGGCCGGGCTGGCTCTGGTCGGACGTCGACCGGAGGCGCGGGGCGGCGAGCAGGTGGCCCACCTGGTGCCGCTGCGGTCCTCGGACATGTCGCTCTCCAAGACCCACGCCCAGTTCCAGGTCGTGCCCGACGGCGCCCTGGTGGTCATGGACCGCGGCTCCACCAACGGCTCGGTGCTGCTGCGCAAGGGGGTGGCCAAGCCGCTCACGGCCGGTCGCCCCGCCACCCTCGTCGACGGCGACACCGTGCGCTTCGGCGACCGCGAGATGCGGGTCGAGAGGCTCGGCTGAGCCGGTTGTTGTTGGCGGGTTGGTGTCCCGTGGTGGGTGTCGGCCCGCGCCGGTAGCACGGCCGGTCTCACCGTCAAGGACCTCACTTCGCTCCGCCCCTGCGGGGTCGGCTCCGCCGATCCGTTGACGGCGAGCCTCGTCGGCCGTGCTGATGGCCGGCACTGGGGCGGCGGCAAGCCGCCGCCCTCCAGGCGCGGGCCCTCCAGGCCCGCCTCTGTCCCGCGTGGTGAGACCCGGGCCGGACTTGTCGGCCGAAACCCTCACTTGTCGGCCAACGCGTTGGCCGACAAGTTCCACAACGGGCCGACAAGTCCCCGGCTGGTCCCGCATCCCGAGACAGATCGCCCGATCAGGGCTTGGTGCGGGCCCGGAGGGCCCGCGCCTTGCGGGGCGGCGGCGGAGCCGCTGCCCCTGAGTGCCGCCCCGAGCCGTCCGGCCGAGGCTCGCGGTCAAGGATCGGCGGAGCCGACCGCGTAGCGGGCGGAGCGCAGCGGAGCTCCTTGACGGCGAGAGTCGGACGGCTACGCGGCGCGGGCACACCCACCACAGGCATGGACCCGCTGACAACCACGACGCACCTCAGCCGGCGTCGGGCACGTCCTCGAAGACGTCGGGCCGGCTCAGCCAGTCCAGGTGGCGCAGCGGCCAGATGACGGAGAAGACGCGGCCGACCACGAGGTCCTCGGGCACGTAGGCGTCGGTGGCGTCGCAGGGGGTGTCCTCGTCGGTGCAGCGCAGGCGCTGGGAGGAGTCGGCCGAGGCGGCGCGGTTGTCGCCCATCACGAACAGCTCGCCCTCGGGCACGGGGCCCACCGTCCAGGTGCCCTGGCAGCGGTCGACCATCGGGCCGTCGCACTCGCGGTTGCGCGCGAGGAAGGCGTCCTCGTCGAGGGGCTCGCCGTTGACGATCAGGCGGCCCTCCTCGTCGCAGCACTCGATGACGTCGCCCGGCACGCCGATGACCCGCTTCACCAGGTGCCCGCCGCTGGGGTAGAGGCCGATCGCGGACATGCCGCGGGTGAGCGTGTTGGTGGGGCCGGCGGGGGTGCCCTGCAGCCAGTCGCCGGGGTCCTCGAAGACCACCACGTCGCCGCGCTGCGGCTCGCCGCCGAACCAGTACGACATCTTCTGCACCAGGATCCGGTCGTCGACGACGAGGCCGGGGCGCATCGAGGAGGAGGGGATGTAGAAGGCCTGCACGAACAGGGTCTTGATCAGCAGCGCGAGCACCACGGCGATCACCAAGAGCAGGATCGTCTCGAGCCAGAGGGGCGTCTTGCGCCGGGCGGTGTCGGCCACGCGGCGACCCTACGCCAGCGGTCGCAGCGGCCTCACCAGGCGTGCGCGGGCGTGCCGTGCAGTGCGATGGCGGCGGCCGCCTCGGCGTGCGCGCGCATCGAGTCCAGCAGCGGGACGGCGGGGGAGGTGCCGCGCATGAGCAGCTCGATCTCGGTGCAGCCGAGCACCACCGCCTGGGCGCCCCGGTCTGCCAGGTCGGCCACGACAGCTCCGTAGGCCTCGCGCGACGACGCCTCCACCCGACCCTGCGTCAGCTCCTCGAAGACCACCCGGTCCACCGTCGTGCGCGCCTCGGCGTCCGGCACGGCGACCTCGAGGCCACGGGCGGCGAGCCGCCCCACGTAGAAGTCCTCCTCCATCACCCAGCGCGCACCGAGCACGCCGAGGCGTTCCCAGCCCTCGGCGCGGGCGCGGTCGGCGACGGCGTCGGTGATGCGCAGCAGCGGCACCCCGAGCGCGGCCTCGACGTCGTCGGCCACCCGGTGCATCAGGTTGGAGCAGATCAGCACCACCTCGGCGCCGGCCGCCTCGCAGCGGCGTCCGGCCTCGGCCAGCACGCGCCCGGCGCCCGCCCAGTCGCCGGACTCCTGCTGGGCACGCACCTGGGCGAAGTCGAGCGACTGCAGGGCGATGGACGCCGAGGCGTGGCCGCCGCGCTCCGCCTGCACGCGCTCGTTGATCACGCGGTAGTACTCCGCGGTCGAGTACCAGCTGAGGCCGCCGATGAGGCCGATCGTCGTCATGCGGCCAGCCTGCCTGTCCCGGGAGCTCCAAGGTAGACCCGAGTTGGTTGCGGATGTCCTAACCTGCGCTTATGGCCTCGCTCGATGTCCGCCGGTTGCTGATCTTCCGCGAGGTCGCTCGCGCCGGCTCGATCAGTGCGGCGGCCCGCAACCTGGGCTGGACCCAGCCCGCCGTCAGCCAGCACCTGCGGGCGCTGGAGCGGCAGACCGGCGTCGCCCTGCTCCTGCGCGGTGCCGGGGGGGTCGAGCTCACGGAGCCGGGCCGGGTGCTGCTCGAGCGCGCCGAGGCCGTCGCCGGGCAGCTGCACATGGCCGAGGAGGAGCTGGCCCACCTCACCGACCTGCGGCGCGGCCGGGTGCGCCTGGCCGCCTACCCCTCGGGCGCCGCGACGCTGGTGCCGCCCGCGCTCGCGGCGCTGCGCGAGCAGCACCCCGAGGTCGACGTCTCGCTCGCGGAGGCCGAGCCCCCGGAGGCGGTCGCCCTGCTGCGCGCCGGTGAGGTCGACGTCGCCCTGGTGTTCGGCTACGACGACGACGCCACGAGCCAGGGGGCGCCCGGCCCCGGCCTGGTGTGGCGGCGGCTGGGTCGTGAGCCGGTCGACCTGGTGCTGCCCGCCGAGCACCCGCTGAGCCGACGCCGGTCGGTGCCGGTGGCCGCGCTGGCCCCGGAGCCGTGGGTGGTGGGGTGCGAGCGCTGCCGCGCGCACGCGCTGGCGGTCTGCGAGGCCGCGGGCTTCGAGCCGGAGGTGCGGCACGTGACCGACGACTACGTGGTGGTGCAGAACCTGGTGGCCGTGGGGCTCGGCGTCGCGCTGCTGCCGCGCTCGGCCCTCACCGCCTTCCGCCACCCGGCGGTGCAGGTCCGGCCGGGTCGCGGCTACGGCGCTCGCGTGCTGGGGCTGCTGCACCGCGAGGGGGCCGAGCGGGTGCCCGCGACGTCGGCCCTGGTGGCCGGGTTGATCGTCCAGGGCCGCGGCGCCGGCCCTTCCGCGTGACTGGCGTCACTCCTAGGCTCGGGGCATGAGTGCAGCCTCGGACGACGCCCGCCCCCTCTCGACCGCCGTCGGCGAGACCGAGCCCCCGCTGCTGGAGGAGACGATCGGCGCCAACTTCGAGCGCACCGTCGCGGCGCACTCCGAGCGCGAGGCGCTGGTGGAGGTGGCCAGCGGCCGGCGCTGGACCTGGGCCGAGCTCGACCGCGACGTCGACGCGCTCGCGCGCGGCCTGCTGGCCGCCGGGCTCGAGCAGGGCGACCGGGTGGGCATCTGGGCGCCCAACTGCGCCGAGTGGACGATCACGCAGTACGCCACCGCCAAGATCGGGGTGGTGCTGGTGAACATCAACCCGGCGTACCGCACCCACGAGCTGGCCTACGCCGTCAACCAGTCGGGGCTGCGGATGGTGCTGGCGGCGTCGTCGTTCAAGACCAGCGACTACGCGGCGATGCTCGCCGAGGTCGCGGGCGACTGCCCGGCGCTGGAGCGCACCGTCTTCGTCGACACCGACGACTGGGCGGCGCTGGTGGCGGCGGGGGAGCGGCTGCCCAGCGACGCCGTCGCCCACCGGATGGCGCTGCTGCAGCCCGGGGACCCCATCAACATCCAATACACCTCGGGCACCACCGGCTACCCCAAGGGCGCCACCCTCAGCCACCGCAACATCCTCAACAACGGCTACCTGACCACCGAGCTCATCGGCTTCACCGAGCACGACCGGCTGTGCATCCCGGTGCCCTTCTACCACTGCTTCGGGATGGTGATGGCCAACCTCGGGTGCACCACCCACGGCGCCACGATGGTGATCCCCGGCCCCGGCTTCGACCCCGCCACGACGCTGCGCGCCGTCGCCGAGGAGCGGTGCACCGCTCTCTACGGCGTGCCCACCATGTTCATCGCCATGCAGCACCACCCCGAGTTCGGCCAGCACGACCTCTCGACGCTGCGCACCGGCATCATGGCCGGCTCCATCTGCCCCGTGGAGGTGATGAAGCGCTGCGTCGAGGAGATGGGCATGAGCGAGGTCTCGATCGCCTACGGCATGACCGAGACCAGCCCGGTCTCGTGCCAGACCCGCGCCGACGACGACCTCGAGCGCCGCACCGCCACCATCGGGCGCGTGCACCCGCACGTGGAGATCAAGGTGGTCGACCCCGTCACCGGCGCCACGCTGCCGCGCGGCGAGACCGGCGAGTTCTGCACCCGCGGCTACTCGGTGATGCTCGGCTACTGGGACGACGAGGCCAAGACCGCCGAGGCCGTCGACGCCGAGGGCTGGATGCACACCGGCGACCTCGCCGTGATGCGCGAGGACGGCTACTGCAACATCGTCGGCCGCATCAAGGACATGGTCATCCGCGGGGGCGAGAACATCTACCCGCGCGAGATCGAGGAGTTCCTCTACACCCACCCCGACGTCGAGGACGTGCAGGTGATCGGCGTCCCCGACGAGAAGTACGGCGAGGAGCTCTGCGCGTGGGTGAAGATGCGCGACGGCGCCGAGCCGCTGGACGCCGCCGGGGTCCGTGCATTCGCCGAGGGCCGGCTGGCGCACTACAAGATCCCGCGGTACGTGCTGGTGGTCGAGGAGTTCCCGATGACGGTGACCGGCAAGATCCGTAAGGTGCAGATGCGCGAGGAGACCGCGGAGAAGCTGGGGCTCAGCTGAGGTCTGCCCACTCCTCGCGCAGCAGCCCGTAGACGGCCGTGTCGGACCACTCGCCGCGGGCCCAGTGGTCGCGGCGCGTGACGCCCTCCAGGCGCATGCCGAGCCGCTCGCACAGCCGCGCGGAGGCGGTGTTGCGCGGGTCCAGCACCGCGGTCACCCGGTGGCAGCGGTAGTGCCCGAAGGCCAGGTCGACGACGGCGCCGGCGCCCTCGGCGGCCAGGCCGATCCCGCGGACCTCGGGGTGGGTCACCCAGCCGACCTCGGCGACCGACGGCGGCCCGTCGTCGGGTCCGCGGCCCAGGCGCAGCATCAGGTCCCCCTCGACGCGGCCGGCGTGCACCATCGCGAGGCTGAGCACCTCGTCGGTCCGCTGCGGGTCGGTGTTGGCGGCGAGCCGCTCGACCTTGGCGCGGGTGGCCTCGGCGTCCAGCGGCCCGAAGGGCAGGTAGCGCGCCACCTCGGGGTCGCCCCAGTAGCGCTGCACGTCGTCGGCGTCCGCGGGCGTCAGCGGCCGCAGCATCAGGCGCTCGGTGGTCAGCGGCAGCGGCGGGGGCGGGAGGTGACGCGCGGTCACCGGCCGACCAGCACCGGCACCCGGGTGACCGACCCGCGAGCGCCGCGCCAGACCACCCAGCCGTCGTCCGGGCGGCGCGGGGCCGGGCCCACGCGCTCCACGCGGTAGGTGGCGCTCTCGCCGGGGGCGAGGGCGAGCGCGGCCGGGGTGACCCGCACGCTCCCGCGCAGACCCTCCACGCGCGAGGAGTAGTAGAAGGTGCGGCGGCCCAGGTTGGTGACCGTGCGCTCCTGCGCGCGACCGCCGCGCGTGCCCGCGAGTCGCACCGAGGGGGAGTTGAGGTCGGTGCCGGCGCGGTCGCGGGGCTGCTCCTCGAGCCAGGCGCGGTAGTCGCCCGGGTCGACGTCGTGCACCAGGCCCGGGGCGAGCGCCTGGTCGGGGCGCAGCACGCCGCTGCCGGCGTCCAGGACGCCGGCGCCGGGCATCGGCGCTGCGGTGGTGGCCAGCGCCGAGCGCACCTGCGCCGCGCTCAGCTCGGGGCGTGCGGAGCGCACCACGGCGGCGGCTCCGGCGGTGCGGGCCGCCGCGGCCGAGGTGCCGGAGACGAACCCCCACGCGGCGCCGTCGTCGTCGGGTGGGAGGGCGGCCAGGATGCCGGTGCCGGCGGCCACCAGGTCGGGCTTGACGGCGGTGCCGTCGGCCGAGCCGCGCGCCGACCAGCGGGTCACGCCGCGCCGCGCCTCCACGGCACCCGCCCGCGGCAGCAGCCGCAGGCGCGCCTCGGCGGGGGAGGTGCGCCGCAGCCACGCGAGCAGCCGCTCGCCGTCCGCGCGGTCGAGGTGCACCGTGGGCACCGCGTGCAGGTCCTCGGCGACGCTGCCGGGGCGCTCGTTGACCAGGACCATGCCGACGCCGTCGGCCAGTCGCACGGTGCGGGACTTCTCCACACGACCCACGCCGCCGCCCCGCTCGCACACCACGACCCGGCCGCTGGTGCGCGCGGCGTCGAGGCTGCCGGGGGCGCAGGTGCGCGCCTGGCGCGGCGTGGCGCCGGGGGTCCGCACCGCGGCGGCCAGCACCGCGGGCGCGGGGCCGACGGCGCGGGTGGAGACCATCGCGCCGGTCAGCCGGGGGCCACCGGCGGTCGCGACGACGTCGCCACGACGGGCGGGGGAGGAGGCGGCGCCCACGGTGGTGACCCAGGGGCCGACGTGACCCACGGTGGCGCGGGCGCCGTCGTTGCCGGCGGCCGCCACCACGACGACGTCAGCCTCGGCGGCACCCAGCAGGGCCCGCTCGAGGGTGTCGAGGCGACCCGACCCGCCGACGGAGAGGTTGAGCACGTCGACGCCGTCGCGGGTCGCGCGGTCGACGGCGGAGACCAGGTCGGCGCTCGAGCAGCCGTCGTCGACCGGGTCGGGGGCGCTCCAGCAGGCCTTGTAGACCGCCAGCCGGGCGCGGGGCGCCTGGCCGGAGAACGTGCCGAGCTCCTGCTGGCCGTCGCGCACCGCGACGTCGGCGTTGCCCGCGGCGATGGAGGCCGCCTGGGTGCCGTGGCCGTCGGTGTCGCGGGCCGAGAGCACGGCCGCGGAGCGCAGGTTCTCCTCGCCGAAGCCCGCGACGAACCACTGCGCCGCGACCACCTTGGATGTGCACGCCACCGCACCGGCCCCCTGCTCCTCGGCGCACGAGCCGCGGAAGCCCGCGGGCATCCTGCCCAGGCCCGGGGCGGCCGCGAAGGCGCGGCTCTCGGGCGCCAGACCGGTGTCGACGACGCCGATGACGGTGCCCGCACCGCCGCGGGAGGACGCCGCGGCGCCGGCGGCCGGGGCTGCGGCACCCGCGGGGGTCCGGGTCGGGGCGGCGGCCAGCGGCCGCAGGGCGTCGCGCTCGACGAGGGCCACCCCGGGCTGCTCGGCGAGGGCCTCGGCCTGCTCGGCGTCCAGCTCGACGGCGACGCCGTGCAGCGCCGTGGTCCAGGTGTAGAGCGGCGCCGGCGCCTCCACGGCGTCGAGCGCCCGCTCGCGCGCGACGCGCATCTCCACCTCGCGCCACCAGCCGGGCAGGTCGTCGCCCGCCGCGTCCCGGCCCGCCGTGCCCGGCCCCTCGAGGGTGACCAGGTAGAGGTCGGTCTCGGCGTCGTCGGCCGCGGGGAATGCGGCGGCGGAGGCCGGGGTACCCGGCACCACGGCACCCAGCGTCGTCAGCGCCAGCACCGCAGCGGTCACCCCCGCGAGGGCAGCCGGGACCGTGCGGCGTCGTCGCCACCTCCACTGCCTCGTGCGGTGCATGCTCGGTCCGTTCGTGCCTGGTCGACGGGAGTCCCTGGAGCGGACCTCCCATTGTGACGCACGGCTCCTCACGGCGTGCAGGATCCCCCACACCCGGCGTCGGCGTAGGTTGGCCGCGTGGCAGCGGACCTGGTGGTCGGGTTCGACCTCGACATGACGCTCATCGACACCGTGCCGGGCTTCACCCGGGTGCTGGAGGTGCTCGGCGAGGAGCTCGGCGTCGATTTCCCCGTGGCGCAGATGACCGCCGCGCTCGGCCCGCCGCTGGACCACCTGCTGGCCGGCCACCTGTCGCCGGAGCGGATCGGGGCGGCGGGCGACCGGTTCCGTGCGCTCTACCCCGAGCACGCCGTGACGCCGGTCCCGGCGCTGCCCGGTGCCCACGAGGCGTTCGCCGCCGTGCGTGAGCGGGGTGGGCGGGTGCTGGTGGTCACCGGGAAGTACCCCGCCAACGCCCAGCTGCACCTGGACCACCTCGGCCTCGAGGCCGACCTGCTGGAGGGCTGGGTGTGGGGCGTCGGCAAGGCCGAGGTGCTGCGCCGCGAGGGAGCGCTGGCCTACGTGGGCGACCACGTGCACGACGTCGAGGGGGCGCACGCGGCCGGCGTCACCAGCGTCTCGGTGCTCACCGGCGGCTGCAGCCGCGAGGAGCTCGAGCGCGCCGGCACCGACGTCGTCCTCACGGGGCTGGAGCAATTCCCGTCGTGGTTGGACGGCGTGGTGGCCTAGTGTTGGTGCGCCGGCCGACCGCCGGCCTCCCACCGACGACGCACAAGAGAACAGAGGGGTCCCGACCGTGCCCAGTGGCAAGGTGAAGTGGTTCAGCGCCGAGAAGGGCTTCGGCTTCCTCTCCCACGACGGGGGCGAGGACGTCTACGTGCACGCCGACGCCCTGCCCGAGGGGACCACCTCGCTCAAGGCCGGCACCCGGGTGGAGTTCGGCATCGCCCAGGGTCGCCGCGGCGACCAGGCGCTGCAGGTGCGCGTGCTCGAGAAGCCCGCCTCGGTCTCCCGCAACCAGCAGGCTGCGAAGCGCCGCAAGCCCGACGAGATGGCCCCCATCGTGGAGGACCTCATCGGACTGCTCGACGGCGTCGGTGAGGCCTACCGCCACGGCCGTCACCCCGACGCCCGCACCGCCGCCCCCGTCGCCAAGCTGCTGCGCGCGCTGGCCGACGAGCTCGAGCAGTAGGGCCGACCGCCCCACCGACCCGGCGCGAGTGCGGACGGGTGGGACGCCGACCTGTCGTGAGTGCGCACGGGTGGGACGCCGACCCGTCCCGAGTCGCGCCGGGTCAGGCGGGGAAGGGGGCGCCGGCCGACGGCGCCGGGCTGCCCCGCCGCACCCCGAGCACGAACACGGCCCACGCCGCCAGCACCGCGCACGCGACGCCGAGCCCCAGCTGCGGGTTGAGGGGCAGGGCGATGCCCACGAAGCCACCCACCACCCAGCTCAGCTGCAGGGTGGTGTCGCTGCGGGCGAAGGCGCTGGCCTGCACATGCGTGGGCACGTCGGACTGGATGGTGGAGTCGAGCGAGACCTTGGCCAGCGACTGGGCGAGCCCCGCCGTCAGGCCGAGCAGCACCAGCGCCAGCACGCCGTAGAAGAGCGCGCCCACCAGGACCACGGCGGCGTCCACCAGGAGCGCGAGCACCACGGTGACCGACGGGTTGATCTTCTTCAGCAGCGAGGCGAACAGGATGCCCAGGGTGTTGCCGGCGCCCGCACCGCCGATGACCAGGGCGATCAGGACCGTGGGGGACCACCCCGCGATCGGGTTCTCGCGCAGCAGGAACGCCATGAACATGGTCAGGAAGCCCGAGAGCCAGCGCGGCCCGCAGTTGGCGCGCAGCGCGAAGGCGACCGACCGGGGGACCTGGGTGCCGCGGCGGGCGCCGCCGGGGCGCGCCTCGCGCAGGCTCATCGACTGCTCGCCCGCGGCCGAGTCGACCTTGGCTGGCAGGCGGATGGCGAGGATCGTGCCCACCACGAACACCAGGAAGGCGTAGCGCAGGCACCACTCCGAGCCCGCGTACGCCGCGAGCCCCGCGATCGGCGCGAACGCGGCGGCGCCGACTACCCCCGCGAGGCTGACCCGCCCGTTGGCCTTGACCAGCGTCAGGTCGTCGGGCTTGAGCCGCGGCACGGCGGCCGCGCGGGTGACGCCGTAGGCCTTGGAGGAGACCAGGACGCCGAGCGCGGCCGGGTAGAGCAGGTTGGACTCCGAGGCCACGGCGTCGGCCAGCACCCAGCACAGGAAGCCGCGCATCGCGAAGGTCGCGCCGATCGCCCAGCGACGGCCGTGGCTGAACCTGTCCAGGAACGGGCCGATCAGTGGCGCCACGATGGCGAACGGCAGCATCGTCAGGCCGAGGAACAGGGCCACCTGGCCGCGGGCCTCGCTGGTGGCGCCGGCGAAGAAGATGGTGGTGGCCAGGGAGATCGCGACGGCGGCGTCGCCCGCGGCGTTGGCGGCGTGCAGCTCGATGAGCCGCGAGAGCCCGGACTGCTCCGCGCCCTGGGCGCGCGAGGCGCGCTTGGCCTGGGAGAGCGTGTAGGAGCCCGCCCGGCCGACCCCGCGGCCGACGCCGCGCAGCCCGCGGCCGGTCACGCGGGCCCCGGTGCCCAGGCCTCGGCCGACCGCGCGGGAGCGCGGGTGGCCTGGCGCGTCCGGAGGAGGAGTCGAGCCCGCACCGGGAGCCGGGTCACCGCCCGCGGGCGGTGAGGGCGCGGGGTGCTCCGAGGTCATGGCGACCATCCTGCCTGCTCCGGCCAGCCCGACCTGACAGCGACAGGGCCGATGAGTCATGCTGTCGGCCGTGAGCACCCTGGTCCGACGCCGCTCCTCGCTGCCCGAGCTCGACTCCGTCGCCGCGCGCGCCGTCGAGGTGGCGCGCTCGGCGCTGCTCGAGGACGTGCCGGCCGGCGACGTCGGCGAGCACCTGGGAGCCGAGGCCGAGGGCGAGCGCGTCGTCACGCACTACTTCGGCTGCACGCGCAAGGGCTACACCGGCTGGCGCTGGGCCGTCACCGTGGCCCGCGCCTACCGGCTGCGCCAGGTGACCGTCGGCGAGATCACCCTGCTGCCCGGCGAGGAGGCCATCGTGGCCCCGGCCTGGGTGCCCTACCGCGAGCGCCTGCAGCCCGGCGACCTCTCGCCCGGCGACCTGCTCCCGGTCGAGGACGACGACCCGCGCCTGGTGCCGACCTTCTCCTTCGGCGACGACCCGCTCGACGCCGACGAGAAGGCCCAGATCCGCCAGGTGGCCAAGGACCTCGGCCTGGGGCGGGTGCGCACGCTCTCGCCCGAGGGGCGCGACCTGGCCGCCCAGCGCTGGTTCGACGGCGACGGCGGCCCCGAGTCACCGCTGGCCCAGCAGGCCCCCGAGTCCTGCCACAGCTGTGGGTTCCTGGTGCGACTGGCGGGTCCGCTCGCCGAGACCTTCGGTGTCTGCGCCAACGGCGACGCCAATGACGACGGTCGCGTGGTGGCCTTCGGCCACGGCTGCGGGGCGCACTCGGAGGTCCGGCTCTCGCGCAAGCAGTCGGTCCAGCCGCTGCCCGAGCACGTCTTCGACACGGTCTCGCTCGACGAGGTCGAGCTGCTCTAGGGCCGCTGCCCCGGGTCCTGCTGCTCGGGCGCGGCCTCCAGCTCGTGGCGCAGCGCGCGGCGGCGCCGGCAGTACTCGAGCCCGAACAGACCCAGGCCGAGCCCGGCCAGGCAGGTCCACAGCCACCACAGGCGGCCGTCGGCCTCCAGGGAGCCGTAGAAGGGCAGCAGCGCCACGAAGGCGACGGCGAAGACGGCGGTGCCGACGGCGACCGTGCGCACGCCGTCGACGTCGAGCGGCTCGACGTCGGCCACGATGTAGGTCCGGTTGCCGATCTCGTGCTGCCTCGGCTGCTCGTCGCGCAGCTCCATGGCGACACCGTAGCCGACGACGACGCGCCGGCCGCCGGTCTGACATGCTGCGCGGCGTGACGACGACGGGGACCTCGACCGGTGGCGGCCTCGACCGCTTCTTCGCCATCAGCCAGCGCGGCTCCTCCGTGGGGCGCGAGGTGCGTGGCGGCGTCGTCACGTTCCTGACGATGGCCTACATCATCGTGCTCAACCCGATCATCCTGCTCGGCGGCCAGGACGTCGACGGGGAGCTGCTCGCGGGCGGCGACTTCGCCGCGATCGCGGCGGCGACCGCGCTGGTGGCCGGGGTGCTGACGATCCTGATGGGCGTGGTGGCCAACTACCCGCTGGCGCTGGCCACGGGCCTGGGCCTCAACGCGTTCGTGACCTTCTCGGTGGCCAGCCAGATGACGTGGGCCGACGCGATGGGCCTGGTGGTGATCGAGGGCCTGGTGATCCTGGTGCTCGTGCTGACCGGCTTCCGCGAGGCGGTATTCCGGGCCGTGCCGGCGCCGCTGAAGGTCGCGATCTCGGTCGGCATCGGCCTGTTCCTCACCCTCATCGCGCTCGTCGACGCCGGCTTCGTGCGCCGCACCGGCGCCGGCACGGTGCCGGTGGAGCTCGGCATCGGCGGTCAGCTGCAGGGGTGGCCGGTCGCGGTGTTCTGCCTCGGCCTGGTGCTCGTGCTCGCGCTGCACGCCCGCGGGGTGCGCGGCGGCATCCTGATCAGCATCGCGGTCACCACCGTGGTGGCGATCGTCGTCGAGCGGCTGGCCGAGGTGGGGCCGGCGGTCTCCGACGACGGGGTGAACCCGACGGGCTGGAACCTCAACGTGCCCGCCCTGCCCACCGACGTCGTCGGGCTGCCCGACCTGCAGCTGATCGGCGAGTTCAACCTGCTCGGCTCCTGGCAGAACGCCGGCGTCGTCACGGCCGCGCTGCTGGTCTTCACCCTGCTGCTGGCGGACTTCTTCGACACCATGGGCACCATGACGGCGATCGGCGCCGAGGCCGGCCTGCTCGACGAGGAGGGCGCGCCGCCGCGCACCAAGCAGATCCTGATCGTCGACTCGCTGGCCGCTGCCGCGGGTGGCGCCGCGTCGGTCTCGAGCAACACCTCCTACATCGAGTCCGCCTCCGGCGTCGCCGACGGTGCGCGCACCGGGCTGGCCTCGGTGGTGACCGGCGTGCTGTTCCTGCTGGCGATGTTCTTCGCGCCGCTGGTGGGGGTGATCCCCAACGAGGCGGCGGTGCCGGCCCTCGTGCTGGTGGGCTTCCTGATGATGCAGCAGGTCACCGGCATCGACTGGGACGACGTCGAGATCGCGCTGCCGGCGTTCCTCACCATCGTGCTGATGCCGTTCACCTACTCGATCACCGCCGGCATCGGCGCGGGCTTCCTGGCCTTCGTGCTGCTCAAGGTGGTGCGCGGCAAGGTCGGCGTCATCCACCCGCTGATGTGGGTCATCTCGGCGATGTTCGTGGCCTACTTCGCGATCAACCCGCTCACCGCGCTGCTCACCTGAGGTCGGCGTCCCGCCGACGGGGAGTGGGCGGAGGAGCAGGTGTTGCTGGCGTGGCTGGTGTGCCTCGGACTGCGCACGACTGCCGAACTTCTCGTGCGAGGTATCGATCGGGAAGTTCGGAGTTCCCACGTATTCGTGGGAACGCCCCGGCCGGCTCACGGTCGCGGAATAGTTAGCACAGGTAATGAGTTATGCTCACGACATGCCGACCGTCCAGCACGCCGTGCGCTCCGACACCGGGCTCGCCTCCGAGCTCCGGCTCGCCGTCATGCGGCTGCGACGCCGGCTGGCCAGCGAGCGCGACCCCGACAACGAGCTGAGCATGGGGGCGATGGCGGTCCTCGGCGCGCTGTACCGCAGCGGGGAGCAGACGCCGGGGGAGCTGGCCGCCCACGAGCGCGTGCAGCCGCCCAGCATGACCCGGCTGCTCAAGTGCCTCGAGGAGGAGGGCTACGTGGCCCGCCGCCCGCACGAGAGCGACGGGCGCGTGGTGCTGGTCGACCTCACCGAGCTGGGGCGCACCACCGTGCTGGCCGACCGGCGTCGCCGCGACGCCTGGCTGGCCACCGCCCTGCGCGACCTGAGCCCCGAGGAGCGCCGGGTGCTGCGCAGCGCCGCGCCGATCCTCGAGCGCCTCGCGCGCCACGACTGATCACCCGGACCAGGCGTCCGACCCCACCCCACGACGACGACACGACCCGCCGCCCGCGAGCGGCCCGGACCCAGGAGACCTGACCCGCCGACTTGAGCCCCACGTTCCGATCCCTCCACAACGCCAACTACCGCCGCTACGCCGCCGGAGCCGCGGTGTCGAACACCGGCACCTGGATGCAGCGCGTCGCCCAGGACTGGCTGGTGCTCCAGCTGGCCGCGGGCAGCGCCATCGGCGCCGGCACCGCCGTCGGCATCACCACCGGCCTGCAGTTCCTGCCGGCCCTGCTGCTCTCGCCGCTGGCCGGCGTCGTGGCCGACCGCTTCCCCAAGCGCCGGCTGCTGCAGCTGACGCAGGTGCTGATGGCCGTGCCCGCGCTCCTGCTCGGCCTGCTCGCCGTCACCGGGGTCGCCGAGGTGTGGCACGTGTTCGTGCTGGCGCTGCTCTTCGGTGTCGGCACCGCGCTCGACGCGCCGGTCCGGCAGTCCTTCGTCAGCGAGATCGTGGATCCCGACGACCTCGGCAACGCGGTGGGCCTCAACTCCGCCTCCTTCAACGCCGCGCGGATCGTGGGTCCGGCGCTGGCCGGCGTCCTGATCGCCGCGCTCGGTGGCGGCGCACAGGCCACCGGCTGGGTGATCCTGCTGAACGCGGTCAGCTACGCGGGCCCCTACCTGGCGCTGCGGTCGATGAACCCCGCGCTGCTCACCGCCGCACCGGTGTCGGCCTCGGGCAAGGGCATGGTGCGCGAGGGGCTGCGCTACGTCCGGGGTCGTCCGGACCTGATGCTGGTGCTGGCGATCGTCTTCATCGTCGGCACGTTCGGCCTCAACTTCCAGATGACCTCGGCGCTGATGGCCACCGAGGTCTTCGACAAGGGCGCCACCGAGTACGGGCTGCTCGGCACCTTCATGGCCGTCGGGTCGCTGACCGGCGCCCTGCTGGCCGCCCGCCGCCCCCAGGTGCGCCTGCGGCTGGTGGTGGTGGCCGCGGTGGTGTTCGGCGCCGTCGAGGTGGTGGCCGGCCTGCTGCCCACCTACACGACCTTCGCGATCTGGATGCCGCTGCTCGGGCTCTCCGCGCTGACGATGATCACCGCCGCCAACACCCTCATGCAGATGTCGACGGCGCCCGCGCTGCGCGGCCGCGTGATGGCGCTCTACCTGATGATCTTCATGGGCGGCACCCCGCTCGGCGCGCCCGCCATCGGCTGGGTGGGGGAGACCTTCGGTGCTCGCTGGACCCTGGTCGGCGGCGGCGCGATCACGCTGGTCGGGGTGCTGGGCGTGGTCGGCTGGTACCTCGTGGCGCGCCCCGCCGTCGTCCCTCCCGAGCACGCCCCGGCCCGGCGTCCGGCCGTCGTCGCCGCGAGTCGCTGAGCCCGGACCAGGGTGCCGCTCGCCGGGTTTTGACCCTGTCGGGGCCCGCCGGTAGCCTCGGTTCTCGTGTCTGGGTCCACCAGACCGTCTCGCGTGCCCGGAGCACGGCGGCCAGTTCCTCGGCCGCCGCCCGACGCGGGCCGCGCAGACACGTGGCACACCGCAGGACAGGCAACACCGTCGTGCCCGGCAGATCGCCGGTCACTGAGAGAGACCCAGGAAGGGAACCACCAGGTGCCCACCATTCAGCAGTTGGTCCGCAAGGGCCGGCAGGACAAGGTGTCGAAGAACAAGACGCCGGCCCTCAAGGGCTCGCCGCAGCGCCGCGGCGTCTGCACCCGCGTCTACACCACCACCCCGAAGAAGCCGAACTCCGCCCTGCGCAAGGTCGCCCGCGTGCGACTCTCCAGCGGCGTCGAGGTCACCGCCTACATCCCGGGCGTGGGTCACAACCTCCAGGAGCACTCCATCGTGCTCGTCCGCGGCGGCCGGGTGAAGGACCTCCCCGGCGTCCGGTACAAGATCATCCGCGGCACGCTCGACACCCAGGGCGTGAAGAACCGCAAGCAGGCTCGCAGCCGTTACGGCGCGAAGAAGGAGAAGAGCTGACATGCCGCGCAAGGGTCCGGCCCCGAAGCGGCCGATCGACATCGACCCCGTCTACGGGTCGCAGCTGGTCTCCCAGCTCGTCAGCAAGGTGCTGCAGGACGGCAAGAAGCAGGTCGCCCAGCGCATCGTCTACACCGCCCTCGAGGGATGCCGCGAGAAGAACGGCAACGACCCCGTCGTGACGCTCAAGCGGGCGCTCGACAACGTCAAGCCCGACATCGAGGTCAAGTCCCGCCGCGTCGGTGGCGCCACCTACCAGGTGCCGATCGAGGTCAAGGGCACGCGCGGCACCACGCTCGCGCTGCGCTGGCTCGTGGGCTACGCCGCGGACCGCCGTGAGAAGACCATGCACGAGCGGCTCATGAACGAGATCCTCGACGCGTCCAACGGCCTGGGTGCCGCGGTGAAGAAGCGCGAGGACACGCACAAGATGGCCGAGTCCAACAAGGCCTTCGCCCACTACCGCTGGTGAGCCCGGCTGCCGGAGGCGCGCGACCCGCGCCCCGGCGGCCGCACCGGACCACACCGACCTAAGGAACGCAGACTCAAGTGGCTGTCGACATCACCACGGACCTCAACGTCGTCCGCAACATCGGCATCATGGCGCACATCGACGCCGGCAAGACCACCACCACCGAGCGCATCCTCTTCTACACCGGCATCACCTACAAGATCGGTGAGGTCCACGAGGGCGCGGCCACCATGGACTGGATGGAGCAGGAGCAGGAGCGGGGCATCACGATCACCTCCGCGGCCACCACCTGCTGGTGGAAGAAGCACCAGATCAACATCATCGACACCCCCGGCCACGTGGACTTCACGGCCGAGGTGGAGCGTTCGCTCCGCGTGCTCGACGGTGCGGTCGCGGTCTTCGACGGTGTCGCGGGCGTCGAGCCCCAGACCATGACGGTCTGGCGCCAGGCGAACAAGTACTCCGTGCCCCGCATGTGCTTCGTCAACAAGCTCGACCGCACCGGCGCGGACTTCTTCCGCTGCGTCGACATGATGGTCGAGCGCCTCAACTCCACCCCGCTGGTGCTGCAGCTGCCCATCGGCGCGGAGTCGGACTTCCTCGGCGTCGTCGACCTGGTCGGCATGCGTGCGCTCACCTGGCGCGGCGAGACCACGATGGGTGAGGACTACACCGTCGAGGAGATCCCGGCCGAGCTGGCCGAGCAGGCCGCGGAGTACCGCGAGAAGCTGCTCGAGACGCTCTCCGAGGCCGACGACGACGTCATGGAGAAGTACCTCGAGGGCGAGGACTTCACCGTCGAGGAGCTCGAGGGTGCGATCCGTCGCGCGACCCTGGCCGACAAGGTCAACCCGGTGCTGTGCGGCACCGCGTTCAAGAACAAGGGCGTCCAGCCCCTGCTCGACGCGGTCATCAAGTACCTGCCGAGCCCGCTCGACATCGACGCGATCATCGGCCACAAGCCGAACGACGAGGAGACCGAGATCTCCCGCCGTCCCTCCGACGACGAGCCGTTCTCCGGCCTCGCCTACAAGATCGCCTCCGACCCGCACCTGGGCAAGCTGATCTACGTGCGCGTCTACTCCGGCAAGCTGGAGGCCGGCTCGACCGTGGTCAACTCGGTCAACGGCAAGAAGGAGCGGATCGGCAAGGTCTACCAGATGCACGCCAACAAGCGTGAGGAGATCGCGTCGGTCGGTGCCGGCCAGATCGTTGCCGTGATGGGTCTGAAGGACACCAAGACCGGTCACACGCTCAGCGACCCGCAGAACCAGGTCGTCCTGGAGTCGATGACGTTCCCGGCCCCGGTGATCGAGGTCGCCATCGAGCCGAAGACCAAGTCCGACCAGGAGAAGCTGGGTCTGGCGATCCAGCGCCTCTCCGACGAGGACCCGACCTTCACGGTCAAGACCGACGAGGAGACCGGCCAGACGATCATCGCCGGCATGGGCGAGCTCCACCTGGAGATCCTCGTGGACCGGATGAAGCGCGAGTTCCGCGTCGAGGCGACCGTCGGCAAGCCGCAGGTGGCCTACCGCGAGACCCTCCGCAAGGAGGTCAAGAGCCACTCCTACACCCACAAGAAGCAGACCGGTGGGTCGGGTCAGTTCGCGAAGGTCGTCATCTCGCTCGGCCCCAACATCGACCCCGAGACCGGGCTCGGTGCGGGCTACGAGTTCGCCAACAACGTCTCCGGTGGCCGCGTGCCCAAGGAGTACATCCCCTCGGTCGACCAGGGCGGTCAGGAGGCGCTGGAGTTCGGCGTGCTCGCGGGCTACCCGATGGTCGACGTGAAGTTCACGCTCGAGGACGGCGCCTACCACGACGTCGACTCCTCCGAGCTGGCCTTCAAGATCGCGGGCAACCAGGCGTTCAAGGAGGCGGCGCGGATGGCCAAGCCCGTGCTCCTCGAGCCGATGTTCGCCGTCGAGGTCACCACCCCCGAGGGCTTCCTCGGCACGGTGATCGGCGACATCAACAGCCGTCGCGGTCAGATCCGAGCGCAGGAGGAGCGTCACGGCGACATCGTCGTCGACGCCCTCGTGCCGCTGTCCGAGATGTTCGGGTACGTTGGCGACCTGAGGTCCAAGACCTCCGGCCAGGCGTCGTACTCGATGGAGTTCGACTCGTACGCCGAGGTTCCCTCGAACATCGCCGACGAGATCATCAAGAAGGTGCGCGGCGAGTAACGCCAGGCACCTCGGCACCACCCATCCCGTACGAGTCAAGTAACAACACCACCAGGAGGAGCCCACCGTGGCTAAGGCGAAGTTCGAGCGGACCAAGCCGCACGTCAACATCGGCACGATCGGTCACATCGACCACGGCAAGACGACGCTGACCGCAGCGATCTCGAAGGTGCTGCACGACAAGCACCCGGACCTCAACGAGGCGTCGCCGTTCGACTCGATCGACAAGGCTCCCGAGGAGCGCCAGCGCGGCATCACGATCTCGATCGCGCACATCGAGTACCAGACCGAGGCGCGCCACTACGCGCACGTCGACTGCCCCGGTCACGCCGACTACATCAAGAACATGATCACCGGTGCGGCGCAGATGGACGGCGCCATCCTGGTGGTCGCCGCCACCGACGGCCCCATGCCCCAGACGCGTGAGCACGTGCTGCTCGCCCGCCAGGTCGGCGTGCCCGCGCTGGTCGTCGCGCTCAACAAGTGCGACATGGTCGACGACGAGGAGCTCATCGAGCTCGTCGAGATGGAGGTGCGCGAGCTCCTCTCCGAGTACGAGTTCCCGGGCGACGACGTCCCCGTGGTGCGCGTGGCGGCCTTCCCGGCGCTCAACGGCGACCAGAAGTGGGCCGACTCGATCGGCGAGCTCATGGAGGCCGTGGACACCTACATCCCGCAGCCCGAGCGCGAGACCGACAAGCCCTTCCTGATGCCCGTCGAGGACGTCTTCACGATCACCGGTCGTGGCACCGTCATCACCGGTCGCATCGAGCGCGGCGTGGTCAAGGTGAACGAGGAGGTCGAGATCATCGGCATCCGCGACACCGCCCAGAAGTCGACCGTCACCGGCGTCGAGATGTTCCGCAAGCTGCTCGACGAGGGCCAGGCCGGCGAGAACGTGGGCCTGCTGCTGCGCGGCACCAAGCGCGAGGACATCGAGCGCGGCATGGTCGTCATCAAGCCGGGCACCACCACCCCGCACACCAACTTCGACGCCAGCGTCTACATCCTGTCGAAGGAGGAGGGTGGCCGTCACACGCCGTTCTTCAACAACTACCGTCCGCAGTTCTACTTCCGGACCACGGACGTGACCGGCGTCGTCACCCTGCCCGAGGGCACCGAGATGGTCATGCCGGGCGACAACACCGAGATGTCGGTCGAGCTGATCCAGCCGATCGCCATGGAGGACGGCCTGCGCTTCGCCATCCGCGAGGGCGGCCGCACCGTCGGCGCCGGCCGGGTCACCAAGATCACCAAGTGATCGACTGACCCGCCTGCACCACCTGTTCCGACCGACACCCCCCGAGCCCCAGGGCTCGGGGGGTGTCGTCGTCCCCGGCCCCGGACCGGTGAGAGGATCGGGCGCGTGAGTACCCCGACCCCCGACGACGGCCGCAGCATGCTCGAGCGCATGCGGGCCGGCGAGCTGTACCAGGCCGACGACCCCGCGATCACCGCTCTCGCCACCACCGCCCAGGAGCAGATGGTGGCCTACAACGCCTCGTCGCCCGTCGACCCGGCCGGGCGCCGGACGCTGCTGGAGCGGTTGCTGGGCGCCGTCGGCGAGGGGACCGAGGTCCGCCCCCCGCTGCACGTGGACTACGGCACGAACATCCGCATGGGGTCCGGTTGCTTCGCAAACTACGGCCTGGTGGCGCTCGACGTCGCCTCGATCACCATCGGCGACGACGTGCAGATCGGCCCGAACGTGCAGCTGCTGACCCCCACCCACCCGGTGGAGCCCGGTCCGCGTCGGGAGAAGTGGGAGGCGGCCAAGCCCATCGTCATCGGCGACAACGTCTGGCTCGGCGGCGGCGTGATCGTGCTGCCCGGCGTCACCATCGGTGCCGACACGGTGGTGGGGGCCGGTGCCGTCGTCACGCGCGACCTGCCGCCCGGCGTGCTCGCGGTGGGCAACCCGGCCAAGGTCATCGGCACGATCGGTGAGGGCGGCGCGTGAGCCAGCCCGAGGATCCCGGCTACCGGCCCTACGAGCCGCCGGCTGGCGGAGGGTCTCCCGAGCCCACCTGGCCGCCCCAGCCCGCGCCCGGCCAGCCGTACGGCCAGTACGGCCAGCAGTACGGCCAGTACGGCCAGTACGGCCAGAGTCCCTCCGGGTACCCGATGTCCGCCGCCTCCCCCTACGGACCGGTGACGCCGCCCGACCACGCGCAGGCCACCACGGTGCTCATCCTGGGGATCCTGGGCCTGGTCACCTGCCAGCTCATCTCGCCGTTCGCCTGGGCCATGGGTCAGCGCGTGGTGCGCGAGATCGACCGCAGCGGTGGTCGGATCGGCGGGCGCAGCGCGGCGAACGCCGGGCGGGTGTGCGGGATCGTGGGCAGCGTGCTCCTGCTGCTCGCCGCGCTCGGCACCCTCGCGGTCCTCCTGCTGGCCGTGGCCTCGGCATGAGCGGCGCCGTCCCCGCCCGCCCGCACCACCGCCTGACCCCCGAGGGTCGGCGGATGCGCGAGGTGCTCAGCTACTCCCGTCGCGGCAGCCGGTTCACGCCGCGACAGGCGGCGGCCTGGGAGGCGCACCACGAGCGCTGGGTGGTGCCCGAGCGCGCCGTCGACGAGCCGGGCTTCACCTGGGCGCGGCACTTCGGCCGTGAGGCCCCGCTGGTGGTGGAGATCGGGTCCGGGGTCGGCGAGGCGACGGCGGTGCTGGCGGCGGCCCGCCCCGAGCACGACGTGCTGGCGCTGGAGGTGTGGCGCCCGGGGATCGCCGACACCCTGTGGCGCCTGGCCGATGCCGGCGCGGAGAACGTGCGCCTGTGCTCGGTGGACGCCGTGTGGTCCTTGGAGCACACGGTGGCGCCCGGGAGCCTCGCCGGGCTGTGGACCTTCTTCCCGGACCCGTGGCCCAAGCAGAAGCACCACAAGCGACGGCTCGTGACACCGGCGTTCGCGCGGCTGGCGGCCTCGCGTCTGGCGCCCGGTGCCGCGTGGCGCCTGGCCACCGACTGGCCGGACTACGCCGAGCAGATGCGCGCGGTGCTCGACGCCGAGCCGGGGCTCGTCGGCGCCGAGGTCGAGCGCTGGTCCGAGCGGCCGGTGACCCGCTTCGAGCGCAAGGGCCGCGAAGCCGGGCGCCCGATCGTGGACCTGCGCTACGTGCGCGCCGACTGACGCTGCGGCCTGAGGGGCCGGCACGGTCGGTCCTGTGGTGGAATCGCCCGCATGAGTCACGAGGGGAGCGCGCGCGGCGTCGGGTTCGGCGTCGACGTGGGGGGCAGCGGGATCAAGGGCGCTGCCGTGGACCTCGCGACAGGGGAGTTCGCCGGCGAGCGGACCCGGCTGCCCACGCCCTCGCCGGCCACCCCGGAGGCCGTCGCGGAGCTGGTCGCGCAGCTGGTGGGCGACGCGGAGGCCACCGACACCGCGGGGGAGCCCGGCTCGCCGGTCGGCGTCACCGTGCCCGGGATCGTGGACGACGGCGTGGTCCGCTCGGCTGCCAACATCGACGCCGCCTGGATCGGCACCGACGCCGACGCGCTGTTCAGCGCGCGCCTGGGGCGGCCGGTGCACGTGGTCAACGACGCCGACGCCGCCGGGCTGGCCGAGGTGCGGTGGGGTGCCGCCCGCGACCGTCGGGGCCTGGTGCTGGTGACGACGCTCGGCACCGGCATCGGCACCGCCCTGGTGCACGACGGCGTGCTCGTCCCCAACGCCGAGCTCGGTCACCTGGAGGTGGGCGGCCGCAACGCCGAGCAGTGGACCGCCAACTCCGCGCGCGAGCGCGAGGAGCTCTCCTGGGAGGAGTGGGCCGAGCGGCTCCAGGTGTACTACCGCCACCTCGAGCGTCTCTTCACGCCCACCCTGTTCGTGGTCGGCGGCGGCGTCAGCAAGCACGCCGACCGCTTCCTGCCGCTGCTCGACCTGAGCACCCCGATCGTGCCCGCGAGCCTGCGCAACCGCGCCGGCATCGTCGGCGCCGCCCACCAGGCCGCGGCGCACGCAGCCGGCTGACTCCGGGTCGGGCCGGGCGGGCCGGGTACGCCGCGTCGGGTCAGGACCGACCAGCGAGCCGGTCGCGCAGCTGCTCCTCGCGGCGCAGCCGGGTCAGGTCGCGCTCGCGTCGGGCAGCGACGACGGCGGCCAGGAAGTCCTCGGGGGCGGTGCCCGGAGGCGGACCGGGGGCCACGTGCGGGCTCACCTGCTCGGCCAGCGCTGCGCCGATCCGGGCGCGCGAGGCGGGGTCCAGGGTGGGCAGGCGACCCAGGAACTGGCGCACCGCCAGCGCCAGTCCGGTCGGTAGCGCCGTGATGTCGGCGCCGGCCGCCCAGGCGCCCAGGTGCGGCGGCATCGGGGCGGGCATGCTCAGCCGCAGTGCCACGCGCTCGCGGACCACGTAGGTGCCGGCGGCGTAGTCACCCAGGCGCTTGCCGCGGCTGCTGAGCAGCGCGGAGAAGAACGCGGGCACGCCCTGGAAGACGTAGAGCTCCACGAAGCCCACCATCGAGCGCACCAGCGCGTGCTGGAAGGAGATCGGCCCCGCGTCGTCGCGCACCGTGCGCAGTCCCAGGGCGAGCTTGCCCAGGGAGCGTCCACGGGTGAGCGTCTCGAGCGTGGTGGGCAGGGCGATGAAGACGATGATCATCGAGCCGATCAGCGCGGCCTGGGCGAGCGCGGCGTCGGTGCGCGCCACGGAGAGCAGCATGACGAACAGGACGACGAAGAGCAGCACCCACGTGGCGATGACGTCGATGAGGCCCGAGGCCAGCCGGACCCCGATGCCCGCGGGGGGCAGGTCCAGCGCCACGGCCTCACCGGTCACGAGGTCGTCGTCGGTGAGCGTGGCCGTCTCGGGTCGCCCGTACCCGCCGGTGCTCGTCACCGCTCCACTCTAGGTGGCCCCCTAGGGTGGTGGGCGTGGACCTCGACGCCTACGTGCTGGCGCACTCGCACCAGTGGCAGCGCCTCGACGAGCTGACCCGGCGCCCCCGGCTCACCGGGGCCGAGGCCGACGAGCTGGTGGAGCGCTACCAGCAGGTGGCCACGCACCTGAGCGTGGTCCGCACCTCGGCGCCCGACCCCACGCTCGTGGCCCACCTCTCCTCGCTGCTGGCCCGCGCCCGCAACCGCGCGGTCGGCACCCGCACCAGCACGTGGGCCGGTGTGCGGTCCTTCCTGCTCGACCGCTTCCCGGCGGCGCTCTACACCATGCGGTGGTGGTGGCTGGGGTGCGTGGCCGGCAGTGTGCTGGTGACAGCGGTGATGACCTGGTGGCTGCTCGGCAACCCCGCGGTCGAGCAGGCGATGCTCTCGCCCGCCGAGGTCGACCAGCTGGTCAACAACGACTTCGAGGGCTACTACAGCGAGTACGCCGCCTCGCACTTCGCCGCCCAGGTGTGGATCAACAACGCGTGGGTGGCCGGCTTGTGCATCGCGCTGGGGGTGCTCGGCGCGCCGGTGGTGCTGCTGTTGTTCTACAACCTCGCCAACCTGGCGGTCATCGGCTCGATCATGATCCGCAACGACCGTGGCGACCTGTTCTTCGGGCTGATCCTGCCCCACGGGCTGCTGGAGCTGACGGCGGTCTTCGTGGCGGGCGGGGTGGGCCTGCGGCTGTTCTGGTCCTGGGTCGAGCCGGGCGACCGCACGCGCGCCGACGCCCTGGCGCAGGCCGGTAGGTCGGCCGCCACGGTGGCGCTGGGGCTGGTCCTGGTGCTGCTCGTGAGTGGCGTCATCGAGGCGTTCGTGACCCCCTCGGGGCTGCCCACCTGGGCGCGCGTCGGGATCGGGGTGTTGGCCGAGCTGTGCTTCTTCGCCTACGTGTTCGTGCTGGGGCGCAACGCGGTGCTGCGCGGGCACACCGGTGACGTCGACCGCGCGCTGCTCGAGGACACCGTCGTCAGCCGCGCCTGATCGCTCAGCCGAGCCCGGTGACGGCCACCAGGGCCGCCGCGGCGGCACCCACGGCGAAGGCCGCGCGCACCCTGTCGGCCAGCAGCAGCCGTCGCAGGAGCGCGGGGGTGGGCCCCGACCTGCCGAGGCGCCCGTGGGTGGGGGCGGCGCCGGTGGCGGTGGCGAGGACGCTGCCGAGCACGCACGCGAGGGTCACGACGAGCGCGGGGGAGCGGGGCGCCGCGAGCAGCGCCCAGATCGCGGTGCCGGCGAGCGCGCCGTAGCAGAGCGCCACCAGCGGGGTGATGGCGCGGCTGTGACGGGCGTGGGCGGGCGCCCAGTCGGCGGCCGGAACGCGGGCTAGCGCCGGGTAGACCAGCACCGTCACCGTCAGCTGGAACCCCGCGTGCAGCATGACCGCGAGGGCCAGGGCCCAGGTGGCGTCCACGGTCAGGAGGCGGCGAGGGCCGGGTGCTCGAGCACGCGGCGCGCGGCTCGCGCTCCGCTCACCAGTGCGCCCTGGATCGAGGCGGTCTCGCGGTGGTCGCCCGCCACGACGACGCCGTCGCGCTCGACCACGCGCGGGCGCGCCGCGAAGGGCGGCGCCAGCGCCGGCAGCGCGAGCGGGACCTCGTGCCGCACGAGCAGCTGCCAGCCCGCCGCGCCGTCGGGGCCGCCGGGAGCGCCGAGCAGCTCTGCGGCGTGCCGGGCCATCGCCTGCTCCTGGGGCGCCGGCGCTCCTGCGGCCCACACGGCGGAGGCCTGCACCAGGTGGCGACCGGCTGGGGCGTAGGTGGGTGCGGCGGCGGAGATGACGGCGCAGTTGACGACGGGGCCGCGCGGCCGCGCGAATCCGTCGAGGTGCAGCAGCCCGGTGTGCTCGGGCGGATCGGGCACCGCCCACCACTGCGTGACGACGCCGCGCGGTGCGGGCGCGGCCAGCCCGGTCAGCGGCTCCGCGGCCCAGCCGTCGGTGGCCACCACCACGTGGCGGGCGCCGGTGCTGCCGCCGCCGTGGTGCACGCGGGCGCCGTCGGCCGTGCGCTCGATGCGCTCGACCCGGTGCTCGAGGTGGACGGCGCCGGCCAGCGGTGCGGCGAGCTGGTGGGGGAGCGCCCCCATGCCGGCGCTGGGCAGGCCGGGGGTGCCGAGCGCGAAGCTGCGCAGCAGCAGCCGGACGAAGGCGGCGGAGGTCGCGCCCTCCTCGTCGAGCACCACGCCGGCCAGGAAGCGGTCCATCAGCCTGCGCAGGTCGCCGTGCAGCCCCGCGCGGTCCAGGGCGGCGCGCAGGGTGGTGTCCTGCCCGCGGGAGAGCAGGGCGGCGGCGGGGCGCCGCGTGGCCGCGGCTCGCACCAGCGGCGCGACGAAACGGGCGGCGGCGAGGGTCTGGCGGGGGCGCACGAGGGCCAGGCGGGCGTCGTCGGGCAGCAGGCGGGGTGCCGCGAGCGGGTGGCCGGCGCGCAGCAGGCCGCGCTCGGTGCGCAGCGCCGCACCCGCGGGGAGGGACTGCAGCCCCAGTGCCGGGACGTCGACGTGGTGGCGCAGCGCCGGATAGCTGGGGTTCAGCAGCTGGAAGCCGCGATCGGTGAGGAAGCCGTCGACCTGGTCGGTGCGCACCCGGCCACCCACCTGGTCGCCGGCCTCGAGCACCACCACCTCGCGGCCCGCGTCGCGCAGTGTGCGGGCGCACTCCAGCCCGGCGAGGCCGGCGCCGACGACGACGACCTCGGCGTGCGCGGGGGCGCCGGGGCCCGGCGGGGTGCTGCTCACGCGGCACCGTAGCGGTCGACGTAGGCCACGACGCGGTTGAACATCGCGGTCACCGACGCCAGGTCGGCGACCCCCTCGGGCACCGGCTCGGCCAGCTCGTAGAGCACCGGAGCGGCGGCGGCCGGCGTGCAGGCGGCCGCCACCCGGGCGCAGGCGCGGGCGGCGTCGCGCACGGCCACCGGCTCCACGGTCCAGACCGCCTCGAAGAGGCGCTTCTTCTCCGGGACATCGGCCTGGCCGGGCAGCTCGAAGGCGGTGAGGGCGGCGGGCAGGTCGCGGCTCTCGCAGACCACGGCCCACTCGCGGCGCATCGGGGCGTCGTCGGGCAGGCCCACCTTGACGGGGCGCGAGTCGGGGTCGGAGGCCGCGAAGTCGGCGAGGGCGAAGCTGCTGCGGGCCACCCGGCCGAGCTCGGCCCAGCGCTCGGCGGCGGGGTTGAAGTAGGTCTCGCGCTGGAAGGAGCCGAAGAGGTGGGCACGCTCCGCCTTGGCGCAGAACTCGTCCTCGATCGCCCAGCTCAGCGCCAGCAGCGTGCCCTTGCGCAGCCGGTTGGTCTGCAGCCGGGGGTGACCACGGCGCAGGTCGGCGTAGACCGACCGGGTGGCGTCGTCGGCGTGGTGGCCACCGCCGGCGGCGACAGTCTGGACCGCCACCTCCAGGCGGGTGCCGGCGTCGCGGCTGCGCAGGACGGCGAGCACGCGCTCGACGTCGCGCTCGGCGTAGCGCCGGTGGCCGCTCGGCAGCCGCTGGGGCAGCGGGAACCCGTGCCGCTGCTCCCACGCCCGCAGGGTGGCGGTCGTGACGCCCGTGCGCTCGGAGAGGTCACCGATGGTGAGGGTCGCGACCTCGCCAGACTTGAACGCTGTGCTCATGATGGCACTGTAATACCTCGACACAATGTTGAGGTTCGGGTACTGATGTCGGTGGAGGCACCAGGCCCCCGCACCAGCCATTCACCCCATTCACCCCGAGCAACCCTGGAGACCACGATGAGCCAGAGCCTTCCCGGACCCAACCCCGGCGGCGTCAGCAGCCAGCCCCTCGACAGCACCAGCGACGAGGTCGTCGACTGGGGCGACCTGGGCCAGCGGATGTGGAGCTTCCTGACCGGCCGCGAGGCCGCCATCCACTACCGCTTCGAGGACATGTCGGTCGAGGTGCCCCGCGACACCGGCTCCAACGCCCCGCGGGCCACCTGGAAGATCGACGGCACCCTCACCATCACCACCAGCGAGCGCACCGACGCCGCCGGGCGGGGCTGAGCAACGTGACCCTCGCGGTGGCGGCCGACCTGCGCTTCGAGCTGCAGCGCCCCGGCCAGAGCCCGGTCAGCGGCTCGGTCCGCGGCTCGGCGAACCGCCTGGAGCTGGAGGTCGACGACCCGGGCGCCCTGGCCGGCGCCGGCGACGCCGCGACGCTGCGGGTGCTCGCCGAGGGCCTCGCCCAGCAGGGCGTCGTCCTGCGCGTCGTCCACCAGGGCGAGCACCTGGTCTCGCTGGGCGCCGTCAACGCCCCCTGGTGGCAGCGCCGCTTCACCGGCAGCCGCCGGGTGCGGGCCGGCAGCCTGCGGGGCGCGATCACCTCGGCGCGGGCGCGTGCCCGCGGCACCGAGTCGGTGCTGCCCGACCTCAGCCTGGCACCGCCCCCGACCCTGTGGCCGCTGGTGCCGACGCTGCGTCGTCGCCCCCGGCCGCGCACCACCACCACCCACGACCCCGCCCGCGGCGGGCTCCCGCGCCTGGTGCTGGTCCGCGAGGCCGTGGGTCCCGGCGAGCGACAGCCGATCTACTGGCTCACCGACGGCTTCACCATCGGCTCCGACGCCGGCTGCGACCTGGTGCTGACCGGTCTCGAGCCGGTGCACGCACGCCTGGTGCACGACGAGGCCGACGAGTGGATCGTCGTGCCGGTCTCGGGCGTCACCCGGGTGCACGGCGCGCCGGTGGTGCGTCAGATCCTGCGCACCGGCTCGCGCCTCGAGGTCGGCGGCCACGTGCTGGCCTTCCACCGCGAGGAGTACGCCGACCACGGGCGCCCCTACGGCGGACGGATCGGCGGGGAGCTGGGGCGCCAGCGTCCGCAGCCCCCGCGCGACGCCGTCCCACCCTCGTCGGGCTGACAGCGGGCTGACGGCGGCCCGAGGCGCCGGTCGGCTCAGAGCCGACCAGCCGCCTTGAGCTGGAGGTAGTGGTCGGCCAGTCGGGGCGGCAGCGCGTCGGCGTCGGCGTCGACCACCTCGACGCCGAGTGCTCCCAGCACCCGGGCCGTGCGCTCGCGCCGGGCCAGCGTCTGCTCGGCGGCCGCGGCGCCGTAGGTCTCGCCGAGGCCGGAACGGTCGGCCGCCAACCGGGCCAGCGCGGGGTCCTGCACCGAGGCCAGCACCACGTGGTGGTGGGCCACCAGCGAGGGCAGCACCGGCAGCAATCCCTCCTCCACGGCCGAGGGCTCCAGCGGGGTCAGCAGCACGACCAGGGCACGCTGACGGCCGAGTGACTGCACGGCTGCGGCGAGCACACCCCAGTCGGCCTCGACGAAGGTGGGCTCCAGGTCGGCCATCGTCTCCTGCAGGCGCCCGGCGACGTCGTGGGCGCTGCCCAGCCGCGCCCGCGCGCGCACCCGGCGGTCGCCGGCCACCAGGTCGACGCGGTCGCCGGCCCGGGCCGCCAGCGCCGCGAGCAGCAGCGCGGCGTCCATGGCCGAGTCCAGGCGCGGGACGTCCTCGACGCGTCCCGCGGAGGTGCGCGAGGTGTCGAGCACCAGCACCACGCGCCGGTCGCGCTCGGGCTGCCAGGTGCGCACCACGGTCGTGCGGGTGCGCGCCGAGGCGCGCCAGTCGATGGAGCGCACGTCGTCGCCGCGCACGTACTCGCGCAGCGAGTCGAACTCCGTGCCGGGCCCGCGCAGCCGCACCGCGGAGCGACCGTCGAGCTCGCGCAGCCGGGCCAGGCGTGAGGGCAGGTGGCGCCGGGAGGCGAACGGCGGCAGCGAGCGCACCGTGCCCGGCACCGGCGTCGTGGCCTGGCGCGACCACAGCCGCAGCGGTCCGTGGCTGCGCACCGTGACGCCGAGGGCGCGCAGGTCACCGCGCCGCGTGGGTCGCAGGGGGGTGCGCAGCACCGTGCGCTCGCCGGCCGCCAGCCGGACGCGGTGCCGGTCGGTCCCCGGCGCGGCCCCGGCGCTGGGCTGCCAGGAGTCGCGCACCCCGGCGTGCACGCGGCGTGCCCCGTCGTTGGTGACCACCAGGGCCGCCTCGGCGTGGTCGCCCAGGCGCACCGTGCCGGCGGGGCGCCGCTCCACCCGCAGCGAGCCGGGCGCCGGCGCCAGCAGCCGGTCGACGACGCACAGCGCCGCGACCACCAGCAGCCACAGCCAGACCGTGCCCTGCTGGGGGCGCAGCACCACCGGCACCAGGCCCAGCAGCACCAGGAGCGGCACCCGGCCCGAGATCACCACGGCTGCCCGATCACCGCGGCACCGGCACCGAGCCCAGCGCGGCGGAGAGCACCTGCGCCACCTCGACCCCCTCGAGCTCGGCCTCGGGCCGCAGCCCCAGCCGGTGCACCAGGGTGGCGTGCGCCAGCGCCTTGACGTCGTCGGGGGTGGTGAAGTCCCGGCCGTTGAGCCAGGCCCAGGCCCGTGCGGCGCGCATCAGCGCCGTCGCGCCGCGAGGGCTGACGCCCAGCGAGAGCGAGGGTGACTCGCGGGTGGCACGCGCGATGTCGACGATGTAGCCGGCGACCTCGGGCGCCACCTGCACCGCACGGACCGCCCGCCGACCCGCCTCGATGTCGGCGGCCCCCGCCACGGCGCGCACACCCGCCCCGGCGACGTCGCGGGGATCGAAGCCCTCGGCGTGCCGGCGCAGGATCTCCAGCTCGGCGGGCCGGTCCGGCACCGGCAGGACGACCTTGAGCAGGAAGCGGTCCAGCTGCGCCTCCGGCAGGGGGTAGGTGCCCTCGTACTCGACCGGGTTCTGGGTCGCCGCCACGAGGAAGGGCGTGGGCAGCGCCCGGGAGACGCCGTCGACCGAGACCTGGCCCTCCTCCATGGCCTCGAGCAGGGCCGACTGCGTCTTGGGCGGCGTGCGGTTGATCTCGTCGGCCAGCAGCAGGTTGGTGAAGACCGGTCCCTCGCGGAAGGCGAGCGCACCCTGGTTGCCCTCGATGACCATCGAGCCGGTGATGTCACCCGGCATCAGGTCGGGCGTGAACTGCACCCGTGCCGTGTCGACCTCCAGCGAGGCGGCCAGGGTGCGCACCAGCAGCGTCTTGGCGGTGCCGGGCACCCCCTCCATGAGCACGTGCCCGCCGCACAGCAGCGCCACGAGCAGTCCCGAGACGGCGGCGTCCTGGCCGACGACGGCCTTGGCCACCTCGGTGCGCACGGCGGTGAGGCGCTCGCGCACGGGATCCTCGGCGGGGTGGCGGGCCGGTGGGGTGGCCGGTGGGGTGGCCGGTGGGGTGGCCGGTGGACCTGTCTGCGGGTCGTGGGTCATGGGTGGCGGACCTCTTCCTCGAGCGTGTGCAGGTCGGTGGCCAGCTGCACCAGCTGGCGGTCGGTGGTGGGTGGGGCGGCGCCGGCGCCGAGCAGCGCGGCGACGGCGTCGGACTCGCGGCCGGTGTGCTCGGCGATCCGCCGCACCAGGGCGTCGGGGTCGGTGCCGGTGACGGTGGCCTCGCGACGGTCCAGGCCGAGCCGGGCGGTCAGCCGACGGCGCGTGGCGGTGCGCAGGGCGGTGGCGGCGTGGGCGCGGTCGCCGGCGCGTCGGTAGAGACGACCGCGGCTGAGCGTGGTCTCGACGGCCTTGACCACCACCGGCAGCGGCTCGGTGGCGAGCGGGCCCAGGCGCCGTGCGCGCCACAGCAGCAACGCCAGGGCGGCGAGGGCGAGCACCCACAGGCCGGGGCGGATCCAGGGCGGCAGCAGCTCGCCGACGCCGACCGCCTCCTGCGTCCCGAGGTCGTCGAGCCGGGGCACGAACCAGACCAGGCGCGGGCCGCCGCCGAGCAGGCGCAGTGCCACGGCGGCGTTGTCGGCGCGCAGTACCTGGTCGTTGGTCAGGGCCTGGCCGGCGCCGAGCAGCACCACGCCGTCGCGCTCCACCAGCAGCGCCCCCGGGCCACCGGCGCCGTCGGCGGGGAAGCAGGCCCCGCGGGGCGGCGAGGTGGCTCCGGGGTCGAGGTAGGTGGTCGCGGCGTCGACGTCGAGGCGCAGGCCGTCGAGGTCCGCGAGGTCGCACCCGGCCTCCCAGCCCTCGGTCTCCCCGTCCGGCAGCGCACTCTCGCCCTGGAGGCGGACGCCGAACAGCGAGGCGGCGAGTGCGGTCGGCTCCACGAGCACCACGCGCGCCGGGCCGGCCTGCTCACGCAGCCGCGCGACGACGCCCTCGCCGAGCAGGTCGGTGGAGCTGACCACCAGGGTGTCGCCGGACCCCAGCCGGGTGGACCCCAGCTCCTCCAGGCCGCGCACCACCTGCACCTCGACGCCCTGGTCGTCGAGCACCCGCGCGATCGCACGCGTGCCCTCGGGGCCGGGGTTGTCGGGGTCCAGGGGCTCACCGGTGCGCGCCGGCCCGTTGGTCGCCACGGCGAGCGCGACGGCGAGCGCGAACCCCAGGCCGACCAGCAGCATGGCCCGGTGACGACGCCAGGACCCGGGGCCTGCCCCCGCGGAGGCGGGTGCGGGGTCGGCGGGGGCCGGGGCGGAGCCGGCGAGCAGGCTCATCGCGCCACCGCGAGCTCGTCGTCGAGCGCCAGCACCTCGGTGGCCTGGGGCAGCGTGGCCTCACGGTCGCCGTAGAGCACCTCGTCGAAGAGGCGTGCGCCGGCCCCGACGGCGTGGGCGCGGTCGGGGAACTCCGCGGCCAGTGCCCGCGCGACGTCCTGCGCGGTGAGGCCGGGGGCGTCCTCCACCAGGCCGCGCTCGACCTGGCGCAGCGCCAGGGCCCGGAAGCCCTCGACGACGGCCTCGGCGTAGCGCTCCTGCGCCAGGGCCTCCTCCGCCCGACGTCGCAGCTGGGCGGCGGTGGCGCGCTCCTCGCCCAGCACCGACCCGGCGCGCGACTCCTGGCGCGCGCTCGACCGCTGTCGCGAGACCAGCCACGCGGCGGCCGCGACCAGGCCCGCCAGCACCAGCATGGCCGCCAGGGTGGTCAGGGGCGGTGCGCTGCTCGCGACGTCGAGTGCGGCGTCGAGACGTCGCTCCACCCAGCGCAGGACGCGGTCCAGGAGGTTCTCGTCGTTGTACTCCGGGCGCAGCAGCTCGCGGCGCAGCTCGGAGCGCGCCTCGTCGGGGGTGGGCGTCAGCGGCACGCCGTCCGCACCGACCCGGAGCGGGGGAGTCACGAGGCGGTGACCCCGGCCCGCGCCAGCAGCTCGACGTCGTAGGCCTCCTTGCGGATGCGCTGGTCCAGGTACTGCAGCGAGGTGACCGCGGAGGTGAACGGGGCCACGAAGGCCGCGGCCACGACCGTGCTGACCGCCTGCGTGACCACGAGACCGAGCGTCGCGTACTCGGGGGCTGCCAGCACCACCACGTTGCCGATGATCGCGAGCGGCACCGCGATCACCTGGCTGGCCAGGGAGGTGGCGAGCACCGTGAGCAGCGCGATGCCGAAGGTGCGCCAGAACTGGCCGCGGGTCAGCGCGTAGCCGCGGGCGACCGCCCCCAGCACCCTGCCCTGGGGCTCGAGCATCAGCGCTGCGGGCGCCAGCAGGTAGCAGCGCACCCAGAACCAGCACATGACCGCCACGAACGCCGGCACCGAGAGCAGGCCCCACAGCACCACCGGCAGCGCGCCGTCGGCGACGGCGACGACGGCGATCCAGGCGAGCACGTAGCCGACCAGCAGCGCCGCCGTGGCCAGGTTGAGCAGTGCGGTGAGCCCGAGCAGCCGCCAGCGGCGACCCCGGGTGGCGGCCCAGGCCTCACCCAGGTCCAGCCGGCGGCCCACGGCGGCCGCGTGCGCCACGTGGGCGACCATCCCGGTGACGAAGACCAGGCCTATCTGCAGCAGCACCGCTCCGCCGACCAGGGCGAGGAGGGACCCCGCGGTGCCCGCGACCTCGGCGGCCGTGGCGTCGTCGCCGAGGCCCGCGTCCATGGCCGTGCCCACCGTGGCCGTGAACAGCGCGGTGACCAGGATCGGCACCGCCATCACGATCGAGGAGACCAGCACCGCCGCCCCCACCGTGGCCTTGGGGTTGAACCGGATGATCCGGAACGCGGCGTCGTAGATGTCGCCCAGCCCCAGGGGACGCAGCGGCATGGCCCCCGGCTTGTGGGCGGCGCCCAGCATGCCGGGCACCGGCGCCCACCCCCCGGGAGGTGGTGGCGGGTTGCCCGGCGGCGGAGCCGAGTAGCCGGGAGGGGGTGCGGCGTAGCCGGGTGGTGGGGGAGGCCCGGGCGGGGCCGGCGTGGGCGTCCCCGGGGCGCTCCAGCGCGACGGCGCCTGCTGCTGCGGCGGCTCCGCGCCCGGGGGAGGTGGCGACGACGGCGGCCGGTACGGCTCGTAGTCCGACATGCAGGCTCCCGGGAGTCAGGCTGGTGGCGCGCCGGGGTGGCGCGCGGCCATCTTGTCAGCCGGTGGGGACGGTGGGGTCGGCCGGCGCACGCTGGTCGAGGTGCACCGAGCGTCAGCGAGCGGCCACGAGACATGGTGGGTCGGGCGTCCTGCGGTGAGTGGGCACTGCTGCTCGCTCGGTGAGTCGATGGGTCTCGATGCGCCCGTTCCGGGTTCGCGAGCTCACCGGGAGGGCTTGCTCGACCTTCGCTCGCCCACGCCGTCCCCTCCTTTCTCCTCGGTGACGGCTGCTCGCTCGGTGAGTCGATGGGTCTCGATGCGCCCGTTCCCGGTTCGCGAGCTCACCGGGAGGGCTTACTCGACCTTCGCTCGCCCACGCCGTCCCCTCCTTCGTCGGGGACGGCTGCTCCCTCCGATTTGGCGTGGGTGTCGCGGGTCTGCCAAGATGTTCCGGTTGCTCCGGCGAGTCGCCGGCGTGCGGCACACCTTGACTTCTGAATCGCGTCTCCAGGCTCGCGGGCAACCGCTGGGCCATGATGCCGGTCGTCAGCGTGCGCTGCCGCGGCGGAGACCCGATCAGCCCGACGAACTGTCGGGTGCCCCGAACAGCACCGCAACACCCGCTTCGAGCGTCGTCCACTGTGCGACACGCCCGACCGCGGGGGTCGGCGGGGCGGGGTGGAGCCAGGGCGGGGCCGACCCACACGGGGGGACGCCCGGCAGACACGTGGCGAAGAGATGCCAGACGAGTAGAAGGACGAGACTGACCTATGGCGGGACAGAAGATCCGCATCAGGCTCAAGGCCTATGACCACGAGGTGATCGACACCTCGGCGCGGAAGATCGTGGACACCGTCACCCGCACGGGTGCCAAGGTCGCCGGCCCGGTGCCGCTGCCGACCGAGAAGAACGTCTACTGCGTCATCCGCTCGCCCCACAAGTACAAGGACTCTCGCGAGCACTTCGAGATGCGCACCCACAAGCGCCTCATCGACATCATCGACCCCACGCCGAAGACCGTCGACTCGCTCATGCGGCTCGACCTGCCGGCGGGCGTCGACATCGAGATCAAGCTCTGAGGTCGAGGACGGACATCATGACGATCGAACGCAACGTGAAGGGCCTGCTGGGCACCAAGCTCGGCATGACCCAGGTGTGGGACGAGAACAACCGCATCGTCCCGGTCACCGTCATCGCCGCCGGCACCAACGTGGTGACCCAGGTGCGCCAGCCCGAGACCGACGGCTACAACGCCGTGCAGATCGGCTTCGGCGAGATCGACGCCCGCAAGGTCAACAAGCCCGAGGGTGGTCACTTCGCCAAGGCCGGGGTCACCCCCCGTCGCCACGTGGTGGAGGTGCGCACCGCCGGTGCCTCCGAGTACACGCTCGGCCAGGAGATCGGGGTCGACACCTTCGCCGCCGGCGAGGTCATCGACGTGACCGCGACCAGCAAGGGCAAGGGCTTCGCCGGTGTCATGAAGCGCCACGGCTTCCACGGCGTGGGCGCGAGCCACGGTGCCCACAAGAACCACCGCAAGCCCGGTTCCATCGGCGCCTGCGCCACCCCGGGCCGCGTCTTCAAGGGCGTGCGGATGGCCGGACGCATGGGTAGCGACACCGTCACCACCCAGAACCTGACCATCCACGCGATCGACGCCGACAAGGGCCTGATCCTGCTCAAGGGTGCCGTTCCCGGCCCCCGCGGCGGCCTGGTCCTCGTGCGCTCCGCCGCGAAGAAGAGCCAGGAGGCCTGAGCATGGCTGAGAACGCCAAGAACGCCGACGTCAAGACCGTCCAGGTCGACCTGCCCGGCGAGATCTTCGACGCCAACGTCAGCATCCCGCTGATGCACCAGGTCGTCGTGGCCCAGCTGGCCGCGGCCCGCCAGGGCACGCACGCCACCAAGACCCGCGGCGAGGTCCGCGGCGGTGGCCGCAAGCCCTACAAGCAGAAGGGCACCGGCCGCGCGCGCCAGGGCTCGACCCGCGCCCCGCAGTTCGTGGGCGGCGGCGTGGTGCACGGCCCGCAGCCGCGCAGCTACGACCAGCGGACCCCCAAGAAGATGAAGGCGGCCGCCCTGCGCGGTGCCCTCTCGGACCGGGCCCGCAACGGCCGCATCCACGTGGTGGAGTCGCTGGTCACCGGTGAGGCGCCCTCCACGCGTGCCGCGCTGAAGGCCCTGCTCTCGCTGAGCGACCGGCCCCGCCTCCTGGTGGTGCTCGAGCGCAGCGACAACCTGACCTGGCTCTCGCTGCGCAACGCGCCGCAGGTGCACCTGATCTTCACCGACCAGCTGAACACCTACGACGTGCTGGCCGCCGACGACGTCGTCTTCACCCAGGGTGCCTACGACGCGTTCGTGCGCGGCGCCTCGAACAGCACCGCGACCGCCGAGGAGGCCGACCAGTGAGCACGCTGCACAAGGACCACCGCGACGTCCTGATCGCGCCGGTCGTCTCCGAGAAGAGCTACAGCCTGCTCGACGCGAACAAGTACACCTTCCTGGTGCGCCCCGACGCCAACAAGACCGAGATCAAGATCGCGGTCGAGAAGATCTTCGGCGTCCGGGTCACCTCGGTGAACACGCTCAACCGGTCGGGCAAGACCCGCCGGACGCGCAACGGGCTGGGCAAGCGCAAGGACACCAAGCGCGCGATCGTCAGCCTCGCCGACGGTCACCGCATCGACATCTTCGGAGGTCCGGTCAGCTGACCGGGCGAGTGAAGGAACTCTGACATGGCTATCCGCAAGTACAAGCCGACCACCCCGGGGCGCCGGGGCAGCTCGGTCGCCGACTTCGTCGAGATCACCCGCACCACCCCCGAGAAGTCGCTGACCCGTCCGCTGCCCAAGAAGGGCGGCCGCAACAACCAGGGCCGGATCACCACGCGGCACCAGGGTGGCGGGCACAAGCGCGCCTACCGGATCATCGACTTCCGTCGCTACGACAAGGACGGGATCCCGGCCAAGGTCGCCCACATCGAGTACGACCCCAACCGCACCGCACGCATCGCGCTGCTGCACTACGCCGACGGGGAGAAGCGCTACATCATCGCCCCCAAGGACCTGCGCCAGGGCATGGCCGTCGAGGCGGGCGTCGGGGCCGACATCAAGCCCGGCAACAACCTGCCGCTGCGCAACATCCCGGTCGGTACCACCATCCACTGCGTGGAGCTGCGGCCCGGGGGCGGCGCGAAGATCGCCCGCTCCGCCGGCAACAGCGCGCAGCTGGTGGCCCGTGAGGGAAGCCGCGCGACCCTGCGCATGCCCTCGGGCGAGATGCGCTTCGTCGACGTGCGCTGCCGCGCCACCGTCGGCGAGGTCGGCAACGCCGAGCAGTCCAACATCAACTGGGGCAAGGCCGGCCGCATGCGGTGGAAGGGCAAGCGCCCGACCGTCCGCGGTGTCGTCATGAACCCCGTCGACCACCCGCACGGTGGTGGCGAGGGCAAGACCTCCGGTGGTCGCCACCCGGTGTCGCCGTGGGGCAAGCCCGAGGGTCGCACGCGCAAGCGCAAGGCCAGCGACTCCCAGATCATCCGTCGCCGCAAGACCGGCAAGGGTAGGAAGTAAGAGATATGCCTCGCAGCCTGAAGAAGGGCCCCTTCGTCGACGACCACCTGATGAAGAAGGTGGACGCCGAGAACGACAAGGGCAGCCACAACGTCATCAAGACCTGGTCGCGCCGCTCGATGATCGTGCCGGCCATGATCGGTCACACGATCGCCGTGCACGACGGCCGCAAGCACGTGCCGGTCTTCGTCACCGACTCCATGGTCGGTCACAAGCTGGGCGAGTTCGCCCCGACCCGCACCTACCGCGGTCACGTCAAGGAAGACAGGAAGGGACGCCGCCGATGAGTGCCGCAGAGCGCCAGCGCACCAGCGCCCGCCGCGAGTCGCTGCTCGGCGACGCGCCGGGCGCCTTCGCCCGGGCCCGCTTCGTGCGGATCACCCCGATGAAGGCCCGCCGTGTCGTCGACATGGTCCGCGGCCTGCCCGTCGAGGACGCCCTCGCGATCCTGCAGTTCGCGCCGCAGGCCGCCTCCGAGACCGTCTACAAGGTCCTCGAGAGCGCGATCGCCAACGCCGAGACCGCCGAGGGCCTGGACGCCGGGGACCTCGTGGTCTCCATCGCCCAGGTCGACGAGGGCCCCACCATGAAGCGGTGGCGTCCTCGTGCGCAGGGCCGGGCCACCCGGATCAACAAGCGCACGAGCCACATCACGCTGGCCGTCCAGCCGGCGTCGGTGGTCGCGGCCACCAAGAACGGAAAGGGTGCCTGATGGGCCAGAAGATCAACCCCAACGGCTTCCGCCTGGGCATCTCGACCGACCACAAGTCGCGCTGGTACGCCGACAAGCTCTACAAGAGCTACGTGGGCGAGGACGTCGCGATCCGCAAGCTGCTCTCCAAGGGCATGGAGCGGGCCGGCATCTCCAAGGTGGAGATCGAGCGCACCCGTGACCGGGTCCGCGTCGACATCCACACCGCCCGCCCCGGCATCGTGATCGGTCGCCGCGGCGCCGAGGCCGACCGCATCCGCGGCGACCTCGAGAAGCTCACCGGCAAGCAGGTCCAGCTGAACATCCTCGAGGTCAAGAACCCCGAGATCGACGCACAGCTGGTCGCCCAGGGCGTCGCCGAGCAGCTCACCGGTCGCGTGCAGTTCCGCCGTGCCATGCGCAAGGCCATGCAGACCTCGATGCGCTCGGGCGCCAAGGGCATCCGCATCCAGTGCTCGGGCCGCCTCAACGGCGCCGAGATGTCGCGCACGGAGTTCTACCGCGAGGGCCGCGTGCCCCTGCACACGCTGCGTGCCGACATCGACTACGGCTTCTACGAGGCCAAGACGACCTTCGGCCGCATCGGCGTGAAGGTCTGGATCTACAAGGGCGAGGTCGCCGGCTCCCGTGCCGAGCGCCAGGCCCAGGCCGCCGCCCGCGCCGGGGTCCCCGGTCGCGGCGGGCGTCCGCAGCGTGGTGGCGAGCGCCCGAGCCGTGGCTCGCGCGGCGACCGCCCCTCGCGCTCGGACCGCGAGGCCCCCGCCGCGGAGACCACGACTGCTCCCCAGGAGCAGGCCGCGGCCCCCGCCGAGACCCCGCAGGAGGGCTGAGCACCATGTTGATGCCCCGTCGTGTCAAGCACCGCAAGCAGCACCACCCCAACCGCCGTGGCGCGGCCAAGGGTGGCACCACGCTGGCCTTCGGTGACTTCGGCATCCAGGCCATCGAGGGCCACTACGTGACCAACCGGCAGATCGAGTCGGCACGTATCGCCATGACCCGCCACATCAAGCGCGGCGGCAAGGTGTGGATCAACATCTACCCCGACCGCCCGCTCACCAAGAAGCCCGCCGAGACCCGCATGGGTTCCGGAAAGGGATCTCCCGAGTGGTGGATCGCCAACGTCAAGCCCGGCCGCGTCATGTTCGAGCTCGCCGGCGTCGACGAGGAGACCGCTCGCGAGGCGATGCGTCGCGCGATGCACAAGCTGCCCATGAAGTGCCGGTTCATCTCGCGAGAGGCGGGTGAGTTCTGATGGCCCAGGGTGTCAAGGCCCACGAGCTCGACGAGCTCAACGACATCGACCTCGAGGCCCGCTTGCGCGAGGCCAAGGAGGAGCTGTTCAACCTCCGGTTCCAGGCCGCCACCGGCCAGCTGGAGAGCCACGGCCGGCTCCGCACGGTCAAGAAGGACATCGCCCGGATCTACACCGTGGTGCGTGAGCGCGAGCTCGGCATCCGGACCGCTCCGGGCTCTGAGGACGAGGACGGTGCCGCGTGAGCGAGCAGAACACCAGCGCTCCCCAGCGCAACGCCCGCAAGGTCCGCGAGGGCCTCGTGGTGAGCGACAAGATGGACAAGACGGTCGTCGTCGAGGTGGAGGACCGCGTCAAGCACGCCCTCTACGGCAAGGTCATGCGCCGCACGAGCCGGCTCAAGGCCCACGACGAGAACAACGAGTGCGGCGTCGGCGACCGCGTCCTCCTCATGGAGACCCGGCCGCTGTCGGCCACCAAGCGCTGGCGCCTCGTCCAGATCCTCGAGAAGGCCAAGTAATCATCGCCCGTCCCCACGGGCAGACACGTTCCCCCAGGCTCACCACCGGTGAGAACCGGGTGACAAGGAGACAACAGTGATTCAGCAGGAGTCGCGGCTCAAGGTCGCCGACAACACGGGTGCGAAGGAGATCCTCTGCATCCGCGTGCTCGGCGGCTCGGGTCGTCGCTACGCCGGCATCGGTGACACCATCGTCGCCACCGTCAAGGACGCGATCCCCGGCGGCAACGTCAAGAAGGGCGACGTCGTCAAGGCCGTCATCGTGCGCACCGTCAAGGAGCGCCGCCGCGCCGACGGTTCCTACATCCGCTTCGACGAGAACGCGGCGGTGATCCTCAAGACCGACGGCGAGCCGCGCGGGACCCGCATCTTCGGCCCCGTGGGTCGCGAGCTGCGCGAGAAGCGCTTCATGAAGATCATCTCGCTGGCACCGGAGGTGCTCTGAGTCATGGGCAAGAACTCTGTGAATATCAAGAAGGGCGACACCGTCAAGGTGATCGCCGGCCGCGACAAGGGCGCCGAAGGCAAGGTCATCAAGGTGCTCCGCGAGGAGCAGCGCGTGATCGTCGAGGGCGTCAACCGCGTCAAGCGCCACACCAAGGTCGTCGACCAGGGTGGTCGCGCCGGCAACACCGGCGGGATCATCACCACCGAGGCCCCCATCCACGTCTCCAACGTGATGCTGGTCGAGGACGGTGTCGTGACCCGCATCGGGTTCCGTCGTGACGAGGTGCTCAAGCGCCGTCCCGACGGCTCCACCTACGCCGCGACGCGCAGCGTCCGCATCTCCCGCAAGACCGGCAAGGACATCTGATGACCGACACCGCCACCGAGACCACCGAGACCACCGTCAGCGCGCCGGTGACCCCGCGACTCAAGACCCGCTACCGCGAGGAGATCCTCCCCGCGATCAAGTCGGAGTTCGAGATCGCCAACGTCATGCAGGTGCCCGGCCTGACCAAGATCGTGGTCAACATGGGTGTGGGCGAGGCAGCCCGCGACTCCAAGCTGATCGAGGGCGCCGTGCGCGACCTCACCGCGATCACCGGCCAGAAGCCCCTGGTCACCAAGGCCCGCAAGTCCATCGCCCAGTTCAAGCTGCGCGAGGGCATGCCGATCGGCGCCCACGTGACGCTGCGCGGCGACCGCATGTGGGAGTTCCTGGACCGCCTGCTCTCGCTGGCGCTGCCCCGCATCCGCGACTTCCGCGGCCTCTCGCCCAAGCAGTTCGACGGGCGTGGCAACTACACCTTCGGTCTGACCGAGCAGGTCATGTTCCACGAGATCAACCAGGACAAGATCGATCGCACCCGCGGTATGGACATCACGATCGTCACCACCGCCACCAACGATGACCAGGGTCGCGCGCTGCTCAAGCAGCTCGGCTTCCCGTTCGCCGAGCGCTGAGCAGGACTGAGGAGAAACCGATGGCGAAGACTTCACTGAAGGTCAAGGCAGCCCGCAAGCCCAAGTTCGCGGTGCGTGGCTACACGCGCTGCCAGCGTTGTGGCCGGCCCAAGGCCGTCTACCGCAAGTTCGGCCTGTGCCGGATCTGCCTGCGCGAGATGGCGCACCGCGGCGAGCTGCCCGGTGTCACCAAGTCCTCCTGGTGATCACCACCCACCACGACCGCTGAAGGTCCGCGACGCCCCCGGCGCGCGGAAACCGCAGAGAAGAGAGAACCCAGAACCATGACGATGACCGACCCGATCGCAGACATGCTGACCCGTCTGCGCAACGCCAACCAGGCGTACCACGACGCGGTGGCGATGCCGTACAGCAAGCTGAAGCAGGGCGTGGCCGAGATCCTGCAGCAGGAGGGCTACATCTCCTCCTTCGAGGTGACCGACAACGAGGGCGTGGGCCAGACCCTCACCATCACCCTCAAGTACGGCCGCAACCGCGAGCGCTCCATCGCCGGTGTGCGCCGCATCAGCAAGCCCGGCCTGCGCGTGTACGCCAAGAGCACGGGCCTGCCCAAGGTGCTCGGCGGCCTCGGCGTGGCCATCATCTCCACGAGCCAGGGCCTGCTCACCGACCGCCAGGCGAACCAGAAGGGCGTGGGCGGCGAAGTCCTCGCCTACGTCTGGTGACCCGGACTACCTAGAGACCGAAGGAGAGAAGAAGCATGTCGCGCATTGGCAAGCTCCCCATCGCGGTCCCGTCCGGTGTCGACGTCGCGATCGACGACGCGCTGGTCACCGTGAAGGGCCCCAAGGGCACGCTGTCCCACAGCATCCGCCGCCCCATCACCATCGAGCAGACCGACGGCACCCTCGAGGTCCGTCGCCCCGACGACGAGCGTGAGTCGCGCTCGCTGCACGGCCTCACCCGCACGCTGATCAACAACATGGTCGTGGGTGTCACCGAGGGGTACGAGAAGCGGCTCGAGATCCACGGTGTCGGCTACCGCGTCCTGTCCAAGGGCCCCACCCAGCTGGAGTTCCAGCTCGGGTACAGCCACCCCATCATCGTCGACGCCCCCGAGGGCATCACGTTCAACGTCGAGGGTCCCACGCGCCTGGGCGTCGTCGGGATCGACAAGCAGCTGGTCGGTGAGGTCGCCGCCAACATCCGCAAGCTGCGCAAGCCCGAGCCCTACAAGGGCAAGGGTGTTCGCTACGCGGGGGAGCACATCCGTCGCAAGGTCGGAAAGGCTGGTAAGTGACGATGGCGATCTCGCTCACGCACAACAAGAACACCGCGGACCGTCAGCGCTCGCGCCAGCGGCGCCAGATCCGGGGCCGCAAGAAGCTCAACGGCACCCCCGAGCGTCCGCGCCTGGTGGTCACCCGTTCCTCCAAGCACATCACCGTGCAGGTCGTCGACGACCTGGCGGGCACGACGCTGGCCTACGCCTCCACCATGGAGGCCGACCTGCGCTCGCACGACGGTGACAAGACCGCGAAGGCCAAGCGCGTCGGCGAGCTCGTCGCCGAGCGGGCCAAGGGTCTGGGCGTGGAGTCGGTCGTCTTCGACCGCGCCGGCAACCGGTACCACGGCCGCATCGCGGCCCTCGCCGACGGCGCCCGCAGCGGCGGCCTGACGTTCTGATCGCCCCAAGAGACACTGAGAGAAGGTAGAGACTCATGAGCGGACCCCAGCGCGGACAGCGCGGCGGTGACCGTCAGGGCGGTGGCCGCGGGCGCGACGGTGGTCGCGGCCAGGCCGACAAGAACGCCTACATCGAGCGCGTCGTGGCCATCAACCGCGTCGCCAAGGTCGTCAAGGGCGGTCGTCGCTTCAGCTTCACCGCCCTCGTGGTGGTCGGCGACGGCGAAGGACTGGTCGGCGTCGGCTACGGCAAGGCCAAGGAGGTGCCCGCGGCGATCGCCAAGGGCGTGGAGGAGGCGAAGAAGAACTTCTTCCGCGTCCCCCGCATCCAGGGCACGATCCCGCACCCCGTCCAGGGCGAGAAGGCCGCCGGCGTCGTCATGCTGCGCCCGGCTGCTCCCGGTACCGGTGTGATCGCCGGTGGCCCGGTGCGCGCCGTCCTGGAGTGCGCGGGCGTGCACGACATCCTGAGCAAGTCGCTCGGCTCCTCGAACCAGATCAACATCGTGCACGCGACCGTCGAGGCGCTGCGGATGCTGGAGCAGCCCGAGGAGGTTGCCGCACGCCGCGGCATGCGGGTCGAGGACGTGGCCCCGGCCGCGCTCCTGCGCGCCAAGAACGAGGTGCCCGAGGGCGTCTCGCAGGAGGTGTCGGCCTGATGGCGCAGCTGAAGGTCCAGCAGAAGAAGTCGACGATCGGCTGCAAGTCGAACCAGCGCGACACGATGCGCAGCCTCGGGCTCAAGCGCATCGGCGACGTCGTCGTCAAGGAGGACCGCCCGGAGATCCGCGGCATGGTCCACACCGTCCGTCACCTCGTGACGGTCGAGGAGGTCGAGTGACATGACGATCAAGCTGCACCACCTGCACCCCGCCCCGGGTGCCAAGAAGGCCAAGGTCCGCGTCGGCCGCGGTGAGGGCTCCAAGGGCAAGACCGCCGGTCGCGGCACCAAGGGCACCAAGGCCCGCAACCAGGTGCCGGTCGGCTTCGAGGGTGGCCAGATGCCCATCCACATGCGGCTGCCCAAGCTGAAGGGCTTCAAGAACCCCTTCAAGGTCGAGTTCCAGGTCGTGAACCTCGACAAGCTCGAGCAGCTCTTCCCCGAGGGCGGCGACGTCACCGTCGCCGACCTGGTCGCCCGCGGCGCCGTCCGCAAGGGTCAGCCCGTCAAGGTGCTGGGCCAGGGCTCGATCTCGGTGAAGGTGTCGGTCCAGGCGCAGGCGTTCTCCGCCTCCGCCGTCGAGAAGATCGAGGCCGCCGGCGGCAACGCCACGGTCGTCTGACCTGCTCGCACGTTCCACCGTGACAGGGGCGCGCGCCGTCTCCTCGGTCGAGGAGACCCGGCCGCGCCCCTGCCGCGTACTCAGCCCCTGTTAGGCTGCGACGGGCCCGTGGCAGGGCCGTGTTCCACCCTGGCCAGACGAAAGAGGACCTCGTGCTCAGCGCGTTCGTGAACGCCTTCCGAACCCCGGACCTGCGGCGCAAGCTGCTGTTCGTCCTGATGATCATCGTGATCTTCCGCGCCGGGTCGCAGGTCCCCGCGCCGGGGGTCAACGTGGCCAACGTGCGCGAGTGCATCAGCCTCGCGCAGGAGGGCGAGAACGCCGGGCTCTACAGCCTGGTCAACCTGTTCTCCGGCGGCGCGTTGCTCCAGCTGACGATCTTCGCGCTGGGGATCATGCCCTACATCACCGCCAGCATCATCCTGCAGCTGCTCGTCGTGGTCATCCCGCGGCTGGAGATGCTGAAGAAGGAGGGGCAGGCCGGGCAGACCAAGATCACCCAGTACACGCGCTACCTGACCCTGGGTCTGGCGCTCCTGCAGGCCACGGGCATCGTGGCGCTGGCCCGCTCCGGCGGCCTGCTGCAGTGCGAGCTGCCCCTGCTGCACAGCGACGGCACGAGCACCTTCCTGGTCATGGTGATCACCATGACCGCCGGTACCGCGGTGATCATGTGGCTCGGCGAGCTGATCACCGAGCGCGGCGTGGGCAACGGCATGTCGATCCTGATCTTCTGCCAGGTGGTGGCCACGTTCCCGGCCTCGCTGTGGCAGGTCCAGAAGACCACCGGCAGCTGGTGGGTCTTCGGCGTCGTGATCGCCATCGGACTCGTGGTGGTCGCGGGCGTCATCTTCATCGAGCAGGCGCAGCGCCGCATCCCGGTGCAGTACGCCCGCCGGATGGTCGGGCGCAAGATGTTCGGCGGCTCCTCGACCTACATCCCGCTGAAGGTCAACCAGGCCGGCATCATCCCGGTCATCTTCGCCTCCTCGCTGCTCTACCTGCCGGCCATGGCGGTCCAGTTCAACCAGACCAGCACCAACCCGGTCATCACGTTCTTCAACGACTACTTCGTGACGCAGTCGCACCCGCTGTACATGGCGGTGTACTTCGGCCTCATCGTCTTCTTCACCTACTTCTACGTGTCGATCACCTTCAACCCCGTCGAGGTGGCCGACAACATGAAGAAGTACGGCGGCTTCATCCCCGGGATCCGGGCGGGCAAGCCGACCGAGGACTACCTGTCCTACGTCCTGTCCCGCATCACGCTGCCGGGTGCTCTCTACCTCGGCCTGATCTCGCTCATCCCGCTGATCGCGTTCGTGCTGATCGACGCCAACCAGAACTTCCCGTTCGGCGGCACGTCCATCCTCATCATGGTGGGCGTCGCCCTCGACACGGTGAAGCAGATCGAGAGCCAGCTCCAGCAGCGCAACTACGAAGGATTCCTCCGCTGATGCGCTTGATCCTGATGGGTCCCCCGGGAGCCGGCAAAGGCACCCAGGCCACGTTCGTGGCCCAGCACTACTCGATCCCGGCGATCTCCACCGGCGACATCTTCCGCGCCAACGTCTCCGAGGGCACGCCCCTGGGCAAGGAGGCCCAGCGCTACATGGACGCCGGGGAGTACGTGCCCGACGACGTGACCAACAAGATGGTGCGCAACCGCATCGACGAGCCGGACGCCGAGGGTGGCTTCCTGCTCGACGGGTACCCCCGCACGGTCGCCCAGGTCGAGGAGCTCGACGGGATGATCGCCCACACCGGGCACCGCCTGGACGCCGCGATCGTGCTCACCGTCGACGAGGAGGAGATCGTCCAGCGACTCCTCCAGCGCGCGCAGACCGACGGCCGGGCCGATGACACCGAGGAGGTCATCCGGCGTCGCCAGGAGGTGTACGCCGAGCAGACCGCGCCGCTCATCGAGACCTACCGCGAGCGCGGGATCCTGCGCGAGGTCGACGGCCTGGGCGAGGTCGAGGAGATCACCCGGCGGATCTTCGCCGCGCTCGACGACCTGCCCGAGTCCTAGGGACGGGCCAGGGCATGTCTCTCCGTGCGGCGTGGATGCCAGCCTCGTCCCGGTGGTGCGGGGGCAAGGCGCCGGTCCGAGCGCAGACTGGGCGTCTTCGAAGGATCGGCAACGCCGCACACGTGCCGCCGGGGCGGGGCTGGCGCCGCGCATCCGTACGGGGAGGCATGCCCTAGCCGTGCTGGGCCGTCCGCGACTGGAGATCAAGACCCCCGAGCAGCTGCTGCTGATGCGCCGTGCCGGACTGGTGGTGGGACGCACCCTCGAGGTGCTCCGGGCCACCGTCCGGCCGGGCATCAGCACGGCCGAGCTGGACGCCGTCGCCGAGGACTCGATCCGCGGTGCCGGCGCCGTGCCGTCCTTCCAGGGCTACCAGGGGTTCCCGGCCTCCATCTGCGCCTCGGTCAACGACGAGGTGGTGCACGGCATCCCGGGGTCCCGGGTGCTCGCCGAGGGCGACCTGGTCTCGATCGACTGCGGGGCGATCGTCGAGGGATGGCACGGCGACGCCGCCATCACCCTCGCCGTCGGCGCCGGCACCACGCCGGAGGCGGCGCAGCTGGACCGGGTCACCGAGCGCGCGATGTGGGACGGCATCGCCGCCGCACGCACCGGCGGCCGCGTCGGCGACATCTCGCGCGCCGTCGAGGGGTCGGTGCAGGGCGCCGGTCACTACGGGATCGTGGAGGACTACACCGGCCACGGGATCGGCACGGCCATGCACCTGGCCCCCGACGTCCCCAACTACTCCGGGCCGCGCGGACCCCGGCTCGTGCCCGGGCTCGCGCTCGCCGTCGAGCCCATGGTCACCCTCGGCACCCACCGCACCCGCGTGCTCGACGACGACTGGACGGTGGTCACCCAGGACGGTGCGTGGGCCGCCCACCACGAGCACACCTTCGTGCTCACCGAGCACGGGGCCTGGGTGCTCACCGCGCTCGACGGGGGCGAGGCCCAGCTGACCGCGCGCGGCGCTCCCTTCGGCCCGCTCGCGGACTGACCCGCCGCGCCCGGCGTCCGCGGACGCCGTCGGATTGCCCGGCTGCGCGCAAAGCGTGACAGTCTGGGTACCGCAGGAGGGGAGTATCCTCACTCCTCGGTCTCGTCAGCACGCCCAGGCAACCGGGCCGGGGCCGGGGGTCGGCAAGCGCCGGCGGGAGAGACCTCAGGCGGACCAGCCATCCTTCCAGTCCAGGAGAACCCTGTGGATGTTTCACCCCTCGCGTGGGGACTGACGATCGGCATCACCTGCGCGGTGCTGCTCTTCGACGTCATCGTCATCGCCCGCAACCCGCACGAGCCGTCGATGAAGGAGTGCGCGATCGCGCTCTCGGTCTACATCAGCGGCGCGCTCGCCTTCGCGGCCTACATCTTCCTGACCGCCGGCCGTGACGACAGCGGGGACCTCTACGGCACCCAGTTCCTGACCGGCTGGCTGGTGGAGTACAGCCTTTCCATCGACAACCTGTTCGTCTTCATCATCATCATGTCGAGCCTCGCGGTGCCCCGGAAGTACCAGCAGGAGGCCCTCATGGTGGGCATCATCCTGGCGCTGATCTTCCGCGGCATCTTCATCGCGCTCGGCTACCAGCTGGTCGCCAACTTCAGCTGGATCTTCTACATCTTCGGTGCCTTCCTGGTCTACACGGCCGTCAAGCTCGTGCAGAGCTACCGGGCCCACGACGACGAGGAACCCGAGGACAACAAGATCGTGGCCTTCGCCCGCCGGCGCCTCAACGTGGGCGAGGAGTGGCGTGGCCTGAAGCTGTTCTGGAAGGAGAACGGCGCGCGGGTCATCTCCCCGATGCTGATCGTCATCATCGCGCTCGGCACCACCGACATCCTCTTCGCGCTCGACTCGATCCCGGCGATCTTCGGCATCACCCAGGAGCCGTACCTGGTCTTCACCGCCAACGTCTTCGCGCTGATGGGTCTGCGGCAGCTGTACTTCCTGCTCGGCGGCCTGCTCAAGCGCCTGGTCTACCTCTCGCTCGGCCTCTCGTTCATCCTGGCGTTCATCGGCGTCAAGCTGGTCATCCACGCGCTGCACGAGAACGAGCTGCCCTTCATCAACGGCGGCGAGCCGGTGATCGAGTGGGAGGTGCCGACGCTGGCCAGCCTCGGCGTCATCATCGTGACGCTGGCCATCACCGCCGTCGCGAGCCTGGCCAAGGACAAGCGCAACCGCGAGGAGGGCGAGCAGGAGAGCCTGCGCGAGGTCACCCCGCCGCCCCCCACCCAGCCGACCCCGTGAGTCGCTGAGCCCCTCGCTCCACCAGCACGCCCCCGGGTCCGCCCGGGGGCGTGCTGCGTCCTACGGCGGCACCGACGACCGGTGATCGGGCAGGGCTGTCCCGAGGAGCGAGGGACGGCGTACCGAGATCCCCTGCGTGGCCGGACTGCCCTCCTGTGCGGCTGCGGCTGGTGCGCGGCTCCGAGTGGTGCTCGGTCCGTGAGTCGGTGGGTCTCGATACGCCCTGGTCCCCGTTCGCAGGCTCACGGGGAAGGGCTACTCGACCTTCGCTCGCGACGCCGTCCCCTCCTTCGTCGGGGACGGCTGCTCACTCACTCGACCTTCGCTCGCGACGCCGTCCCCTCCTTCGTCGGGGACGGCTGCTCACTCCACGCAGCGGTTGGTGGTGGGGGAGGCGGTGGGGCCGCGCACCAGCGTCACCTGCAGGCACACGCGGTCCGCAGCGCGAACCTCCAGAGAGGTGTCGGTGGTCCGCTCGCTCTCGCCGGTGTCGGTGCGCCGCCACTCCCAGGTGTCGCCCACCTGCTCGCCGCCGGGAGCGCTCCACCGGAAGGTGACGACCGCCCCGGTCCGCTCGGCGCGCACCCGGGGCTGCTCGAGGGGTGCGGGCGGCGCCAGGGAGAGCGGCGTGCTCGGGGTGGGGCTCGGCGTCGCGGCGGAGTCCTCGTCGGGGTCACCACCCCCGAGCACCAGCCAGGCGGTGAGCCCGGCCGCCACGACGACGGCCGCCACCGCCCACAGCACCCCGGCTCGCCGCGAGGAGGTCGGGGTCGGTGGCACCTCGGTCGGCGTCATGCCGCGCGAGGCCTCCACCTGGGCGGCGCGGGGGCCGGAGGCAGGGATCACCGTGATCGGCTTGACGTAGGTCTGGTCGCCGCCGTCGGTGCCGCCGGCGTACGAGGCGGGGTCGGGGCGGTCTCCCTCGACCGCGATGGCGGTGCGCGAGAAGCCCGCCTCCGCCTCGATGCGCTGCAGCGAGCGGGCCACCTCGAGGGCCGTGCGCGGCCGGTGCGCGGGGTCCTTGGCCAGGCACTGGGCGAGCAGCCGCTCCAGGCCGGGCGGCACGTCGCGGCGGTGGGTCGGCGGGGCGGGCGTGTGCAGGATGCGCGCCGTCAAGGCCTGCGCGGAGTTGTCGCCCTGGGGCACCGAGAACGGGGAGCGGCCGGTGAGCAGGTTCCAGATGGTGGCGCCCAGCGAGTAGACGTCGGAGGCGACCGAGCCGTTGCTGCGCCCCTCGAGCAGCTCGGGCGGCGACCACGGGTAGGAGATCCGGACCTCGTCGTCGGCGTCGACCTCGTGCAGGTGCCCTGCGATGCCGAAGTCGGTGAGCGCGGGCTCCTGGTAGCTCGTGACCAGCACGTTGCTCGGCTTGATGTCGCGGTGCACGATGCCGGAGCGGTGCGCCGTCTCCACGGCGCTGGCCAGCTTGACGCCGGTGGCGATCGCGTCGGCGGTGCCCATCGGGGTCGCCCGCACCCGGACGCCGAGGTCGGGCGGCGGGCAGTAGCGCATCACCAGGTAGGGCCGACCCTCGGTGACGCCGGCGGTGATCACCGAGACGATGTAGGGGTGGTCGGCCAGCCGCGCCATCGCGTTGGCCTCGGCGGTGAACAGGCTCTTCTCGCGCTCGGTGAGCGCGACGTCGGGGCGCACCACCTTGACGGCGACCCGCTGCTGCGGCCACTGCTGCTCGTAGAGGTAGACGTCGGCGAACCCCCCGCTGCCGAGGTGCTGCAGGTAGGTGAATCCGGGGATCTGGGGGCCGCCGCTCACGGGGTGAGGCTAGGGCACGTCTCCCTCCGCGCATCCGGATGGGGAGAGGTGCCCTAGGTGACGGAATACAGGATCTCGTAGCCGTCGGCCAGGTCGAGCACCTGGCCGGGCTCCCACACGTAGCGCTCGCCGGCACGGATCCGCTCGGGCGGACGGCCGGGGGCCCGCAGCGTGGTGCCGCTGCGGGAGCCGAGGTCGGTGGCGAGCACCAGCCACCCGTCGAGCTCGACCAGCAGGTGGCTGCGCGAGACGTAGGTGTGGTCGGGGGGGAGGCGCACCAGCTGCGGCCAGTCCTCGCTGGCCGGGGCCGCGGCCGGTTGGCGGCCGATCACGACCCCGCGGTCCAGCGGCACCTGGGTGCCGTCGGGCAGGTGCAGCACGCCCAGGCGCGGTCGGGGCAGTCGCTGGGGCTCCTGCGGGGGCACCGCCACGTGGCAGACCCGGCAGCTCGCGGTGGCCGCCGGCGTCACGTGGCCCTCGGGGCAGTGGACCGCCAGCACGGTCTCGCGGGTGCTCTGGGTGAGGTGGTCGACCGCAGGCCCGGCGGAGCCGCCCGGCCGGAACGTGGTGTGGCCGTCGTGGTCGCTGTCGCCCGGAGGAGCGGGGTCGGGTGCCGCGGGCGCGCGCCGGACCGTGTGCGTCGGGGCCTCCCGCCGCGGCGGGGTCGCGGGAGGGTCGCCGGTGGGGACCCCGGGGTCGGGCGCGTCGGTGGGTCGCCGATCGGGTGCACCGGCGGCGAGGATCTCCGGCGGGATGCCGTCGATGAGCGGACCCGACGGCGGTGGTGCCGGCGGCGTCGGCCGGGCGGCGGTCGGTCGGGTCGAGGGCGCCCGCGGAGCCGGGGCGCTGCTCGGCTCCAGCTCCACGGCGCAGGCGTCGACGACGCCGCCCGTCAGCGGCCGGGTGCCGGGTGGCGTCGCGTCACCGACGCTCAGCGAGTGACGCCGCCCCGCGGTGCCGGCCCGGGCCCCGCCGCGGGTGACGACGCGCTCGGCGCCCGGCGTCAGGTCGGCCAGCGCCCAGGAGGCCCCGGGGGGCGTGCCGGCCTCGAGGTCGGCGAGCACCTGCTCGGTGGGCGTGGGCGAGGCGAGGCTCTCCCAGAGGCGGTGGGGCAGCGCCAGGTCGACGACGTCCGCCCCGAGGAGCACCCACCGGTGCCCGGCGCCCACGAGCACGCCGGCGCCCGGGGCGTAGCGGGCCACGAGGGCGGGGGAGGGGGGCACCGGCCCATTGTCGTCCCCCGCGCGGCGGGGCGCATCCGCCCGGGTCGTGACGTACCCATTTTCGTGATGTCGGTACGCGTCCTTACCCTTGGCTCGACACTGGAGGCAGGCCCGCCCCCGGCCGTCTCGATCCGTCCGCCCCCGTCACCCCAGCTCGGCAGGTGAGCCCGTGCCCCTCTCGGAGGCCCTGCGACGCCACCGCGTGGCGATCGCCGCGCAGCTGGCTCTGCTGATGGCGGTCGTGGGCATCGTCGTCGTCGCGATCAACGCCGACGGCTACGAGACCCACGAGGCCCAGCTCAACGACGGCGGCATCTGGGTCACCAACTCCCGCGACGGCTTCTACGGGCGCATCAACAAGCCCATCGGGCAGCTCGACGGTGCGGTCTTCAGCGAGCTCGACACCCAGCTCGACGTCGTCCAGCAGGGCGCGGTGGTGCTGGGGCACAACCTCTCCTCCTCCAGCCTGGTGCCCATCGACCCCGCCACCGTCGAGCACCCCGACGGCGAGGTCGCTTCCCTGCCCGGCGGCGCACAGGTCGGCCTGTCCGGCGGCTCGCTGGCGGTGCTCGACCCCGGGTCCGGGCGGCTGTGGGCCGAGCGGGTCGACCCGCAGCTCGGCAATCCGCTCGTGGGCAACCTCGACGCCCAGTCCCCGCCGCTGGCCACCGCCGGGCCGGGCTCCGCGCTCTCCGTCACCGAGCGCGGCCGGCTGCTCGTGCTCACCGCCGAGGACGACACCCTCACCACCCTGCGCCCCACGGGCACGGGGTTCGGGGCTCCTGCCAGCGCCGGGCTGCCGCGCGAGGTCGAGCCCGGTGCCACCGTCACCGCGGTGGGCGAGCGACCGGTCGTCCTCGACGCCGGCACCGGAGCCCTCACGGTCCTGCCGGACGGTGGTGAGCAGGCAGACGAGCAGGCCGGCGAGCCGGTCGAGGTCGAGGTGGCCGCGGGGTCGGTGCTGCAGACCGCCGGGCCGCAGGCTGCGGGCGTGCTCGTCGCCACTGGCGACCGGCTGCTCGAGATCGACCTGGCCAGCGGCGAGGAGCGTGTCGTCGCGGACGGCGTCGGTGGCCGCCCCTCCGCCCCGGTCCGCCTGGGGGCCTGCACCTACGGCGCCTGGTCGGGGGGCTCGGGCACCGTCGCGGTGCAGTGCGGTGACGAGCCGGCCCAGGTGAGCCAGCTCGGCACCGAGAGCAGCGACCTGGTGTTCCGGGTCAACCGCGGCGAGATCGTGCTCAACGACCGCGCCGACGGTGCCGTGTGGAACATCGACTCCGACGAGCCGACCCGCATCGACAACTGGGACGCCTACAAGAACAAGGTCACCGACGAGGAGGACCAGGAGCAGGACGAGCAGGAGGACGTCGGCGACCGCCGGCCCCCGGAGGCCAAGCCCGACCGGCTCGGTGCGCGACCCGGGCGCACCACCGTGCTGCACCCGCTCGACAACGACACCGCCCCCGAGGGCCGGCTGCTCTCGATCCGCTCGGTCCAGGACGTCAGTGATCCCGACGCCGAGGTGACGATCAGTCCCGACGGGCAGACGGTGCAGGTGCGGTTGCCCCAGGAGGCGCCCACGGTCACCTTCGAGTACTACGTCGACGACGGTCGCCAGGACGTCTCGGCGCACGCCACGGTGACCGTGGTGCCCCGCCCCGAGGAGGTCAACGCCGCGCCGGCGCTGCGCGAGAGCTTCGAGCCCCGGGTCTGGACCGTCCCCTCCGGCGGCACCCTCGACGTGCCCGTGCTGCCCGACTGGCGCGACAACGAGGATGGTGACCCCGTCTCGCTGGTGGAGGCCGCGGCCAGCGGTGGTGTCCGCTCCGGCGCGGTGGCCCGGGCCACCTCGGCGGGCCGGGTCCGCTTCACCGCCCCGGCCAAGCCGGGCACCGTCAAGGTCGCCTACGAGGTCACCGACGGCACCGAGACGGTCACCGAGGACCTCACCTTCCAGGTCCAGGACAAGCTGGACCGCCGCGCGTTCCCCGCCACCGCCGAGCCCGACGTCGTCGCGGGCCAGGCGGGCGAGCCGATCACGATCCGGCCCCTGGCCAACGACCTGCCGGGCTCCGACCCGGTCACCCCCACCGCGGTCGTCGAGCTGGCGGGCACCGTGGCGCCCGTGGGTGGGGCCGAGGTGAGCACCGACCTCACCGAGGGCACCATCACCTTCCGCTCCGACGTCGCCCGCACCTACTTCCTCGACTACGGCGCCAAGTTCGGCAACGCGCCCTTCGACGAGGGCCGCGTGCGCGTCGACGTCCGCCCGGCCGAGCGCCCCCCGCGCGAGCCCGTCGCGATGCCCGACACGGTGACCCTGCACGGCCAGACGGCCACCCTGGTCGACGTGCTGGCCAACGACGTCGACCCCACCGGCGGCATGCTCGTGGTGCAGGGCGCGGAAGCGCTGCGCGAGGGGCAGCTCGACGTCGCCGTCGTCGACGGCCGCTGGGTGCGCGTCTCGGCGCGCCAGGGCAGCCTGCAGCCCAACCCCCAGGTGGTCCGCTACACGATCAGCAACGGCAACCGCGCCGGCGCCCAGGGCGAGATCGTGGTGACCCAGCGCCCCCTGCCCGAGGACAACGCCCCCGTCACCGAGACCGATCGCGTCACGGTGCGGGCCGGCGGCGGCGCCTCGGTGCCGGTGCTCGACAACGACTTCAGCCCCGCCGGCGACGAGCTGACCCTGGTGGCCGACGTCGCCGGCCAGGACGCCGGCCGCCTGGCGGTCCAGGCCCCGGGCGAGGTGCGCGTGGAGACCGGCGAGGCCTACGTGACGGGTCGCTTCGTGCGCTACGTGGCGCCCACCGACCTCGCGGACGCCGAGACCTTCACGGTGCGCTACCTGGCCAGCAACTCCTCCGGCCTCACCACGCCGGGGCGCCTCGAGGTCACCGTCGTGCCGCAGGACCGGCGCAACAACCCGCCCGCCCCGCCCGCGCTCGAGGGGCGCGCCGTCGCCGGGGACACCCTGCGCCTGCGCGTGCCCGGCGTCGGCGTCGACCCCGACGGCGACCCGGTGACGCTCACCGGCCTGGGGTCGGCACCCCGCCTCGGTCGCCTGGTCACCATCGGCGCCAACTCCCTGGCCTACCAGGCCTACCCGGGCAGCGTCGGCACCGACGAGTTCACCTACACCGTGACCGACGGTCGCGGTGGCACCGGCACCGGCACGGCTCGGGTGGCCGTGGTGGCCCCGGGCACGCCGCAGCCGCCGCTGGCCGTGCCCGACACCGTGACCGTCGAGACCGGGCGGACCGCACGCGTCGAGGTGCTCGCCAACGACCTCGTGGCGGCCGGCGACCGGGTCAGCCTGGAGCTGCTCGACGCCCCGCCCGGCGTCGAGCTGGCCTCCTCCACCGGCCCCCTGCTGATCCCCGCGCCCGAGGTGGCCGAGGGGGAGGAGGGCCGCACGCTCGACGTCGTCTACCGGGTCACCAACGGCCTGGACGCCTCGCAGGCCACGGTCACCCTGCGCACGGTCACCCCCTACAACAACCCGCCCGTGGTCTTCGACGCGTTCGGCCAGGCCGACGACGGCGCCTCGGTCACCGTCGACGTGCTCGAGACCGCCTACGACCCCGACGGCCCGCCCGAGGCGCTGCGGGTCACCGGCGTGGTGACGCCGCCCGAGGTGGCCTCCTCGGTCAGCGACGGCGAGATCACCGTGGCGCGCGGCGCCGAGCCGGCCGTGTACCCCTTCACCGTGGTCGACGCCGACGGTGGCGCCTCCACCGCCTCGCTCTACGTGCCCGCCGCCGCTGCTGACGCACCGGTGCTCCGCGCCGGCACCGTGATCCCGGTCGAGAGCGGCGGGTCGGTCACCGAGGACCTCGCCGACCACGTGGTCAACCCGTCGGGCGGACCGGTCCGGTTCACCCTCAAGAGTCGGATCTGGACCTCGCCCGACACCCAGGTGCGCGCCGAGGTGCAGGACGACACCACCTTCGAGGTCAGCGCCGACGAGGACTACGCGGGCCCGGCCGCCGTCGTCGTCGAGGTGACCACCGGCACCTCGGTCGACGACCCCGACGGCGTGACCGCGGTGCTCTCCATCCCGGTGCAGGTCGGCGCGGAGGTACCGATCCTGCGCTGCCCGACCGAGCCGATCGAGATCGCCCAGGACCAGCGTCTCGACCTCGAGATCGCCTCGCTGTGCCACGTGTGGACCCCCACCCCCGAGATGCTGGCCGAGCTGAGCTTCACCGCCGACTGGAGCGCCTCGGTCGAGGGCCTGGCGATCGTGGAGCCCAGCGGCCCCACGATCGGCGTCGCCGCCGAGGGCTCCGCGACGCCGGGCATCGAGGCCACCCTGGAGGTGTCCGCCGAGGAGGGCGAGGCCGGCGAGCTGACCTTCGTGGTCGTCGAGTCGCCGCCGCCGAGCCTGGCGCCCATCCGGATCGCCGACCTGCGTGCGGGCCAGAGCCGCACGATCGACCTCGCGCCCTACCTGCGCCCCGGCATCTCCGACCCCGAGCCGACGCTGGTCGAGGTCAGCCAGGTCACCGACCTCGACATCAGTGCCGAGCCCGAGGGTGCCGCCGGGCTCAGGATCACCGCCGGCGACCGCGTCGACGGCCGGGCCGAGTTCTCGGTGACCATGAGCGACGTCGCCGGGTCGACCGGCGAGGAGCGCCAGGCCGAGGGACGCCTGGTGGTGGAGGTGCTCGACGTGCCCGACGCGCCGAGCGCCCCGGTACCGGGCAACGCGGTGCGTGACGAGGAGGTGGCGCTCTCCTGGCAGGCGCCGGAGGCCAACGGGTCACCGGTCGACCGCTACCGGATCCGCGGCACCGACGGCGTCTCCCAGGAATGCGCGACCACGGCGTGCGAGGTCGGTGGCCTCACCAACGGTCAGGACTACCGCTTCGAGGTGCAGGCCCACAACGCCGTCGGCTGGTCGGAGTGGAGCGAGCAGTCCGCCGTGGCCACCCCCGACGCCAAGCCCGGTCGGGTCGGCCCCGTCGAGCTGGTCCGCGAGGGCGACGGCCTGCTCGTGCTGCGCTGGACGCCGCCGACCACCCAGACCTCGGCGATCAAGCGGTACCACGTGAGCTACGAGGGCGGGGAGCCCAAGACCACCAGCCGGCCCACGATCACCGTCACGGGGCTCGACAACAACAACACCTACGCCTTCACGGTGGCGGCCGAGAACGACTTCGACATCGGCGAGGCCCGCACCTCGGCGAGGTTCCAGTCCGTCGGCCCGCCGGGTCGACCCGCGGCGCCGACCGTGACCGACCAGAAGACCCCCGGTGACTCCGGAGCCGTGACGTTGACGTGGCCGGCCGTGGACCCCAACGGGCCGACCCCGGTGCGCTACACGGTGCTGCGCGACGGTCGACCGCTGCCCGCGTGCACCGGCATCACCGCCACCCGCTGCGACAACTCCGGCATGACCTACGACGGCACGCAGTACCGCTACGCGGTGCGTGCGGTGAACAAGAACGGCGAGGGCCGCACCACCGACGGCCCGGCCAGCACGTGGAGCGCCGTGGGCCAGCCCGAGGCGTGGGGCTCCTGGAGCGTCGCGCCCACCGGGGAGAACGCCCAGGGCACCGCCAGCTTCACCGTGCCGGACTCCCGCGGCGGCCAGTCGCGGGTGCGGGTGCTCGTGGGAGACGCCGCGGCCAAGGAGTTCGAGGGGCGCGGGCAGCGCACCGAGACCTTCGGCGTGCCGAGCAACGACGGGCCGTACCCGGTCACGCTCGAGGTCTGCAACGAGAGCGGTGCGTGTGAGCGCTCGACCACCCAGAACGTGCAGACCTACGGTCCGTTCACCGACAACCACATCATCTCGGCGACCTCGCAGGGTGAGCGCGCCGGGCCGAACCTGTGGCGGGTGCGGTGGACCATCACCGTCGACACCAACGGCGACCCCGCGGAGCTCGCGGTGCGCAGCACCATCGGTGGTGGCGCCAGCGACCGCAGCGAGAGCTACCGCCTCGACGGCGTCGACGTGCAGACGATCACCACGCCCTGGAAGGACGTGCCGGCGGAGAACTCCGAGATCCTGCGCGTCGAGCTCGCCGACTCCTCGCCGCGCCGGGGCCCGGTCTCCAAGGCCTTCCGGTACAACGCGCCCCCGCGCGACAACCCGAGCGTGACGATCCGTCGCGGCACCGCGTGCATCGACCCGCCCAGCGGCGGCCGGCCCGCGTGCAACACCCAGGGCACCGGCACCAACTGCGTCGTGAACGCGTGCGGTCGCATCCAGTTCACCACCGAGAACTTCTACCTCGACGAGATCACCTGCCAGGTCTACGACGGCCGCAACGGCCAGCAGTTCGCCAGCCGTCGCATCCGCGCCAACACCACCGCCGAGCCCGGCGCGTACTACGGCTACGTGGGCTCCACCGTGTGGGCCGTGTGCAACGGCGAGCGCTCCAACACCTACACCTGGCCCAACTGAGCCCGCCCCGTCCAGCCCCACCAGCCCGCCCAGACAGGAATCCCCGCGTGACTCTCAGCCACGAGCAGGCCGCCTGGTTCAAGCAGACCTTCGACCAGCTCACCGACAACATGGAAAAGGCCGTCCTCGGCAAGCGGCACGTGGTGCGCCTGGCGCTGACCTGCCTGCTCTCGGAGGGGCACCTGCTGCTAGAGGACTTCCCGGGGACGGGCAAGACCATGCTGGCCCGCGCACTCGCCAACACCGTCCAGGGCTCGCACGCGCGCATCCAGTTCACGCCCGACCTGCTGCCCTCCGACGTCACCGGTGTCACGGTCTACGACCAGCACCAGGGCACGTTCGAGTTCCACCCCGGCCCGATCTTCCACACCATCGTGCTGGCCGACGAGATCAACCGCGCCTCGCCCAAGACCCAGTCCGCGCTGCTGGAGGTCATGGAGGAGGGCCGCGTCACCGTCGACGGCACCCCGCACCCGGTGGGCCGCCCCTTCATGGTGATCGCCACCCAGAACCCCATCGAGCAGGCCGGCACCTACCGGCTGCCCGAGGCACAGCTGGACCGGTTCCTGATGAAGACCTCGGTCGGCTACCCCGACCAGGCCGCGATGGTGCAGCTGCTGGTCAACGCCAAGGTGCGCGACCGGGCATCCTTGGTCACCCCCGTCATCACCGCGGCCACGATCGAGCAGATGGGCGGCCTGGCCGACGAGGTGTACGTGGACCCGGCCGTGGTCACCTACGTGGCCGAGCTGGCCGAGGAGTCGCGGCGCCAGCCGCACGTCAAGCTCGGGCTCTCCGCCCGCGGCTGCCTGGCATTCATCCGGGTCGCCAAGACCTGGGCCGCCGCCGACGGTCGCGACCACGTGGTGCCCGACGACGTCAAGGTGCTCGCCGAGCCGGTGCTCTGCCACCGCCTCCTGCTCGACGCCGAGGCGCAGTTCAGCGGGGTCACCGTCTCCTCGGTGATCGCCCGGCTGCTCGAGGTCGTCGCCCCGCCCACCGACCGGGTCGCCTGAGCGACCGACCAGCCGAGAGAGGACATGACCACGGTGAGCAGGCTGCGCGAGCTCGTGGGGGCCGTGCGCCCCCTCGGGTGGCTGCTGCTCGCCGTCGCGGCGGTGGGGCTGCCCGCCGCGGCGCTGCTGGGCTGGCGCGAGCTGGCACTGCTGGCGGCCGCGTGCCTGGTGCTGCTGCTGCTCGCACTGCCCTTCCTCCTCGGACGCACCCGGGTCGAGGTGCGCCTGGCGCTGGAGCCCTCCCGGATCGTGGCGGGCGGCTCGGTGGCCGCGGCGGTGCACGTGCGCAACACCAGCGCCGCCCGGATGCTGCCCACGGTCCTGGAGCTACCGGTGGGGGCCTCGCTGCACCGCTACGGGCTGCCCGCGCTCGCCTCCGGTGCCACCCACGAGGAGAACTTCACGGTGCGCACCGACCGGCGTGGCGTCATCGCGGTCGGCCCGGCCACCACGCGGCGCGGCGACCCGCTCGGGGTGTGCTCGCGCGACTCGCGCTGGAGCGAGGTGCACGAGGTGCTCGTGCGCCCGCCGCTCGTGCCCCTCGAGGCGCTGGGAGCGGGGCTCCTGCGCGACCTCGAGGGCGTCACCACCGACGCCGTCTCGCAGAGCGACCTGGCCTTCCACGCCTTGCGTGAGTACGTCCCCGGCGACGACCTGCGGCACGTGCACTGGCGCTCCTCGGCCAAGGCGATGGCCTCGGGCGGCGAGAGCCAGCTGCTGGTGCGGCAGTACCTCGACACCCGCCGCAGCCACGCCACGATCGTCGTCGAGGACGACCTGGCCGCGTGGGGCGACGCCCTGCAGCGCGAGGAGGCCTTCGAGACCGGGATGTCGGTGGCCGCCTCGCTCATCGTGCGTGCCGCGCTCGACGAGTTCGAGACCTCGTTCTTCTGCGGCGACCACGCCACCTCCGGTGCCGAGGGCAACCGGGCGCTCGACACCGTCTGCCGGGCGGTGCCCGGCTCGCGGGGCCTGGTCTCCGCGGCCCAGGCCGCTGCCGGCACCGCCGTCGACACCAGCCTGCTGTTCCTGCTCGCGGGGGCGCGCACCCCCGTCCAGACCCTGCTGCGCGCCGCGTCGGTGTTCGCCCCCGAGGTGCGTCGGGTGGCGGTCGTCGTCGACCCCGCGACGACCACCGCCGGGGTCTCCGAGGCCGGCGGCATCTCGGTGCTGCGGCTGGCGGCCAAGGAGGACCTGCCCGGTCTGCTGCGCTGGAGCGTGCGATGAGCGGCCCGACGATGCCGAGCGGTCGGACGAGCGCGCGGCCGGACGAGCACACCGGCAGCACCACCGGCGGGCGCACCGGCGGGCGCACCGGGTGGCGCACGGCCGGGACCACCCGCCGGGTGCCCACCGGGGCGCGCCGCTGGCTGCCGACGCCGCACGCGTGGGGCGACCACCTGGTGCTGCTGGTGCTCTGCGCGCTGGCGCTCGCCTCGCTGACCACCACCTTCACCGGCCTCGGCCCGTGGGTCGTGGGGGTCCTCGGCGTGGCGGTGGGCGTGCTCATCGGGCACCTGACCCGCGCCGCGCGCTGGCCAGCGGTCGCCGGCGTCCTGATCGGCGTGCTGGCGTTCCTGCTGCTCGGCGGGCCGTTGTGCCTGGCTGCGGAGGGTCAGGGGGCGCCGACGCCCAGCACGTTCGCCGCCCTCGGCGACCAGGTGGTCGGCGGCTGGAAGGACCTGCTCACCACCCTGCCACCGGTCGACGGCGACGGGCCGGCGCGGGTGCTGCCCTGGGCGCTCGGGCTCGCGGCGGGTCTGCTGGGCACGCTCACCCGCGACCTCGTGCGCGGACCGCTGCTGGTGCGGGCCGCGCTGCCCCTGCTGGCCCCCGTGCTCCTGCTCGGCACGGTGATCCTGATCGGGGTCGGGCGCCCGCAGTCGCTGCTGCTGCAGGGGGTGGTGTTCACCGCGGTGGCGCTGGGCTGGCTGGCCTGGCGCACCCGGCGGGCCGCAGGTCCGTTGCGGGGCCAGCGCGCCGGCGGCGCGCGGCGCCTGAGCCAGCCGCTCGCCGCGGCGCTGATGCTGGCGGTCGCGGCCGGCGTCGCCCTCCCGGTGGCCGACCTGGTGGCCGACGACGACCAGCGCGTCGTGCTGCGCAGCTACGTCGAGCCGCCCTTCGACATCGGGCAGTACCCCTCGCCGCTGGCGTCCTTCCGCCGTTACGTCGAGCTGCCCGAGCGCCGCACCGACCCCGCCAACCTCTACGACGTCGAGCTCGCCAGCATCACCGGCGTCCCGGCCGGCACCCGCATGCGGATCGCCACGCTCGACGCCTACGACGGCACCGTGTGGGGGGCGGCGGACTCGAGTGGGTCGGCGAGCGCGCAGGACGGGTTCCAGCGGGTCTCCTCGGTGATCGACAACCCCGTCGAGGGCCGCCGCGTCGAGGGTCGGATCACCCTCGGCGAGGGGTACTCCGGTGTCTGGCTGCCCTCGGTGGGCGCGCTCACCTCCCTCGAGATCGAGGGCGACGACGCCCGGCACGAGGCGCAGCGCGAGTCCTTCCGCTACAACCTGGCCACCTCCACCGGTGTCGTGCCGGCCGGCCTGGGGGAGGGCGACAGCGTCGAGTTCAGCGCGGTGCTGCCGCCCGAGGAGGTCGACGAGGACGACGCCTCGTCGGGCGAGGTCACCGACGCCGCCTTCGCCGCCGCCTTCCTGAACAACCAGGCCACCACGTGGTCCGCGGGGGCGGGGGAGCCGATGGCGCGGGTCTTCGCCATCGCCGAGCACCTCAAGACCGAGGGCCGCTACTCCGACGGTGTGGCCGCAGCCGAGCGCATCTACCACCCCGGGCACGGCGTCAAGCGGCTCGGCGACGAGTTCGCCAACGCCCCGATCATGGTGGGCAACGACGAGCAGTACGCGGCGATCATGGCGCTGCTGGCCAACAACGTGGGCGTCCCCGCGCGGGTGGTCCTGGGCGCCGTGGTGCCCGAGGGCGGCGTCGTGCACGGCCGCGACGTGCAGGCCTGGGTGGAGCTGCAGGTGGCCGACGGCTCCTGGCGCACCCTGCCCACCGAGGAGTTCATGAGCACGGTGCGGCCCGCCGAGCAGCCGCCGCTGGCCGAGCAGCCGATGAGCGGCACCGTGGTGCCGCCGCCCGCCCCCATCCCGCCGCCCTCCACGCTCGCGGAGCAGAACGACGCCGAGCTCGAGGCGCGCAAGGTGAACCGCGAGGGCGAGGACGGCCCCCTCTCGCTCCCCGCCTGGCTGCGCGCGCTGCTGCTCTACGTGGGCGTGCCGCTGCTGCTGGCGCTGCTGGTGGTGGGCGCGATCGTGGGCGCCAAGGCGTGGCGACGGCGCCGCCGTCGCACGGCCGCCCGCACCTCGGCCCGCATCGTCGGCGGCTGGCGCGAGCTGGTCGACCACGCCCGCGACCTGGGGCAGCCGGTGCCGGTGGGCGCGGGCTCGACCCGGCGCGAGCAGTCCTTCCGGGTGGCCTCGGCCCAGGCCCCCACGCTGGCGCGCCGCGCCGACGGCCACGTCTTCGGCCCGCGGGTGCCCGACGACGCCACCGCGGAGGCCTTCTGGGAGGCGGTGGAGGCCGAACGGCGGTCGATGAGCCGGGCGGTGGGGCGCCGGCGCCGCCTCCGGGCGGCCCTGAGCCTGACCACCTTCCGTCGTCGACGCTGAGCACAGGCGCCGGGAATCGGTGGGGCCGACCGGGCGTTGTTCCAGGCGATGACCTCCCAGATGCCTGCCCTGTCCGTGCTCGACCTGGTGCCGGTGCGCACCGACCAGGCCACCGGCGACGCCGTGCGCTCCTCCCTGGCACTGGCCAGGGCGGCCGACGCACTGGGGTACCGCCGGTACTGGGTGGCCGAGCACCACAACATGCCGGCCGTGGCGGCCACCAACCCGCCGCTGCTGATGGCGATGATCGCGGCGGCGACCGAGCAGATCCGGGTGGGGTCGGGCGGCGTCATGCTGCCCAACCACGCACCGCTCGTGGTCGCCGAGCAGCTCGCCCTCCTCGAGGCCGTGCACCCCGGTCGCATCGACCTGGGCATCGGCCGGGCGCCCGGGTCGGACCCGGTCACCTCCTGGGCGCTGCGCCACGGCGCCGGCGGCGTCACCGACGAGGCGGTCTCGCGCTTCCCCGAGTACGTCGACGACCTGCTGGCGATGATGTCGCCCGAGGGTGTCGGGTTGTCGGTGCAGGGCCGCACCCACCTCCTGCGCGCCACCCCGGCCGCGCGCAGCGTGCCCCAGCTGTGGCTGCTCGGCTCCTCGGACTACTCGGCGCGCCTGGCAGGGGAGAAGGGCCTGCCCTACGTCTTCGCCCACCACTTCTCCGGCTCCGGTACCGCCGAGGCGATCGCGCTGTACCGCAGCAGCTTCCGGCCCTCGCCCGAGCTGGAGCAGCCGCGCACCTTCCTCACCCTCAACGTCAGCGTCGCGCCCACCGCCGAGGAGGCGCAGCGGCGGGCCCTGCCCCAGCTGCTGCAGATGATGGCGCTGCGCACCGGTCAGCCGCTGCAGCCCCAGCCGCTGGTCGAGGAGGCCGAGAAGGTCGAGCTCGGCGCCGGGCAGCGCGAGATCCTGGAGAGGATGAGCAGCCGCTGGGTGATCGGTGACCCCGACGGCGCCCGCAGCCGCGTCGCCGAGCTAGCCGCCGAGCACGGCGTCGACGAGGTGATGGTGCACCCGGTGGACTCCGCTTGGGTCGGCACCGACCCCGGGGCGTCCCCGACGCGCGAGGAGACCCTGCGCCTGCTCGCGGGCTGAGGCGGACGCGCCGCCGCCGGGCTCCGCCCCGGGCTGGATTAGGTGAACGCCCGCGCCGCTGCATAAACTGGCGTGTCGGCCCAACGTGGGTCTGTCCTGTGGTGCCTCGCGGCTGCCCGGACCACGCACGGCGACCAGCTCACCAGCCGGTCCGCCGTGCGCCGGGAAGAGGTGCACGGGCGGGCTCGACGAGGTCCACCACCGCACTCGGCGCCCCGGCGTCGCGGGCGGAGGAGGTTCCCGGGCCACCGGTAGATGAGCGCACATCCGTCAACGGACAACAGATTGTGGAGGACATGCCGAAGAAAGAAGGCGTGATCGAGATCGAGGGCACCGTCGTGGAGGCCCTCCCCAACGCGATGTTCCGCGTGGAGCTGAGCAACGGGCACAAGGTTCTCGCCCACATCAGCGGCAAGATGCGACAGCACTACATCCGGATCCTCCCCGAGGACCGCGTGGTGGTGGAGCTCTCGCCGTACGACCTCACCCGGGGTCGCATCGTCTACCGCTACAAGTAGTCGACCCAGCCGAGAGGAACGACCGTGAAGGTCAACCCGAGCGTCAAGCCCATCTGTGACAAGTGCAAGGTGATCCGTCGCCACGGCCGCGTCATGGTGATCTGCGAGAACCCGCGCCACAAGCAGCGCCAGGGCTGACCGCAGCGCAGCACCGGTTCCACCAGCACCACCAGCAGGACCCGCACAACTGAACACCACCACCACGTGATCGCTAGCGCCGTCAGGCGTGAAGCCACCCCCGGAGCAGACGGCCGGGGCCGGGACCCAGGGACCGGATGCGACACGATCGAAACCGCTGCAGAACTCACAAGGAGCACGCCTACATGGCACGCCTGCACGGGGTCGACCTGCCGCGCGACAAGCGCATCGAGGTCGCCCTCACCTACATCTACGGCATCGGCCGTACCCGCAGCCAGGAGATCCTGGCCGCCACCGGGGTCAACCCCGACTCCCGCGTCCACCAGCTGGGTGATGACGACCTGGTCAAGCTGCGCGACGAGATCGACAACCGCGAGCTGAAGATCGAGGGTGACCTGCGCCGCGAGGTGCAGGCCGACATCCGCCGCAAGATCGAGATCGGCAGCTACCAGGGCCGCCGCCACCGCATGGGCCTCCCGGTCCGCGGTCAGCGCACCAAGACCAACGCGCGTACCCGCAAGGGTCCCAAGCGCACGGTCGCCGGCAAGAAGAAGGCCAAGTGAGCCCTCGCCGCCTAGGCGAACCGCTCATCCAGCCCTTCCTCATCACACAGACCAGCTAGTTCAGGAGAACGCATGCCTCCCAAGGCTCGTGCGGGCGCGGCCAAGAAGGTCCGCCGCAAGGAGAAGAAGAACATCGCTCAGGGCGAAGCCCACATCAAGAGCACGTTCAACAACACCATCGTCACCATCACCGACCCCACCGGCGCGGTGATCTCGTGGGCCTCTGCCGGCACCGTCGGCTTCAAGGGCTCGCGCAAGTCCACCCCGTACGCCGCCCAGATGGCCGCCGAGGCCGCCGGGCGCCGCGCGATGGACCACGGCATGAAGAAGATCGACGTCTTCGTCAAGGGCCCGGGCTCCGGCCGCGAGACCGCGATCCGCTCGCTGGGCGCGATCGGCCTCGAGGTCGGCACCATCCAGGACGTCACGCCCACCCCGCACAACGGCTGCCGCCCGCCCAAGCGCCGGCGCGTCTGACCGAGCGACGAGACAAGGAGATCTGACATGGCCCGCTACACCGGTCCCATGACCCGCAAGTCGCGCCGCCTCGGTGTCGACCTCGTCGGCGGCGACTCCGCCTTCGAGAAGCGCCCCTACCCTCCCGGCCAGCACGGCCGTGCGCGCATCAAGGAGAGCGAGTACCGCTCGCAGCTGCAGGAGAAGCAGAAGGCTCGCTTCACCTACGGCGTGATGGAGAAGCAGTTCCTCAACTACTACAAGGAGGCCTCGCGCCGCAGCGGCAAGACGGGTGACAACCTGCTCCAGCTGCTCGAGTGCCGCCTCGACAACGTGGTCTACCGCGCCGGCTTCGCCCGGACCCGCCGCCACGCGCGCCAGCTCGTGGTGCACGGCCACTTCCTGGTCAACGGCCACAAGGTCGACATCCCCTCGTTCCAGGTCAGCGAGCACGACATCATCGACGTGCGCGAGAAGTCGCTCGAGATGACGCCGTTCATCGTCGCGCGCGAGACCCACGGCGAGCGGATCGTCCCCGCCTGGCTGCAGGTGCTGCCGAACCGGATGCGCGTGCTGGTCCACCAGCGCCCCGTCCGCGAGCAGATCGACCTGCCCATCCAGGAGCAGCTCATCGTGGAGTACTACTCCAAGAAGTGATCGCTCGGGGGCTCCGGCCCGCGTCCACACCCCTGCGGTGCGGAGCGGCCGGGGCCCGCCGCGCACCCCTACCGGCCCGCCTGGGCTGGTACCTTCCACCACCACTGCAGAACTGGGTCGTCAAATAGCGGTCGACCCGGAAGGGAACACACCTCGTGCTCATCGCACAGCGCCCCACCCTGTCGGAAGAATCCATCGGCGACTTCCGCTCGCGGTTCGTCATCGAGCCGCTCGAGCCCGGCTTCGGCTACACGCTCGGCAACTCCCTGCGCCGCACCCTGCTCTCCTCGATCCCCGGTGCCTCGGTCACGAGCATCAAGATCGACAGCGTCCTGCACGAGTTCTCGACGATCGAGGGCGTCAAGGAGGACGTCACCGAGATCATCCTGAACCTCAAGGGCCTGGTCGTCTCCTCCGAGCACGACGAGCCGGTCACCATGTACCTGCGCAAGTCCGGCGCCGGCGCCGTCACGGCTGCCGACATCGCGCCGCCGGCCGGCGTCGAGGTGCACAACCCCGACCTGCAGATCGCCACGCTGTCCGACAAGGGCAAGCTGGAGATGGAGCTGGTCGTCGAGCGCGGCCGCGGCTACGTCTCGGCCGTGCAGAACAAGGGTGCCGACAACGAGATCGGCCGGATGCCCGTCGACTCGATCTACAGCCCCGTCCTGAAGGTCACCTACAAGGTCGAGGCCACCCGCGTCGAGCAGCGCACCGACTTCGACCGCCTGGTCATCGACGTCGAGACCAAGCCCTCGATCCTGCCCCGCGACGCCATCGCGTCGGCCGGCAAGACCCTCGTCGAGCTCTTCGGCCTGGCCCGTGAGCTCAACGTCGAGGCCGAGGGCATCGACATCGGCCCCTCGCCGGTCGACGAGCAGCTCGCCGCTGACCTGGCCCTCCCCGTGGAGGACCTGCAGCTCACGGTGCGCTCCTACAACTGCCTCAAGCGCGAGGGCATCCACACCGTGGGTGAGCTCATCAGCCGCTCGGAGCAGGACCTGCTCGACATCCGCAACTTCGGCGCCAAGTCGATCGACGAGGTCAAGGCCAAGCTGGTCGAGATGGGTCTCTCCCTCAAGGACAGCGCGCCCGGCTTCGACCCGCAGGCGGCGCTCGCTGCCTACGGCGACGACGACGACGACGCGTTCGTCGAGGACGAGCAGTACTGAGTCTGTCTGGGCCGAGCGTGTCGGCCTGATCGGACGGCGCCGCCGCCATCGCGAGGGTTTGTGGTTGCGATGGTTGCGGCGGTGCCGTCCGGGCCGACACGCTGCCGGCCCGCGGTCGACGTCGACCGGCCTTGCGGCTGATCGGCGCCTCGCCGTCGGCGCGGCTCACGGCCTCACAACTGAACATCCCGCTGCGGTCGCCTGACCGTTGCGGTCAGCACCACCACCTCTAACCCCGAGTACCTGGTACGGCCGGGGAGAATCGAGAAGAAGACCATGCCCACTCCCAAGAAGGGCACCCGCTTCGGCGGCGGTGCCGCCCACCAGCGCCTGATCCTGTCGAACCTGGCCACCCAGCTCTTCGAGCACGGCCGGATCACCACGACCGAGGCCAAGGCGCGCCTGCTGCGGCCGCACGCCGAGAAGCTGATCACCAAGGCCAAGAAGGCCCACCTGGGCGAGAACCCGCTGCACAACCGTCGCGAGGTCCTCAAGACCGTCCGCGACAAGGGCGTCGTGCACGTGCTGTTCACCGAGATCGCCCCGACCTTCGCCGAGCGCCCGGGTGGCTACACGCGGATCACCAAGATCGGCCCCCGCAAGGGCGACAACGCCCCCATGGCCGTCATCGAGCTCGTGACCGAGGCCTACACGCCCACCGTGCGCGCGACCAAGCCGGCCGCCGCCGCCCCCGCGCAGGAGGCCCCGGCCGAGGAGCCCGCCGCCGAGGAGACCGAGGTCAGCGCCGAGTCGACCGACGACGCTGCGGCCGCCGAGTCCACCGAGGCCGAGGAGTCGACCGAGGACGCCGCGGCCGAGGAGCAGGGCGACGACACGACCGACGAGAAGGCCGACGAGAAGGCCTGATCTCGCTCCACCGAGCCTCGCGACGACGGCCCGCCGCCCCCACCGGGGTCGCGGGCCGTCGTTGTTACCAAACACTGGCAATCGTGTGGATGTGGAGTGTGCGTGCTGAGCAGCGCCCCTCCGTAGTGTTTCGGTTGTCAGCAGGAGCCGGGGGGCTTCCGCCGACAGCAAGGATCACCGCAGGCCGGGGGGCCTGCACGATCCACGATCAGAAGTTGACCCACTGCCCGCGTCGGGGGACGCCGCCAGTGGGTCCTTCTGCATTTCGGGGTGGCTGCGTGAGACTCTCCGCGCGCAGGCAACCTCCTCGTGGTCCCAGGTGGTCCTGCTGGACATGACCACCACCACGGCGCGGCTCGGGGCCGCGTCCGACCTCGCGGGGGGCGACGTGCACCGGCGCGCCGAGTTCGACGAGTTCGTCGCCGCGCGGTCGCCCGCCCTGCTGCGCACCGCCTACCTGCTCACCCGCGACCACGCGCTGGCCGAGGACCTCCTGCAGACCGCGCTCACCAAGGCCTGGTTCGCCTGGGCCCGGATCGAGGGCCGCCCCGAGGCGTACGTGCGGCGCATCCTGGTGACCACCTACGCCACCTGGTGGCGCCGCAAGTGGAACGGCGAGGTGGCCACCGAGGAGCTCCCCGAGACCTCCGGCGCCGGCGCCACGGACACGGTCGAGGCCGTCCACGACCTCTGGACGGCGATGGGCCGGCTCCCGCGGCGCCAGCGCGCCGTGGTGGTGCTGCGTTACGTCGAGGACCTCAGCGAGGCCCAGACGGCCGAGCTGCTGGGCTGCTCGGTCGGCACCGTCAAGAGCCAGGCCAGCAGGGCGCTCGCCAAGCTGCGCATCGACCCCGCCCTCGCCTCCGACGAGAGCGGCGACCAGGAGGACGCATCGTGACCGGCATCGACGACCTGCGAGCGACCCTGACCCACCGCGCCGACGAGGTGGTGGCCTCCGCCACCGACACCGTCACCCGGACCGCAGCCGTGCACGATCGTGTCGCCACGGTGCGCCGCCGTCGGCGCGCCGGAGCCGCTGCCGGGGTGGCGGCCGTGCTGGCCGTCGTGGGCGGCGTCGCGCTGCTGCCCTCGGGCTCGGACGGGCCGGACCCGGCGACCCCGACCGTGGCCGGGCTGGAGGCCCCGCAGACCCTCGAGTCGCTCGGCTGGACCTACGACTTCGTCGACGCCGTGGAGGGTGCGGGCCGGGTGCGCCTGCGCCTGCCCGCCTCGGACCGTCCGCGCGTGGTCACGTGGGCGACGGCCGGCGACGAGCAGGGGGTGCGGGTGCGCAGCACCGGCGAGGACCTGCGCGTCGCCGAGGCGGACTTCGCCGGGCTCGTGCCCGTGGCGCCCGGCGAGCCGGCCCGCGTGGTGCTGGACGGCGTCGGCCGGCTGGGTCTGGCGGTCTACGAGCTGGGGGACGAGGTGCCTGCCGGCGTCACCGAGCACGGCGTCACCTTCCGCAAGCGGGTCGCCGACCGGACGCTGGTCGCAGCAGCCGTGGGAAGGCCCGGCGAGCCCTCCGTGTCGCTCGAGGCGCAGCCGCCCGCGGGCAGCTCCGGTCTCGCGGTGCTCTGCACGGGCCCTGCCGGGGCGCGCGTGGACGTGACCTTCGACGGTCGTCCCGGCTACGGGCTCGGTTGCGGGGACGAGAGATCCGGCTTCGACCCCGGTGCTCGCCTCGCGGTGGAGGGGCTGCCGCGGACCTTCACCTCGATCGAGGTGGAGGCCGTCGACGCCGACGGCCGACCGCTGGAGGAAGACGTCCAGGTGGGCGTCGGCCTGTACTCGATCCCGGAGTCCGGCCAGCAACTGCTGGGGGAGCCGTTGCCCCAGCTGGTGGAGGCCGAGGGCCGCACGTGGGAGCTGGACCGTTACACCGTGCTCCGCCCCGAGGACCGCACGTGGCAGGAGAGCCTGACGGGGGCGCAGGCGAGGTTGGTCCGGGTGGTCTCCCGAGGTCCGATCGAGCTGACGGCCAGCGTGTCCGGCTTGAGCCCGCAGACCATCGACATCGGGGTCGAGGGACCCGTGACCTCCGGGCTCGGCGTCCTCGACTCCTCCGACTCGGCGGACGTGGTCTGGCGACCGCGCGGCGATGAGGACCCGCGCGTCGCAGTGGTGCTCTACCGACCGCTGGGCGAGTCGGACGGCTGATCGCCGGCCCAGGCCGCCTCGACGAGACGGACGGCCTCGGGCAGTGCCAGGCCGGCCTGCCGCGCGGCGAGTGCCAGCTCGTCGGCCGCGTCGCGCACGGCGGCCGGCGTCGTGGAGGTGCCCGCCACGAACGTGCCGCGCCGGCCCTGCGTGACCACGACCCCGTCGGCCTCCAGCTCCCTGTAGGCCCGCGCCACGGTGCCAGGTGCGACGCCGAGCTGATCGGCGAGCCCGCGGACGGTGGGCAGCTTCGTGCCGGGCGGCAGCTCGCCGGAGGCGGCCCGGGCGGCCAGCTGGACGCGCAGCTGCTCGAAGGGCGGGGTGGGGGAGCCAGGGTCGAGAGGCCGGACGCGGTCGGGCTCGATGGGCTCCATGGGCGCAGGGTAGTGAGTCGGCTTGAATGGGCGCATGGTCGACGACGTGGGCAGGGGCGGTGCGGACGACGTGCTGGTGCTGGGCGAGGCGCTGGTCGACGTCGTGCGCACCGCCGACGGTGTGGTGACCGAGCGGCCCGGCGGCAGCGCCGCCAACGTCGCCGTCGCCCTGGCGCGGCTGGGCAGGCCGGTGCGGTTCGCCACCGCCTACGCCGACGACGAGCGCGGGGCCGTGCTGGCCCAGCACCTCGAGGCTGCCGGCGTCGACCTGGCAGGCGACCCGCACGTGCTCGCGCGCACGGCCAGCGCTCAGGCCACGATCGGCACCGACGGCTCGGCGAGCTACACCTTCGACCTCGACTGGCGACTGGGGCCGGTGGAGGTCGGCACCCCGCGGTTCGTGCACGTGTGCTCGATCGGGGCCGTGACCGCCCCGGGGGCCGACGACGTCGTCGCCGTCCTCGAGTCCCTGCCCGCGACCAGCACGGTGCTCTACGACGTCAACGCCCGGCCTGCCATCACCGGGACCGGTCCGGCGCTCGTCGAGGCGGTCGAGCGGGTGCTGCGGCGCGCCCACCTGGTCAAGGTCAGCGACGAGGACCTGGAGGCGGTCTACCCCGACCTCGCGTCGGCAGCCGCCGTCGAGCGGATCCTCGACCTCGGCCCGCGGACGGTGGCGGTGACCCGCGGCGGGGACGGCGCGGACTGGGTGAGCGCGGCGGGCACGGTCTCGGTGGCCTCGGAGCCCGTCCGCGTGGCCGACACGATCGGCGCCGGCGACACCTTCGCCGCGGCGCTGGTCGACGCCCTGTGGGACGACGTCGACCGCGATCCCGCGCAGGTGCTCGCCCACGCCGCACGTGCGGCTGCCGTCACGGTGGGCCGCCCCGGCGCGGACCCGCCGTGGCGCCACGAGCTGGCCTGACGGTCACGCCCGGCAGCACGGCTCAGCGCAGGGTGTGGCTGGCGAAGAGCGCGACGGCCAGCACCGCCTCGAGCGCCACGAAGCGCCACGTGGTGGCGTCGCCGGTCGACCGGTCCAGCAGCAACGAGAGCCCGCGCCCCACGGCCATGCCGAAGCACGCCACCGCGACCACGCTGCGGATCCACAGCTGCCCCCGCCCGTCGGTGAACACCGCCCACGCCAGCAGGCCCGCGACGGCCAGCCCGAAGCCGCCGTAGACCGAGCGGATCTCGGCGCGCCCGGGGACGGTGTCGACCCCGATGCCGAACCGTTCCACCACCCGGTCGGGGCGGGCCAGCGCCACGGCGCCCATGCCGGCGAAGAACAGCATCGGTCCCGCGATCAGCAGGTCGGCGAGGAGCTCCACAGGTCCATCATGCCGGTGGGGGTGAGGTGTGGATTTCCCCGGTCGGCCGGGGACTGTTCAGCTTGTCGGCCAATATTCAGGCCGGCAAGCGTGGTTATACCCGGTCGACCGGGTAAACCCCAGACACCACCAGTCCCACGAGCCCCACCCTCACCGCGCCGGCGCCAGGTAGGCGTGCACGAGCGGCACGACGGAGGACCCCTCACCGGTGGCGGCGGCGACCCGCTTCATCGAGCCGGCCCGGATGTCGCCGACGGCGAAGACGCCGGGCAGGCTGGTGGCGAGCGCCTCGGGTGGCTGGTTGCCCGACGCCCACGCCTGCCACGGCACGTCGCGGCCGGTGAGCACGAAGCCGCGCTCGTCGCGGGCGACGTCGCGCGGCAGCCAGTCGCAGTGGGGCTCGGCGCCGAGCAGGAGGAAGAGGCCCTGCGCCTCGCGGCGGTGCACCTCGCCGGTGGTGGTGTCGCGCAGGTCGAGCCACTCCAGGCGGGCCTCTCCGCCGCCGTCGACGACCTCGCAGCAGGGGTGCACCTGGACGCGGTCGTTGTAGTGGATCTCCTTGATCAGGTACTGCGACATCGTGGCCTCGAGCCCGTCGCGGCGCACCAGGATGGTGACCGAGCGGGCGAAGCGCGCCAGGTGCAGCGCGGCCTGGCCGGCCGAGTTGCCGCCCCCGACGACCACGGCGTCGTAGCCCTCCATCTCGCGGGCCACCGACATTGCGCTGCCGTAGTTAACGCCGCGGCCCACCAGCTCCTCGACACCGGGGACGCCCAGCTTGCGGTAGGACACCCCAGTCGCCACGACGACGGCGCGGGCCTGCACGACGCCGCCACCCTCCACGCGCAGCACGTGGGGTGCGCCGTCGACGCCGGGCTCGAGGGCCTCGACCTGCCAGCCGGTGCAGAACTGGGCCCCGAAGCGGATCGCTTGGTTGCGGGCACGCTGGGCCAGGCGCATGCCGGAGACCCCGCGCGGGAAGCCGAGGTAGTTGCGGATCATCGAGCTGGTGCCGGCCTGGCCGCCGATGGCCTCGCCCTCGAGCACGACGGTGCGCAGCCCTTCGGAGGCGCCGTAGACGGCGGCGGCGAGCCCACCCGGTCCGGCGCCGACGACGGCGAGGTCGACGACGCCCTCGACGTCGAGCTGGGCCGGTGCGCCGTACATGACGTGCCCGACCTCGCGGGCCGAGGTGGGGGCCATGACCGGGCGGTGCAGGACGCGCACGAGCGGCCAGCGCGGCGTGCCCTCGTAGGCCTGGACGACCTCGAGGCCCTCGGGCACGTCGGGCGGGTAGTAGCGGGTGGGCATCCCCATGCGCACGCAGTACTCGCGGATCTCGCTGGTCAGCGGGTCGAGCGTCGGCGCGACGATCCGGACGGTGTCCACCTCGGGGGCGGCGACCGTGGAGCCCCACTCGGAGAGCATCTCGGTGACCGCGCCGTGGAACTCCTCGTCGCGCACGCCGCGCGGCATCAGCAGGTACGCGTCGTACTTGCCCGTGGCCAGCCCGGGGCGCAGCTCGGCGGACTGCACGAGGAACCGCTCGTAGGGGGCCGTGACGATGCGCTTGGAGGTCGGCACCAGGCGTCGCCACGTCGCGAAGGCCTCGTAGGGGTGGGCGTCGGGCAGGTCGCCGTCGGTGACCACGAGGGCCACCGGCGCGGAGGCCGCGACCAGCTCGGTGAGCAGGTCGGTGGTCTGCTCGCAGGTGGTGGTGCTGTGCAGCTCGTAGTCGCGGGCGTAGCGGCCGAACTCGTCGAGCAGGTGCGCGCCGTGCTGCTCGGAGGCGATGACGATGGCGGGCCGGGGTGTGGTGCTGGGCTCGGGCACGCGACGAGCCTACGACCGCGCGGCACCGTCGCGGGTGGCGTGCTCGTTACAGTTCGCGCGTGCGGCTGCGTCTCGACCTCGCCTACGACGGCTCCGACTTCCACGGCTGGGCCGCCCAGCCGGGGCTGCGCACGGTGCAGGGCGAGCTGGGTGCCGCGCTGGCCACGGTGCTGCGGGTGCCCGCCGTCGAGGTGGTGTGCGCGGGGCGCACCGACGCCGGGGTGCACGCGAGGGGGCAGGTGGTGCACCTGGACCTACCGGTGGGCGCACCCGACCTGGACGACGAAGCGGTGGCGCGATTGGCGCGCCGGGTCAACGGCGTGCTCGACCCGGACGTCCGGGTGCGCGGGGTGCGGGTGGCGCCGCCGGGCTTCGACGCACGGTTCGGGGCGCTCTGGCGGCGCTACGCCTACCGCGTGGCCGACACCCCGGGCAGCGTCGACCCGCTGACCCGCGGCCACGTGCTGACGTGGCCGCGACCTCTCGACGAGGCGCTCATGAACGCCGCGGCCGCCGAGCTCGTGGGCCGCCACGACTTCGCCTCGTTCTGCAAGCGCCGCGAGGGCGCCACCACGATCCGCACCCTGCTCGACCTGGCCTGGGAGCGGCGCCCCGACGGCGTCCTGGAGGCCACCGTGCGCGCCGACGCGTTCTGCCACAGCATGGTGCGGGCGCTGGTCGGGTGCCTGCTCGCGGTGGGGGAGGGACGTCGTCCGGTGGCCTGGGCCGCCGAGCGCCTCGCCGCCGCCGAGCGGGACCCCTCGGTGGCGGTGGTGCACGCTCACGGGCTGACGCTGGAGGAGGTGGCCTACCCTCCCGACGACGAGCTGGCCGCGCGGGCCGAGCAGACGAGGGCGAAGCGGGTGGCCGGTGAGTGAGCAGGAGGAGCACTACTTCACCGCCGACCCGTCGGTGCCGTTCTCGCGGCAGCCGGTGGAAGCGCAGGTGTGGGGGCAGCACCTGGAGCTGAGCAGCGGCAGCGGGGTCTTCGCGCGGGGCCGTCTCGACATCGGCACGGCGGTGCTGCTGCGCGAGACCGACCCGCCCGCGCTGCCCGACGGCGCCCGGGTGCTCGACCTCGGCTGCGGCTACGGCGTCATCGGGCTGGCGCTGGCCGTCGCCGTGCCGGGGGCGCGGGTGGTCGGCGTCGACGTCAACGAGCGGGCGCTGCTGCTGGCGCGGGAGAACGCGGCGTCGCTGGGCGTCGAGGATCGCGTCGAGGCGCTGCTGCCCGACGCCGTGCCCGCGGACGTGGAGTTCGACGAGATCTGGAGCAACCCGCCGATCCGGATCGGCAAGCCCGCCCTGCACGCGCTGCTGCTGCAGTGGCTGCCGCGGTTGGCTCCCGGTGGCCGGGCGGTGCTGGTGGTGGGCAAGAACCTGGGTGCGGACTCGTTGCAGCGGTGGCTGGGTGAGCAGGGCTGGCCCACGACGCGGCTGGCCAGCGCCAAGGGGTTCCGCGTGCTCGAGGTGCGCCGGGCGGGGGAGGGGAGCGATGGCTGAGGCGCGGCCCTACGTCTCGCGCCGGCTCTCGGGAGCCCCGGGCGCCGTCGTCGACGAGGTGCGGGCGCGCCTCGACGACGGCGAGGAGCTGCTGGCCGCGGTGGCGGTGGCCAAGGTGTTCCCGCCGCTGGACGTCGTCGTCGTCACGCCGTGGCGCGTGCTGGCCGGCATGCGGCGCCAGCTGGACGACGAGGGCTGGCGCGTGCGGCTGGCACGCGAGGACGTCGCCGAGGTCGAGGTGACCGGCTTCATGGACAACGTGCGCTTCGTGATGCGGGACGGCGGCGAGGTCAAGGTCGGCAACCTGATCGACGCCCACGACGAGCGGCCGCTGCGCGAGGCGCTGGGGCTGCCGGTGACCGAGCCGGAGCCGGCTGAGTCGGACGCGTCCGAGGGTCCGGGGGACGAGCTGTCCTCGCTGGACGACCTGTTGGCGGGGCCCGACACGGAGACCGAGGCGGCGCCGCATGCCCCGGCCGCGACGTGGGAGCTCTACGACCCGCCGCCCCCGGCCCACCACCGGCACCGGCGGCGCTGAGGCGGTACTGGACGGCCGGTTGTGCAGCTTGTCGGCCAACGCGTTGGCTGACAAGCTCGGGAGTACCCGGCCGACCGGGGAAATCCCACCCGGGCGCCGGCCCGCCTCAGACGAACGCGTTGACGCCGGTCTCGGCGCGGCCGATCAGCAGCTTCTGCACCTGGGTGGTGCCTTCGTAGAGCGTCATCACGCGGGCGTCGCGCAGGAACTTCTCGGCCGGGTAGTCGTCCACGTAGCCGGCACCGCCGTGCACCTGGATGCAGTTGTTGGCGGCGCGGACGGCGGCCTCGGAGGCGAAGAGCTTGGCCTTGGAGGCGGCGACGCCGATGGGCTCGCCGCGCTCGATCAGGTCGGCGCAGCGCCACACGAGCAGGCGAGCGGCGTCGGCGTCGAGGCTGATGTCGGCGATCAGCTCCTGCACCAGCTGGAAGCCGGCGATCTCGCGGCCGAACTGGGTGCGGCTGGTGGCGTAGGCCACCGAGCTCTCCAGGCAGGCCTGCACCAACCCGACGCAGCCTGCGGCCACCGAGACGCGGCCCTTGTCGAGCGTCGTCATCGCGATCTTGAAGCCCTGGCCCTCGGCGCCGAGCAGCGCCGTGGAGGGCACCCGCACCTGGTCGAGGAACAGCTCGGCGGTGGCCTGGCCGCGCAGGCCGAGCTTGCCCTTGATCTCGCGGGCCTCGAAGCCGGGGGAGTCGGTGGGCACCAGGAAGGCGCTGACGCCGCGCGGGCCGTCGTCGCTGGTGCGGGCGAAGACCAGCGCGACCTTCGCCCAGGTGCCGTTGGTGATGAAGAGCTTCTGGCCGGTGATCAGCCAGTCGTCGCCGTCGCGCACGGCCTTGGAGGTGAGGTTGCCGGCGTCGGAGCCGGTACCGGGCTCGGTGAGGCCGAAGCATCCCAGGATCGAGGCGTCGGCGATGCGCGGCAGCCACTCCTGCTTCTGCTCCTCGGTGCCGAAGCCCAGGATCGACTTGCCCACCAGTCCGTTGCTCACCGAGACGATGCCGCGCAGGGCGGAGTCGGCGCGGCCGAGCTCCTCCATGCCGAGCACGTAGGTGAGGTAGTCGCCGCCCAGCCCGCCGTACTCCTCGGGGATGGTCAGCCCGAAGAAGCCGAGCTCGGCCATCTTGGGCACGATGTCGAGGTCGACCGACTCCCGCCGGTCCCACTCGGTGCGGTGCGGCACCGCCTCCTTCTCGAGGAAGGCGCGGGCGGCGTCGCGGAACGCCTGCTGCTCGTCGGTCAGCGCGAGGTCCATGGCTCCTACTCTGCCTGGTCGGGGGTGGGCGGTGGGTGGGTTCCCGAACGGTCGGCCAGAACGGTGACTGCGGCACCCCCGCCCGAGGGCAGCGGTGCCGCAGCGACCGATCGAGGTGGCCGGACGGTGACGGGGACACCCCCACCGCCCGGGCGAGGTCAGCCGGCGGTCGTGTGCCGCGCGATCTCGGCCTTGGCCAGCGAGTTCTTGTGCACCTCGTCGGGCCCGTCGGCCAGGCGCAGGGTGCGGATGCCGGCGAGCGAGGCGGCGAGCGGGAAGTCCTGCGAGAGGCCGCCGGCGCCGTGGGCCTGGATGGCGCGGTCGACGATCTCCTGCACGACCTTGGGGGTGGCGATCTTGATGGCCTGGATCTCGGTGTGGGCGCCGCGGTTGCCCACGGTGTCCATCAGCCAGGCGGTCTTGAGCACCAGCAGCCGCAGCTGCTCGACGGCGACGCGGGCCTCGGCGATCCACTCGCGGATCACGCCCTGCTGGGAGAGCGTGCGCCCGAACGCGACGCGCGAGTCGACGCGGCGGCACATCAGCTCGATGGACCGCTCGGCGACGCCGATGGCGCGCATGCAGTGGTGGATGCGGCCGGGGCCGAGCCGGGCCTGGGCGACGGCGAAGCCGGCGCCCTCCTCGCCGATCAGGTTGCTCGCCGGTACCCGGACGTCGGTGAAGCGCATCTCGGCGTGGCCGCCGTGCTCGTGGTCGTCGTAGCCGAGCACGTGCATGGGGCGCACGATCTCGACGCCGGGGGCGTCGCGCGGCACGAGGATCATCGACTGCTGGCGGTGCCGGCTGGCCTCGGGGTCGGTCTTGCCCATCACGATGAAGATCTCGCAGTCGGGGTTCACCGCCCCGGTGATCCACCACTTGCGGCCGTTGAGCACGTACTCGTCGCCGTCGCGCACGATCGAGGTGGCGATGTTGGTGGCGTCGGAGGAGGCGACGTCGGGCTCGGTCATCGCGAACGCCGAGCGGATGCTGCCCTCGAGCAGCGGCGTCAGCCAGCGCTCCTTCTGCTCGGGGGTGCCGAACATGTGCAGCACCTCCATGTTGCCGGTGTCGGGCGCGGCGCAGTTGAAGGCGGCGGGGCCGAGGTGGCCACTGCGGCCGGTGATCTCGGCGATCGGCGCGTACTCCAGGTTGCTGAGCCCGGCGCCGAGCCCGCCGGTGTCACCGGGCAGGAAGAAGTTCCACAGCCCCTGCTCCTTGGCGGTGGCGCGCAGGCGCTGCATCACCGGGGCCTGGGTCCAGGCGAAGCGGTCCTCCAGCTGCGCCAGCTCGTGCTCGAAGGTCTCCTCGGCGGGGTAGACGTGCTCGTCCATGAACGCGGTCACGCGCTCGACGAGCTCCTGGGTGCGGGTGTCGAAGGAGAAGTCCATGCGTCATCGGTCCTTTCGGGGGTGGACGGCGGCGAGGCCGGCGGCGAGCATCGGCTCGACGACCTCGCCGACGCGGTCGAAGCCGGCGCCGACGGTCTGGCCCTGCTGGTGGCGGTAGTGGATGCCCTCGAGGATCACCGCGAGCTTGAAGTGGGCCAGGCCGAGGTGGAAGTCGAGGTGGTCGGCGTCGACGCGGCGGCCGCTGGTGGCGGCGTAGCGCTCGAGCACCTCCTCGGAGGTGGGGTAGCCGGGGGCGGCGCTGGCGTCGGCGACGGCGCCGCCGCCCACCACGCGGGCCAGCCCGTCGTAGACGAGCAGCAGCGCGACGTCGGTGAGGGGGTCGCCGAGGGTGGCCATCTCCCAGTCGACGACGGCGCGCACGGGCTGCTCGGCGTCGGGCAGCGCGAGCAGGTTGTCGAGGCGGTAGTCGCCGTGCACGATGCCGGCACCGTGGCCCGGCGCGCGGTCGGCGTCGTCGGCGGGCACGTGCTCGGCGAGGTGCGCGAGCAGGCGGTCGGCGTCGGGGAGGTCGCGCGAGCGGGAGCCCTCGAGCTGCTGGCCCCAGCGGCGCACCTGACGGGCCAGGAAGCCCTGCGGGCGCCCGAACTCGGCGAGCCCCACGGAGGCGGGGTCGACCAGGTGCAGCCGGGCGAGCGCGTCGACCATGGCGTCGGCCAGGTGCCGCGTGCGCTCGGGGCCGACCTCGGCCAGCTGCGCGGCGGTGCGGTACGGCGTGCCCTCGACCTTCTCCATGACGTAGAACGGCGCGCCCAGCACGGAGTCGTCGGGGCAGTGCGCGTAGGTCTGCGGCACCGGCACGTCGGTGTCGGCGAGCGCGCTCATCACGGTGTGCTCGCGGCCCATGTCGTGCGCGGTGGCCTGCACGTGGCCCAGCGGCGGGCGGCGCACGATCACCTCGGTGGTGCCGTCGGTGACCTCGTAGGTGAGGTTGGACTTGCCGCCCGCGATCAGCCGCGCGCGCAGGTCACCGGTGGCGGCGCCGTCGAGGTGGCCGGGGCGCTGCTGCTCGTACCAGGGTCCGAAGACGGCGAGGTCGAGGCCGGGGGTCTCGGTCCGGTCGGGTGCGTCAGCCATGGTCTCCTCCGGGGGTGCCGTGCTGGGCGAGAGCGTCCACCTTGGTCTGCAGCCGGCGCATGCCGCCGAGCCACCGGTCGGTGTCCGTGGCGCGGGCGGCGTAGTAGCCCGCGACCTCGGGGTGCGGCAGCACCAGGAAGCGGCCCTCGTCGAGCGAGGCGACCCACGCCTCGGCCACGGCCTCGGGGGCCAGCGCCTCGTCGTGGGAGAGCAGGTCCTTGAGCGGGCCGGCCTGCTCGAGCATCGCCGTCTGCACGCCCTGCGGGCAGATCGCCTGCACCGCGACGCCGCGCTCGCCGTAGGTGACCGAGAGCCACTCGGCGAAGCCGACGGCTGCGTGCTTGGTGACCGAGTACGGGGCGGCGCCGATCATCGTCAGCAGGCCGGCCGCCGAGGCGGTGACGACGAAGCGCCCGCCCTGGCCGTCCGCGAGCCACCGCGGCACCAGGTTGCGGGCGACGCGCACGTGCGCCATCACGTTGACGTCGAGCATCTGCGCCCAGTCGGCGTCGGAGGCCTGCAGGCTGTCGGGCTGGGTGCGGTCGATGCCGGCGTTGGCGCAGAAGACGTCGATGCGCCCGAGCGCCAGGGTGGCCTTCTCGACCAGATCCGCGGCGCCCTCGGGCGAGGAGCAGTCACCGGGCAGCGGCACGATGTCGAGCTCGGTGGCCACCTGGTGCAGCGCCTCGGCGTCGAGGTCGGTGACGACGACGCGGGCGCCCTCGGCGACCAGGCGCTCCGCGAGCGCGCGGCCGATGCCGCGCGCGGCGCCGGTGACGACGGCGCCGCGGTCGGTCAGCTGCGGGTGACCCATCAGACGCCGCCGGTGAGCAGCAGGCCGCCGTCGGCCACCATCGTCTGGCCGGTGAGCCACGAGGCGTCGTCGGAGAGCAGGAAGGCCACGAGGCTGCCGATGTCCTCCGGCACGCCGAGGCGCTTGGCGGGGTAGGCCGCCGAGACCTCCTCCTCGCGGCCCTCGTAGAGCGCGGTGGCGAACTTGGTCTTGACGACGGCGGGCGCCACGGCGTTGACCCGGATCGAGGGGCCGAGCTCCACGGCGAGGCTCTCGGTCAGGCGGATCAGCATCGCCTTGCTGGCGCCGTACATGTCGATGCCGGGGGCCGGCTTGAGGCCGGCCACCGAGGCCACGTTGACGACGGCGCCGCCGTGCTCGCCCATCCAGGCGCGGTGGGCCTCCTGGACGAGCGCGAGGGCGGCGAGCACGTTGACGTCGACCATCTTGCGGGCGGCGTCGAGGTCGAGGTCCATCAGCGGGCCGTAGACGGGGTTGATGCCGGTGTTGTTGACCAGCAGGTCGAGGCTGCCGAAGGTCTCGACGGTGCGGCGCACGACCTCGGCGCGGTGCTCGGCGTCGCCGGCGTTGCCCGCCACCGCGAGCGCCTTGTCCGGCCCGCCCAGCGTGGCGACGGCCTCCTCGAGGGCCTCGGGCTCGCGCGCGGTGACGACCACCCTCGCGCCCTCGGCGACCAGCCGCTCGGCGATCCCCAGCCCGATGCCGCGGCTCGCGCCGGTGACGATCGCGACCTTGCCGTCCAGACCCCGCATGTGTCCTCCGCTCCGTGTGGGCGCCGCGGCAGCCGCGGGCCATTGCTTGTGACTAAGCGCTTGCTTACTATGCGTGTCATGAGCCCCGCCGTCAACGCCCCGTCCGGGGACGCCCCGCCGGGGGCGGCCCTCGCGGGTGACGCGCGCTCGCGGCTGCTCGCCGCCGCCGTCGAGGCTTTCGCCGCCAAGGGCTTCCACGGCACCACCACCCGCGACATCGCCGCGGCCGCCGGCATGTCGCCCGCCGCGCTCTACGTGCACCACCGCTCCAAGGAGGAGCTGCTGCACGCCATCTCCAGCGAGGGGCACCGTCGCACGCTGGCGCTGTGCGAGGAGGCCGTGCGCAGCGAGGGCTCGCACGCCGCACGTCTGGACCGGTTGGTGGCCGCCTTCGCGCGGCACCACGCCGTCAACCACACCAGTGCCCGCGTCGTGAACTACGAGCTCGCCGCGCTCAGCGAGGCGCACCGCGCCGAGATCGAGGAGCAGCGTCGTCGCATCGAGCACGTCGTCCGCGACCTGCTGGTGGCCGGCGTCGAGGCGGGGGAGTTCCAGACCCCCGACCCCGTCATGACCGCTGCGGCACTCTTGTCCCTGGGGGTCGACGTCGCCCGCTGGTACCGCACCGGCGCCGGCTGGACCCCCGAGCAGCTGGCCGAGCACTACGTGGTGCTCGCCCGGCGCATGGCCGGCGTCGTCGACGACCGGCCCGCCTGACCCGACTCACAGACCACCCGCACCACCCACCACAGGAGAGAAGAGGCGACCGCATGCAGCTGCAGCTGTCGGAGGAGATGAAGGCCTTCCGGGAGGAGATGCGCACGTTCTTCACCACGGAGGTCTCCGAGGAGATCCGCACCGCGGTGGCCGAGCAGCGCGAGCTCACCAAGGAGCAGATCGTCGAAAGCATGCGCACGCTCAACGCCGCCGGGCTCGCCGTGCCGCACTGGCCGGTGGAGTGGGGCGGCCGCGACTGGAGCGAGCTGCAGCGCCACATCTGGCACGAGGAGATGCAGCGCGCCTGCGTCCCCGCGCCGCTGGCGTTCAACGCCTCGATGATCGGCCCGGTGATCGCGCACTTCGGCACCGAGGAGCAGAAGGCCGAGTTCCTGCCCAAGACCGCCAACCTCGACATCTGGTGGAGCCAGGGCTTCAGCGAGCCCGACGCCGGCTCCGACCTGGCCAGCCTGCGCTGCGCCGCCGTCCGCGACGGCGACGACTTCGTCGTCAACGGCCAGAAGACCTGGACCACGCTCGGCCAGTACGGCGACTGGATCTTCAACCTCGTGCGCACCGACCCCGAGGCCAAGAAGCAGGCCGGCATCTCGATGCTGCTCATCGACATGACCACCCCCGGCGTCACCGTGCGCCCCATCGAGCTCATCGACGGCGGCTACGAGGTCAACGAGGTCTTCTTCGAGGACGTGCGCGTCCCGGCCGCCAACCTGGTGGGCGACCTCAACGGCGGCTGGACGATCGCCAAGTTCCTGCTCGGCAACGAGCGCGTCGGCGTCGCTCCCGTGGGCGCCACCAAGCGCTCGCTGGCCCGCTTCAAGGAGCTCGCGGCCGACGTCATCGCCGACGACCCGCTGCTGCGGGCACGCATCGTGGAGCTCGAGAACGAGCTGCTCGCGCTCGAGCTCACCGCGCTGCGCGTCGTGGCCCACTCCACCGACGGCGAGCCGCACCCGGCCTCGTCGGTGCTCAAGCTCAAGGGCACCGAGCTCCAGCAGGCCGTCAGCGAGCTGGCCGTCGACCTCGCCGGTCCGGCCTCGCTGGCCGGTGGCGCCGACGACGCCACCGGCTCGGCGCTCGACCCGTGGGCGCGGCGCGTGACGCCGACCTACCTCAACTTCCGCAAGGCCTCGATCTACGGCGGCTCCAACGAGGTGCAGCGCCAGATCATCAGCCGCACGATCCTGGGCCTCTGAGCCCCCGCGACGAGAGGGACGAGAACATGGACTTCAGCTACGACGACGAGCAGGAGGCCCTGCGCGACGCCGTGCGCGGGCTGGTGGGCAAGGCCTACGGCGACTACGAGAACCGCCGCCAGGCGGTCGCCGAGGCGCCGGGCTTCAACGAGAAGCTGTGGCAGCAGATGGCCGAGATGGGGCTGCTCGGGCTGCCCTTCGCCGAGGAGGACGGCGGCGTGGGCGCCGGGCCGGTCGAGATCGGCATCGTGTGCCAGGAGCTCGGCCGCGTGATCGCGCCCGAGCCCTACCTGGCCTCGGTCGTGCTCGCCGGCGGCCTGGTGGCTGCGGTGGGCACCGCCGAGCAGCGCAGCGAGGTGCTGGGTGCGCTCGCCGGTGGTGAGCGGGTGCTGGCCTTCGCGCACGACGAGCCCGGCCAGCGCTGGTCGGCGTCGGCTGCCGGTGTCACCGCGTCGGAGTCCGATGGTGGGTGGACGCTCTCCGGCACCAAGGAGCCCGTGGTGGCCGGCGAGCGCGCCGACCAGCTCGTCGTCAGCGCGGCGCTGCCGGGTGGCGGCACCGGGCTGTTCCTGGTGGACGGCTCGGCGGCGACCCGCACCGGCTACCGCGGCCACGACGGCACGCACGCCGCCAAGGTCGAGCTCGACGGCGTCACCGCGACGCCGCTGGGGGAGGCCGGCGCCGACGTCACCTCCAGCATCGCCACCGTGCTCGACATCGGCCGCGTGATGGCGGCCAACCAGGCGCTCGGCGCCATGCAGTACTCGCTGCGCGCCACCAGCGAGTACCTCAAGAGCCGCAAGCAGTTCGGCGTCACGCTCAACACCTTCCAGGCGCTGACGTTCCGGGCGGCCGACATGTACGTCTCGCTCGAGCTGACCCACAGCCTGGTCGACTGGGCGACGATGGTCGTCGAGGGCGGCGACCCCACTGCTGTCGCCGATGCTGCCGCTCGCGTGGGGCTGCAGGTCAGCCGCGCCGGTCGCCACATCGGTCAGGAGACCATCCAGCTGCACGGCGGCATCGGCGTCACCGCCGAGTACTCCGTGGGCAGCTACATGGCCCACCTGACGGCGCTGGACCACCTGCTCGGCGACGGCGGCCACCACCTGCGCGGCCTCTCCGCCGCGGTGATGGACCACGAGGACGTGGACCCGCTCACCGTGGCCTGACCCGCCACCGAGAATCCGCTTCACCCGCAGGCCGGGTGCGTGTCGCAACACGCACCCGGCCTGCGGCGTTCAGGATGCATGGAGGCATTGCTGGGCGCCGGGCCGGCGCGGAGCGGGAGGTCACGGGTGGTCGACGACGACGCGCTCGACTTCGACGCCTGGGTGACCGCGCGCGGGCCGGCGCTGCTGCGCCTGGCCTACACGCTGACCGGCAGCCGGACCGACGCCGAGGACGTGGTGCAGGACGCGCTGGCGCGGGCTCTGCCCCGGTGGGACCGGATCGCCCGGTTCGAGCACCCGGAGGCCTACGTGCGTCGGATGGTCGTCAACGCCCACACCTCGCGGTGGCGGCGCTGGCGGCGCCGGGAGACGCCGCACGCCGAGGTGGTGCTGCCGGGCGTGGTCGACGGGCCGGACACCGCGATGCCGGTGGACGAGGTGCGCGCCGTCTGGGCCGCCTGCGCCGCGCTGCCCACCGACCAGCGGGTCGCGGTGGTGCTGCGCTACTACGAGCAGCTGGAGTACCGCGAGATCGCTGCTCTCACGGGCGTGGCCGAGGGCACCGTGCGCTCGCGGGTCTCGCGGGGACTGGCGACGCTGCGGACGAGCATGGAGGTGGACGTCGATGAGTGACTTCGAGGACCGCGTGCGGCGTGGCCTCGCGGCCGGTGCCGAGCAGGCACCGGGCGCGAGCGGGCTGGCTGCTGCTGCGCGCGGTCGGGCGCGCCGACGCCGTCGTCGGCTGGCGGGTGCGGTGGCGGCGGTCGCCGTCGTCGCGGTGGCGGTGCCGGTGGGTGTGCTCATGCTGCGGGACGGCGACGGCTCCGCGCCGTCGGGTGGGCGGGGCGTCGACCCGGCTGCGCCTGCGAGCACGCTCGGGCAGGGGCCGGAGGTCGGCTGCGGAGGTGACGCGACGTGGCCCGTCGCCGTCATGGACGGCGGCCTCGCCGACGAGGTGGACGACGCCCGGGTGCGCGACGCCCTGGCCCGGTTGCTGGACGACGCTCCCATGGACGCGCCGCCGGTCCTGCAGGAGGCGGGCGCGGCGTCGGTGGACTACACGGTGCTCTCGGTGACCGGCGAGGAGCTCGTGGTCGGCGTCGGTCCGTGGTCCTCCGAGGAGGGTCCGGGAGCCGGGGCGATGAGCATCGGACTCGAGCGCGACGACACGGGCCGCTGGGAGGCCGGCGGGTGGGGTGACTGCCAGCTCGCCGTCGTGATCCCGGCCGGGCGGGGACAGGTCGAGGTGACGGCGCCGCCCGGTGGCGTCGACCCGGCCACGACCGCTCCCACCGTGCTGGTGAACGAGCGCGACTGCACCAGCGGACGCGACCCGCGACCGTTCCTGGGGCAGCCGACGGTGGTGGAGTCCGGTGACGAGGTGCTGGTGACCCTCACCAGCCAGGCTCTGCGCGAGGATGCGAGCTGCATCGGCAACCCGTCGGTCCCGCTGGAGCTGTCGCTGGCCGAGCCGCTCGGGGACCGACGGCTGCTCGACGCCGGCGTGTGGCCCTACCGCGAGCTGGAGGTCGCGACCCCGCCGCCGGCCGCCGATCTCTGCCCCGACGGCGTCTTCGCCAACTCCGACTTCGCGCTCGACCCCGACCCCGGCGGTGCCCTGGTGGTGTGCCGGATGGAGTGGAGCGCGCAGGCGGAGTCGGGTGGCTCCTACCTGCTGGCGCAGGAGCGGGCGCTGACCGAGGAGGAGTCCGACCTGGTGCGCCTCGCCGTCGCGGAGGCTCCGGAGCTGCCCCGCTCGGGGTTCCGGCGCTGCGACCGTGGCCCGCGCGAGTTCTACCTGGTGCTGACCGCCGACGGCCAGCAGGTGCCGTTCTGGGTCAACCACGGGGTCTGCGGTGAGACCTCGGTCTACACGAGCCCCACCGGCGACGGCGTCGTCTTCCGCGAGGTCACCCCAACACTCCTCGACGCCCTCGGCTCCCCGTACGACCTCCTCCGATAGTCCGCAGCGAAGTGGTCGCTCCACCCGCCGGTCCACGACCACATTGCTGCGCACTATCGGGGTGGGGCCGATATCGGGGTGCGGGCGGCACGGGGCACGGGGGATGATCGGGGCATGGGTCACGTGGAGGTCAGCGGCGTGCGCTACGAGCTGCCCGACGGCCGGGTGCTGCTCGACGACGTCTCGTTCCGCGTGGGCGAGGGCGCCAAGGTCGCGCTGGTCGGCGCCAACGGCGCCGGCAAGACCACGCTGCTGCGCATCGTCACCGGCGAGCTGGTGCCGCACGCCGGCGCCGTCACGCGCAGCGGTGGGCTCGGCGTCATGCGGCAGATGGTCGACGCCGGCCTCGGCGGACCCGAGTCGCCGCCGACCGTCGCCGACCTGCTGCTCAGCGTCAGCCCGCCGCGGGTGCGCGCAGCCGCGGCAGAGGTCGACCGGTGCGAGCTGGCCCTGATGGAGGCCGACGACGAGCGCACCCAGATGCGCTACGCGGAGGCGCTGGCCGAGTACGCGGACGCCGGCGGCTACGACGTCGAGGTCACCTGGGACGTGTGCACCGTCAAGGCGCTCGGGGTGGGCTACGACGCCGCCAAGTACCGCGAGCTGCGCACGCTCAGCGGCGGCGAGCAGAAGCGGCTGGTGCTGGAGTACCTGCTGGCCGGCCCCGACCAGGTGCTGCTGCTCGACGAGCCCGACAACTTCCTCGACGTGCCCGGCAAGACCTGGCTCGAGCAGCGCATCGCCGCCTCCGACAAGACCATCCTGTTCATCAGCCACGACCGCGAGCTGCTGGCCAACACCGCCACCCGCGTCGTCACCGTCGAGCTCGGTGCGGCCGGCAACACGGTGTGGACCCACCCGGGGGGCTTCGAGAGCTACCACCAGGCGCGCACCGACCGCTTCGCGCGCTTCGAGGAGCAGCGCCGCCGCTGGGACGAGGAGCACGCCAAGCTGGTGGCGCTGGTGCTGCGGCTCAAGGTCAAGTCCGAGTACAACGACGGGATGTCGAGCCAGTACCGGGCCGCGCAGACCCGGCTGCGCAAGTTCGAGGAGGCCGGCCCGCCCACCGAGCAGCCCCGCGAGCAGCAGGTGACGATGCGCCTGCGCGGTGGCCGCACCGGCAAGCGCGCCGTGGTCTGCCAGGGTCTGGAGCTCAGCGGCCTGATGCGGCCCTTCGACCTCGAGGTCTGGTACGGCGAGCGCGTGGCGGTGCTGGGGTCCAACGGCTCCGGCAAGAGCCACTTCCTGCGGCTGCTGGCCGCCGGTGGCTCCGACCCCGACGTCGAGCACCGGCCGGTCGACGACGCGCCGGTGGAGCCGGTGCGCCACACCGGCAGCGCCAAGCTCGGCGCCCGGGTGCGCCCGGGGTGGTTCGTGCAGACCCACGCCCACCCCGAGCTCGAGGGGCGCACCCTCGTGGAGATCCTGCACCGGGGTGACGGCAGCCCGCACGGCCGCTCCGGGATGGGGAGGGAGCAGGCCAGCCGGGTGCTCGACAGGTACGAGCTCGCCCACGCGGCCGAGCAGCGGTTCGAGAGCCTCAGCGGCGGCCAGCAGGCACGCTTCCAGATCCTGCTGCTCGAGCTCAGCGGCGCCACCCTGCTGCTGCTCGACGAGCCCACCGACAACCTCGACGTGCAGAGCGCCGAGGCGCTCGAGCAGGGGCTGGAGGCCTTCGAGGGCACGGTGCTCGCCGTCACGCACGACCGCTGGTTCGCCCGCGGCTTCGACCGGTTCCTGGTCTACGGCGCCGACGGCGAGGTGTACGAGTCCAACGGCCCGGTGTGGGACGAGGCTCGCGTGGTGCGTGCTCGGTGACCGCCACCCACGGCACCGAGAGCGCTGCTCTCCGGGTCGTGCCGATGGATCCCCACGACCCGGCCTCGTTCGACCCGTGGTGGGAGGCCTACCGCGACGCCGAGGTGCACGACCGCGGCGAGGTGGCCACGGTGTGGCAGCGCGAGGAGCTGCGGGCCCTCATGCAGGAGCCCGGCCGCAGCCGGTCGGTCGCGGGGTGGTCCGGTGTGGTGGGGGAGGAGACCGTCACGACCGGGTACCTCAGCCTGCCGCAGCTCGACAACCTCACCCGTGCCGCGGTCGCCGTCACCACCACCGCGCCGCACCGGCGCCGCGGGCACGGCACGGCGATGCTGGACCACCTGCTGGTGCACGTGCGCGCCGCGGGCCGCACCACGGTCGACACCGAGACGTTCTGGCCCCACGACGCCGGACCTGACGGGGACGGCGCCCCCGGCCGCGAGTTCGCGCGTCGGCACGACTTCGAGCTCGCCCTCGGCGACGTGCACCGTCGGCTGACCCTGCCCGTGGCTGGCGAGCTGCTCGACCGCCTGGCCGCCGAGGCGGCGCGACACCACGGCGGCTACACCCTGCGCTCCTTCGCCGGCCCCGTGCCCGACGAGCTGCTGGCCGGCGTGGCCGCGCTCGACGCGCTGGTGGCCACCGACGCGCCCACCGGCACGCTCGACGTCGAGCCGCACGCCGTCGACCTCGGGGCCTTCCGCGACGCCGAGGGCCTGCTCGAGCGCCAGGGTCGCAGCAAGGTGGCCACGGTGGCCCTCGACGGCGCTGGCGAGGTGGTGGCCTTCACCGACCTCGCCACCACCGTGCACGAGCCCGACCGCGCCTACCAGTGGGGCACGTTGGTGCGGCGCGACCACCGCGGCCACCGGCTGGGTCTGGCCGTGAAGGTGGCCAACCTGCGGCTGCTGCAGCGCGAGTTCCCTGCCGTGCGCCAGCTCACCACGTTCAACGCCGAGTCCAACGCCCACATGGTCGCCGTCAACGACGCCCTGGGGTTCGTGCCGGTCGAGCGGCTGGGCGAGCTGCAGCGCCGGCTCCCCTGACCGGCTCTCCTGACCGGGCGAGATATCTGTGACACGCTGACCCACGTGGACGACGCCGCAGCCGACCCGGACCCCCTGACCGCAGCCCTGCGCGACACGCCCCCGCCGGCCGTGCAGGCGCTGCCGCCGCAGCTGCGGGAGCGGTTGGCCACGCAGGTGCGAGCCGGCCGCGCGCGCCAGCGCCGCCTGGGCGAGGAGGCGGTGGCCTCCGCGCTCAAGGGAGTGCCGCTGCCTGTCAGGGGTCTGGTGCGCAAGGCGATCGGATGAGCGATCGGATGAGCGAGCAGAGCCTGCAGACCCGGCGCATCGCGCGGCTGCTCGGCGTCGAGAGCACCGATCTCGACTACCTGCGCGACGTGCCCGAGGACGAGCTGAAGGTGCTGCACGACCAGGTCGCCCGCGCGGTCTTCGCCGGTGGGGAGAAGCGGATGGCCAAGGTCGCCGGGCTCTCGCGCAGCATCCCTGCCCCGCTCGCGGGCCGCCTGGCGGAGCGGTTCCTGCCGCCGCTGGTGGCCGCCCGGGTGGCCGAGCTGCTCGAGCCCGAGCGCGCCCGCGACCTCGTCGGCCGCGTCTCGGTGCCGTACCTGGCGGACCTGGCCGTCGCGCTCGACCCCGTCCGCTCTCGCCCGGTCGTGCGCGCGATCCCGCCTCAGCGGATCGGCGAGGTGGCCGGTGAGCTGTTCGCGCGCGGCGAGCACGCCCTGATGGCGGAGTTCGTCACGAGCGTCGAGCGCCCCGCCCTGGAGGCCGCCCTGGCGGTGGCCAGCCCCCGGGACCTGCTCACCGTGCTGCCGCTGCTGGAGTGGACCGACGACGTCGAGCACGTCGTCGAGCACCTGCCGGTCGCGCGGGTGCGCGAGATCGCCGCGGCCCTGACGCCGTCCGAGCTCGCCGACCTCGTCGTCGTCCTGGGGCCCTCGCGGTGCGAGCCGCTGCTCGAGGCCGTCGACGACGCCACGGTCGCCGCGGTCGGCGCGCAGCTGGTCGGCCGGCGCGACGACGCCGACCTGGAGACGATCGGGTCGCTGGCCTGGCTGCTCAGCGACGACCAGCTCGAGCGCGTGACCGCCCTGGTCGACGACGACTCCCTGGTGTGGCTGGAGGGCCGCTAGCTGCCAGAAGGGACGTCCTCCGGGCCGCGCGGCGTCGTGTGGCCGGTGTGACTGGAGGTGTTGGTGAGGTGCGAGCCGGGAGTAGTCGCCCCACCCACCCCGGACGCGGCGACGGGGTGCGGGTGACGGGCCTTCCCTGACCCGCCGTCACCCGCACCCCGCCTCATCCCGTGGTCGCGGTGGTGCTCCGCGACCGGGGCCCTCCCGGATGTGGCGTCCGGGAGCGTCTGGTGTGTCCCAGCCAGCCTCAGCCAGCCTCGGCCAGCCTCAGCCAGCCTCGGCCAGCCTCAGCCCTGCTCGGCGTCCGAGCCGAGCGTGAGCGTGGTGGTGGCCTCCTCGCCGTCGCGCTCGTAGGTCACCTCCACCTTGTCGCCCGGGCGGTAGGAGCGGATGGTGGCCACCAGCGAGCTGGAGGAGTCCACGGCGGCGTCGTCGATGGCGGTGATGACGTCGCCGGGCTCGAGTCCGGCATCGCCGGCAGCGGAGCCGTCGTTGATCTCCTGGATCTCGGCCCCCTCGGTCACCGTCGCGCTCGAGACGCCGGTCTGCGCGACGTCGCCGACCGTGATGCCGAGCTGGGCGTGCGTCGGGGTCTCGCCGTTCTGCATCTGGTCGATGATCGGCAGCACGTCGTCGACCGGGATGGCGAAGCCCAGGCCGATGGAGCCCGCCTCCCCTCCCATGCTGCTCCCGGTGCTGCGGATCGAGGAGTTGATCCCCACGAGGTGGCCGTTCATGTCCACGAGCGGGCCGCCGCTGTTGCCGGGGTTGATCGCCGCGTCGGTCTGGATGGCCGGGTAGGTGGTGCTGTTGCCCGCGGCGTCCGTGCCGACCTCGACCGGGCGGTCGAGGGCGCTGACGATGCCGGTGGTGACGGTCGACTCGAGGCCGAACGGGGAACCGATGGCGACCACGGGCTCGCCGACCTGCAGGTCGCCGGAGGTGCCGATGGTGATCGGCGTGAGGCCCGAGACGTCCTGCGCCTGCACGAGCGCGGTGTCGGTGAGCGGGTCGAGGCCCACGATCTCGCCCGGGGCCTTGGAGCCGTCGGCGAAGCGGACGGTGATGGAGCCGCCCTCGCCGGCCAGCCCGGCGACGTGCTCGTTGGTGAGGATCAGCCCGTCGGAGCTGAGGATCGCCCCCGAGCCGGAGCCGGACTCGCCGGCGCCCGTCACGTCGAGCTCGACGGTGGAGGGCAGCACGCTCTGGGCCACCGACTCCACGGAGCCGTCCGCGGCGGGGGTGTCGGGGGTGTCGACGACCTGTGAGGTCCGCACCGTCGTCGCACCCGCACCGCCGTCCTCCCCGGCCAGCGCCGAGTAGGCGGCCGCGCCACCGATGCCGGCGCCACCGCCCACCAGCAGCGACGCCGCGACGACGGTGGCGGCGAAGCGACGGCGCCCGCGCGCCGGCGGCACCGGGCGCTGCGGCGCCGCACCGTACGGCGGGGGAGCCTGGCCCGCGCCCGTGGCGGCGTACGCGGTCTCGAAGGGGTTGTCGCGACGGGTGTCCCGGTCGCCGTCGTGGTGCCGGGGTGACCCGTCAGCCGGCAGCGGCTGGGTGTCCTCGCGACGCGTGGGCGGCTCGGAGGGGGGCGGGAAGGTCGGGTACTGGCTCATGCCTCGAGCGTGCCGAGCGAGCCTGTGACCAGGCTGAGACCCAGGTCAGGAAGCCAGAAGAGTTCCGGGTGGGGGCCTGCGGCGCGAGGCACGTCACACGGACGCGGGTCCCGTGGGCCCAACGATGAGGCTAGCCTTCCCTCACCTGCGTGCCCCCCGGAAGAGAGACCCCCATGCGACTGTCCCGAGCCCTGCCCTCCCGTCCCCGCGTCGGCGCCGCCGTCAGCGGTCTGGTCGCCCTCGGAGCGCTCACGGCCTGCGGTGGCTCGGAGAGCGCCGAGGAGGGTGACTCCGCCGGGTCCGGCGACCCGCTGGTGGTCTACGTGGGCCGCGACGAGGAGCTGGTCGGGCCGCTGCTCGAGCAGTTCGGCGAGGAGACCGGCATCGAGGTCGACGCGCGCTACGCCGGTACGACCGACCACCTGGCGCTGCTGCTGGAGGAGGGCGAGCAGACCCCTGCGGACGTGTTCCTCTCGCAGGACGCCGGTGCCCTCGGTGCGCTCTCGGCGGCCGGGATGGCCCGCGACCTGCCCGCGGAGATCACCGACGCCGTCCTGCCCGACTTCACCTCCACCGACGGCAGCTGGGTCGGCGTCACCGGCCGCGCCCGGGTCATCGCCTACAACCCGGAGGCGGTCGAGGAGGCGGAGGTCCCCACGACCGTCGCCGAGGTCACCGACGAGCAGTGGCGCGGGCGCGTGGGCGTGGCCCCCACCAACGCCTCGTTCCAGGCGTTCGTCACCGGCTTCCGCGCCGCCGAGGGCGACGACGCCGCGGGCGCGTGGCTGGAGGCGCTGGCCGCCAACGATCCGCAGACCTTCGAGGGCAACTCCGACGTGTTGGAGGCCCTGGAGAACGGGGTGGTCGACCTGGGTCTGATCAACCACTACTACGCCTACCAGCTGGCCGGCGAGGTGGGCGAGGAGAACGTCGCCACCGAGCTGGTCTTCCCCGAGGCCGGCGACCCCGGTGCCCTCGTCAACGTGACGGGCGCCGCCGTCCTCTCCGAGCACCCCGACGCCGAGGAGCTCGTCTCCTACCTGGTCTCCGAGGAGGGGCAGCAGTACTTCGTGGACTCCACCTACGAGTACCCGCTGGTCGAGGGCATCGAGGCGCCCGCGGGGCTGCCGGCGCTCACCGACCTGCAGGGGCCGATCGAGGACCTCGCCGAGCTGGCCGACCTCGAGACCAGCATCGCGCTGATCGACGAGGCCGGGCTCAGCTGAGCGCCGGGCGCCGGCCCCCGCCGCTGCTCCTCGCGGGAGCGGTGGCCGCGGCGCTCTGCGCGCTGAGCCCGCTGGTCTACCTGCTGGTGCGATCGGCGCAGCTCGGCGCCGACGGAGCGGTCGACACGCTGCTGCGCGAGCGGCTGTGGTCCTGGACCCTCGCCAGTGCGGTGCTGGTGCTGGCCGTGACGACGACCTGCCTGGTGGCCGGCACCGTCATCGCCTGGCTGCTGACCGCCACTCGGCTGCCGGGGCGGCGGTGGTGGCTCGTCGTCTCGGCGCTGCCGCTGGCCGTGCCCTCCTACGTGGCGGCGTTCTCGTGGCTGAGCACCGTGCCGACCCTCCAGGGCTTCTGGCCCACGTGGGCCGTGCTCAGCGCGGCGTGCCTGCCCTACGTGGTGCTGCCCACCGCGGCGGCGCTGCGCGGTGCCGACCTCGCGCTGGTCGAGGTCGCCCGCGCGGCCGGCTGCGGCCCGCTGGCCGCCTGGCGACGCGGCCTGGTGCCGCAGGTGCTGCCGGCCGCCGCAGCGGGGGCGCTGCTGGCGGGGCTCTACGCGCTGGCCGACTTCGGGACACCCGCCCTGATGCGTCACGAGGTGCTGCCGTTCGCCATCCAGCGCCAGTACGGCTCGTTCCTGGGCCGTGAGCGTGCCGCCCTGCTCGCGCTCGTGCTGGTGGCGATGGCGGTGCTGATGGTGCTGCTCGAGCGCCGCGCCCGCGGCAACGCCCAGCGGTGGTCCACGGGCGCGGGTGCGCCGCGGCCGCTGCGCGCGGTGCGGCTGGGGTGGTGGGCCGTGCCCGCGACGGTGCTGGTCGCACTGCCCGTGGTGGTGGGCGCGGTGTGGCCGGTCATCGGCCTGTTCCGCCGGTTGGCGTTGGGCACCCGGCGCACGTTGGACTGGAGCGAGCTCACCGACGCCCTCGTGGCCACCGCCACCGTCTCCCTGGCCGGTGGCGCGGTGGCGCTCGTCCTGGCCGGCTTCGTGGGCACGCTGGCCGCGCGGCACCGCGGACGTCTGGTGGCGGGCTTGGAGTCCGCCTCGTTCGCGGGCCACGCACTGCCCGGCATCGTGGTGGGTCTCTCCCTCGTCTACCTCTCGCTGCGCGTCGTGCCGGGGCTCTACCAGAGCGTGACGGTGCTGGCCTTCGCCTACGTCGTGCTCTTCCTGCCCAAGGCCGTGGGTGCGGTGCGCACCTCGGTGGCCGCGGTGCCGCCGGTGCTCGCGCAGGTGGCCGGGACCCTCGGTCGCAACCGCCACCGCGCCGGTCTGGTGACGGCGCGCCTGGCGCTCCCGGGGGTCACCGCGGGGTTCCTGCTGGTCGTCGTGACGGCGATGAAGGAGCTGCCGGCCACGCTGCTGCTGCGCCCGAGCGGGCTCGACACGCTCGCGACGGAGATGTGGAGCCGCACCTCGAGTGCCGCCCAGGGTGCCGCGGCGCCGTACGCGCTGGCGCTGGTGCTCGTGGCCAGCGTGCCCGCGTTCCTGCTCACGCGCACCAGCGCCTGGGACCGGTCGTGACGGCGTCGGCGCGCGGGTCGGCCGTCGAGGTCCGCGGGCTCGGGTTCGGCTACGGCAGGACCCCGGTGCTCGACGGGCTCGACCTGAGCCTCAACGAGGGCGGACTGCTCGCCGTCGTGGGGCGCAGCGGCTGCGGCAAGACCACGCTGCTGCGGCTGCTCGCCGGGTTCGAGCGGCCACAGGCCGGCCGCGTGCTGATCGGCGGGCTCGAGGTGGCCGGTGGCTCGACCTTCGTGCCCACCGAGCGACGGCGCGTGGGGATCGTGCCGCAGGAGGGCGCGCTGTTCCCCCACCTGACCGTGGCGGGCAACGTGGAGTTCGGGCTGACCGGCGCGACCCGGCTGCCGCGCGCCGACCGCGAGGCGCGGGTGCGGCACCTGCTCGAGCTGGTGGGGCTGCCCGACCTGCCCGACCGCTACCCGCGGGAGCTCTCCGGCGGGCAGCAGCAGCGTGTGGCGCTCGCCCGGGCCCTCGCCCCCCGACCGGCGCTGGTGCTGCTGGACGAGCCGTTCGCCTCCCTCGACCAGGCCACGCGCAGCACGTTGCGTGGAGCGGTGCGCGACGTGCTGCGCAGCGAAGGCGCCGCTGCGCTCCTGGTGACCCACGACCATGAGGAGGCGCTGTCGATGGCCGACCGGGTCGCCTGCCTGGACTCGGGTCGGGTGGTGCAGGAGGGGTCGCCGCACGAGGTCTACGACGAGCCGGTCGATCCTGCGGTGGCTGCGCTGCTGGGTGAGGCCTCGTGGTTGCCCGGCAGCGTCACGGCGCGCGGTGACACGGTGAGCACCGCTCTCGGTGACCTCGTCCTCGCGAGAGCAGGTGTCGGCGGCCGGGTGCGGGTGCTGCTGCGTCCCGAGCAGGTCGAGCTGGGCGAGGCCGGCACCGACGCGGTGGTGCAGCAGGCGGAGTTCCTGGGTGCGAGCACGCGCCTGGTGCTGCGGCTGCCCGACGGCGCGACCGTGCGCGCCGCCGTGCCCGGGGCGCGCGTGCGACCGGGTGACCGGGTGCGGGTCGTCGTCCGTGGTGCCGTGCACGCCCTCGCGGGCGACGTCGAGCCGTCAGCCCGGACTCCCGCCTGAGCGATCCGGACCCCGCCAGGCCTCGTCCCAGAATCGCCACTCCAGCTCGGTGGCGGTGCGGTAGGCGTCCAGCATGGCCGCGGTGTGGGGCGAGGTGGCGGCGAGTCGGTCGGTGAGCTGCTCGGCGCGTGCCACGGCGGCGTCGAACTCCGGGTCGGCGTAGGTCTCGATCCAGTCGGCGTAGGGGTGTGCGCGGCCACCGCGCGCTGCCTCCAGGTGGCGACCCACCTCCGCGTAGACGCGGAAGCACGGCAGCACCGCTGCCAGGCCCACCTCGGCCGGTGCGGTGGCGGCCTGCTCGGCCAGGAAGCCGGTGTAGGCGCGGCAGGTCACGGTGGGACCGGGAGTGCCCGGGGCGTCGGGGTCGATCCCGAGCGGCGCCAGGAAGCCGCGGTGCAACGCGCGCTCGGCCACCACGGCCCCCACGCTCGCACCCGCCAGATCGGCGACGGCGTCGGCGTCCGTCATCCGGGAGGCCAGGAGGGCGAGCACCCGTGCGTAGCCCAGCAGGTAGTGCGCGTCGTCGACGAGGTAGCGCACGAAGACCTCGTGCGGCAGCGACCCGTCACCGAGCGCGACGACGAAGGGGTGGGCGAGGATCTGGTCGTAACGGGCAGCGACGGCCTGCCAGGCCCCGGTGGAGAACGTCATCGCAGCCGCCACAGGTGGTCCACGGGCCCGTGCCCGGCGCCGACCTGCCGCCCGGCTCCCGAGAGCAGTGCTCCGCGCAGGTACTCGCGAGCGGCGTCGACGGCCGTCGACACGTCGTCGCCGAGGGCCAGGCGGGCGGCGATCGCCGCTGAGAGGGTGCACCCGGTGCCGTGGGTGTGCGGGGTGTCGACGCGCGGCGCACTCAGCTCGACGACACCCTCGGCCGAGACCAGGAGGTCCGTCACGGTGCCACCCTCCACGTGGCCGCCCTTGACCAGGGCGTGGCGCGCTCCCAGCCCCACCAGGCGGCGTCCCGCCTCGACCAGGTCGGCAGCGCCGGTGAGCAGCCGCGCCTCGGGGGCGTTGGGGGTCACCACCGCGGCGCGCGGCACCAGCAGGGCGCGGATCGCGGCGACGGCGTCCTGCGGCACGAGCCGGTCGCCCGAGGTGGCCACCACGACCGGGTCGACGACCAGCGGCGACGACGGGGGCAGCCCGGCGGCGACGGCCGCGACCACCGCGGCGTCACCGAGCATGCCGGTCTTGACGGCGCGCACGTCGAGGTCGCCGACCACCGACGCCAGCTGCGCACTGACGAACGCCGCCGGGAGCGGGTGGACCTCCTGCACCCTGCGGGTGTTCTGGGCGGTGAGGCCCGTCAGCACGCTGGCGCCGTAGACGCCGAGTGCCGTGGCGGTCTTGAGGTCGGCCTGCACCCCGGCACCGCCGGAGGGGTCGCTGCCGGCCACGGTCAGCACCACCGTCTCGCGCACGCTCACGGGTTCACCGCCACGCGCAGGGCCGCGGCCGCGGCGCGGGGGTCCTGGCTGGCGCAGATCGCGCTGACCACGCAGACGCCGTCCGCGCCGGCGCCCGCCACCGCTCCGGCGTTCTGGGCGTCGATGCCGCCGATCGCCACGACCGGGAGTCGCCCGGCCACCCGCGCGACCACGGCGCGCACGCCCTCGAGGCCCCACGGGGCGTCGGCCTCGGGCTTGGTGGGGGTCGGCCACACCGGGCTCACCGCCAGGTAGTCGCAGGCGGTTAGGGCTGCCTCGTCGTCGAGCTGCGCCAGGTCGGTGAGCGACCAGCCGACGACGGCGTCGGGGCCGAGCGCGAGGCGGGCATCGACGGGGTGCACGTCGTCGGGTCCGACGTGCACGCCGTGGGCCAGCCCGGCGGCGGCGAGGTCGTCGTCGACCAGCAGGGTGGCCCCGTGGGCCTCGCACAGCGGCCGCAGCCGCGCCACCTGGGAGCGCAGCTGCGCGGTGGAGGCCCGCTTGTCGCGCAGCTGCACGACGCCGACGCCGCCCCGCAGGGCCTGCTCCACCACGGTCTCCAGGTCCGGCCGCGGCGTCGTGACCAGGTACACGGCGAGGTCCAGGCGCCGGCTCATCGCAGCGTCACGCCGGCCAGCGCCCCGGGCTCCAGCAGGTGCAGCTGGTCGAGCAGGTGGGGTCGGAGGGTGCCCGGACCCGCGGCAGTGCGCCCGGCGCGCTCACCGGCGACGGCGAGCAGGGCCATCGCGGTGGCGGCCCCCACCAGCGGGTCGGGAGTGACGGCGCAGCAGGCCGCCACCAGGGCCGAGGCCGAGCAGCCCAGCGCCGAGACCAGCGGCATCCGCGCGTCGCCACCGGTGATCAGCAGGGTGCGGTCGCCGTCGGTCACCACGTCGGTGCCGCCGCTCACCACCACCACGCACGCCAGCCGCGTGGCCAGCTCCTGTGCCGGCGCCACGACCTGGTCGGACTCGTGGGTGCTGTCGACGCCGCGGCCCGCCGCGGTGGCCGAGGCCATCGCCAGCACCTCGCTGGCGTTGCCGCGCACCACCGAGGGCCGGTGCGCCAGCAGCGCCGTCACCGTCTCGCGGCGGTAGGCGGTGGCGCCCACCGCCACGGGGTCGAGCACCCACGGGATGCCACGCTCACGCGCCACCGAGGCGGCGGCGTGCATGCCCGAGACCCACGGGGGGCTGGGCGTGCCGATGTTGACGACGACCGCGGAGGCGAGCGAGGCCATCTCGCCGGCCTCGTGGTCGTCGTGCACCATCGCCGGCGAGGCCCCGGCGGCGTTGAGCAGGTTGGCCACCAGGTCCATGGAGACGTAGTTGGTCAGGCACTGCACCAGGGGCGCCTGCTCGCGCAGGCTCCGGTGCACGCTCTCCAGCTGTGCGGGCTGGGGCGTGCACCAGGGGCGCCTGCTCGCGCAGGCTCCGGTGCACGCTCTCCAGCTGTGCGGGCTGGGGCGCGGGCGCGTCGGTCATCTCGGGCTCCCTCCACCGGTGCTAACCGGATCAGGTTCGGCGGGTGTGCTCTCAGCCCCGCCCGATGCGGGGCACCCCGGCCACGTGCTGGCGAGGTTAACCAACTGCCGGTGAGCGATGAGTCCGCGGGGCCGAGCAGGTCCACCCGGTCATGACGACGGATCTGCGGGGCCGGGAGCGGATGATGGACGTGGCCGGGGTGGAGCTGTGCGCCGAGTCCTTCGGGGATCCGCAGGCGCCACCACTCCTGCTGCTGCACGGCGCCGCCACCTCGATGGACGGCTGGCCCGCCGACCTGTGTCGGCTGCTCGCCGGGGCCGGGTGGCACGTGGTGCGCTACGACCACCGCGACACCGGTCGCTCGACGACCTGGCCGGCCGGTGAGCCGGGCTATCCGGGCCGTGCGCTGACCGAGGACGCCGTCGTGCTCACCGAGCTGCTCGCGGCGGAGGCGGGCGGGCGGGTGCTCCTCGTGGGGCTCTCGATGGGTGGCGGGATCGCCCAGGAGGTCGCGCTGCGGCGACCCGAGCTGGTGGCCGGGCTGGTGCTCGTCGCGACCACTGCTGTGGGTGGCGTCGAGCAGGAGCTCCCCGGTCCGTTGCCCGAGCTCGCGAGCTGGTTCGAGTCCCCGCCCCCGCCTCCCGACCCGAGCGACCCGGCCGCGCTGGTGGAGGCGATGGTGGCCGCCGAGCGTGCCTTCTCCGGCCCGGACTTCGACGAGCACGCGACGCGCGGCACGGCCCGCGACGTGGTGGCGCGCAGCCACGACCCCGCCGCCGCCGACAACCACTGGCTCGTGCTGGGTGACGACGGTGACGACGGTGGTGGCGACGACCGGCACGAGCCGCTCGACGTCCGCCGGCTGCGGGTGCCGACGCTCGTCGTCCACGGCGGGGCCGACCCGCTGTTCCCGCTGCCGCACGGGGAGGCCCTGGCAGCCGCGGTGCCGGGCGCGCGGCTGCTCGTCGTCGAGCGGATGGGTCACGAGGTGCCGCCGGCGACGACCTGGCCGCGCCTGCTGGACGAGGTGGCCCGGATGCGACGCTGAGCCGTCCCACCGATCCGCGGCGTGGACAGGTCACCTCCCGTTCACCCGGCCCCGGCAGGTTCTGCGGGTGCACCATCGCCGCACCACCCCGACCCCGCGCCCCACGACGTGACCGATCCGCTCCGTCGCGGTCACCTCGCACCACCGCCCCGCACGCTCGTCGACGTCTTCCGCGCCACGGTGCTGGCGCACCCCGACGCCACCGCGCTCGACAACGGCGCCGACCAGCTGACCTACGAGGAGCTGGCGGAGGCGGCACTGGCCGTCGCGCGCGACCTGGCCGAGGCAGGGGTCGGGCCCGGTGACAAGGTCGGCGTCCGGCTGCCCTCGGGCACCACCGACCTCTACATCGCGATCCTCGGCACCCTGGTCGCCGGTGCCGCCTACGTGCCGGTCGACGCCGACGACCCCGACGACCGCGCGCGGCTGGTGTTCGGGGAGGCCGAGGTGGCAGCGGTGCTGGGGGCCGACCTGGCACTCGAGGTGCGGCGTCCCGCGCCCGCACGGGAGCCGGTCGAGCCCGGCACCGACGACGACGCCTGGGTGATCTTCACCTCCGGCTCCACCGGCAAGCCCAAGGGCGTCGCCGTCACCCACCGCAGCGCCGCCGCGTTCGTCGACGCCGAGGCGCGGATGTTCCTGCAGGAGCAGCCGATCGGCCCGCAGGACCGGGTGATGGCCGGGCTCTCGGTGGCCTTCGACGCCAGCTGCGAGGAGATGTGGCTGGCCTGGCGCCACGGCGCCTGCCTGGTGCCGGCACCGCGGGCGCTGGTCAAGAGCGGCGCCGACGTCGGCGGCTGGTTGGCGGCCAACGAGGTCACCGTGGTCTCCACCGTGCCGACGCTGGTCTCGCTCTGGCCGGACGAGGCCCTGAGCCGGGTGCGCCTGCTGATCCTGGGAGGCGAGGCGGTGGTACCCGAGCTGGCGGTGCGCCTGGACCGCCCCGGCCGCGAGGTCTGGAACACCTACGGCCCCACCGAAGCCACGGTCGTGGCGTGTGGAGCACTGCTCTCGGCGCAGGAGCCGGTGCGCATCGGCCTGCCCCTGGACGGGTGGGACCTCGCCGTCGTCGACGCCGAGGGGCAGCCGGTGCCCGAGGGCGTGACCGGCGAGCTGATCATCGGCGGCGTCGGGCTGGCCCGCTACCTCGACCCCGCGAAGGACGCCGAGAAGTACGCGCCGATGCCCAGCCTGGGGTGGGACCGGGCCTACCGCAGCGGCGACCTGGTGGTCCACGACCCCGCCGGCCTGCGCTTCGGTGGCCGGGCCGACGACCAGGTCAAGATCGGCGGACGACGCATCGAGCTCGGTGAGGTGGACTCGGCGCTGCTCGCGCTGCCCGGCGTCGTCGGAGCGGCGGCGGCCGTGCGCACCACGCGCACCGGCAACCAGCTGCTGGTCGGCTACCTGACCGCCGACGAGCGCTACGACGGCACCTCCGCCGTGGCCACGCTGCGCGAGCAGCTGCCCGCGGCCCTGGTGCCGCGCCTGGTCGTCGTCGACGAGCTGCCCACCCGCACCTCCGGGAAGGTCGACCGCGACGCACTGCCCTGGCCGCCCCCGCCTCAACCGCAGCCGAGCAGCGACGGCGCGGCTCGGCTCGCCGGCACCGCCCTCGAGCTGGCCGGGCTGTGGGGCGACGTCCTGGGCGCCACGGTGACCACGCGGAGGGAGAACTTCTTCGACCTCGGCGGCGGCAGCCTGACCGCCGCCCAGCTGGTCAGCCACCTGCGCCGCGGGCACCCCGAGGTGGCGGTGGGCGACGTGTACGACCACCCGACCCTGGGCGCCCTCGCCGACCACCTCGACAGGCTGGCCGGAGCCGAGGGCGCCGGCGACAACTCCACCGACCGCTCGGTGGTGGCGGTGCCGGCCAAGACCCAGCGGGGCCAGGTGGCGGCGCTCGTGGCGCTGCGCCTGCTCGCTGCGCCACGGCACCTCACCTGGGCCGCGCTCGCCGCCGCCGCAGCGAGCCTGCTCGTGGACCTCTCCTGGGTGCCCGTCGCTCCGTGGTGGGCGCTGCTCCTGGCCGTCGCGCTGTTCGTGGCCCCGCCGGGTCGGATGCTGGTGGCCGCAGGGCTCGTGCGGGTGGTGCGTCGCGGCGTCGTGCCCGGCGAGCACCCCCGCGGTGGCCGCGTGCACCTGCGGCTGTGGCTGGCCGAGCGCGTGGTCGACGCCGTCGGGGCCACCGCGCTGGCCGGTGCGCCGTTCATGACCTGGTACGCCCGGTTGCTGGGCGCCCAGGTGGGGCCGCACGTCGACCTGCACTCCCTGCCGCCCGTCACGGGACTGCTGCGCCTCGGCGCCGGTGCCTCGGTGGAGCCGGAGGTCGACCTCGCCGGCTACTGGGTCGACGGTGACGTGCTGCGCGTGGGCACGGTCCGGGTCGGCAAGCGCGGCCGCGTGGGCGCGCGCTCCATGCTCTGCCCCGGCGCGCACGTGGGCGACGACGCCGAGGTGGCACCCGGCTCGGCCGTCTTCGGCCACGTGCCGGACGGCGAGTTCTGGTCGGGCGCCCCCGCCGCCCGGGTCTCCGGCGACGCCCGCGGCCCCTGGTCGGACCGGCCGAGCGCCTCCCGGTGGTGGGTGGCCGCCTACGGCGTCGTGGCCGTGCTGCTCTCGCTGCTGCCGGTCGTGGCTGCTGTGGCGGCTGCCGTCCCGGTGCTCCTGCTCGTGGACCTGGAGCGGTCGAGCCCGCTGGGCGCCGTCGCGGCGCTCGCACCGTGGCTGCTGCCGGCGGTGCTGCTAGGACTGGTGGTGCTGGCCGGGCTCGTGCTCGCCGTCGTCCGGTCGGCGGCCGTCGGCCTCGTCCCCGGCGTCTACCCGGTGCGCAGCCGCCCGGCGCTCGCGGTGTGGGCCACCATGCGGGTGCTCGACGACGCCCGCACCTGGCTGTTCCCGCTCTACTCCAGCCAGCTGACGCCGGTGTGGCTGCGTCTGCTCGGAGCGCGCATCGGCCGCGACGTCGAGGCCTCCACGGTGCTGCTGGTGCCCTCGATGACGCAGGTCAACGACCGGGCCTTCCTGGCCGACGACACCCTGATCGGCGGCTACGAGCTCGGCGGCGGCTGGCTGCGCGTGGAGCGGGTCAAGATCGGCAAGCGCGCCTTCGTGGGCAACTCGGGGATGGCGGCGCCCGGCCGCAAGGTGCCCAAGCGCGCCTTGGTGGCGGTGCTCTCCGCGGCGCCGAACCGCAAGTCGGCGCGTGCGGGGGAGTCGTGGCTGGGCAGCCCGCCGGCACCGTTGCGTCGCTCGGCGCAGAGCTCCTCCGACGAGCGCACCTACGCCCCGCCGCGCCGGCTGAAGGTCGCGCGGGCGCTGTGGGAGGCCGCGCGTCTGGTACCGGTGGCGGTCGCGGTGCTGCTGCACCTGGCCGTGGCCGTGACGGCACTGGCTGTGCTCGAGGCAGTCGGTGGAGTGCTCGGGGTGCTGCTCGGCGTCGTCGTGCTGGGTCTGCTGCTGGTGGCGGGCGGGGTGCTGGCCGCCGCCGTGGCGAGCGGTGCCAAGTGGCTGCTCGTCGGGCGGATCCGCAGGGGCACGCACCCGTTGTGGAGCTCGTTCGTGTGGCGCAACGAGCTGGCCGACACCTTCGTGGAGGTGCTCGCCGCCCCCTGGTTCGCCCGCCTGGCGACGGGCACCCCGCTGCTCTCGGTGTGGTTCCGCTCGATGGGCTCCCAGGTGGGACGGGGCGTGTGGTGCGAGACCTACTGGCTGCCCGAGGCCGACCTGGTGGAGCTCGGCGACGGCGTCACCGTCAACCAGGGCAGCGTGGTGCAGACGCACCTCTTCCACGACCGGCTGCTGGCCACCGACACCGTGCGGCTGCGCCGCGGCGCCACCCTGGGGCCCAACTCGGTGATCCTGCCCGCGGCCAGCGTGGGGCGTCACGCTACGGTCGGTCCGGTGTCGTTGGTGATGAGGGGCGAGTCCGTGCCCGACAAGACGGTCTGGATCGGCAACCCCATCGGCCCCTGGCACGACTCGTGGTGAGCCTGCCGACCGCCGACGGCTACCTGCCGGGCCACGGCGACCCGTGCTTCTCGGTGCGCCACTACGACCTGGCGCTGGGCTACGCGGTCGAGAGCAACCGTCTGGACGGACTGGCCGAGCTGCAGGTGGAGGTGCTGGAGCCCACCCGTCGGCTCGTGCTCGACCTGGCGCGGCTCGAGGTGGCCAAGGTGCGGCTCGACGGCGCCGGCCTGAAGCGGTGGTCGACCCGCTCGCACCGGCTGCTGCTCGACCTCGCCGACGAGGTGGACGCCGGCACCACCCTCACCCTCACCGTGCGCTACTCCGGGAGACCGCGACCCCTGGCCGCGCGACACCTCGGCGAGGCCGGCTGGGAGGAGCTCACGGACGGCGTCATCGTGGCGGGCCAGCCGCACGGCGCGCCGACCTGGTTCCCGTGCAACGACCGGCCCGACGACAAGGCCTCCTACCGGATCGCCGTCACCGCACCCACCGGCTACCACGTGGTCGCCAACGGCGTGCTCGCCTCACGCACCCGCAGCGGCTCCACCGTCACCTGGGCCTTCGAGCAGGAGGCCCCGATGGCCACCTACCTGGCCACGGTGCAGGTCGGGCGCTACCGCAACTGGGGCACCCAGCGCACCGGGAGCGGGGTTCCCGTCCGGGTCTTCGCCCCCGACGACCTCGACGTCGAGGCGCACGAGGCCGCGTTCGGGCGCCAGGTGGAGATGGTCGAGACCTTCGAGCGGCTCTTCGGCCCCTACCCCTTCCCGGCCTACGGCGTGGTGGTGACCGGCGACGACCTCGAGATCCCCCTGGAGTCCCAGTCGCTCTCCACGTTCGGCCGCAACCTGGTGCGCGGTGACTGGGACGCCACCCGGCTGGTGGCCCACGAGCTGGCGCACCAGTGGTTCGGCAACGCCGTCACGCTGCGGCACTGGCGCGACATCTGGTTGCACGAGGGGTTCGCCTGCTACAGCGAGTGGCTGTGGTCGGAGGAGTCCGGCCAGGCGAGCACCGAGCAGCGCGCACGACGCAAGTGGGAGGGGCTCGAGGAGAAGCCGCAGGACCTCCTGCTCACCGACCCCGGCCCGGAGCTGATGTTCGACGACCGCGTCTACAAGCGCGGCGCCCTCGCCCTGCACACGCTGCGCGTCGAGGCCGGCGACGAGCCGTTCTTCGACCTGCTCCGCAGCTGGGTGGCCGAGCACCGCGACGGCTCCGTGACCACCGAGCAGTTCCTCGCCCACGCCTCGCAGAGCACTGCTCTCGACGTCGAGGAGCTGCTGCACCCGTGGCTCCACGAGACCGAGCTGCCCCCCTTCCCCGAGTGAGCAACCGGTGATCGAGTAGCGGTGTCACCGGTGGGTGGGGTGCTGGTGCTGGCCGATCACCGTTGGGGGAGGGCCAGCCAGCCGGTGAACCCGGGCGGCAGGTCGAGCGGCAGCAGTCGCGCCTCGTCGTGCGGGCGCACGGTGGCGGGGTCGCGGCGCAGGCCCTCGCCGGTCAGCTTGAGCACCGCCTCGACCGCCGTCCAGGAGGACGGGGTGAAGGGTGGGGGAGGGGCGACGTCGCTGCGCTCGACGTCGACGCCCAGCGGCGTCGTCGGCGACGAGGCGAGCACAGCCAGCCCGGGGGCGTAGGCGAGGCTCACGTGCACGCCCGGTGCGCGCGGGCGACCGTGGGTGGTCGCGGCGCAGTGCGGGCACAGGCGGCCCAGCACACCGAGGTGCTCGCCCGCGACCGCGTGCACGGCCGCACGGAGCGTCCGGAGGTCCGCGCCGGGGCGCTCGACCAGGCGCACCTCGACATCGCTCGGCACGGGGGGCGTGCTCAGGCCGGGAGGCCGAGGGTCCGCAGCCGCTCGACCAGCGCATCGGCGTCGGTGAACACGGCGCCGTGCATGCCGAGCGCCTCGGCCGCCTCGACGTTGTCGGCACGGTCGTCGACGAAGACCAGGCGCTCCATCGGCAGGCCGATCCGCTCGGCCGCGATCCGGTAGATGCGGGGGTCGGGCTTGGCGATGCCCTCCACGCCCGAGACGACGACGTCGCGCAGCAGCCCCAGCACCGGGAACCGCGGCGGGGCCTGGGGGTACAGCTCGGCGGACCAGTTGGTGAGCCCCACCATCGGCACGCCCGCGGCGTGGAGGCGGCGGACGACGTCAACCGTGCCGGGCACCTCGCCGGTGAGGGAGAGGCCGAAGTGGCGTCGGTAGGCCAGCGCGTGCTCGAGCCAGTGCGGGTGGTCGCGCCGCACCGCCGCCTCGGCCTCCTCCCAGCCCAGGCCGGAGTCCGGGCCGTGGTTCCAGGCGCGGAAGTCGAAGTCGTCGGCGGCCAGGAACCGCCGGGCCTCGGCCTCACCGACGCCGGCGGCCACCGCGTGCAGGGGCTGCCAGTCGACCAGCACGTTGCCGAGGTCCCAGACGACACCGAGCCCCGCCGCGTGTGCGGCAGGGCTCGGGGAGGAGTGCTGGTTCAGGTCGACGACCCGGTCAGGCCCAACGCTGGGCGGCCGGGGTGAAGTCGAGGGTGCGGTCGCCGGTGTAGATCTGCTTGGGGCGGGCGATCTTCTGCTCCTTGTCCTGCACGAGCTCCGACCACTGGGCCAGCCAGCCCGGGGTGCGGCCGATCGCGAACAGGACGGTGAACATCTCCGGCGGGAACTGGAAGGCCTCGTAGATCAGGCCGGAGTAGAAGTCGACGTTCGGGTAGAGCTTGCGCTGCACAG